>CAZQNO010000033.1:20393-24018 GCA_964594775.1 uncultured Spirochaetaceae bacterium
CGGACTTAGGACGGACTTAAGACCGCCGAAGGCTTTTCTTCCCCCTCATTTTGGCCGATACTATGAAGAGATGAAACGAAAAATTCTCCTCTCTCTGCTCATCTTTCTATTCTTTATCTCCGTTTCTCCGGCCGAAGAGCGCCGTCTCATCGGCGGCTCGGCGGGCTGGCAGTCTGTAAAAAGGACGGAAAACATCGCTTTTATCGAGGGAAGAGGAGGCTTTCACGACATCGTGCTGAGCGAACGTGCATACGACTTCCGTGAGGACGGCACGGACCTGCTCATGCACTTCGACCAGACCCCCTTCGGCGACCTCACCGGGCGCTACGCGGTCCTTCCCGGACATAGGGTAAACCTTAGCCCGAAGGCCAAGCTCGGCGGCGGATCTGCCAAGTTCCAGCGGATAGACGGCGGATTGACCCTCCTGCCCTCCAAGGGAAGTCTCTTCAGCGAAACCTCTCTCGCCCACAGCTTCTCCATCGAGTTCTGGCTTCATCCGCTGCATCTCTCCGGCGGAGAGACTGTGCTGCAATGGGAGGGACAGCACCTCCTCGGAGGAAAGCTCCATCTGCAGGGCATCAGGGCCTATATTGACAAGCGGAAGCTCACCTGGGATTTCTCCAACATCTTCTTCTCCTCCGATTTTCGACCGCAGACGATAAGCCTCACGGGAACGGAGAGGCTCATCCCCCGGAAGTGGCACCACCATCTCATCACCTTCGATGAGGAGAGGGGGCTGCTCGAATACTACCTCGACGGGAAACCCGAGGCCCTCCGCTACATCACCGACACGGGCTCCGAGGGGGGAACGGTGCGGCTTCCCTACATCGGCAGGAGTTCACAGAAGCATCTTTCCATCGGCACGAGTTTCGACGGAAGCATGGATGAGCTGCGTATAAGCCGAGAGTACCGAAACGAGCCGCTCCTCTCTCCCTACTCTTACGAGCTCGGCTGGATGGAGACCGAACTCATCGACCTGCGGACCTTCGGCGCGCAGCTGATTTCCATCTCTTCGGAGAGAGCCGCTCCGCCGCAGACGGATATCTTCTACTTCTACCGGCTCTACGACACGATGGAAGAGTCGATTCGAGAACCATCACTGTGGGTCCCCTTTATCCCCGGAGAGAGTATTGCGGACGGGGCGCGGGGCCGGTATCTCCAACTGCGCTGCGAACTCTATCCCGACGGAACGGGGAGCTTTAGTCCCTCTCTCTCTTCCTTTTCGATCAGCTATGAACCGAACCTCCCTCCTCTGCCCCCGTCCTACATTAGAGCGGAAGCGGGCAACGCAAGCGTGAGCCTCGAGTGGAACAGCACCCTCGAAGACGATATGCAGGGCTATCTCGTGTACTACGGCACCGAGCCGGGAGTCTACCGCGGAAGGGGAGCTTCGGCGGGTGATTCACCGATCGACACCGGCGATGCCACATCTCTGGTGCTCGACGGCTTGGAAAACGGAAGGGTCTATTACTTCTCCGTTGCCGCCTACGATTCGGCGGGAAAAAAGAACCGGGGTCTCCTTTCCGAAGAAGTTTCTGCAAGGCCCTACGGCTCGAAGGCCTTCGGATCAGAAGGCCGCAATTGAGGAATCGGCGATGGACCTAGCGGAAAAGATCGAATGGGCCAAGAAGTCCCTCTCTATTTACGATTACGAAGAGGCGGAAAAATACGCCGGGCACGCGCTTGCCGAAAAGCCCGATGACCCCTACATTCATCTCCTTTTGGGAAACATCTATACCAAAACCGACCGTTTCTCCAAGGCTGTCGACGCCTTTCAAAAGACCGTCGAAGCCCTCCCGGACAATGCCGAAGCCTACAATAATCTCGGCATCGCTCACCGGCAGTTAGGACAGGTATCCCAGGCCCTCATCGCCTTTCAGGAAGCGTATTCAAACGATCCGAAGAGCGCCGACATCTGCTACAACTTCGCAAATACCTACAAGCAGGCGGGAAACCTCAAGCGGGCAAAGGAACTCTACCGCCGGGCGATCAAGCTGAATCGAGAGTACGCCCTGGCCTACAACAATCTCGGGAACATTCTCCACCAGGAGGGCAATATCGATGAGGCGGTCCGCCAGTACCGTAAGGGCCTCGAAATCGACGAAAACCACCCCTCGCTCCGGTATAATCTAGGAGTCTCGCTGGAAGCCTCGGGAAAGACGGAAGAGGCGATACAGGAGTACCGGCGGGCCCTGAAGAGCAAGCCAGGCTGGATCGAGGGCCTCAACAACCTCGGGGTCGCCCTTCAGAATACCGGCAGATACGAGGAAGCCGAGCGGGCCTTCCTCGATGTACTCAAGATACAGCCGCAGCATCTCCAGGCAAGCAATAATCTCGGTGTGCTCTATTCGAACCAGGAAAGATTCGAGGAAGCGGAGGAGTACTTCAGGGAGGCCCTCACCGTCGATCCCGATTACCGGCACGCCGCCGTGAATCTGGGGAAAATGCATGTGGTCTACGGGGACAGGGATGCGGCAATACAGGAACTCCAGGGACTGCTGAAGAAAGAGCCGGACAATATCGAATTGCGGGCCGATCTGTGCCGCCTCCTCATTCTTACCGGGAAGTTCACCGAAGCGTCTCAGCATATTCGGATCCTCCTGCGCGACAGGCCGAACGAGCCCGCCTATCTCGTTCTTTTGGGCAAATTGCGCAGGAAGACGGGAAACCGGGAAAAGGCGGTCCCTCCCCTTAAAAAGGCGATAAAGGCGGACCCGGATTTCGAAGAGGCGACGATAGAATTAGCCCGGCTCTACCGGGACTTGGGAAACCGCAAGAAGGCCCTCTCGCGCCTGAACGATTATCTGCGCAGACAACCCCTCTCCTTGGAAGCGAGTCTCGAAAAGGGCAGCCTCCTCATAGAGACGGAAGAGCTTTCCGAGGCCCTCAGCCTCTACCAGGCCCTGCGCAACGAATACCCCGATAATCCGGAAGTCCTTCGTGGACTCGCCGACGTCTACCGCCTATTGGAGGACATGGAAAACGCCGTGCGGGTCACCGAGGAGCTGGTAAATCTCTACAGCAATACCGGCGATGAGGACGATCTCTTGGCACTCGGCGAGCACCTCTCACTCTATGACAAGATCATGGAGGAGTACGAAAAGGGACTCGGCGAGAGCTGGAAGGAAAAGTTGCGCATCATCACCCATCCCGAAGATGAGGAAGAAAAGGACACCGGCCCCAGAGAGAGCTACGATTCTGAGATCATCACCGACCTCGAGGGAGAGATGGTCCCCATAATCGATGTAGGCGGCATAGAGCCGGTAATCGCGGTAAACGAAACGGAGGACGATACCCTCGTCCTCTCCGAGGAGGAAGAGGAGATAGAAATTCCCGAAGAGAGGGAAGAAGAGGAGGAGAAACCGGAAATTTCCGCCGTCCTCGGTGAGGGTTCGGGCAGTGGGCAGTCCGGTGCGGCGCCGCCCCCCCAGGAAGCCCGGCGGCCTCAGGAATCCAAACCACAGGAGCCGCTTCCTGCAGACGCACCGCCGCAGGAAGCGCAGCAGCCGCAGCGTCCTCCCCAACGGAGCAGACCGGAAAATGCGGCGCCCCCGCCCGAACAGGCTCCGCCGCCGCCGAACTATCCCAGTTACCCGAGCTATCCTCCCTATCCTCCATACCCGCC
>CAZQNO010000033.1:24118-28119 GCA_964594775.1 uncultured Spirochaetaceae bacterium
CGCCGCCCTATCCCCCTCCACCACCACACGTACCGAAGGAACCCGAGCCGCCCGAACCTGAAGATCCGGACAAACCCCTCTTTCCTCAGGACGATGAGACCCTTGAAGGGATAGAAGATACGGAAGAAGGCGGCGAGGAAGATATGGACGAGATCGGTGAGGATCCCGAACTCGAAGAGGAAGAAGAGGAGCTGGAGGAAGAGCCATCTGAGCAGCCGGCGGCGGAAGAAGAACGGGAAAAGCCGGCCCCTGAGGGCTTGGATGCAGAAGGTCTCCTGGAGTATCTCGAGGGACTCACCAACTACCTTCCCGAGCAGAAAAAGGCCGACTTTGAGGAAAGTGAAATGCGTCTGCGCCTTAAAGCCCTCCAGGGCCGCCTGCAGGGCCATCCTGGCCTCAAAAACTGTGCCGAACAGCTCTCACGGAACCGGCAACAGTCAGAAGAAGAACGCAGGAAGGCGGAAGAGCGAAGAAAAAAGGAAGACCGCCGCAAGGCGGAGGACAGACGCAGAGAAGAGGAACGGAGAAAGGAAGAGGACAGGAGGATAAAGGAAGACCGCAGAGCGGCGGAAGCCTCGGCGAAAAGCAGGCCGCAAGAAGACCGGCCCCGCGAGAGCGGCAAAGCACCGGAAGTCTCGCCGGAACGCCTTGAAAAAACATTCTCCTATCTGAGTCAGCTCTCCTCTTTTCATCCCGACCCGAAGTTGGGTCTTGCCCTCGGCAGTAAAATGCGTGATATTTTACATAAGCTACATGGGGATTGAACAGCCTATGGAAATGGATCGAGAACAACATCTACAAACCGTCGCCCGGTACATCCAGAAGATGCCGAGTCTGCCCACCTCCGTTACCAAGGTAGTGGAATTGAGCAACGACCCCAATCTTTCGCCGGCAGATCTCAACCATGTTATCAGTCTCGATCCGGTCCTCATGGGCAAGGTGATGAAGCTGATCAATTCCGCCTACTACGGCCTCAATCAGAAGGTAACGAGCCTGGTGCGGGCCATCATAATGCTCGGCATCAACACGGTGAAAAACCTCGCCCTCTCCACGGCGGTCCTCGGCACCCTGGGAAATAAAAGCAACTTCCAAGCCCTCAACATGAGCGGCTTCTGGCGCCACTCCCTCTGCGTGGGTGTAACCTCCAAGCTCATCGCCGAAAAAATGGGCATTCCCTCAAAAGACCGGGAGAGCTACTTCGTGGCGGGCCTGCTCCACGACCTGGGGAAGATCCCGCTCAACAATACGCTCTCCGATCTCTACGTGAAGGTGATGAGCCTCTCCGACCGGGAGCAGCTTCCCCTTCACCGCTGCGAATACCGGGTCATCGGTTTTACTCACGCCGAGGCGGGAAAACTCATCGCCAAGGTCTGGCGCCTGGGCGACGAGATCAACGACGCCCTTGCCTATCATCACGGCTACGAAAATTATGACGGCGATCACAAAGCCATCGTCTACGCCGTCGCGGCGGCGAACAACTTCGCCAACAGTTTCGAAATCGGTTTTTCCGGCAACCGCTTCCCCGAGGAGATTCCGCAGGAAGTCTTGGATTTTCTCGGCATTACGATGGAGTGGCTCGATGATATCGAGGACAAGGTGAACGAGGAAATAGAGAAGGCCCGCATTTTCCTCCGATTGGAAGATTGATCCGGGAAACCTCGGCGAGAAGAACAAGAGAAAAGGAGCCGGCAGATGAAAATACGTCCTTGGGGCGTCAGGGGTTCAATACCCTGCCCCGGTCCGGAGACGGTACACTTCGGCGGAAACACCGCCTGCATAGAGCTTCGCTACGGCCCCGACGATCAGCTTATCATCATAGACGCCGGGTCGGGCATACGAAAACTCGGTGAGTTCGTCATGAAGAACGATCTCCCCAAGGGCCCCATCAAGACAAAGATCTTCTTCAGCCACACCCACTGGGACCACATCATGGGTTTCCCCTTCTTCATTCCCATCTTCGTCCCCAAAACAGAGATCGACATCTACGGACCCGTTACCTACGAAGACGAGGGTCTGGAAGAGATCATCGGCGGCCAGCTGCGCTACCGCTACTTTCCGGTCAAGCACAGCGAGCTCTCGGCGAGTATCCGCTATCATCCCCTGCGCGAGCGCTCCCTCGACCTCGGCGGCGGAATGAAGCTCGTCACCAAGTACCTCAACCATCCCATCCTCTGCCTCGGCTATCGATTCGAACACGAGGGAAAGGTCTTCTGTACCGCCTACGACACCGAACCCTTTAGGAACGTCTTCCCCACCGACCCCTCCGATCCCAGCTACGACGAAGAGGCCGCCATAGAAGGGGAAGCGGCGGCGAAGGAGGAAAACGAGAAGATCCTCCACTTCTTCAAGGGGGCGGACCTCCTCATTCACGACAGCCAGTACACCCGCAAGGAGTACCTCTCATCCAAAATCGGCTGGGGCCATACCACCTTCGAGTACGCGGTAAACGCCGCCCACAAGGCGAAGGTAAAGAAACTCCTCCTCTTTCATCACGACCCGAATCGCAGCGACGACGAGCTCAGGTCCCTCCTGGATACCTACCGCTCCCGTCTCAAGGGCAAGAGCAATCTCGAAATCGAGATTGCCCGGGAAGGGGTGGTCTGGGAAGTCTGATCCGGGGTAGAGTATCCCCACCCATGTCCAAGCAAGACCCTCATGGCGGCGGCGCCGCCGATAAAATCTTCCACTTTTCCGACGACCCCCTCTTCCTCCGCCTCTCCGAAGCGAACCGCAGGCTTATTCGTGACAAGACCGCCGATCTCCGTCTCTCCCGCCAGGACATTCGCCGCCTTATAGAGATCGCCGCCGACTTCGAAATGTGGGGAAAAGCCTCTCTGTCGGGCCTCTGGGATGAAGGCGGTACAGAAATGCTGACGGGCAAGGTCAAACGGAGGCGGATCCTCGACCGGCTCATCGAACTGTGGGAAAAGGAGAAGAGCTTGGGCCC
Organism: uncultured Spirochaetaceae bacterium; assembly: GCA_964594775.1. Classification (GTDB taxonomy): domain Bacteria; phylum Spirochaetota; class Spirochaetia; order DSM-16054; family Sediminispirochaetaceae; genus CAYFVU01. The sequence goes on from CAZQNO010000033.1 coordinate 27,066, forward strand.
CGATTATCTCGGGCTTCGGAGCCCGCAGGCCGCCGGCGGCCCTTTTATCGGCGGCCCCGCCCCCTCGGAGGCGATCCGCCATGACTATGTAGAGAAGGAGGCGGCGATCCTCGGCACCTGCCCCGTGGCGGGAGAAAAGACCCGCTGCTGCAAGCTGCAGACCCTCGACGCGGTACAGCAGTGCGGCTTCGCCTGCAGCTACTGCGCCATTCAATCCTTCTACGGAGAGGGGAAGATCTACTTCTTCAAAGACTTAGAAGAGCGGCTCGATGCGATTTCGCAGAGCCTCGATCCGGAGAAGATCTATCACATAGGTACCGGACAGTCTTCGGACAGCCTCATGTGGGGCAACCGGGAAGGCCTCTTAGACGCGGTGCTCGGTTTCGCCCGGGAAAACCCCAATGTCATCCTGGAGCTCAAATCTAAATCCGCCCTGGTAGAACCCCTGCTGAAGGCCGAAGTGCCGGCTAACGTCATCGCGGGCTGGTCTCTCAATCCCGATGAAGTGATCCGGAGCGAGGAACACCTGACGGCGGGCCTCGATGCCAGGCTGCAATCCGCCCGCAGGGCGGCGGACCGGGGCATTCTCGTGGGTTTCCACCTCCACCCCATCGTCCGCTACCCCGGCTGGCAGACGGGCTACGAAGCGCTCTGCCGCCGCGTAACGCAGTCCTTCGCCCCCGAAGAGGTGGCGCTGGTCTCGATGGGCACCCTCACCTACCCGAAGCCGGTAATCAGGCTCATCCGCTCGCAGAGGATCCGCAGCGGCGTGCTGAAGATGCCCTTCGAAGACAGCGCCGGCAAGCTCTCCTACCCCCTCGAAATAAAAAAGGAACTCTTCTCCCGGGTCTACGGCTGCTTTCCCGCCGCATGGCGCCGGCAGATCTTCTTCTACCTCTGCATGGAAGATATCCGGCTCTGGCGGCCGGTATTCGGCTATGAATACTCTTCCAACGACGAGTTCGAGTCTGCAATGAAAAGCGCCTATATGGAGAAGATCTCCCGCCGAATTGGCGGCGTATAGTTCCCTATTCCAATTTCAAAATATTTGTAA
>CAZQNO010000034.1:0-7013 GCA_964594775.1 uncultured Spirochaetaceae bacterium
TAGGCGCTTTCGGCGAGTGGAAGGGACGGCTAGCAGGATTGGGACCAGTAAATACTCTTTTAACTTCAAAACCATCGGGAATCTTGTAGGTTCCCAAACCGATGAGGGGGGAGGCATCAAATGCGAGAAAATCATAAATTTGACCGCTGCGCTCACATATACTACAATACACATGAGGTTCGTTAATGCAGAAGAGCCAAATACCTTCCGAAATGCTTCTCTCCCTTCTTATCGATCTGCAAAATCAAAATCCGAAAAATTATCTGAGCCGCGATGACATGGAAGGCGCCGCCCGTCAATGCGGGGTAACGAAGGCCCGGGTGTATGGACTCGTCGGTTATTATTCGATGCTGAGTGCTCGGCCTCGGGGAAGGCACGTAATCCGTGTATGTAAATCACCCATCTGTCGGCTGTTCGGCAGCTCGGACATTATCGATCATTTGAAAGATATCCTTGGTATAGAGGTGGGTGAGACCACACATGACGGTATCTTTACCTTGGAGTACAGCGAATGTCTTGGACGCTGCAATCAGAGTCCGACACTGATGGTGGACGACCGTTTCTACGGACGTCTCGACGAAGTGAAACTGCGCAATGTCATAGATCATTTTTCCGGAGGCGAAGAATGAGCGGGTCCGGCGGTAATAGTACAAGGGGAAAAACGCCCGCTCCTCTGATCTCTCTTAAAAATGCGGGGAAGATAGATCCGTCTAACATCGCCGAGTACGTCTCCGTCGGCGGTTTCGAGGGCTTGAAGAAGGCCCTGGGAATGAAGTCTGAGGAGGTCTTCCGTGAGGTGATGGATTCGGGCCTTCAGGGCAGGGGCGGGGCCGGCTTCCCGACGGGAGTGAAGGAAAAACTCACCGGAGAGGCCCTCTGCGGCGCCTGCGGCCCTAAGTACCTCGTCTGCAATGCCGACGAAGGGGAACCGGGGACCTACAAAGACCGGGCGATCATGGAACACGATCCCCACCTCCTCATCGAGGGAATGCTCATTTCGGCATATGCGATAGGTGCGGAAAAGAGCTATATCTACATAAGAGGGGAATACCGCGAATCGATACGGCGACTGCGAAAAGCCGTTGATAACTGCCGCCGCCTCGGCTATCTGGGAGAGCGTATCCTCGATTCCTCCTTTTCTCATGATACGGAAATACGCTTGGGGGCAGGTTCCTATCTCTGCGGAGAGGAGCTCACGCTGCTGGAATCTCTCGAGGGCAAGCGCGGCTATCCCAGGATAAAGCCGCCGTATCCCGCCGAGCACGGACTCTTCGGTGCGCCGACCCTGATAAACAACGTGGAGACCTTCGCCCAGGTCCCCTTTGTGGTCATTCACGGTTCGCAGGAGTATCGGATCTACGGCACAGAAGATTCCCCCGGCACGAAGATCTTTTCGGTAAGCGGCGATGTTGAACGGCCGGGCTACTTCGAGGAGGAGATGGGCATCAGCCTTTCGGAGCTCATTGAAGGCTGCGGAGGAATGCGGAATGGGTCGGTATTTCAGGCGGCCCTCTTGGGAGGCGCGGCGGGTACCTTTGTCGATACATCATTCCTCGATGTTCCTCTAGAATTTGCCGGTTTGAAGGAGAGGGGAGCGACCCTCGGCTCGGGAGCCGTAATAGTACTCTCTAAGGAGAGATCCTTAGCGTCCGTACTTCGATCCGTCTTAGAATTCTTTCGTCATGAATCCTGCGGCAAGTGCATCCCCTGCCGGATAGGGACCGAACAACTCCTTCGTCTGATGGGGGAACTGGAGGATGCGGGGGAGAGCGGCCGCCGATTCGAGAAACTGAAAGAGATGGAGAGAGAGGCCGTCTATATGGACGCAGCATCTCTCTGTCCCCTTGGGAAATCACCGATACTCCCCATTCGCAGCCTGGTGAACTTTTTCGGAGAGCATGGGATATGAGGGATATGAGCAAAGCGGATACCGTTAAAATCATCATAGACGGCAAGACCGTCGAGGCCGAGCGGGGAGCCAATCTTCTTCAGACAGCCCTGGACAGGGGCATCGACATACCACATCTCTGCTATCATCGAAAACTTTCGCCCAGCGGAGCATGCCGGCTCTGCCTAGTAAAGATCGAGGGGGCGAAGGGTCTGATTACCTCCTGCACTTCTGCGGTGGAGGAGGGCATGAGGATAGTCGCCTTCGACGATGAACTCGAGGAGATCCGACGCCATACCCTCGAGTACCTGCTTGCCGAGCAGAATGAGGAGTATGACGGCACCTACAGGGATGAATTGAGAGAGCTGGTCTATCGGTATGAGCTGCAGGACCCGGATTCCCGACGCTATCCGAAAATATCTACCGGCAGGGAAGACGCCCGGCACATTGACGCCTCCTCAATCGTCCTCAGTTACGACGGTACAAAATGCATCCGCTGTTTTCGCTGCATAAAGGCCTGCGGAGAGGTGCAGGGAAAGCATGTGCTCTCCTTCTCCGAACGGGGACTCGATTCCTACATCATCGCCGGTTTCGGAAAGTGGAGCGAGTCGGAGTGTGACGGCTGTGGAGAATGCGTCCAGCTCTGTCCCACCGGCGCCCTCGTCGAAAAGCCGCAGAGAAAAGAGATCCGCCTCGATTCCATAGATAAGCGGGTCCTTACTACCTGTCCCTACTGCGGAGTCGGCTGCCAAATCGAGCTTTTCGTGCAGGACGGGAAGATCATTCGCGTCGAAGGAGTGGAGGGGGTCAGCCCGAACGACGGAAGACTCTGTGTGAAGGGCCGCTTCGGCTGCGACTTTGTGCACAGTCCCGACCGTTTGACCAAGCCTCTGATAAAAAACGGGGAGGGCCGCTTCGAAGAGGCAGAGTGGGACGAGGCCCTCGATCTCATCGCCGGGAAATTCTCGGAGATACGGAAAACCTACGGCCCCGACGCCCTGGCCGGCTATTCCTCGGCGAAATGCAGCAATGAAGACACGTATCTTTTTCAAAAATTTATACGCATAGCCTTCGGGACGAACAATATCGACTACTGCACGAGACTCTGCCACTCCTCCACCGTCACCGCCATGATGAAGAGTTTGGGAGGCGGGGCCGGAACCAATTCGATCGAAGATTTTGCCGAGACCGACTGCCTCTTCGTGACGGGAAACAACATGATCGAAACCCACCCGGTGACCGCCACCTTTGTTAAGCAGGGAAAGGCGAGGGGAATGGGGCTCATCGTCTGCGATCCCCGCTGGACGCCGTTGGCCGATTATGCAGATATCTGGCTGCAGCAGCGTACCGGAACGGACGTGGCACTTCTCAACGGCATCATGAAGGTCATCATAGATGAAGAACTCTACGATAAGAGCTTTATAGAGGAGAAGGTGGAGGGCGGTATGGAATCCTTCAGAACCCTCGCCGAACTCGTCAAGGATTACGGCCTGCCTCTCGTGGAGGAGCTAAGCGGGGTTCCCGGAGAAAAGGTTCAGGCAGCCGCCCGGATGTATGCAGGGGCAGACAGAGCGATGATTGCCACCGGCATGGGCATGAGCCAGCAGACCGCCGGAACGGACAACGTGTTTTCTCTTCTCAACATGATGCTTATCTGCGGTCACATCGGAAAGCCTCAGGCGGGAATAGATCCGCCGAGGGGGCAGAACAACGTTCAAGGCGTTACCGATGTAGGATGCTCGCCGCTTGTGTATCCCGGCTACATACCGGTGGGTGACGAGGAGAACCGCCGGCGGATCGCCGCACTGTGGAAGGTCCCCTACGAGAGTCTTCCCGACGAAAAGGGACTCACGACGGTGGAAATCGCACAGGCTGCCTATGAGGGAAAGATCAAGGGCATGTATATCATGGGTGAGAATCCCATGCTCACCGACCCGGATCTCACCCACACGGGAAAAGCATTCGAAAATCTCGATTTCTTGGTGGTGCAGGATATCTTCCCCACAGAAACGACTCCCTATGCCGATGTAATACTGCCGGCGGCGAGTTTTGCCGAGAAGGACGGTTCGGCGGTAAACAGCGACCGGCGCACGATCAGGGTGAGGAAGGCGGTGGAGTCTCCCGGAGAGGCCCGGGAGGATTGGAAGATTATTCTGGCCGTCGCCGAGCGGATGGGCTATGATCTCGGCTCCTATGAGGGACCGTCTCAGATCTTCGACGAGATCGCCCAGGCGGCACCGATCTTCGCGGGTATTTCCTACGACCGCATAGAGGTGGAGGGGATCCAGTGGCCCTGCCCGAGTCCCGAGCATCCCGGAACAGCCACCCTATTTACCGAAGGTTTCAACACAGCAAGCGGGAAGGCGCGAATCGTGCCGGTAGACTATCGGGAAGAGACAGAGCAGCCGACTGCAGAGTATCCCTTTATTCTCAATACGGGGAGAATGCTCTACCAATATCACACCTCGACAATGTCCAGGAGAAACGAAACACTGGTCGGTTTTGCACCGGAGTCCTACGCCCTCATTCATCCTGAGGATGCAAAGAGCTGCAACATCGAAGACGGTGATCCGATACGGGTCTTCAATATTCGCGGAGAGTTCGGAACAAAGGCGAAATACCACGAAGGGGTGCGGCGGGGAGAGTTATTCGTTCCCTTCCACTTCCGCGAGTCGCCGGTGAACATGCTGACCCGGGCCGATGAACTTGACCCGCAGTCGAAGATCGCCGCTTTTAAGCTTTCGGCATGCCGGGTCGAGAAAAAAGAGAAGTGCCTATAATTCCTTTGGACTATCCGCAGGCAGACGTACACCCCTCCGAAGAAGTTCTTCGAATTGTTTCTCTTCCAGCGGCTTAGAGAAATAGAAACCCTGCATGTAGGTACAACCCATTTCGATGAGCAGTTCCGCCTGACGGGCGTTGTCGATACCCTCGGCCAAGACTTCCCTGCCTCTCGACTTGACCATGCGGATAATGTGGGAGAGGAAGTCTCTGTCCGACTCATCGGTATCGATGCTGCGCACAAAGGCCCGGTCTATCTTGAACACTTCTGCAGGAAGCTCCTTTAGGTAACGAAGCGATGAGTGGCCCGTACCGAAATCGTCGATATAGAACTTTACCCCCAGCTCATCGAGACTTTGCATGCGTTTGATAGACGCCTTTAAGTCGGCCACGCAGGTGGTCTCGGTTATCTCTATCTTGAGAAAACGAGGATCGATGGAGCCATTGTTTTCGAGAGCCGTCCTTACGGTGGACGCGAGTTCCGGCAGGCCGAATTCCCGGGCGGACATATTGTAGGAGAGATAGATACCGTATTCCTTAGACCACTTTGCCAAGATGCCGCAGACGGAGAAAAGGACCCATTTCCCTATAGCCAGAATGAGTCCTGACTGCTCGGCTATGGGAATGATCTCCATCGGCGATATTTCTCCCATTTTAGGATGGGTCCAACGAAGGAGGGATTCTCCCCCTACGATGCACGCTTGGCTGTCGACAATGGGCTGGTATTTGAGGGTAAACTGCCGTTCCTCCACGGCCCTAAATGCCGAGCTCTCGAGTTCGAGTCGTTTGATCGCCTGGCGATGCATCTTTGCATTATAGAGGATGAAGTCCCTGCCTCTTCGCTTTGCCTCGAGGACCGCGGAGTTGGCGTTTCGCACGATCTCCTCTCGGTTCTTTCCGTCATGGGGATAGATCGCGGCACCGATGGAACAAGCAACGACGATATCGTTTCCCTTGAAGGTATAGGGAAAGGTGACGGTGTCGTGAATCTTTTCGGCAACCTTCGCCGCGTCTAGTTTGTCGGCCACGCGGGAGAGAAGAACGGCGAAACGATTACCTTCGAAACGAAAGATATAGTCGCTGTTTCTCAATTCGGCGTGAATTTTTCTGCCCGTATTTTCCAAGAGAAGATCTCCGATCTCCTGGCTGTAGAGTTCCACGATCTTCTCGAGCCCGATGAGCTCTATAAAGAGAAGTACTCTAAGGTCTTCGGCTGGGGATCTATCGGCCCGCTCGAGTTCCTTATCGAGAATGACCTCGAGGGATCGTCGATTGAAGAGACCGGTAAGGGGATCTCGGTATTCGTAATGGTTGAGCTTGCTTTCCAGTTGTCCGATCTGTGTAATGTCGTGGGAAAAGACGATGGCATGGCTCGTTTCGGTTCCCTCGTTTTCCCGATAGGGATAGTAGGATACGTGCATGTACTTCATGAATGAACCGAATTTGAATTGTTCAATGTAGTGGACATGCTCTCCGGCGAAGCAGCGGTCAAGGTAGCCCTTGATTTTTCCTTGAAAGAGTTCCCGTCCCCATACATCCTCAACTTTATTTCCGAGAAGATCATCCTTAGATTTTTCGATGACGTCGCAGTAGGTATCGTTTACCAGTTCGTACACGTAGCTGCGGTTTATCAGGGTGATAAAGTCGTGAGAGCTGTCGATGATGCTTTGGTAGCGACCTTCACTCATAGCTGCCGGTATTGTAATACAGCGGGACCGAAAAATAAAGATGACTGAACTATCTTCGGACTATCTTCTTAAAGAACGGGAAATCCCTCTGAATCGATGATGATCGAACTTTCCCCCTTTACGGCCCAGAATCTATCGGGGTTGTAGAGGAAGAGCCAGGGCGCGTCTTCGCTGATGAGGCGAAAGGCTCTTCGGGCAATTTTTCGGCGTTCCGCGCTTTCCGTAACAGCTGAAGCTTGATCTATAAGACTGTTGAGTTCCGCACTGTCGTAGCCCTGCCACCACGGACCGGCAAAACGGCTGTCCAGCTTCTCGTGCAGCACCTTGAAGGAAGACTGCGGGCTCGAGTCGAAACAGAGGAGCCCTCTGATTTCCTTTTCCGCCACTCGCCGTGCGTAGTCTCTGCGGTCTTCGTGCAGAATAACCTCAGTACGGATACCGATTTTCTCCAGATCTGCCGCAACGGCTTTGGCCAGCGCCGGGCCCTCCGTTGGAATACTCGTCGGAGCGTGGATTTCCAGCTGAAAACCGTCGGCGTATCCGGCGTTTTTTAACAGCTTTCGTGCGGCTTCCGTGTCGAATGGGTAGGGGGCTCTGCCGGGATCGGCGGCAAAGTGCCGAGACGAGAGGGGGCCGTTGAGGAGCCTTCCCCGTCC
>CAZQNO010000034.1:7113-8638 GCA_964594775.1 uncultured Spirochaetaceae bacterium
CCGTCCTTCATGCCCAGTAGTGCGGCGGCGGAGAAACAGCGTATCGGAAGATGCATCGGCCGCTTCGAAGGGGCCGCTGCCGCCGCCGTCTTCGTAGGATTTCCAGCCGACCGGTACCACGGCGATATCGGAAAGCAGCTCGATTATCTGCGCCGCCGCTTGGGGAAAGTGCAGGACGAGGGTGTAACAGTCCGGAGTTTCGATCCGAACCCCCTCAAAATAGCTTTGATAGGTGACGGTGAATAGCTGCCCCTCACGGTCGGGGGAGGAAGCGCGTTCGATGCTGTAGGCCGCATCCTTCGAAGTAACTTCCCTGCCGTCTGGAAAAAGGTGGTCATGAGAAAGGGTAAAGACCCAGCGCTTTCCGTTTTCGTCGTTCCGCCACTTTTCGGCGATGTGTGGTTTTACCGTACTGCCGTCGAAGGCGACAAGAGTTTCGAAGAGTAAGCGGCGGACAGTCAAAACCGCGTGGGAATCGGTTGCAAGATGGGGATCGGCGAGGCTCACAGAGGGGAGCAGCACTTTGAGCCGTGTTGTATTAGCTGATGTTTTCATAAAATCCTCCGGTAGTTTCTAAAAAAAGATCCCTGCGCTTCCAAGGAAAAACAGGATTCCGTTGAAGCGGATAAATCCGAAATCGAAGAGCGGTTCAGCAGAGAGCAGACGAACCGAGCTCCAAAGAGAGAGATCCGGGAAAAAACCTAATAGAAAAGAGAAAAGATATACCAGTGCGAGAAAAATCCCCGTGCCGATACACCGTCCGATGAAGGAGAAAAGGATGCGTAATGAACGCGGTCCCGGTTTCCCGCGCACGGAAAAATGCGAAGAGGTGTTCAGGGCCTTATTGAGGGTCGTCTCTCCCTCGGTGCTGAGGCGGAGAGGATCTTCAAGGACCCATTTTCGGGAAAATAGTTCCTCCACGGCCTTTTCGATGCGGCTGTACCTGTTTTCATAATTTGTGATACCGAGGGCCTTGAGAGAGGCAATCTTTTCGAAATCCATAGCAGCTTTGGCGCGGTTTCGAGGTTCATCTGTGTTTTGAACGCTGCCCTTTGTGATTTCATAGAGAAACCACCGAAGCAGCATCTCGTGTTTGTGCCGCTCCATACGTACGAAGCCGTACTTCTGTAAATCAAGTTCCTCATCGTCGCTGCGAATATCTCGGCCTGCTCTCGTCCCTCCCGGGAGGAGGCGCCACTTTTTCGGCTCTTCTATGAGCGCGGCTGCAATGGACCAGGATTGGCCGTATTCATGAGAATGAGATTTTTCTGAGTTCACGACTACTGAGACATCTCTCCTACAGGAATCACCTGCTTCTTCTCGTCGGCAAAGACGGTCATCTCTTCCGGCTGGGTCTCCAAGGCTTCATTCGACATGGAATACCGAATCGAAGAGACGGCGCCTCCTTCAAGGGTGCAGTCGACCTTTATTCCTTCTTCCTCGCTCCCGCTGACATTCCCCGAGATGTGCGTATAGGTCTCGCTCATATCGGCGAGGGAAAATCGGGTAAAGGTAACCTTTCCGG
>CAZQNO010000034.1:8738-27482 GCA_964594775.1 uncultured Spirochaetaceae bacterium
GTATAGGTCTCGCTCATATCGGCGAGGGAAAATCGGGTAAAGGTAACCTTTCCGGCTAATGTGCTACTAAGATTAGTGTGAAAACGCGGAGAAATCAATAAGAAAGAGCCCTCTCTATGATATTGAAAAGACTGTCTTTTTTTGTCATACTAATTTCAGGAGACATAAGATGAAGATACAGGTACTGGGAAGCGGATGCAGGAAGTGTGTGCAGCTCTACGAGAACGTGAAGGCGGCAATGGATGAAGTATCTTTGGATGCCGAGCTTGAAAAGGTGGAGGATCCCGATACCATCACCGATATGGGGGTTCTCATCACACCCGCCCTGCTAGTCGATGGAAAGGTTCACAAAAAGGGAAGAGTTCCCAGTGCCGATGAACTGATAGAACTGTTTGAAGAAATGAGTTCATGAATTTTTTTACAGAAAAAAAGAACATCATCCTCATTGTAATAGCCATAGTAGTTCTCGTTTTTTTCTTTGCCCCAATAGAACAACTGCCCCTGGAAGGTGCGCTGCAGGAGGCCCTTCTCCTGCTCTCGGAATATGTGCAGGAGCACGTGCTGCTCTGCCTCGTCCCGGCCTTTTTCATAGCCGGAGCGATAATGGAGTTTTTCGATCAGCAGGCGGTTCTGCGCTTTCTCGGGCCGAAGGCGCCTAAACCGATTTCCTATTTGGTAGCAGCGGTTTCCGGCAGTGTTCTCGCCGTCTGTTCCTGTACCGTGCTTCCCCTCTTCAAGGGGATATACCGAAAGGGGGCAGGAATAGGCCCGGCAACGGCCTTTCTCTATTCGGGACCGGCGATAAATGTAGTGGCCATTATTCTCACCGCAAAGGTTCTGGGGCCGCGGCTCGGCATCGCCCGCGCCGTTTCGGCCGTTCTCTTCGCCTTTGTCTTGGCCGCCCTCATGCACCTCTTCTTTTTACGCTCCGATAGAGAACGAAAGACCGATCCGGATATGTTTGCCTACGACGCAGGAGAGAAAGGCGTAATATCCCGCAATATACTCTTGATGACTTCGCTGATCGGCTTCCTCGTTTTCGTGAATTGGCCCTCCATAGGAGGATCGAAGCTCAGCCGGCTTGTTTACGACTGGAGAATCGCTGTCTCTCTTCTCTTTATCCTGCTCCTCGTGTACACCCTCAGGCGGAATTATAAGAAGAGTGAAATGAAAACGTGGCGGGAAGCTACGAAGGACTTCGCCGTACAGATGCTGCCGCTTCTCTTTGCCGGGGTTCTCATAGCCGGTTTTCTCTTGGGTCGTCCCGGTGAGTCGGGCCTGATTCCGGAAGAGTGGATCGTCGGATTGGTTGGGGGTAACAGCTGGTCGGCGAATTTTGCCGCATCTCTCATCGGTGCGCTCATGTACTTCGCCACCCTCACCGAAATTCCCATTTTGCAGGGGCTCCTGGGCTCCGGGATGGGTGAGGGACCGGCTCTGGCACTGCTTCTCGCCGGTCCGTCCATCAGCCTTCCCTCCCTGCTGCTCATCGGTGAGGAGCTGGGGCTGAAGAAGACCGCCGTCTACGTGCTGCTCGTTGTTGGGCTTTCCACCCTTGTGGGTATTACCTATGGTGCCGTGTTCACCTGATTTTACCCAATTTTGCCTTCACTTGAGCAAAGTAATCCGCCGCCCGGTCGGCGTCTACCTCTTCCTCCGGACGGTGAAACTCGATAAGTTCATCGGGAATTTCTCCAAGAAAGCGCGAGGGGAGGGATTCGCTTCGCTCCCTAAGGGTCTTTCGACTTCTACAGCTGGTGAGAAAGAGCTTCTCCTTGGCCCTCGTTATCGCCACGTAGAAGAGGCGCCGCTCCTCCTCGATGTTCTTTTCATCCTCCTCGATGGCCCTGGCATGGGGGATGAGATGGTCCTCCACACCGGCTAAGAATACTACAGAAAACTCCAAACCCTTGGACGCGTGGATGGTCATGAGGTTCACCTTTCCCCTTTCATCCTCTCCCTCATCATCCCTGGTAACGAGGCTTATCCGGTTGAGCCAGTTATAGAGGCTCGGGTTTTCTGTGTCGGGGTCTTTCTCCCATCGTGCGAAGAGATCGAGAAAAATCTCGATGTTGCGGTACTTCCATTTCGCGGTAGTGTCTGAACTCTGGTACTCCTGGAGAAGGTGGCCCCAGTAGTCGATTCTTTCGATGAGCGCCCCGGTCGAGTCGGCCATTTTTTTCCCGGAGAGCAGCAGTTCGCGATAGTATTCGACCAAGGAGAGGAAGTCTTCGAGGTCCTGTTTTATTCGCGGTGATATCGGGGCATCCTCGGCCCAGCGGAAGGCCGACAGGGCCGAATAGACGGATATTTTCTTCTCCTCGGAAAAGGAGCGAATCTTCTCCAGAGTAGTTCTCCCGATACCGCGGCGGGGGGTATTGATGATACGGAGAAGATTCACGTCGTCGTCGGGATTTGCCATAAGCCGGAGATAGGCGATGACGTCCTTTATCTCCTTGCGCTGAAAGAAGCTCTGACCGCCTGAGACCCGGTAGGGAAGGTTTTCGGAAAGGAGGGCGTTTTCCAGTGCCGTAGTGAGGCTGTTGGTGCGAACGAGAATACCGAAGTCGTGGTAGGGGATGCCTTCTTTTATGGTGAGGTTCTTGATCATCTGCGAGATAAACTGTGCCTCTTTGATCTCGTCGTCGGGATAGTAAATTTCGAGGGCCTTGCCGCCGGCGATACCGGTCCACAACTCCTTCTTCTTTCTGTTCGTGTTGTGGGCGATAAGGCCGTTGGCGGCGGAGAGAATATGGCGGGTCGATCGGTAATTCTGTTCGAGCTTTATCTCTATTCTTTCGGGAAAGTCTTTTTCAAAGCTGAGGATGTTTTCGTAGTTTGCACCCCGCCAAGAGTAGATAGATTGGTCGTCGTCGCCGACGACACAGACGTTTCGCGACTCTTCTGCCAGGAGTTTCATCATCCGGTACTGTACCGCCGAAGTGTCCTGAAACTCGTCGACCATGAGATAGTTAAACCGTCGGCGGTAGTTCTGAAGAATATCAGGGTGTTCCTCGAAGATATGCAGGGGAAGCATGATGAGATCGTCGAAATCGACGGCGTTGTACACCTTCAGGTGTTCGGTATATTCACGGTACATCGGCCGTAGTCCGTCGTTCTCCCTCGTCCACTCGGCCCGACCCGTTTTTATCGCCGAAAAGAGGGTTCCTGCGGCATAAAAATCCACGGCATCATGGCTGATCTTAAGCTCTCTTGCAACTTCTTTGAGCAGTGAGAGTTTATCTACCTGATCGTAGATACTGAAAGATGAGGTGTAGCCGATTCTGTCTATCGATTCACGCAGCATCCGAACACCGAAGGCGTGAAAGGTGGAAACGCTCAGCTGGGTCAACTTGCGGCCGGTGAGCTCTTTCACCCTCTCGGCCATCTCCCTGGCCGCCTTATTGGTGAAGGTGAGGGCAAGGATGGATGACTGAGCAATCCCCCGCTCGAGCATCCCGGCGATCCGGAAGGTAATGGTTCTCGTTTTTCCGGAACCGGCCCCGGCGATAATGAGCAGAGGGCCGTCGAGCGTTTCGGCGGCCCTCCGCTGTTCCGGGTTCAGTTCGGCTTCTATATTGAGAGGCAAGCTATCTTCTCCTTTTTCCAATGACGATCGCATCTGCCGGGCAGATTTCATGGCAGCAGTAGCATCGTATGCAGCGGCGGTACTTCACCCGTATTCGACGCTTCCCTTCTCCCTTGATCATCGAGAGGGCACCGGAGGCACAAATATTTACACACTCGCCGCAGCGAATACACTTTTCGTGCTGAAACACCGGCTTCTTTCTCAGTTTTACCTCGATCCCCTGTAGAAGGCGGCTGTGCATGATCCGGTTCCAGAGAGAGGAAAATTCACTCCCGGAAATACGGATAAAATCGTGGACCACTACGTCGCCTAATTTTTCACCGACGATTTCGATATCTGTATCGCTTCGGATTGTCTCTCCCAGTTCTTCAGCACGCCGCAGGCCGATACGGTTTGTGGGAATGTCTTCGGTCTTGTAGCCCATGATCTTCGAAGCGACGATGTCGACGGCGAGACAGCTCGGGCCGGCGATGATGAGTCCGACGCTTTTAGGATAGCCGTTGCCCGGCCCCGGTCCCTCCATGGCTACTATGCCGTCGAAGACGGCGTAGCTCGGCTTGACGGCCTGAACCAGGTCGACAATCATCTCTCCGAACTCCTCCCGGCCGGGAAAACGGACGTGAAAGGGCGACTTTGCGAGCCCGGGGATGAGGCCGAAAAGGTTTTTCATGGCGCCGGTAAAAAAAAGAAGAGAATGAGTTTTTAGTTTTGGAAGACTTATCACCGCATCGACGGAATCCAGCACGTCGCTAAAATGAAAAGCCCGCTCGCGGAGGGGAGACGGCACCGTGCGCGTCGTCTTTTTCCTGTGAAAGTCCAGCCAAAGCGCTCCCTCTTCCTCCGTAACCTGCCGAAGCCCGGATTTGCGGCCGCTGAATCCGGCGGGTGCGAAACCGGGGCTGTCACCGACGAGAATTTCCGCCGCTCCCTTTGAGCGGCAGAGCCGTATGGCGCTTTTGAGGACCTCCGGATGGGTGGTGAGAGCCCTCCCGGGATCCGAATCCCTCAGAATATTCGGCTTGAGAAGAACTCTCAAACCCTGAACGTTGAAACCGCCGGCTAACTCTACCGCCTCCCGCATAGCTTTTTCCACTCTTTCGCTTTCGTAGGTTTCGCAGCGTCGAATAGCTACCCGGCACGTATTCCGAGATTCTTTCCGAGATTCGTCTTGCATTCAGCTCGTCCTTTTGATTTTTGCCGCGTACATCGGACCGCGGCCTTCGGATGTATCGGGAAGCACCTGCCAACCATAACGCGTTTTCTCGCCGAATGGCAAGCGGACTTCGAGCAGTTCGAATCTGTCCTGCCGTTTTTTGTGCAGTTTTTCTAGTACGCCGTCGTTTTCAATCGGGGTAAGTGCGCAGGTGCTGTAGAGAAGAATGCCTCCTACGGTGAGCACTTCCAGGGCGGAGGCGAGCATGACGAATGCCTGGACAGCAAGATGTCTGCTTCGCGCACTACTCCATTTGGACAGGTGCAGCGGCGAAGAGATGATATGCCGTTCCGATGAGCAGGGCACGTCTAAGAGAATGTAGGGGTACCGGTCACGCTCATGGGCAAACCATGTGCGGGCGTCATGGCCGAATACCGGAATTTCAGAGGCCCGCTCGTCTCCCAAATGTTCCTGCAGCACCCTTCTGAGGCGCTCACGTCGTCTGCCGGAACGCTCGTTAACGGCAAGACGGATACCCGGAAAGCAGGTCGTCAGGACGAGGCTCTTTCCTCCGGGCGCCGCACACATATCGAGGACTTCAGATTCTTCCCGGGGTTCGAGGGCCATGGCGGTATGATAGCTCGCTTCATCTAAGAAGTAGGGTTTACGCAGCCCCTCGCTGAGTTCGGTGTATCGACCGCTTTGAAGAAGAGCCTTACGCAGCTCCGGCCAGCGTTCCGGATAGATTTCCCGGTAAAATTCGTCAAAACTCGCTTTCTTCCGTGTATCTCGTGATGCGATGAGCTGTGCCTCCCTTTCCGATTGTAAGAAATTCTTTTATAGTATGAAACTGTATGAAAATGGAAGAAAAAAACACTGTTTCGGGCTTAGCGGCGGTAATTTTCGATCTAGACGGAACTCTTCTCTATACACTTGCAGACATTGCCCGGGCGGCAAACCATGCGCTGCAGATCAACGGCTTTCCAACGCATCCAACGGAAGACTACCGCACATGGGTTGGTTGGGGACTGCTTGAGATTGTAAGAAGGGCTATACCGGAAGATGTTTGTGAGGAGGAGACGCTACAGCGAGTATATACCTCTCTTATGAAAGAATACAGAAGGGACCCGATAATGCATACCGTTCCATATCCCGGCATCGATACACTATTGGATACTATTACGCAAAAAGGAATTCCGATGGGTGTCCTTTCAAACAAGGAAGAACCACTGGTAGTTAGGATAGTGGAGCAGCTTCTCGATAGCTGGGAATTTATCGATGTGAGAGGAAACCGGGAGGATAGGCCGAAAAAGCCGGATCCTGCCGTTGTTCTGGAAATTGCGGATAAAATGGCTGTAGCTCCTGAGAAAATTGCATATGTAGGCGACAGTGATATAGATATGAAAACTGCGGTTAATGCCGGTATGCTGCCCGTTGGAGTAGTATGGGGGTATATGACAAAGGACGTACTTCACAATGCGGGTGCGCAATTTCTTGCTCGCAGAGCGGATGAACTGTTGAAACTCTTTTCATAGGGAGGAATAGTATGAATATCGAAGAAATTCAAACCAAGGCGAAGGAATATTTGGAACTGGAACGTCATCCCCACTTTCGAAATGAATTACAGAAAGTTATTGACGGCGGCGACAACGAAGAACTCAACGATCGTTTCTATACCGGTCTCAATTTCGGTACCGGAGGGCTGCGGGGAGTCATCGGCGGAGGTTACAATAGAATTAACCCCTTTATGGTGCAGCAGGCGACTCAGGGACTGGCAAATTATCTGAAGAAGCACAGCGACGGAGCCTCGGCGGTCATAGCCTATGATTCGCGAAACTTCTCCGACCTCTTTGCCGAGGAGGCAGCGAAGGTGCTCTGTGCCAACGGCATAAAGGTTTGGCTCTTTTCCGCACTGCGGCCCGTACCGGAACTCTCTTTCGCGGTGAGGAAGCTCGGCGCCCACACGGGAATAGTGGTAACGGCGAGCCATAATCCGCCGGAGTACAACGGCTACAAGGTCTACTGGGCCGACGGAGGCCAGATAGTCCCTCCTCACGACAAGGGTATTATAGAAGAGGTCCGGGCCGTCGGCAAAGAAATAACAGTCATGGACAAGGATGAGGCGGTAAAGGCGGGACTCTTGGAGATAATCGATGAAAAGATCGATGCGCCCTTTCGGGAGATGGTAAAATCCTGCAGCCTGCGGCCGGAGCTTCTAAAGGAGCATGGAGAGCAATTGAGCGTCGTCTACACGTCGCTGCACGGGACCGGTTCGGTGGTCCTTCCGCGGGTTCTCGGCGAGATGGGCATTGAGGTGATACCCGTTTTGCAGCAGAACGAGCCTGACGGCGATTTTCCAACGGTAGAGAAGCCTAATCCGGAGGAGAGCGCGGCGATGAAGATGGCACTGGATTTGGCGAAGGAGCGTAAGGCGGACCTGGTAATGGGCACCGATCCCGATGCCGACCGTCTAGGAATAGCCGTACCCGATTCTTCCGGAGAACCGCAGCTGGTAACGGGAAATCAGCTGGGCGTGCTCTTGGCAGACTACATTTTTTCTTCACGAAAGGAACTGGGATTGATGCCCGATTCACCCGCCTTCGTAAAGACGATAGTTACCACTGAGCTGCAGCGGCTCATTGCCGACGCCTACTCGGTGAAGAGCTACGACGTGCTGACCGGATTCAAGTACATTGCCGAGAAGATAAAGGAGTTCGAACAGAGCGGTGAGACCTACGTGTTCGGCGGTGAGGAGAGCTATGGGTACCTCGTTACCGACAAGGTGAGAGACAAGGACGCCGTTTCCGCCGCCTTCCTTACCGCGGAGATGGCTCTGTACCACAGGAGAGAGGGCAAGACCCTGCTCGATCGGCTTGAAGAAATCTATCGAGAGTACGGATTCTTCCGGGAAATTCTCCTCAGCAAGACCTTCAAGGGACAGAAGGGCAAAGAGGCGATGGACGAGCTGATGAGCAGCCTCCGACGGGAAGGGCCGAAGAAGATCGGTGGAATCACGGTACGCGAAATACGGGACTATCAGGTGGGCAAGGCCCTCAGCGGGGCCGACGGCTCTCTCTTAGACAAGATAGACCTTCCCCCATCGAACGTGATGCAGTTTGTGCTTGAAGACGAAAGCATCGTCACCGCCCGGCCGTCCGGGACCGAGCCGAAGATAAAATTCTACGCCTCCTGCCGCGGGGAAAGGGGTCAGAACCTTGAAGAAGCGAAGAAAAGCGTAGCCGAAAGACTCGATGAAATCGAGAAAACCATAGACTCCTGGGTTTCCTAAACCGTATACTGTAGATATGAAGAGTTATAAAAAAGAATTGTGGTTCAACACGAAAAACCGTTACGAGCTCCTCTACATCGGTGACGAGGTAGAGGAGGCGGTAAGAGAAAGCGGAATAAGGGAAGGATTCGTCCTGGTAAACGCCATGCATATCACCGCGAGCGTTTTCATCAACGACAACGAGTCCGGCTTGCACAGCGATTACCTGGAGTGGCTGGAGAAACTCGCCCCGTACAGCAAGAGCGGCTATCGTCACAACGTGGGAGAGGACAATGCGGATGCGCATATGAAACGCCAGATCATGGGGCGGGAAGTGGTGGTCGCCGTTACCGAGGGGAAATTGGACCTCGGTCCGTGGGAGGCGATATTTTATGGAGAATTCGACGGTAGACGAAGGAAGCGGGTGCTGATAAAGATAATCGGTGAGTAAGAACGGAGGCGTTGAGGCATGAAGGGGTACTTCGGATTTCTGCGGAACATTCCGTTTTTTCGCACCCTCAGCGACGAGGATATCCGCGAGATCATGCGTTACTGCAGGGAGACGGAGTTTCCCGCGCGCAGCGTAATTTTCAAGGAGGGGGACCGGGCGGACCGTTTCTACATCATCATGTCCGGAGAAGTAGAGGTTTGGAAGGATTTCGACAGTCCCGATTCGGACATCCTCGCCGTCCACGGCGAGGGAAAACTCTTCGGCGAAATGGCCTTGGTGGATGATCTGCCGAGAAGCGCCACGGTGGTCTCTCGTACCGATACCCGGATGCTCTTCATCAACGAAGATGAGTTTCAGCGTATTCTTGAAGAAAATGCCGCCGTTGCCTTGGCTATAGTAAAATCGCTCAGCGCCATGGTGAGAAAGAGCAACGAAAGCTTTCTCGAAGACCTTCGTGAACGAAACCTGCGGCTTCAGCGGGCCTTTGATCAGCTGAAAGAGGCGCAAAACGAACTGCTGAAGAACGAACGGCTCAGCGCCCTGGGGAAATTCTCCTCGATGATTCTCCACGATATCCGCAATCCCATTTCGGTAATCAGGGCCTTTGCCGATCTTCTCAGAATGAGTGCTGAGGGAGATGAAAAGGCAAAGTCCTATGTCGATAACATCCGGCACGAAACACAGCGATTGAATCAGCTGGCGAATGAACTCTTGGATTATTCACGAGGGGAGGTGCGGCTCGATATCGAAGCTGTCTCCGTTCCCGATTTTCTGCATGAGGTGCGAGAGTTCGCCGAACGGAGATTGTCTCTCCGCAATATCGAAGTTGCCTGCCGTGTCGCTTACGAGGGGCAGGTGATGATGGACCGTCAGAGAATCTTTCGGGTGATGTCGAATCTTGTGGAGAATTCCCGTAAGGCTCTGGCTGGTGAGGGACGCTGTGAGATTTCTGTGGAGAAAGACGACAATTTCCTCTCCTTTTGCGTTGAAGACACGGGCGAGGGGATAGATAAGGAATCTTTGAAGAGAATCTTCGAACCCTTTTTTTCCTCAAGCAAGGGAGGAACGGGACTGGGACTCGCAATAGTCAAGAGCACCGTAGAGGCCCACGGCGGCGACATAAATATTTCCAGCACCCCAAAGAAGGGTACTCGAGTTACCTTCACGATACCGCATCGGGTATAGAGAGAGGAGAAAAGGAGAGAATATGGAACTTAAGGGAAAGCGAGCGATAATTACCGGCGGCAGCCGCGGAATTGGCGCGGCAACCGTTCTGGCTTTGGCGAAGAAGGGTGTGCACGCAGCCGTCGTCTATAAGAGCAGTAAAGACGCGGCGGAAAAGGTCGCCGAAGAGGCGAGGACCTATGAAGTGCAGGCGGATATTTTTGCGGCGGATCTCAGAAATTTTTCAAAAGTCGAAGCATTAATCGACAAAGTTACCGCGAGTCTCGGAGGGATCGATATCCTCGTAAACAGCGCGGGAATAAACGGCACGCATACGAGGCTGTCGGAAATCGATGCAGATGAGTGGAAGAACGTCATTGACAGCAATCTCTCCAGCGCCTTTTACTGTGCCAAAGCCGCAGCTGAGGAGCTGAAGAACAACGGAGGAAAAATCGTCAACCTCTCTTCAATCGCGGCAAAAATGGGGGGAAAGCTCGGGAGTCATTACGCCGCATCTAAGGCAGGACTCATCGGGATGACCTTTGCCATGGCAACGGAGCTCGCCCCGCAGGTTACCGTAAATGCCGTTGCCCCCGGCCCCGTCGATACCGACCTCATAAGTCCGGAGGTGAAGGAGCAGCTGGCGAAGCTGACTCCCTTTGGGCGGATCGCCACGCCACAAGAAATTGCCCATACCGTCATCTATCTTCTTGAGAACGATTTCGTCTCCGGAGAGGTGATCGACGTGAATGCCGGCCGCCACAAAGACTGAGCGCCCTACATTTTTTTGAAAATCGCCTTTACTTATTTACAGAAAATAAATATAATCGAGGAAGGAAGGATAAAGGAGTACTCATGGCGATAAAAAGCGGTAAACTATTTAATGGAGATCAAAGCGACTGTATCATTAGAGAACTCTTTAACAAGAGTAATTCGAACCTCGAATACCTCAGTCAGATGGAGGTTCTCATGAGGGCCCAGTCATATTCACCGGTCCTCTCCTTCAAGACGGAAGAGGCCCTCGTATTCAATCTCGAAGACCCCGTTGAACTGGAGGTCGAGGGGAAGAGGTACCGCCTGGAGCCGTACGATGTACTGTATATTCCCATAAATACCTCCTTCCGCCTACATCACACCGGAGATGAAGAGGGATGGCTCTACATCTATCGTGCCGTGGGAGAAGAGTCTTATCCGGTATACCACGCTAAGTGGACGGAAGTTAAGGAGACCGAAGAGAGAATCCGCCGGCTGAACAAGAAGGATGTGTTTCTCATGTTCGATGTAGGAGAGAAGGCGAATAAATTCATCGCCGGCTACACCTTCTACGAGACCTACACCCGTGCGTGGCCTCCTCACAACCATACCGACCAGGAAGAAGTCTATTCCTTTATCGACGGCAGAGGTGCCATGGAGGTCTACGAAGACGACGAGCACAAGACCTTCGTCACCACCGTTGAGACCGGTGATAATATTACCATTCCCATGCTCAACTATCATCCCGTCTTCAGTCACGAAGAACCGCTGACCTTCATATGGTGCATCGCCGGAGAGCGCTACTGGGTGGGAGATAAGAACAAAGACTTCATGAAGGGAAAGGGCGAGCATATCACCACCTAGTGCTGGTATAAGCGAAAAATACCGTTTACAATCGGCTTGTATGACAATCTCAGACACGCCCAAGCTGCCGGAGCTCCTCGCTCCGGCAGGTGAGCTTTCCGCTGCAATTAGCGCAATAGAGAATGGTGCCGATGCGGTCTACGCCGGTCTCGGAACGTACAACGCCCGGGAAATGGCAAAGAATTTTACCCTAGAAGAATTATCGAAACTTTCCGGCTATCTAAAGAGAAAACAAAAACGCCTCTATCTTACCTTCAATACGCTGATCAAGGATTCGGAACTGCCCGATGCGGCGAGACAACTGGAGCAGGCGGCGGCCTTGGAGCCCGACGGCATAATAGTGCAAGACCTGGGGGTCCTTTCCCTCGTCCGCAGATATCTCCCGGAGCTTGCCCTGCATGCGAGCACGCAGATGGGGATACACAATTCCGACGGGGTCCGTATCGCTGCACAACTTGGAATATCGCGGGTTATCTTGGAACGACAGGTAACGATAGAAGAGCTCCGCAGCATCGTTAACGAATCACCCATAGAAATTGAGGCCTTCGTCCACGGTGCTCTCTGTTGTTCTCTTTCCGGCAGATGTCTCTTTTCCTCCTGGATCGGCGGCTGGAGCGGTAACAGAGGGAAATGCAAGCAGCCCTGCCGCCGCCGTTACCATTCGATCGGGAAAGGAGGAGAAAAGGACTCGGGGTTCTTTTTTTCTACACGCGACCTGGCGCTTCTTGACCTACTTCCGGACTTGAGCGAGATAGGCGTTGCTTCGGTAAAAATCGAGGGGAGACTGAAAAAGGAGAGCTATATCTCATCGGTGGTACAGGCATACCGAATGGTCCTCGATGCGATTGGAGAACGAAAGGGATATCCGGCTGGGGAGATTTCCCGGGCAAAGCAGGTTCTTGCCGGATCGTACGGCAGAAAATGGACTCATGGATTTGCGACACACGAGGAGATGCGGGAGGTGGTACAGCCCGATTCGCTCGGTACCTCCGGTTTGCTGATAGGAGAAACTGTCGAATCGAGGGAAGGGGAGCTTTGCATTCTCTTAAAGCGTCCGCTCTTCATTGGCGACAGGATCAGAGTCCAAAACAATTCCGGGCAAGAGAGCCCCTCGATTACCGTGACAAGGATCGAGCAAAACGGCCGTTCGGTAAAAAAGGCGAAGTCGGGTCGGGTGCGGCTCACCGGCTCGTATGCGCAAGGGCAGAGGGGGCTCGTCTACAAGATTTCTAAAAGTGTGAGATCGACAGGACCGGCGCCGGAGAACCTCGTCCCCTTTCTGCCGAGAAGGACCGTGGAGATAGAGATAGAGGTAAAAAGAAACTCGGTAACGGGACGTTATTTCGATGGCAACCAATGGAGCCGCCGTTGGAAACGGGAACTCTTGACGGAGGAGGCGAGAAAACAGGCTTTGTCTCCTAAAGACATAGAAGCGGAGTTCTCCGTCACGCGAAGAAGGGATCTGCGGGTGAGAAGAATACTCGCCTCCTGCGAAGAAGGCCTCTTTGTTCCGGCGAAGGAATTGAAGCAGGCAAGGCGGGAATTCTGGGATTGGCTGACAGAGGACGGGGAGACGACGGCTAATGATGCGGCGTCTCGAGGGCGGCTCGACGAAGTGATCGACGAGAAGCTGAGAAAAATGGCCGCAGCTATGAAGCCGCCGGCGAGCGCTACGGTATCCTGCCTTTCATCCCGCCTCGAGGGAAAAGAGCCTTCCGGGGCGGATTGTACGCATTTGGTCTTGCCGCTTCAAAGCATAGATCTCCACAACAAAAAGTCGGCAATAAAAAGGGAAAAAGAGAGAGAAATAGTGCTTACGCACTTTACGCCGCAGGGGGACCTTCCCGCAGTGGAAACACAGCTGCGAAAACTCGTAGAGTTGGGGTATAGGAAGTTTAGGCTTACAGATCTCGGACATCTTGCGCTGATCAGGCGCTTGATCAAAAGCGGCGTGCAACTCTCTACGGGCTATCCCTTCCCCGTAACGAACAGTCTTTCGGCGGAGCTGCTTGCACAGGAGGGAATCGGCAGAATACAGGCGTGGATCGAACTGGAGAAGTCGGCTGTTGAAGATATCGTACGGAGAAATCCGGTGCGCACCGAGCAGTATCGCCGGGGACGCCCCTTTCTCCTTGCAACGAGGGCCGGAATAGCGGTGAGCGGTGAAATACGCGATTCACGGGGAAAATCCTTCCTCGTTGAGAAATCGGACGATGAACATTTGACGTATCTCTATCCGTGTGAGATTATGAATGTGCCGGCCGTTAACGGCTGCGATTACTTTTTCGAAAATACCGGCAAAGCGGATAGAGAGGGACAAAAGAGTGTATTCAATTTCGAAACCGAATTGGTCTAGTCAGGGTCGCCTGTATCCGGAGGTGAAGAAATGAACAGCATGGGAAGAAAAATATTCTTTCTGTATCCGCACAGTGTTATTCAGGAAGAACTGGTTGTACAGATAGTACAAAACGAGTTCGAGATTTACCTCGTGTATGACCACATGCGTTTGAAGAAACTCTTAGAACGTTACGAAGATTCCATAGTGTTCATCAACATAGACGAGAATATGAAAGAGCAGCAGTGGATCGCCTATGTTCGTGCTTTGGTGAACTCCGAAGAGCTCTCCAATCTGCAGATCGGTATTCTCACCTATAACGAAAACAAAGACCTCGCCCAAACCTATCTCATCGATATCGGCATAAGCGCCGGTTATATACAGCTCAAGTTGGGACTCAAGGAGAGTCTCCGAATAATTCTCCAGACCCTCATGGCCAACGAGGCGAAGGGCAAACGCCGCTTCGTGAGGGCGAAGTGCCCAGAAGCCGTAAGCACCGAGTTCAACGCCGATATTCTCGGCAACACGCGCCAGGGCAGCATTGTCGACATCAGCTCGGCGGGAATGGCTTGTGTCTTTGACAACGCCGTTGACCTCTCGGCCCGTACGAAGCTCGAGAAAATTCAGCTGAAGCTTCGCAGCCGGATCGTTATCGTCACAGGAATAATCGCGGGCAATAGGAACGACGAAGAAGGGCACACGCTCTACGTGGTCCTCTTTACCGCCTATGTTTCTACGGATGCGAAGAAACGGATAAGCGATTTCATCTATCGCACCCTGCAGAACGAAATTGAACGGGAATTGAAAAGCATCAAAATCGACTGAAGAGTATTTTTCACAGTCTTTAGGGAGGAAGCATGGGCGAGGCGGAGAAGCTGTACATCAGCTATAACCATATTCATAAAACGGTGAAGAGCATCGCCGAGGAGATCATTACGAACAATGGTGTTCCGCAAGTGATGGTGGC
Source organism: uncultured Spirochaetaceae bacterium (assembly GCA_964594775.1). Classification (GTDB taxonomy): domain Bacteria; phylum Spirochaetota; class Spirochaetia; order DSM-16054; family Sediminispirochaetaceae; genus CAYFVU01. The sequence goes on from CAZQNO010000034.1 coordinate 23,283, forward strand.
CATCGGTACCGGCGGATTCATACCTGCACGAATACTGAAAACCTTTATCAATAGACCCATTTACACCGTCGGTATCTCCTATTACGATTTAGAAAACAAGCCGAAGGATTCGCCGCAGAAGATTCAGTGGATCGATGAAGTGGAAAAGAAACTGAGGGGAAAGAAGGTGCTCCTGGTAGACGAAGTCGACGATTCACGGGTTACCTTAGAATACTGCCTGCGAGAACTGATAAAGCACCAACCGGAGGAGATATCCGTCGCCGTATTGCACAACAAGAAAAAGGAAAAGCGCGGGAGCTTCCCGGAGGAAGTAAAACGCTACTACATAGGCGAGGAACTCCCGGATAAATGGATCTGTTATCCGTGGGACGCCGACGACATCGAGTATCAGGACGAAATGGCGGAAAAGAAATAGATTTGCCGATACCCCTCCTTTAGCCGTATACTAGGGACAGGAGGTGATCATATGAGCGACATAGAAAATGTCGAACCCATTGATCCGGGAAAAACCGGTATTCCAAAGCCTCGCGAAGAGTCCGATACGGATACAAAAAACGATCGAAGCGAGGTCGAAGAGAACGAACAGGAAAAACAGAAGATTGAAAGCGAAAAGGGCAGAAGAGTAGATTTCTTTGCATAGAGAGGAGCCATGGGATACTGTTTTCATTGCGGCGCTGAGATATCTCCTCCGGTATATCGGAGCAGCCACTGTTCTTCCTGCGGAAAGGAGGTAAAGGTCTGCCTGAATTGTACGTTTTATCTTCCCGGTGCCCACGGGGACTGTAAGGAGACCGTTGCTGAGCAGGTAAAAGAGAAGGACAGGGCTAACTTCTGTGATTACTTCGTGCTCGCAAAGGAAGGCCGCCGATTTGCATCTTCAAAGGCCGGAGAGCGAGAGATGAAGGCGAAGAAGGCCTTCGACGATTTATTTTCATGAACGACTATCAAGCGCGGGTGCTCGTTGTAGATGATGAGCCGAAAATGGTAGATATGATCGTCGATTATTTATCAGCGACGGGTTTTGTTACGGCATCGGCGAAAAACGGCAAAGAGGCTCTCGAAGTTATTGAAAAGACGCCGCCGGACATCGTGGTACTCGATGTCATGATGCCCGGCATCGACGGTTTCGATACGGCACGAAGAATACGCAAGAGTTGCGGGGTTCCCATCATTCTTCTCACCGCGAAAGCGCAGGAGGGGGATAAGCTCATGGGCTTAGAGATCGGCGCCGACGACTATATCACCAAGCCGTTCAGTCTAAAGGAACTTGCCGCACGCATCCGTGCCGTTCTGAGACGAAGCGGCGCCGCCGGCGAAGGCGAGTCTTCCGGCGGCGGCGAAACGCTTTCCTTAGGAGACCTCCTGATAGATAGACAGCGCAGGCTGGTTTTTCGCGGGGATAAGAGGATCGAACTGACGGGCCTGCAATTCGATCTTCTTTTCCACATGGCCCTCGGCGAGGGGAGGGTATTCGAGCGGCTCCAGCTTCTCGAACTGCTCGAAGACCGCGCCAACGAAAACTATGAGAGGACCATCGACGTGCATATCAAAAATATTCGTAAGGCCTTGGAACCTAATCCGTCTAAGCCGCGATATATTCATACCGTGTGGGGAGTGGGATACAAGGCGGAATACTACCCGGAGGACGACGGCGAATGAGAAAGCGGCTTTCCGGACGCCTTTTGATAAAGCTCATGACGGCGATGGCAATGGTCGTGATATTCGGCGGACTCTGCTCCGCCTTCATAATCGGCTATAGCACCCGCTTAGCCTTTCGTTCCGTTATTAGAGAAAACGATCTCAGGTTCTCGTCGATATATGCGCCCATTTTTGCAGAGTACTATCAGCGGAGAGGCAGTTGGGACGGTGTTGAAGAATACCTTTCGAACAGACAGATGCAGATGCCCGGTGCGCGGATGGGCAGGAGTTTCACCCCGCCTCTTTCTATGGGAATCACGGGAAACGGTCACATGACCGGCCCTATGAGAGACTCAGGAGTCGCGAAACCGATGCGAATCGTTTTGCTGGATGCGGCAGGCAAGATACGGCTTAACATTCCCCGTGAAGGAGCGGATGATCCTTCGGTGAGAAAGCCTGTAAGAAACCTCGTTGCAGAAGAGGGTACCGTAATCAACTTAGGAGAAACAGAGGTGGGCCGGCTCTACGTCGGGTCGATGATCGAGCCGGTATTCAATCCCCTGTATCGTCGTTTCCTCGACGGGGTATACCGCTCGATTTTGCTGGCCACGGGAATGATGGCGCTTCTGGCTCTTGTTGTTGCGGCGATGCTGTTTCGTCACATCATGCGGCCGCTCGAAAGGCTTACAAGGGCAACAAAAGAGATGGAACGGGGCAACTACGAAATCCTCGTAGATACGGGGAGAACCGATGAACTGGGAGACCTGTCGAGGAGTTTCGCCTCGATGGCCGGTGTCCTCAGAGAGTCGGATCGATGGAAACGACGGCTCATTGCCGATTCGGCCCATGAGCTGCGGACCCCGGTTGCCATTCTGCAGGGTAACCTGGAGATGATCCGCGACGGGGTCTATCCGCCGGATGAGGAACACTTGGAACGGCTCCATGAGGAGGCCCTTCTTCTCTCCCGGCTGGTCGAAGAACTGGGTCGTCTTTCCGATGCACAGAAGGGAGCTGCCTCCTACCGCTTCGAAGAGCTCGATGCCGGTGAGCTTGTGAGAAAAACAGTGAGTAAATTTCATGCAAAGCTCGCAGAAAAATCTCTCGTTGCGGAATTGGAAGCAGAGACTTCTCCGTTACCGCTTTTTGCAGATGCGCAGAAGTGCGTACAGGCCCTGTCAAACCTCATATCCAACGCCATAGGGCACGCTCCCGAGAAATCGAAGGTCCTCATCGTGCTCGAGGCCGGTCAAGAGTTCGTGCGCATCGCAGTGGAGGATGAGGGAAGCGGTATTGCAAAGGAGGAGAGAGAAAGAGTTTTTGAACGTTTCTATCGGGTCGACTCTGCGCGAAATAGGGCAGACGGCGGTTCCGGCCTCGGGCTTTCCGTGGTGAAAGAAATCATGAAAAATCACGGGGGACGGGTCTTCGCGGAACCCGGAAAAAAGCTGTCCGGCGCGCGTTTTGTGCTGCAGTTTCCCGTATCCGGCGAACTCTTAGAGGTGAAAGCTCACTATGAAAAGGCGAATGAGCTCAAGGATTCTCATTCCGCCGATTAGTGGAAATTCCGAGCAATCTGTACAGCGGGCATACCCCCCCTGACCAGGGTAAAAAGCAGCACGATGGCAAAAATTCTCCGCAGAAGGGCGAGAAAGGGATGAATGGAGACGGCGAGATTGTGGGCCGCAATCGCCGCAACGATGAGACTTTTGAGTATTTTGTCGGCCCTGCCGATTCTTGCATTTGACGATATTAGTGTAACGCACTATTATTAATTATGATAAAGGGCTTCAAGGATAGCCTCACAGAGAGTATCTGGCGAGGAGGAGATCATGGACAAAAACCTTATCGAACTATCCACCCCTGGCGAAGTTCTGAAAGAAGAGTTTCTCGATCTTAGTAAAGTAATTAAATAGAGCGCCCGACCGGGATCGAACCGGCATCTTCAGCTTGGAAGAAGCAATTTTTTGGTTTACAGCGCTTTCCACTCCTTTCCAGTGTTTTACTAATTGTATATTGGATAGTGCTTTATGGCAATATAGGTTTCCGGCATTTTCCGATTTTTTCCTGAATTCAGCGACTATTTTACCGATTGAGGGCAAATTTGAGTCCTATAGCCACTGTTTCACCGACTAGGAAAAAAAGCTGAAGATGCTAGATCCAAAATCTATAAAGCTTAAGATATCTAGTCGGTATCTAGTGGGTGGGCATGTTTTAACATCTTAAACGCACCATTTAGATCATAAGAGATGTATTGAAGAGTCTACGGTTTCCTCATCATGGGAATGAGCTGTGAGTACTTGTGAGTTCACTCTGAGTACACTCAGGGCTATAAGTCCTTCTAAATGAGTATAACCGGCAGACTACTGATGCTGCCGCAGGTAGACCGCAAAAGAACAGTTACTCTTCGATTGGAAATCGTATGGTAAATACGGGATGAGGCTTCTTTTGGAGTTCTATTGTTCCGTCTAACTGAACTACAAGTGCTTTGATAAGTTGTAAGCCAATATATGAAGGGGTTTGAATATCGATATCCTCCGGGAAAGGTCCACCGCTGTTCGACAG
>CAZQNO010000035.1:0-27104 GCA_964594775.1 uncultured Spirochaetaceae bacterium
AGCGGAGTCTTTCCCGTGCACCGCAGGGTCGTCGCCCGGCCCCTGCGCAAGGGCAAGTAATAAGTGAGGCCGGGAAACGAGAGCCGTTATTTTCCTGCTGCGGCCTCCGCCTCCCGGAGCTTTACGATCGTGTGCAGGAGAATCCACAGCGCCGCCGACCAGTTTACCGCCACCAGGCCATACCAGACCCCGTGCAGACCGAGACCGATCGGACCGATAAAGAGGGGAAAGACGATGAAGGGGGCGATGAGCTGGCGATAGAGGCCCGTCCACATGATCATAGCCGGACGCTTTAGCCCCTGGAGGACCGAGTTGGACTGATTGAGGACTATGTAGCTGAAGAAGGTGAGCACCTGGATGTAGAGATAGGTCCGGCCGATCCTCACCACTTCGGCGTTGTCGGTGAAGATCCGCAGCAGGGACGGGGCGAAGATAATCACCGGCGTGAGGATCAAAACCATCGCCGCGAAGGCGAAGGACAGCGATGTGCGGTAGGAGGCCCCGACGCGCGCGAGCCTTCCGGCCCCGTTGTTCTGCCCCACCATCGCCGCAAGGGCGACATTCAGCCCGATAGTCGGCAGCAGCGCGATCTGCTCGATGCGCAGGGCCGTGCCGTAGGCGGCCACCGGGTTCCTGCCGAAGCGCGAGACAAAGTAGTTTATCACGAAAGCCCCCAGGGCGATGGTGAGGAAGTTGAGCCCCGCCGGAACCGCCTGGCCGGCGATCTCCTTCAGGTAATCCGCCCGGGGGCGGAATGCGGCGGCCCTCTCGCCCTCTTCCAGGCCCTCGAATCCGCCGTGGCGGACCAAGGCCCGGGCGACCCAGACCACGCCTATCGCATATACAAGGACTGTGGCTGCGGCCACCCCCGCCTCGTTCCACCCGAAGACGAACATAAAGAGAGGATCTAACCCTATGTTGAGGAGGGAGGCGAGGATGAGGAAGTTGCGGAAAACCGTGGTCTTTCCACGGGCCTGCAGGCCCGCGTTGAGGGTATTGGCCAGCACGATGAAGATGCCTCCGGCGCAGATGACCCGCATGTAGGCCACCCCGCCGTCGAGCACCTCCCCTTCGGCGTCGAAGAAGCGGAAAATCGGTACCAGGGCGGCGAAGAGCGGAAGGGCCGCGGCTATGGTGGCGCCGGCGGCGAAGGTGATCGCCTGGGCCTGGTACATCGCCGCCCGCCTCTTATCTTCCGCACCCAGGGCGTTGGCCACCAGGGCATTGGTCCCGGCGCTTATCCCCACCCCTACCGAGAGGATGAGCATGTAGAGGGGAAAGGAGAGGCTGAGGGCGGCGAGGGCGTCGGTGGACAGCCGCCCGGCGAAGTAGGTGTCCACCACATTGAACATCGTGTTGAAGAAGTAGCCGACGCTCGCCGGAAGTGCTATGCGGAAAATCAATCGGGGAATATGGTCGTTTACCAGATCCAGGGATGCGTAGACGCCTTTCGCTGCCGGGCCGCCCCTGCTGCGGGATAAGTCTGTGTCCGTCTGTTTCTTCATTTCAGACTAAAAATATAAGGAATATTGTGAAGAGAAGTCAACACTTCAAACTGAATTGCTAGCTGTATATCTTCCGCCCGGCAGCTTACAGGGGGAATTTTTGTTTCACTTACTGAAAAAGTACGGTACAAGATTTATGCCGGTAATGAGCAGGCCGAGGATGGTGAATCCTATGCCTATCAGCTTCTGCATGCCGTTGAAGCGCAGGTTCATGTCTCCGAAGCGTTTGTTCGTGTCTTCAAACCGTTGGTTCATGTCCTCGAAGCGCTGGTTCATCGCGTCGAACTTCGCGTCGTTCACCGCGAAGCGCTCGTCCATCCGGGCGAAGCCCTCCCGCATCGCGCTCATCAGTTGTTCGTGCTTGATGTCGTGCTCGTGCTGCTCTACCATCCGTTCGCTTAACAGGACAATGTAGCGGTGCAGGGACTCCCGGTTCTTTACCTCAACCGCTCCGGCGAGCTCTTCTTCAAGAATGTGCGATAATTCTTTCATGTTCACCTCTTTACTATAGCCGTTTTTCACCAATAAATACAGCACAGCCGGCTCTTCTGCTTGCCGATGCGGGATTTTTTTTCTGTTTTTTTTTCTATCGAAACGGAAAAAAATCTTCTACACTAGAAGCATGAGAGAAAAGGGCGGGCCGGCGGCAGTTTTTGAAGTACAGATTTTTTCCCGCAGGCGGCCGTGTAGTGTTTTCCCGTTCGTATTCTTCCTTTTGCTGAGCGCCGGCATTTTAGCGGCCGCCGCGCCCCTCTTTGCGGAGCCCGCAGCCGGGGACAAGCGGTCAAGCGAACCGGTACGCGTCGGCGTGAGCCTCTCCCTCACCGGGGCCTACGCCGAACCCTCGCGGATGATGCACCGCGCCTACCGACTGTGGGAGCGGGAGGTAAATGCCGGCGGGGGGCTGCTCGGCCGGCCGGTGCTACTAAAGATCGTCGACGATGGAAGCGACCCCGAGACAGCGGTGCGGGCCTACAAAGAGTTTCTCGACGAGGACCAGGTGGACCTGGTTCTCTCTCCCTACGGTACCCCCATAACGAATGCCGTTGCAAAGATCACCGAAGAGCGTGGCTGCGTGCTCATCGCCGCGGCGGCGGCCGGCACGGAGATATGGGAACAGGGCCATTCCCGCCTCTTCGGCATGTATTCCCAGGCCGACCGCTTCTTTATCGGATTTCTCGATCTCTGCGCACGAAACGGGATCTGCAGCCTCTCCATCGTCTACGAGAAGAACTCCTTCAACCGAGAAGCGGCCAACGGTGCCCACCTCTGGGCCGGAAGGATGGGGCTGAGTGCTATTTACCTGCACGGCTTCGACCCCGAACGGGACGATATCGAAGAGCTGTGGGACCGGGTTGAGGAAAAGAACAGCCGGGCTCTGGTGCTTTGCAGCTATCCGCCGGCCGGCCATGCGCTTCTCCACGCCATCACCGCGGCCGCAGATCCGCCGAAGGCCGTGGCAATGACCATTACCCCCATCGACCCCTCCTTCAATGTACGCGCCGGTTCGGCGGCCGAGGGAGTGTTCGCCCCTTCGAACTGGGAGCCGAATGAGCGGATGCCCTTTCCCGGCAGCGAGAAGTTTATCAGCGATTTTCGAGACTACAGCGGCAGAGATCCCACCTATCACGCCGCCTCCGCCTTCTCCTCCTGCCGCATTCTCCAAGAGGCGGTGGAAATGACCGGAGGCTTCGATCATGATGAGATACGAAATTATATTTCGATCCTCGATACGGTGACAATCTTCGGACGGTTCAAGGTCGACCGGTCGGGCAAGCAGATCGGGCACAATACGATGACCATTCAATGGCAGGATGGGAAGAAGGAAATCGTTTATCCCCCCTCGGTTCGGACCGCCGAACCGAGGTTTTAAGAGAGGTGCCGGCGCAGAGAAATGAAAGCGGAGCACTACATACCCCGATCAATAAGCCTGCTCGTGCTCATTCCGCTGCTTTTCGCCGGACTGTTCACCGTCCTGGTTGCCGAAAGGCTCCTCGATGCGTCTCTTTCAAAATATCTGCAGGATCAGGTCTACAGCCGGCTGAAGAGCGCCTCCGCTCAGGCAGTGAAAATTTGTGACGATAACCTGGAGGAAGTCCTCTCGCTGCGTCTGGCCGGAGAGGAGGCGATGGTCCGAACGATGAAGAAAGACGCCCTGTCGCAGATACTGAAGCTGCCCGGCCAATCGCCGGATATCCACTTCATCGTCGTCGAAGAGGGGGAGGTGCTTGGCTGCTGCAGGGAAGGCAAGGGGGGCTTGACGGGGGAGGAATACCTGCCGGAGTGCGAGCCGGTGCAGGAAGGGCGATTGCAGAGCCTCGAGATCGGCGGCCGCGGCGCCGTGGCGCACGTGCGCTACTTTCCGTTCTTTCGCTGGCAGGTGGCGGCCTTCGCTTTCGATGAGGACGTGTACACACCCCTGGCTGTGGCGAGGGCTTTTCTCGTCGTTTCCCTGCTCCTGGTAACGGCGATCCTTACCGGCACCCTCCTGCTGGTCTTCTTTCCTCTCGTTCAACGGCCCCTCAGCGGCTTGATAAAAGCTTCGGGGGAACTGACGGAGGGCCGCTATATCACTATCGAGACGGAGCGGCGGGATGAAATCGGCCGGCTCATCAAAGCATTCAACCGCTTGGTGGAGGGGCTGAGAAGCAGCCGAAGGCACGAGGAGCAGATGCTCAAGCGGATACAGGCCTCCGAGCGCCGTTTCCGCGGCATCATCGAGCACGCCAGCGCCGGCTACTTCTTCATGAATCCGGAGGGATACTACCTGCAGGTAAACGATGCCTGGCTCGCTCTTCACGGGTTTATCGAACCGGAGGTGGTCGTCGGCCGCCGTTACGCCGAATTTCTCCAAGAAGGAGAGGAGAAAAAAATCCGGGCCCTCATCGATCGTCTCGAGACGGGTATCGGCGCTCCTCACGATGAGGTCGAACGGGTGAACGCCGACGGCGGAGAGGCCTTTCACCGCCTCTCTCTCGCTAAGGTCTACGAGGACGATATGCTGGTCGGTTACGAAGGCTTCATAATCGACACCACGGAACGCAAACGCATCGAACGGCGAATGGAGGCCTCCCTCAAGGAAAAGCAGGTCCTCCTTCAGGAGATCCACCACCGGGTAAAGAACAATCTCAACATCGTGGTGAGTCTTCTCAACCTGCAGGGAGAGCACATCGATTCGATCGAGGGGGCGAAAAGGGCCCTGGAGGTGAGCAAGAACCGCGTCTACTCCATGGCCATGGTCCACGAGCGGCTCTACAAAACGGAGAACCTCTCCCGCATAGAGATGCGCCCCTACATTGAATCGGTGGCTTCGGAGCTTATCGACCTCTATGCTTCGGAAAAGAACATCAAGGTCGAATTAGAAATCGAAGAGCTGGATATGGATATCACTCTTGCGGTGCCCATAGGCCTGATTCTCAATGAGCTGATCAGCAATGCCCTCTTTCACGCCTTCGAGGAAAAAAGCGGCGGGAAGATCGAAGTCGCGCTCGTGTGTGTCCAAGACAACGGCGGGGAACGCTATGAGCTCATCGTGAGGGACAACGGAACAGGCATAGAAAAAGCGGCGCCGCGCAGTGAGAGCGGCCTCGGGCTTACCCTTGTAAAGCTTCTTAGCGAACAGATCGGGGCCGAACTGAACCGGGAGACGGCCGTCGGCACCGCCTACCGCATTATTATCCCGCACAGCTAAAATTTTTCCTCTTTCTTGTAGCGTTCGGCAATTTTCTTCACTATACTAGAAATGTTATTAATCTCCTATAATCTGACGGGTAAAAGACATATGGACGATCAACGCCGGGGAATGCGCAGAAGCATTTTTTACTATCTCTCGGTAAAGCGGGGCGGGGAGGAGGAGGAACTGGGCAAGCTCGGGGACATCTCCTGCAAGGGGGCGCTGATACTCACCGATAATCCGAAAGTCCTCGAAGGCCGCCGCGTTTCCGCACGGATTTCCCTGCCGCAGAGCTTTGCAGGGAGCGATACGGAATTGCGGGTCAGTCTGCAGGGACGATGGGCAAAGCGGGACAAGAATCCGCGCTACTCCATGGTCGGCTGCTCGATGGAATTCGAGGAGGATCAGAGCGAGATAATCGAACAATTGATAGAACTCTACGGCTTCAGCAACGGGTATCGAGATCTACGCAAAGAGAGGCAGGAGTAATGGCAACAAGGGAATTGAATGCGGCGGGATTGGTGCGGCAGATTCGCCGCCGCCTCGCCTTCGTGGTATTCGTAGTGCTGGGGCTCTTTCTCTTCTCCAGCGAGTTGATGAACGCCCTGTTCAACAACTACCTGGATGAGATAGAAGCCGGTGTGGGAGAGCGGATCATCTTCGCCTTCAAACCGACCGTCGTGGGAATCTACCTCGTCTTCGCCGCCGTTCTCTATCTGCTCATCGTGCGCTATCTAACGCCGCTCTTCGGCTATCTTCTCTCCGGCGAGCGCTACGAGGAGGCGAGGAAGGCGGCAATCAACATCCCCTGGCTGATCATCATCTTTCAGTTCGCCGCCTGGACCCTGGGGACCACCCTCTACTACCTGATGAAGGGCTGGAGCGCCGAGAGCGGCATCCCCTTCGCCTTCGGCCTGCCCCTCAAGATGGCGGTGGGTTTTCCCAGCGGGGTCTACACATCGATTCTCTTCAGCATGATCCTCATTCCGGCGAAGGCGAGGCTCAACATCGTAACGATGCAGAGCGGAGAGAACGACACCTTTTCCCGCAACAGGGACTACTACGTGGTTCTGGCCATCATTCTCTTTCTCGTCATCAATTTCTCCTACATCGTCTACTACTTCGCCCGGGCCGGCAGGGGCATCGACTTCAAGGGCTTCTACCTGCCCATGCTGATAACCGCCCTGTTCTACGGATCGCTTTCCTACGGGCTGATGGCCCTGTCGAAAAAGGAATACTTCATTCAGATAGAGTCTATACGGAGCATCATGGAGAAGATGGCCTCGGGAAGTACGAAGCTGGACAGCCGGATACACATCATCAACTACAACGAGCTGGGGGAGATCGCCGGCCACGTCAACACCATCCTCAACAATTTTTTCGAACTGCTGAAGAAGATCAGCGAGACCTCCTCCGTCATGGCCGAGTCCTCCGAGGGACTGCTCAAGACGAGCCAGGAGAACGCCTCCCGCTCGAACCAGCAGGCATCGAGCACGGCGGAGATCGTCTCCACGATGGAGGAGCTGGACGGACTCTCCAAGCGCATAGGCGAGCAGACCGCCCACGTGGAGGAGTCTGCGGGGCGGATGAAGGATTCGGTAAAGGACGGATTCACCATTACCCAGGAGAACCTCAACAAGATGCAGGAGGTCCGAGAGTCCTACGAGGAGACGATCGGCGGCATGAAGAACCTCGGCGAGCACATCGGCGGCATCTGGGAGATCGTGAAGATCATCAACGGCATCGCCGGACAGATCAAGATCATCGCCTTCAACGCGGCCCTGGAGGCATCTTCGGCCGGAGAGGCGGGGAAAAACTTCGAGATAGTAGCCACAGAGATCAGGCGGCTGGCCGACAATACGGTCAATTCGACCAATGAGATCCGCACGAAGATCGGAGACATACAGCACGCATCGGATATGCTTGTCGGCTCCTCCGAGAAGGACAGCATAAAGATCCAGGACGCCTGGCAGATGTCGCAGCGCCTCGAGGAGGTGTTCAAGCGCATTCTGGACTCCTCCGAAGCCTCGCTGCAGGCCTCGACGGAGATGAGCCGGGCGGTGAGCCGGCAGATACACGCCTTCGAGCAGGTGCTCATAACGGCCCGGCAGATTTCCGAAGGGACCAGCGAGTTCACCGACTCCGTAGAGGAGACGACAAAAACCGCCCGGGCCTTGGAAGAGACGGTGGAGGCATTAAACGGCATCGTCGAGGGGTCTTCCGACGACGATGCGGCGGAAAAGGAGAGCTGAGGATGAAAAATAACGGCAGAAGCATGGGACTTGCCGCGAAACTGAGTCTCTGGAGTACCCTTCCGGTTATTCTTGTGATGACCATCATGGGAGTGGTGACCCTGGTCCTGCTGGAGTCGAAGATAGACGGTCTGGTCGAGCAGAACGCAGAGGGGACCCTCACACTGATGGAGAACCTCCTGGATACGAAGATAGACGGCGGGGTGGAGAACTATCTTCGGGGAATCGCCGAGGAGAACAGAAAACTGCTCGATTACTTCTATGGACAGTACGAAGAGGGCATCTTAAGCGAAAGGGAGGCCTTTGAGAAGGCGGCGGAGCTCTTCATCGATCCCGACTACGGAAGGATCGGCACAACGGGGTATCTCGCCGGGGTGAGCAGCGAAGGCATCCTCAGCATTCACCCCCGCTCGCCGGGGGCCGACGCGAGCGGCTTCGAGTTTATGCAGAAGGCCATGGAGATGAAGAACGGCTACCTCGAGTACGAATGGAAGAACGTGGATGAAGAGGAGGCGAGAAAGAAGGCAGGCTACCTCTCCTATTTCGAGCCCTGGGACATTATGGTCTGGGCCTCCTCCTACAAGAGCGAGTTCTACTCCTTGATAGACCTGCAAGAGCTCGATGCAACGGTAGCCTCCTTTCCCGTCGGCGAAGGAGGCTACGTTCTCTTAACGGGAGAGGGCAAAGGTATCGTGGCGGGGATAGACCGGTTCGCGGTAAAGGGCGAGCTCTTCGAGAGAAGAGAAGACCCGGAGAGCAGTTTCGAGCTCAAAGCGAAGGCGGGCACGCTGCGGATAGACCGAGAGGTCTTCTCCGATACGGGCTGGCAGCTTGTGGTGGTGACTCCCCTCGAGCCCTACGAGAATATCCTCTGGGTCTTCCGCTTGATCATCGTTTTGACGGTCATCGGCTCGGCGGTTTTCGTCCATCTCTTTATCCGCTACTTTATGACCCGCAACCTCAAACCCATGGCGACGATGCGGGAGACCGTGGACATGGTCTCTAAGGGTGACCTCACCGGGAGGATACGCCACCGCTCCGACGACGAAATAGGGGCAATCTCAGAGCTCTTTAACCGGATCATCGAACAGTTCGGCGCCCTCCTGCGGGACATGCAGTCGGCCATTTCAATATTGAGCGAATCGGTCCACAATCTCAGCACCTCCTCCCAGGAGATCGCCAGCACCTCCAACGAACAGGCGGCGGCGGTCAAGGAGGTCCTCAGCACCATGGAGGACGCGGACAAGCTCTCCAAGGGGGTCGAGCTGAAGATAGGAGAGGTTGCCAAGATCGCCGGCAATACCAAAGAAAACGTGGAGAAGGGCTTCACCCTGATACAGACGAGCCTGGGTAAGATGGAGGAGATCCGCACCACCAACGCCGACACCATCGCCGGTATCAAGACCCTCGGCGAACGGATCGATTCGATCTGGGAGATAGTCAACATCATCAACGGCATTGCCGACCAGACGAAGATCATCGCCTTCAACGCCGAGCTCGAGGCCTCTGCGGCGGGAGAGGCGGGGAAGAACTTCCAAATAGTCGCCGGTGAGATCCGCCGTCTTGCCGACAGCACCGTCGATTCTACCAACGAGATCAAGACGAAGATCAACGAGATCCAGCACGCCTCGGACAAGCTCATCATCGCCTCGGAAGAGGGAACGCAGCGGATCAAGGAGGGCTGGGACGTCTCGTCGAACATCCGCGGCGTCTTCGAAGACGTGCTGAGCTCCAGCGAAATCTCCGCCACCTCGGCGGAGGAGATAAGCCGCTCGATTAAGATGCAGGTAAACTCCTTCGAGCAGATCTTTTTGACCCTCAAACAGATCTCCGAGAGCATAGATTCATTTGTCGATTCGACGACCTATACCACCGAGGTCTCCGAACAGCTGAAGGAGATCTCCGACAGCTTCAAGAACCAGGTGGAGGCCTACGTGGTGGACCGTCCGGAGGAAGAGGCGGGAGTGACGCAGGCCGAGGCCGGCCCCGTGGAAGAAGGAGACTAAAGGTGGACAACAGCGAAGTTCTAGAGAAGCTCTCCAAGGGCGGGGAGGATTCGCAGGCGAAGGAAACGGTCGAGCGGTATCACAAATTCGTCGTTTTCCGGGTCGACAAACGGGCCTTCGCCCTGCCTGCGGAGGAGGTGAGGGAGATATCCTTCGATAATCAGATATACTTCGTTCCCTTTCTCCCCCCCTACGTCCGCGGTTATGCCAATCGGCACGGCACCCCCTATACGGTGATGGACATTCGGATGTTCTTCGACAAGAGTCTTCTCGAATCCTCTACTCTCCTCATCCTCGATATTCCCGATGATCAGCCGGCCCTCCTCATCTCCGACGTGGAGGAGATCGTGAAGGTGCCGGAAAGCGAGATCCATACCCTCAGTTCCACCGACGAGGTGAGTATATATTTTCTCGAATCGATCAGCCTGAAGGGGGATGAAACCTTCGTGCTGAATACCCGGACCCTTTTAGAACGACTGGAGAACGATGTTGAACGGATCTGAGAGGGATGAAGTGCGGGTCATTCGGGCCGATTACGGCCGCCTCGATATACTTATCAACCGTGCCCAGTGCAGCTCCAGTGTCTATATTGCCGACACGCAGCCGATCGATACGGGGCGTCCCTATCTGCAGAATCTTATAGAGGTGGACGGGGAGCCCTGCCTCCTCTTCGATCTGCATCGTTACGTTGCCGACAGCTTTCAGGTAAAGGGGGAGACCGCCGCCCGCCTCGCCCTTCTCTGCGAGCTCTCCCTCTTCTCCGGAGAGGGACAGACCTTCCTAAGGGAGCAGTGTTTCCCCCCCCTTGCTCAATGGGAGCCGAGCGAGCGCAGGATCGCCTTTCTCTTCGCCTCCAACGCGTCGGTGCAGGCAATGACGGTCTTCGCGCTGGCCGCCCAGCCCCGCTGCATCCGCTCCCATCTCTTGGACGAGGGCATCATAGCCGCCGGTTTCGACGAAAAGAAGATCCTCTTTCTCCTCGACGTGGAACGACTCATCGTGACGGGACGCATTTTTGCGGAGGCGGTGAAATGCGGGTATTGATTACCGACGATTCGATCATCATGCGGAGCATCATAAAGGAGGTCCTCAGCGGTGAGGACTTCGAGATTGTCGGAGAGGCGGGAAACGGCAAACTCGCCTTAGAGCTCAATCGCCGGCTAGATCCCGACCTCATCATCATGGACATCAATATGCCGACGATGAACGGCCTGGAGGCGACGAAGGCGATTATGGAGGAAAAGCCGGTTCCCATCGTCATCTTCTCCAACGAGATCGACACGAGCCTCTCCTTTCAGGCTCTGCAGTACGGGGCCATGGAGGTGATTCGAAAACCGGACATAGACGCCTTCAACGATCCCCGTTTTCTCCAGGATTTTCTCGACACGCTTAGGGCAATGGGCAGAAACAGTCCTCCCGGCACATCGGGCCGTGCCGTGCAAAGCAGGACTCTTACCGCTGCAGCATCACCGATGCTCGAACGAAGGGGCTTCGACGCGGTGGTAATGGGAGCATCTACCGGAGGGCCGATCGCCGTGCGGGAAGTCCTCAAGGCGCTGCCGGGAGACTTTCCTCTTGGTATCGCCCTCGTCCAGCACATCGAAGAGCGTTTCGTCACGGGCTACGCTTCCTGGCTGGATGAGGAGACCGCCCTAAAGGTAGAGATTGCCGGAGAGCGGGACCGCTTCGAAGCCGGCCGCGTAAAGGTCGCGCCGGGAAACCGGCACCTGATCTGCAGAGACGGCGCTCTCGCCCACGACGACGGACCGAAGGTGGGAAATCAGAAGCCGAGCGTCGACCGGCTCTTCGAAACCGCCGCCGACTGCCACGGCCGCAGGCTCATCGGTGTCCTGCTCACCGGGATGGGCAGTGACGGCGGCGCCGGCTGCGCGAAAATCGTGCAGAGCGGCGGTTATACCCTCGTGCAGAACGAAGAGAGCTCTCTCATCTACGGGATGCCGAAGGCGGCGGTGCACAATGGGGGCGCCTCGAAGGTCCTCGACTTGGAGCAGATCGCTTCCTCCCTGGTGAAACTGGCGGGGGGACATGGATAGGGAAGAATTCGTGAAATTCATATCCCTCATAGACTCGGTAAGCGGTATAAGCACCCCGGAGACCAACCATGGACAGGTCCGCCGGGCCATCCGTTCTCATTGCAAAAGGCGTACGCTCTCGGAAAAGATGCTGCTTTTTCAGCTGAAGTTCGACAAAAAGCTCCAAGAGGAGTTTCTCAACGACGTCATGATCGGTGAGACCTACTTTTTCCGCGAAGCGGGACACTTTTCGGTGCTGGAAAACACCCTTCTCCCGGAACTCTTTGCCGTGAAGAGGAGCATTCGGATCTGGAGCGCCGGCTGTTCCACCGGAGAAGAGGCGGTCTCTCTCGCCGTTCTGGCGGAGGAGTACCGGCGAAAAAACGGCCGGGGAGACTATCGGGTGTTCGCCACCGACCTGAACAGCCGGAGCCTGGAGCGGCTAAAAAACGGGGTCTATCCCCGATCGGCCCTGAGGCGGGACGGGCAGCGCTACCATTCCCTTCTCCTTTCCTCCTACAGCGAGGGCGTCGGAGAAAGCGATTTTTCCATCGCCCCCGGTCTTCTCTCGAAGATAGAAAGCCGGAGAGTGAACCTCTATGCCGAGCCGGTCGAACGGTTTCCCGAGAGACTCGACATAATTTTTTTCCGCAATACCCTCATCTATTTCGACGAGGACAAACGGCAGGAGCTGGTGAAGAAACTGGTTTCCCGCCTCAACGAGGGAGGCTATCTCTTTCTCGGCGCCGGGGAGCTGCCCTTCGTCGGTCACCCCCTGCTGAAGGGACGGGAGCAGGGCAATACCCATCTTCTGCAGAAGAGCGGTCCGGATGCGGCGGGAGAGAAGCCGAACGGCGACGGATCGGCTGCCGATCCTTTCCGCGCCGAGGCGCTTATCGAGCTTCTGCGGGAGTCCCGGTCCGACGAAGCGAATGAAGCGGACGAAGCGGATATTCACCGCCGCATGGCACGGCGGATCACCGGCTGTCTTGCGGCAATCAATCGCGGCGAGCGCGGCGAGGCGGAGCAGCTGCTGCGGGAGATCCGCCGGGATTTTCCCGAGACCGCCGTTTCCCGCTACTGCGAAGGGTGGTATCACTATACGGAAAGGGACCGGCCGGCAGCCCGTTCATCATTTTCCGCGGCGCTGCGATTGGATGAAAATTTTTGGCCGGCCCGGTTCTATCGCGCCCAGGGTCTCGTTGAAGCCGATCCCGCCGAGGCAAGGCAGGACTTTTCTCTCTGCATGGAGAGCATAGAGAAGGGCAAAAGAGAGAGAAAGAACGGTTTCGCCTTTCTTCTTTCCGAGTTCGACGAGTCTTATTTTACCCACATGTGCCGACGATGGATGGAAAAACTCGAAACAAGAGAGGCCCGAAGCGGAGGATACGATGGCTATCAATAGGGATGCGTTTATCGGAAACTACCTCGAAGAAACCGGGGAAAACGTCCGCCTTATCGACGACGGGATCTTGAAGCTCAAGAAGGACCCCGAAAACGAAGAGGTCCTCAATGCGGTGCTGCGGGCCCTCCATACGATCAAGGGCTCATCGCGGATGCTCAAGTTCGGCTCCATGGAGAAGCTTTCCCATGCCATGGAGAACGTTTTCAAGGGGCTCAAGGAGAAGCGGTACTCCATTGAAGCGGATGTGGTGAAGCTGGTCTTTGTCTCCGGAGACCTCTTTCGAATGGGTATTGCCAAGATCGAGAAGGAGAAGGACGACAGCCTGGATATCGATAAATTCGTCGATGTCTGTGAACGGGCATATGCCAACGAATCCTACGGTGAAGAGCTGGTAAAGCTCCAGGGAGAAATCCGCGGCGGCAAAGCGGAGCCGGTTTCCCGCCATCGCCCTGCAGAGGCGGAAAGTGCCGCCGCTGCAGATGCGTTTGGCGCCGGCCAAGAGAAAAGCGAGAAAAAAAACGGCGGATCGGCCCCGTCATCAGCTTCGCCCTCCGACTCCTCCGAGGTGCCCGAGTATCAGAGCATCCGGGTCAAGCTGAGCAACGTGGAGAGGATCATCGAAATCCTCAACGGGGTCATCATCAAGCAATTCCAATTCAAGCAGATCCAGGAGGAGCTAAGTGAGGCGGAAAAGGAGTACCAATTCCTCCTTGCCCGGATGCGGAAGCTGCAGGGAAGTCTCAAAGAGGAAGGTACGGGCTTGTACCGGGACGGCCTGCAGCACCTCAAGACCCTGCAGGAGCTGCGAAAGAGCTTCTCCGACCAGATGGTCTCTTTAGAGCAGAGTTCCTACACCCTCCAGGAGCACATCATGAAGCTCTCCATGCTTCCCCTCGACCTCATCCTCGGCGGTCTGCCGCGGATGGTGGAGGAAGCCGCCATCGTTCTCGGCAAGGAGATCGACTTTTCCGCAAAGGGTTCCGATGTGCTGATGGACAAAGCGATTTTAGAAAAGATCAACGATCCGGTCCTCCACCTCATCCGCAACTCGGTGGACCACGGCATAGAGATGCCCGAGGAACGGGAGACTCAGGGAAAGCCGCGGGCGGGCCGCATCGGCGTCGAGTGCACCTCCGAGGGAGGCAACATAATCCTGCGCATCCGCGACGACGGGGCGGGAATAGATCCGGAGAAGATCATGCGGCAGGCCCTGGAGAAGGGGCTGACCAACGAGGCCGAGCTGGAGGAAATAGGCGAGACGGAGGTCTACAACTTCATCTTCATGTCGGGCTTTTCGACGAAGAAAACGATAAGCGATCTATCCGGACGGGGCGTCGGCTTGGACATCGTCAAGCACAACATCGACTCGGTAAAGGGAAAGATCAGCATTCGCAGCACGAAGGGGGAGGGGACCGAGTTTATTCTCTCACTGCCGCTCTCTTTGGCGACGGTATCGGGTTTCTTCGTCCGGTCGGGGGGAGAGAAATTTCTCATTCCCAGCAACTTCGTGATGAAGATAGTGCGCCTGCACCGCGGCGATAAGATCATGTACTTCAACAAAGAGGCCTTTAAGCTGGAGAACCACATTGTTCCCCTCTATTCACTTTCGGCCCTTCTGGAGAAGCCTCCTGAGAACCGCAGCGAGCACCTCTACGTGCTGGTGGTAGAGTCGGTGGGTGAACGGATCGGCATAGAGGTGGACAGTCTTCTCCAGCACGCTTCTCTGATCTATAAACCGGTGCCGAAGAATCTTCAAAAGATGAAACTTATCCAGGGGATCGTCTTCGACGAGACCTACAGCATCATCAACATTCTTTTTATTCCCGAGCTGATAAACCGGTTCAAGCGCTTGAAGTCGATAGATCTCATGCAGAGTTCGGTCGACGGAGAAATTACCGGTAAGAAGGTAATGGTCGTCGACGACTCTCTCAATACGAGGGAGATCGAAAAGTCGATCCTCGAGCTGGAGGATTACAAGGTTGTTACCGCCGGCGACGGGATCGAAGGACTGCAGCTGCTGAAGGAGTCGAAGGTGGATCTCATCATCACCGACTTGGAGATGCCGCGGATGGACGGACTGACGATGATAGAAAACATTAGAAAGGAATCGGCCTATCGGACGCTGCCCATCGTGGTGGTCTCTTCGAGCACCGACGAAAAACTGCGAAAGAGAGCGATAAAGGCCGGCGCCGATGCCTACATTGTGAAGTCGGAGTTCGACCGCAACAGTCTCGTCGCCACGGCGGACGAACTCTTGAAGAAGGGCTGAGGAGAGGCAGGGTATGGCGCGTAAGGTATTACTGGTCGACGACTCGAACCTCATCCGGGGTCTAGTCACCGAACATCTTGAATCGAAGGGCTACGAGGTGGTGAGCGCCTCAAACGGCCTGGAAGGAATCCTCTCGGTCTACCGGGAGCTTCCCGACATCGTGGTAACGGACGTTGAAATGCCGAAGCTTCAGGGCTACCAGATGAGCCGGCTGATGAAGAGCCGCCGGGGGGTCAGGGACATTCCCGTGATCATGCACACCAGCCTCTCGGAGGACCGGGACAAGTTCTGGGCCTCTTCCTCCGGTGCCGACGGCTTTATAAGCAAAGACTTCGACAACCTCGAGTTAATCGATGAGAAGATCGAGGAGCTTCTCTCGGCCCCGGGAGTACAGAGAAACGAGGAGGTCATCCGGGAAGACGCCAAGGAGATGGACGAGACGGCGGCCATGGAGATGCTCGGCAATCTCTTCGACAAGGAGCTCTTTCAGTCGGTCATCCTCAACCGGCTCAGCGAAGTGGTCAAGTACATGGGTTCTCTTTCCATAACCGCCCTGGAGATTCTCAAGCTCCTTGGCAAGGTCTGCGAGACCCACCTCTCGGTTCTCGTCATTCATTACCACAACGACGCCCAGGTTTATTCACTGCCTTCGAAGGAGGTCCATGAGGCGGATGTGGAAAAATTCATTCAGCTGGCCCTTCAGGATTTTCGCGCTCACATGGGCGAACTAAAAATAGGCGAGGTAAAGAAATCGATCTACGGAATCGAAGACCGTGAGGACTGGCAGCAGACGAGGATCGACGGAAAGCGGCTCAGCTCCTATTTCTCCCTCCCCCTAAAGGGTAAGGGGGAGTCGGTCATCGGCACGGTGCACGTGGGAAATCTCACGAACAATTACTTTTCCTCCACGATTACCGATAATATCGAAGTCTTCGTGCGCGGCGCCGGAGTAGTGCTGGAGAACGCCATCCTCTTCAAGACGATCAACGAGATGGAGCACAAGATCAACACCATATTCTCAAAGTTCGTGCCGCCTGAGGTAATCAAGGATCTCCTCTCCCAGGGCGAAGATACGGAGATGAAGGTCGGCGAGAAGCGGAGCGTGGCGATACTCTTTTCCGACATACGCAGCTTCACCGTGGTTTCGGAAAACAACTCCGCCGAAAAGATCGTGAGCTTTCTCAACAGCTACTTCCAGCGCATGGTGAGCATTATCAAGGAGCAGGGTGGGGTCGTCGATAAATTTATCGGCGACGCGATCCTGGCGATCTTCGGCGCCCCGGTGAGTTACCCCGATAACGCCGAACGGGCGGCCGCCGCGGCGGTGGGGATGATAGAGGCTCTCGGTGAAATAGACACCGAAGACTTGGTTCTTCCCGAGGCGGGCTTCCAGATCGGCATCGGGGTCCACGAGGGGACGGTAATCGTCGGGAACATCGGCAGCCGGGACAAGTTCGACTATACCGTTATCGGCGACAACGTGAACCTCGCCTCCCGGCTGGAGGGGCTCACCAAGCACTACAAGAGTTCCATCATTCTCTCCGACACCGTGGCGGTGAAGGTGGAGGGGCTGTATCCCCTGCGGGAAGTAGACACGGTAAAGGTCAAGGGAAAGGAGCAGGCGACGACCCTCTACAGCGTGGTCGGCGAAGGCGCTGGGGGGATCGACGAAGCGGCGGCGGAGGATTACAAAAAGGGCCTGCAGATGTACCGGCTGGGAAACTGGAGCACGGCGAAGGAGTACTTCGAGAAGGTCCGCGTACGCTTTCCACAGGACCATCTCTCGGCGCTCTATATAGACCGCTGCGACGACTTTGCCGAGAATCCCCCCGATGAAGACTGGGGCGGGGCGGTGAGTCTGGACTTCAAGTAAGCGTGTCGTATAGTATGGGGTCATGGCAGGTATCACGTTTCACAGTACGCGGAGCGGCCGCCGGGACAGGACCGGCCCGGGCGGCTCGGGAGCATCGGGCGGCGGATCCTCGGGCGGCGAGGGGCTCTCCTTTTCTCAGGCGGTGGTCAGAGGAATTGCCCCCGACGGCGGGCTCTACGTTCCTTCGGCGTTTCCCTCAGTCGATGTGCGGGCCCCGGAACTGCGGGGGCTCTCCTACCAGGCCCTCGCCGAACACCTGCTGTCTCTCTTCATTAGCGACTTTAGCGCCGAAGACTTGGCGGCTTGTGTTCGGGGCGCCTACGACGAGAAGTTTCGGGACCCGAAGATCGCACCCGTTCACCGCTGCGGAAGCGCCCACTTTATCGAGCTCCACCACGGCCGGACCCTCGCCTTTAAGGACATGGCCCTCTCCATCCTCCCGCTCTTTCTTCGCCGTGCGGCAAAGAAGCTCGGCATAGAAGACACGATCGTCATACTCACCGCCACCAGCGGCGATACGGGAAAGGCGGCCTTGGAAGGCTTTGCCGACGTGGAAGGGGTGAAGATCGTCGTTTTTTACCCCACCGACGGGGTGAGCGAGGTTCAGAAGAAGCAGATGACCAGTCAGGAGGGGGAGAATACCCACGTTTTCGGCATCGCCGGCAACTTCGACGATGCGCAGAACGGGGTGAAGGCGATCTTCGGCGACGAGGAGCTTCGCGCCGAAATAGCCCGCCGCGGCTACCGTTTTTCTTCGGCAAACTCGATCAATCCCGGCAGACTTCTCCCCCAGATCGTCTACTATTTCGGGGCGTACCTCGAGCTCGTAGGGCGGGGGAGCCTGGCGGCAGGGGAGCCGGTAAATATCGTCGTTCCGACGGGGAACTTCGGCAACATTCTGGCGGCGTGGTACGCCGGGAAAATGGGACTGCCCGCAGCCAAGTTCATCTGCGCATCCAACCGCAACAAGGTCCTCACCGATTTTTTCCGAACGGGACGCTACGATTTGAACAGAGCGTTTTCCTCGACAATAAGCCCCTCCATGGACATCCTGATATCCAGCAATCTCGAACGCTTTCTCTACGAACTTTCCGGACGGGATGCCGGGACTCTTGCCTCGCTTATGGAACGACTGAAGAGTGAAGGCGCCTACGAGCTGAGCCCGGAGATGCGCCGGGGGATGGAAAATTTCTACGGCGGCTTCGCCGACGACACGGAAACGGTCCGGGCCATAGGCGATCTCTATCGTGAGTACGGTTATCTCGTGGACACCCACACCGCCGTGGCTTACCGGGTCTACCGCCGCTATGTCGAGGAGAGCGGAGACGAACGACCGGCCCTTATCGCCTCCACGGCCAGCCCCTTCAAATTCGCACGAAGCGCCGCAGAGGGGATCGGCCTCGAGACGGGGGGGAAAGACGACTTCGAGCTCATCGATCTGCTGGCCGATCACACGGGACTCGTGGTCCCCGAACCGATTCGCGGGCTCGCCGCACGTCCCGTGCGCCACCCCGGCAGCTGTGCAAAGGAGGAGATGCAGGGGAAGGTGGAGGAGATTCTCCAATGAAGTTCATCACCATCCTTACCGACGGCTTAGCCGACTATCCCCTGCAGGAACTCGGCGGTAAGACGCCGCTGGAGGCCGCCCTGCTGCCGGTAATCGATCGGCTTGCCGAAGGGGGCGAGCTGGGCATGGTGAAGACGGTACCGCAGGGCATGTCCCCCGGCTCAGATGTGGCAAACCTCTCCCTCATGGGCTACGAGCCGGAACGCTATCACACGGGCCGCTCGCCTCTGGAGGCGGCGAGTATGGGGGTAGAGCTCGGCGAGACGGACGTGGCCTTTCGCTGCAATCTGGTCACTCTCGACGGCGAAGGGCCGCTGCAATCGAGAAAGATGCGCGACCATTCGGCGGGAGAGATCTCCAGCGGGGAGGCGAGGGAGCTGATTGAGCGGGTGGACCGGGAGCTCGGCAGCGAGAGTCTTTGCTTCAGCGCCGGTGTGAGTTACCGACATCTGCTGGTCTGGAAGAACGGCCCCTGGGGCTATCGATTGACCCCTCCCCACGACATTCTCGACAGACCCGTGGCCGGCTATCTTCCCGGCGGCGAACACGGCGGGCCCATCCTCGAGATGATGGAGCGCGCGGTCGAGCTGCTGGAGGAGCATCCCGTCAACCGGCGGCGCAGAGAAGCGGGGAAGAATCCGGCCAACTCTATCTGGATCTGGGGAGAGGGACGGCGACCGAAGCTCAGCCCGTTTAAGGATCGCTACGGGCTTGCCGGCGCGGTGATATCGGCGGTCGATCTCATCCACGGTATCGGTATCCTCGCCGGACTCCGCTCGATCCATGTCGAAGGGGCCACCGGTACCATAGATACCAACTTCGAAGGAAAGGCCTCCGCAGCGGTCGAGGCCCTCTTGGGGGGCGAAGACTACGTCTATCTTCACGTGGAGGCCCCCGACGAGTGCGGACATCAGGGGGACATTCAGGGCAAGGTGAGGTCGATCGAGCTGATAGACGAGAAGGTGGTCGGTCCGATATGGGAGGCCCTTGCCGCCTCCGGCGAGCCGTACCGCATCATGATCCTCCCCGACCATCCCACTCCCATCTCCATCAGGACCCACGCGGCCGAGGCGGTGCCCTACCTGATATTCGACAGCCGGCGGGAAGGCCCGGGCGAACGGGGCGCGGCCGGCGTGAGAGTGCAGGGGCCCCGCTTCACCGAAGAAGCGGGAAGGGCCGCGGGCCGCTTCTTCCCCGACGGGCCGGCGCTGCTGCGGCACTTTCTCGATGGCGAATAGATATGACTGAAGTCGTATCGATCGGCACAGCGGTCCTCGATGTCTTAGCCGAGCCGGTAGACGAGAATGTCTTTCACCGTGATTCGACCCGAGTAGAATCGATTAAGATGAGCCCCGGCGGCGATGCCCTCAATGTGGCAACCGCCCTTTCCGTTATGGGTGTATCCACGGGAATTATCTGCAGGGTGGGCAGCGGCCACACGGGGCAAATTCTTCTTCGCCATTTATGCGAAGCGGGAATCGACGTATCGAGAGTGGCGACCGATCCTCTGCACCCCTCTTCCACGGTAGTGGTCCTCGTCGGGGAGAACGGCCGGCGCAATTTCGTATCGATGAAGGGAGCGGCCCACCATTTTCTCAGTTTGAGTGACATCGACCCGGATTATATAAAATCGGCGAAAATCATGAATTTCAGTTCATACCTCGGTCTCTCAGGATTCGCTGCAAAAGACATGGTCGAGCTTTTAAAGCTCTGTCGTGAAAATTCGGTTACAAGCTGTATGGACTTCATGTACGACAAGACCGGAGAGAAAATCGAGGGGCTGGCACGGATCCTTCCCCTTCTGGACTACGCCCTGCCGAGCAAGCTGGAAGCCCGGCAGATGAGTGGAAAAGAGAGGGTGCCGGAGATGGCCCGCGTCCTCTTTGAAATGGGTTGCCGAAATGTGGTGATCAAAGAGGGTGAGAGGGGCTGCTACATAAAAACTGCTGCCGGAGAGAAGCGGATTTTGGCGATGCCCGTAGAAGTGGTGGACAGCACCGGCGCCGGCGACAGTTTTGTTGCCGGTTTTATCTACGGCCTGTTGCACGATTGGCCGCTAGAGAGTTGCGGAGAGTTCGCCTGCCGCATCGGCGCCCTCAACTGCAGGAATGTCGGCGGGTCTGCGGGGGTCCCTTCGGCGCAGGAGCTGACGGACTATCTGCCCGATGTCGGTTTTAGATAATCTCTCAATGTCTACGGCTCGTTTTTCTCCACCGATGAAACCGGTTCTATGGAAAGACCCACGGTTTCTGCGCGGAAAAGGGTAGCCGCTTGAGGGGCGGCACCCTGAAAAACGGAGAAAAGAAGCCGGGCCCCGGCGAATACCGATCCGTCGAATTCACAATTCGAAAAGAAACTGCGGGTCAGGTCCGCACTGTCGAAGCGGCAGGAATAGAATCGGGAATCAAAGGCTTCCGCTTTCATCAGCTCGCATTCACGGAGATCACAGTCTTCCATATGGACTGCGGAAAAAACGGCGTGGGAGAAGCTGCAGCCGATAAAACGGCAGGAAACGAAGCGAGTGCGATGGAAGGTGAGTGAGGAAAAATCGCCGTCTCTAAATAGGTGGTTTTCGACACTCCAGCCGGTGAGATCGAGAAGACGGCCTTTATCTCCGGAACTTTCTACGAAACGCCGATGATCGCTCAAAAGTGAATCCAATGCCGAATTCATATAGAAACGGTATCAGTTCGGCGGGTCGATGTATAGACCCGGGAGTGTGACGGTATATTTTTTACGGGAGCGCACAGCTCTTCTTTGTGATTGACGCGGGAGTGACTTTTTCCTATCATTTACACAATGAAAACACAGGCATTTATCGATCTTGAAGAACGATACGGGGTACATAACTATAAGCCCCTGGATGTGGTTTTAACGAGGGGCAGCGGGGTGTGGGTCTGGGACGTGGAGGGAAAGAAGTACATGGACTGCCTCTCCGCCTACAGCGCCGTAAATCAGGGGCATTGTCATCCGGCAATCATGAGAGCGATGGCGGAACAGGCGCAAAAACTGACCCTGACCTCCCGGGCCTTCCGCAACGATCAGCTGGGCCCCTTCTACGAGGAGCTCTGTGAACTCACAAACTCACACAAGGCCCTGCCGATGAACAGCGGGGCAGAAGCGGTGGAGACGGCGATCAAGGCCGTACGGAAATGGGCCTACGAGAGCAAGGGCGTGCCCGAGGACAACGCCGAGATCATCGTCTGTGCACACAACTTCCACGGCCGCACCATCGGTATCGTCGGCTTTTCCACAGACTCAGTGGCCAGGCAGGGTTTCGGGCCCTTTACCCCGGGCTTTACGATTATTCCCTACGGCGACGCGGAGGCCCTCGAGGCCGCCGTTACCCCCAATACCGCCGCCTTTCTCGTCGAGCCGATCCAGGGCGAGGCGGGGGGGATCATCCCGCCGAAGGGGGATCTAAAGACTGCAAGAGAAATCTGCAGCAACAACAATGTCGTTTTGATTCTCGATGAAGTACAGACGGGACTGGGACGCACCGGACGACTTCTGGCGGAGGAGCACGAGGGTATCGAGTCCGACCTCACGCTTGTGGGAAAGGCTCTGTCGGGCGGCTATTATCCCGTTTCCGCCGTATTGTCGAATACGGAGGTCATGGATGTGCTCAAACCCGGCGAGCACGGTTCGACCTTTGGGGGGAATCCTCTCGCCTGTGCCGTCTCCCGGGCGGCGATGCGCGTGCTGAAAGAAGAAGGCATGATCGAAAATGCCCGGCTCATGGGGCGGCGTTTTCTCGAGGGATTGATGAAAATCCACAGTCCTCGCATCAAGGAGGTGAGGGGACGAGGTCTCATGACCGCTGTCGAGTTTCACCCCGAGGCCGGCGGGGCAAGGTCTTACTGCAGCCGACTTGCACAGAAGGGGATTCTCTGTAAGGAAACGCATATAGACACCATTCGTTTTGCGCCGCCTCTGATTATTCGCGAGAATGAGGTGGACTGGGCCTTGGAGAGAATTCAATCGGTGATAGAGGAGTAGCGGCAGATGGGAACTTCGGAAATCATTCGGTTAAACGACTCGACCTGGCTCCTATCCGGACCCACGAATATAGGCTTTGTGGAGAGGGACGGAGAAGTCTATCTCATTGACAGCGGAAACGACAAGGAGTCGGGGAGGAGGATCAGGAAGGTCCTCGATGAAAGGGGCTGGAAGCTCAAGGCACTAGTGAACACCCATTCGAATGCGGACCACATCGGCGGCAACGATTACCTGCAGCGTCTGACCGGCTGCCAAATATGGGCTCCCGCGGTAGAAGTTCCCTTTATCGAGTATCCGAAATTTGAATCAGCTTTTCTCTGGGGAGGTTTTCCTATAAAGGAACTGGGCTCGAAGTTTTTCGAAGCAAAACCTTCGTCGGTGACACACAAAATGGGCCCCGAAGCCGAAATGATAGACGACACGCTGCAGGTGGTACATCTGCCGGGGCACTTTTTCGGCATGATTGGCCTGCTTACCGAGGACGGGGTATTCTTTTTAGGCGACAGTATGTTCGGAGAAAACATACTGAAAAAATACAAGCTTCCATTTATCTATGATGTGCGCAGTTACAAAGAAACGATAGAGGCGGTAAGGTCGATCGAGGCCGAACACTACATCGTCAGCCATGGCGAACCTCTAAGGGAAATCGGGGAATTGGCCGAGATTAATCTTGCCTTGGTGGAGGATGTGGAGGCCCGCTTAGAAGAGATACTGGAAAAAGAAAAGACGACGGAAGAGACGCTCACAGAGCTGTGCGATCACTACGGAATAGTGCTGGACCACGGTCAGTACGCACTGGTGGGCAGTACGCTTCGTTCCTTCCTCTCCTACCTTTACCACGAATCGAGGATCGTCTGGGAGTTCAGGGAAAACCGCTTGTATTGGAAGCATGTGTAACTAATTATGAGAAGCCGCATATTCGCCGCAGTAGTTCTTCATCTCTGTCTGGGGTTCGGGGTCGAATCCGAGCTTCACGCCCAGGAGCAGACCGGGGCCCCGAGCCTGGAAATACCCTTAGACTATTACGGGGAAATCGGCTGCAGTCACTGCGATACCTTCGTAGAAAAGGTGCTCCCTCCGTATGAAGAGCGCTACGACATAGTGTTTTCGGTCACTGTTCACGACATTCTTTCCGCCGAGGGCTATGCCGAATGTGAAGAACGGCTGAAATCGATGGGCCGGCCCTTTAGCGTATTCCCGGTCCTCTTTATCGGAAACAATGCCTATCAGGGAAACAGTGCAATAGAGGAGAACCTTCCGGAGGAGATCCGGTACATTGTTGAAAAGGGTTCCTTTCGGCCCCCGGTTTTACAGGAGCTCGACGGCTCCGCCTCTTCCGTTTCCATGAAGAACGGGATCCGTCTCCTGCCGGTGTTTCTCGCCGGTCTCGCCGACGGGGTAAATCCCTGCGCCTTTACCACCATGCTTTTTCTCATTTCACTCCTCGTCCTGTTCGGCCGCAGCAGGAGGGATGTGTTTTTCGTAGGCATGCTCTTTGGGGCTACGATTTTTTTCACCTACCTTCTTCTCGGCTTCGGCGTTTTGACGCTTTTTCGGCAGGCGATGGATGTTACTCTTCTGCGCCGTGTAATGAGGATACTCATATCGGCTGCGGCCCTGTTTTTTGCAGTGCTCTCTCTTAGGGACGCCCGCCGGCTCCGTTTAGGCAGGGGAAGAGAGGCAAGCCTCAGCCTGAGTGAGAAAACGAGACGACGCATCCATTCGGTCATGCGCCGGAATTTGAAGGGCGGGGGGCTGATAGTCTCGACCATTGCGGCGGCTTTTCTCGTTTCTCTGCTGGAACTCGCCTGCACCGGTCAGCTTTATCTTCCCACCATTGTATATCTCCTACAAACGGGCGCCCCGGAAGCCGAGGAGATATTTGCCCTTATTCTCTATAACGTGGCCTTTATTCTCCCTCTCTGTGTCTTGTTTGCCGCGGTCCTCCTCGGACTCGACTCCAACAGGATCAACAGAATATTCAAGAAAAACGCCGCCGCTTCGAAGGTATTCACCGCCGCGGTGTTTTTCATTCTCGCGATTGTTGTGTGGATTGCCTAGAATTTCTCTATAAGGCCTTCTGAGATGCCTTGTTTTTTCTGAATTTGTCGGATAGTATGGGGGACAGTGCAAAAATTCTATCTGTTTCTTGTGGTTCTTTTCATTCCTATGACCGGTATTTCGGCGGAAATCCTTGAATTATCAACCGATAGAGAGCACTGCGAGGTAAGCGGCCAGTTGAAATTTCTCATGGACCCTCGGGGAGAACTTTCCGTTGAAGAGGTTTCCGGACGCTTGCGCGAGTTCAAAGCGCTGCCGGTGCAGAGCCGCCAAATTCCCAGAGACGGCGCAATGTGGCTTTTTTTATCTCTTCACAATAAGGGGTACAACGAAGAGTGGATCCTCGAGAATCTCATGAATGTGGAAGAGATGGTCCTGTATCTGTGGGAGGAGGGGGCGTGGATATACTCTCAGCAGACGGGGAATACCGTTCCTTTCAGCGAGCGGGAGCTTACAACACGTCAGCCCGCCTTTGAATTGCGCATCCGCCGGGGAGAACGACTGGATCTGCTTATTCGGCTGCATGATTATCAGTCCTCGAGTATTCATATGGCTCTCGTCGAGAGAAACCGCTTCTATGAAACCTACACTCGGCGGACTCTCTTTCTCGGCATCGCCTTCGGCTTCTTCGCGGCCCTTATTCTGTATAACTTGATCATATTTATCTTTATTAGGGAGCGGACCTATCTCTTCTATGCCCTGTACATGAGCGCCTTTTTTCTCAATCAACTTGCCCAGGAGCGCTTGTTTTCGCAGTACTTTCAGCCCAATACTCCTTACGGCTTCTTCTGGTTTGTCCTGTTCGGTTCGGCTACTGCTGTTTTCGGCATCGAGTTTTTCCGAGTTTTTATTCTCACCGCACGAAAAATGCCGCTTCTTGATAAGGCGCTGCGCGCCAACATGATTATTGCCCTGGCTCTGGGGATAAGCGCATTCTTTTACGCAGAGCCCGTTTCGGCGGACATTCTCAACGTGGTGAGTCTCTGTGCTATGGCTCTCATTTTGACGGCTTTGCTGCTGAGGATACTGAAAAGGGACTTGCTCGCCCTGGTGTGTTTCCTCGGTTCTCTCCTGTATTTAGCGGGGACCACGGCCGAAATTCTCGTTACTCTGTTGCCAATTTCCGTTACCCCCTTTACCCTACATGCGCAGCTGTACGGCGCCCTTGCACAGGTGTTCTTCCTCGGTTTCGCCGTGGGAGCGAAGAGTTATGGTGTACGGCGGGTCTATGACCAGATGCAGCGTCGTTTTAAGAGACGGCTTCGGAAGGAGGTTCAGGAACGGACCGCCGAACTGGAAGAGGCAAATCTCAAGCTGGCAAAATATGCGGTTACCGATCCGCTTACCGGGCTGTACAATCGCGGTGAGCTCGAGAGAAGAGAGCAGGAGTTTGATACCTACTTCGAACGAAAGGAAGGGGAGGCAGGGCACGGATACGTCATCTCCGCGGCCTATTTGGATCTCGATAATTTCAAATACTGCAACGACAGCTTCGGCCACGACTATGGGGACCGTATTCTGCAGAAAACTGCCGGGCTGCTGCGGCAAAACACCCGGGGCTATGATATCCTCTTTCGTCTCGGCGGCGACGAATTCCTGATACTGATGCCGGAGACGGATATTCACGAAGCCCGGGGCATCCTCGAGCGTATACGCCTGGCGATAGAAGAAAAAATAGAAAAGAAAAGCCGCATTTCCGTGTCCATCGGACTGGCCTCCTCCAGGGAGAACCCCGGTTCGAGTATGGAGGAACTCATAAATGCCGCCGATGCCGCTCTGCTGCGCTCGAAGGAAGCGGGCAAGAACCTGCTCACCGTCTCCCGCTGAGCTCAGCTCGCGGAGGCATCAAGGGCCCGGTCGAGATCGGCGATGATGTCCTCTCTGTGCTCAATACCTATGGAGAGGCGTATCAGCTCCGGCTTTACCCCCGCTTCCCGCTGCTCCTCCGGTGAAAGCTGGGCGTGGGTAGTGCTCGCCGGATGGATCGCCAGGCTCTTCGCATCTCCCACGTTGGCGAGATGGCTGAAGAGTCTAAGCCCCTTAATGAAGCGGCTCCCCGCCCCGCGGGCATCGCCGCCCTCTTCCCTTATACCGAAGACAAGCATCCCGCCAAAGCCGTGTTCGAGGACCTTAACCGCGGTCTCATGGGCTGGACCGCCGGTGTTGCGCAGGAGGACGGTCCGCAGGCGTACGGCGAAGCAGGCGGGACTGTCATCTCCCAGGTCCTTCGCCCAGCGGATATCGTGGTAGCTCGGGTCGGGGTCGGTAAAG
The DNA here is from genome assembly GCA_964594775.1 of uncultured Spirochaetaceae bacterium. Classification (GTDB taxonomy): domain Bacteria; phylum Spirochaetota; class Spirochaetia; order DSM-16054; family Sediminispirochaetaceae; genus CAYFVU01. The sequence goes on from CAZQNO010000035.1 coordinate 26,915, forward strand.
ACGGAGAAGCGCGGTGAAGCGCTGCGCTCCGGCGTGTCCTGCGGGCTTCCTCGGCGCTCACCTCTCTCCCAGTCGAAACCGGCGCCGTCAATAAGCGCCCCGCCGATTACCGTCCCGTGTCCGCCGATCCATTTCGTTACATAGTGGTTCAAATCATGCGGGATAGGCAATAGATACTCGCTGAGAGCGA
>CAZQNO010000036.1:0-26939 GCA_964594775.1 uncultured Spirochaetaceae bacterium
CTCCAAGGGCAAAGACCCGAACCGCGGGAAAGCGCCGTATCAGGGCAAGCATCCGCTGCAGGGCCTCAAGCCCCTTCACCCCTCCCCCGTCCAATTGGTCTCCCGCACTGAGAATATAGGGTATACCCTCTCTCTCCGCGTACTCGAACATACGCCGAAGCGCACTAAATCGAGCGTCTTGCAGCGTTTCTTTCACCTTCGGGGGAAAGGCGGCATAGCTCTTGCCCAAATGCCAGTCCGCCGTGTGTAAAAAAATCATGAGTTCCTCGAATCCTTTCTTATGTACTCTACCATTATCCTAGCAATCATAGTATCATGAATGACTAGGAGGTATTACCATGAAAAGAGGCATAATTTCAGGTATTTTTCTCTGTCTTGCACTGTTTTGTCTGCCCTTCTCTCTCGGATCCCAGGAAATCGACATCGATCCGAATCAAATAGACGTGTCCAAGGTCGACCTTTCCCGGGCCAGACTCTACTTCCAGGGTCCGATGGAACTCTACCTTTCCGGCCTACGCTATGAAGGGGCATCCTATGCCGCCGTACTGGAATACGACGGAGCTTCGGAGATTACGGTGAGCGTTCCGGAGAAGGTCACGGACAGAGGGAAACCTTCCTACGTGGATTTAGCGACCGCGAACTTTTCCTTCGAGGCGGGAAAAATCACGGTAAGGGGGATACTAGTCGACGGCATGACCTACCGAGGTAGTTTCGCCTTTGAGCCTGAGAATCGACTCTTCCGGCTGGTCGAACTGGCGGGGACGGATGCGGTGGAGGCGGCTTTCGGCGGATCCACCGGGAGCGCCGATTCAACATTGAAAACCGTCATCCGGCAGCAGGAACTGAGAATAGAGGAGCTCGAAGACGATCTGGCGAAGAAGGACGAAACGATCATCGGCTTGAGCTCCAAACTCAGGGAAACGCCGCAAAGACCGCAGAAAAACCTGGAGCAGGTAAAAAAGCGGCTCTCCAGCCCCATCTACTCAGGCTTCGACGCGGAGGCCTCCCTTATCTACGGGGACTGGAAGCTCAGCGGCGCACGCCTCAGCCAAAATGACCCGGATAACTACTTCGCCAAATACGGAATGACCCTTCTGCAGAGCGAGGAGGAGTATCTCTACTCCCTCAAGGCATCCTCCGCCGGCGAGGGCTGGCGGGGTTACGGTCTCCATTTCGCCGCTTCGGCGGTAGAGTCCCTCGACACCTATTGTTTTGGTGAATCCTACCTCGTATGGGTTACGCGAGACTACCGTCACAACAGAACCGACAAGACCTTCGTCGAACTGTACAAATCCGACGGGAACGGCACCATGATCCGCTTAGTCAGCAAGGCCGTATATTATTCCATTAAAGAAGACCGGCGGCTCGATATTCATGCGGACAATTCGCAGGGCCGTATCACCGTCTATTACGGTGAAGAGGAGGTCTTCAGTTATCGTGACCGCCGGATGATCAAAGAGGGCGACCTCGTAGCACTGCGCAGCCTCGGCAAAGCCGAGTTCACAGACTTCGTGGTCTTCAAATGATATCAAGCGGGTCGATGTTCTGTCCAAGCTTCGACCCACTACCGAACTTTTTATTGAGTCCATACAGGATTCTCATGAAATCGTAGCTTTTCGCTGATACCCTTTCTCACTATTTCCTTCATCGGGAGGTTATTATGGCGGTATCACCGGCTTTTTTTCGCAGTCTTCGCCGCTGTCCGGTCTGCAAGAAGGAGCTCTTTACCAATGGAAGGGGAAGATTCTTCTGCTCTCACTGTTACTTCGTAATCGGCGTGGATAAACAGGTCATCGACAGACACCGGTACAAGGATGTGGTTTCCACCGTTGAAGCAGGCTGGTACGTATAGTCTTTATCCCTGCTTGAAATAGTCACGGACCAAAACACTCATTGCATCGGCCGCATCCGAAAGTGCCTTTTGCTTCTTACACAGTTCCCGAGGGACGGGAAACTGGTGTTCGATATCCTTTTCCGCAAGACCTCCCTCGAAGGCCCGAAGGAAAATATCTCGCAGCGGGAATTCGGCCTTCTGCAGGTAGTTCAAAAGCTCCTTCTGCTCGCTCGTTTTAAAATAGGGATAATTGATTTCATCCTTGAGCTCTTCGCATCGCTGGTCGGCGTAACGCTTTACCTCCGATTTCTGCCTCATGAGAGAATCTATCTTTTTCCGCAGACTCTCGTCGATGTAACTCTCGTCAAGTTCCGCAATTTTTAGCCATTCCATGTCTTCGATATTCTTCCGCCATATACGGGAGAGATACTGATGTTTCAATTCTTCAAAATAGTTGTTCTGTGAAGGGACCGACACGGTCTTCCACTCGGGGATGAGAAGTCCGGTAAGTTTTCCTCCTTTGTAACAGCCGCCGTCTAAACCCCATACATTATTTCTCTTCCCCCGGATTACCTCTTCGGAAATGGTGTGTCCGAAGGCCACCGGGACCGGATAGTGAATTTCGTCATACCAGCTCGTCTTGGATACGAGTTTCTTGTCTTCCGGACCGTTGCCAACCAGCACATCGGGGTCCTGATTCTCCAGCGCCTTAGAAGGATCCAATCCGGCGTGGAGCACCACCACCTCTTCGAATCTGAGAAAGAGGGGAAGAGAGTGGACAAATTCCTCTATCTCCTTCGCCTCGCGCTCCTTTACCGTATTGAGCGTTATCGCGAATGATGGATCGGTGAGATCGTCGTACTGTTTAAGGCGAAACATCCGCTCATGATTTCCCATCACCGCAAAGGCATTGGGAGTATCCCGGAAAAACCGCACCACCGACAGTGAGTCCGGACCGCGGTTAATAATGTCTCCAACCGACACAATTCTATCCCGTCCCGGAACTATCGAGGCTTCTTTCAAGAGCGCGCGGAACTCTCCGAAACAGCCGTGGATATCGCCGACAATAAGTGTTTTCATCTTTCGCCGATTAGAAGGTTCCTCCCCTCCAGCCCCACATGCTGCCCGTAGCGGAGGAAAACTCTATATAGACCCTCTCCTTAGACACTCCCAGCTCTTCTTCGCAGAAAGCACAGAAGGCATTGCTCAATCCTTCACTCTGCCCTTCGGAAAGCCCGATACTCTTGCACTCGATAAAGGCCAGGGGCTCTTCGCTCCCTCCGAAGATCATGGCCGTATTCGGGATAAGGGCCGTCATCACGTAGGATTCGGGTTTCCCTAGTTCTTTCGATGCAAGCGTGGAAAGCTTCGATAAGACCATTTTCTGATCATTTACCTGTACGTTCGTCTGAATTCTCACTAACGGCATTTTCTTCCTCCTAACCCGCACAGTATAGAGATGAATGAAAATTATTACAATTCTTTAGCGGCAGCCTGAGCGGCCCTCCCGGCATAGTAGGCACTAACCTTGACAGGTGATTATCGCAGGAGCTATAAATTAATACGGAGGCGGGCTCATGCATACCGGAGAAAATCTACGGCGTATTCGGAGCAACTTGGAGATAGGGATAGAAGAACTGGCCGAAAGGATCGACGTAACGGTCGACTTTCTGACAAGGGTCGAAAAAAATCAAGAGGAAGTCTCAGTTTCGGTCCTCCTAAAACTCGCCGCGGCCTTAGGTACAGACATTTCCGCCCTCATCTATGGGAAGGAGTTCCATGAAAAGTCGGTGATGGTCACGGACGTACATTCCCGACTAAAGGTAGAGCGAAAAAAAGACTTCGATTACGAGAATCTCGCCCCCTACTACAGTGGAAAACACATCGAGCCCTTTCTCGTAGATGTGTATCCTACTCCGGACGACCGCCTCGAGTACTCCACCCACGAAGGTGAAGAGTTTCACTATGTGATGCAGGGGACCCTCAAAACCGTCGTAGACGGCAAGGAGCATGTGCTGCACGAGGGCGATTCTATCTATTTCGACGCTTCGCTGCCCCACGCTCTCTCGGCGGTGGGAGAAAAGGCGAAGATTCTCGCCGTTGTCTACAACAGCATGTCCATGGCTATGCTCACCCGCAGTAAAAAAATGAACGAACTGATCGCCGCAGCGAAGCATCTCGGCGGAATGAACGTTGTCGTAGTAATTCCCAACGACACAGCCATAAATGCGGTAAACCGAGCCATGGAGGAAGGAGTATTACAGAAGGCCCTCCTGATCGGCGCAAAACGCGACCTCCCCGAGGCCTATGCCCGAAACAAGGACAAGTACCGTATTGTCGACATTCCGAAGAAGGACAAAGAGTACGAAATGAAATGCGCGATGAAGGGGGTGGAACTCATCGGCGAGGGTGAAGGCCACATGCTGATGAAGGGTAATATCAATACCGCGGTATTCCTTAAAGCGGTCCTGAACAAAGAGAAGGGTATCGGTACGGGGCGGCGCCTCTCCCTTGTGGCGATATTCGAATTGCCCGAACTGAATCGGCTCATCTTCCTTACCGATCCGGGTATTAACCCCGAGCTTACGGTGCAAAACGACATCGAAACGAGTAAGGACATTATCTACAACGCTATAGACGTGGCAAAAAGCATGGGGGTGGGAAGGCCGAAAATCGCCATCCTCGACGCAAACGAAAAGGCCTCGGAAAAAATTCCTACCACCATATTCGCGCAAAAGCTCTCGGAGATGGATTGGAAAGATGCGTTAGTATACGGTCCCCTCTCCTACGATCTCGCCCTCTACGAAGAATCCGCTCACCACAAAGGCATCTCCGACAATCCGGTAGCAGGAAAGGCGGATATCCTCATCGTGCCTCACCTTTCCGGAGGCAATTTTCTCTATAAGTCCTGGGCCATGACCATGGGGGCGGATGTGGCCAATATCGTTCTCGGTGCTCAGGTACCCCTTATCATCACCAGCCGCAGCGACAACGATATGACGAAATTCCTTACCCTCTGTGCGAGCGCAGTCTACAGCGGGTATCGTCTCGAATAGCGCAGTCTGAAACAATAGGAGCCACACACTTGTCCACCTCGGAGGACCGAAGAAAAACACGCATCGCGATTCTCTTCGGTCTTCTCGGCTTTTCTTTCAATCTCGTAGATCTCGGCAGCATGGGCGGCAGTCCCTTCGCCTTCAATTTTCTCCCCGGTCTCATTTTTCCTCTACTGATTACTCTCAGTTGGGGATTGAAATATGGAATCCTCTCCGCTCTGTTCGGTGGCACTCAAGCTATGTGGTTTCTCTGGTATACCGACGGCTGGGGCATGCTGTATTCTGTGCCTATCTTTTTCTTGTGGATCCTCTGGCACGGGTATTGGGCCGACGCGAGAGGCCGTCCGATAAGCACCGGCGGAGGCACGTATTGGTGGACCCACCCCTACATCATCGAGCTCCCATTCAGAATCTTTTCTGAGGGAGGGTTCTTTCTCCTCTTTCCCCTCCTCGTCGCACAGAATCCGCCCTTCTGGGATCTCTCCCTCACTAACAGCGAGGTTGGAACAGCTTGGCTCAAAGCGGTTACTTTCAAACATGTGGTGGGAAGCTATCTCCTCCTCTTTTTTGCCCACCTCTTTCTCCGCATCAGAAAGATCCGCTCTTTCTTCCGCTTGCCCGAAGCGAGGGGCGAGACCGGTTCCTCCCATATCGTATTGGGATCAGTTCTCCTGGGTCTAGGGTTTTGGTTCGTCGATTCCATAATCGACTTCCTCTTTTTCAGTAATGAAAGCCGGAGCCTGCTGCAAACGCTCTTGAGCTCGGCCTCTCCGCACAACACCTTTATGCGGAGCCTCTTCTTTTTCCTCTTTATCGCGGGAGGACTCGTCATTGCCCATTACTGGAGAGAGCGAGAGGCAATGAGAGAACGGGCGGTCTACTACAATCGAATCTTACGAAGCATCCGGAACGTCAATCAGCTGATAAGTCAGGAAAATGATCCGGAGAGACTTCTGCAGAAGAGCTGTGAGCTTCTCACCGAAACGCAGGGCTACTATAGCGTATTCATCTTTCTTGTCGGAGGAAAGAGCAAAAACGCCGGTCTTTATTACTCTCGACAGGAGAAAGCCGGCGGCGAGGCTGCAGCCGATTTCAACAGGCTGCCGATTCCGCATTGTGTTCAGCAGGCGATGAATTCCGGTGATGTGATAATAATTACGGAGCCGGAGAAAGAATGCGGCCGCTGTCTCTTTAAGCCTCAGTACGGTGAACGGGGAGCGATTGCCGTTGAAATCCGCTGTGGTGAACACCGTTACGGCGTCCTCAGGGCATCAGTCCCAAAGACCTTCATCCACGAAAAAGAAGAACACGAGCTGTTAAAGGAAGTTGCCGGAGACATCGCCTTTGCGATTCAGGCAATCGAGACGAGAAAACTGGGTGAACAGGCCGAGAGGGACCTCTTCGAAAGCAGGGAAAAATATCGAATTCTCTTCGAAAAGGCTGCGGATTCGGTACTGGTTACCGATTTAGAAGGCCGAATTATATCGGTAAACCAAAAAGCCTGCGAAAATCTCGGATACTCGCATGAACAGCTCAAGGGCCTTCGCATAGAGGACGTTGATCTCGTATTCAACAGTGAAACCCGGAGAAAAGAACTCATTCAACGGCTCTTGAACGAAAAACAGCTGGTAGTCGAAACATTTCATCAACGCAGTGACGGGAGCAGCATTCCCATGCAGAACCATATCGCCCTCCTCGAGCTGCCGAAGCAAAATGCCTTGGTCAATATCGCCAGAGACATATCCGATATCCGGGAGGCACGAAAGAGTCTGGAAAGGGAACTGCAGGAGAAGGAGGTCCTCTTAAAGGAAATACATCACCGGGTCAAAAACAATCTCAACGTAGTGGCCAGCCTCCTTCGCCTGCAGTCGGATATTGTAGACAGCCCCGAAGGCGCAAGAACCGCCCTCCGTGAAAGTACCGACAGGATATATTCGATGGCTCTCGTGCACGAGCAGATATACCGGGAGGAAAACCTTTCTGATGTCGATATGACATCCTACATACGCTCCGTGACCAATCAGATAAGGCAGGTCTACGATTCCGACCACTACCACGAACTGATCGTAGAATCGAGCAGATTGAATCTCGACCTCACCAAGGCGATTCCCTGCGGGATTATCATAAATGAGCTCATCACCAACTGTTTCAAATATGCCTTCAGCGACGGAAAACCGGGGAGAATAGCAGTCCGGTTTCACCGTAATGGGAAGAACCGCTGCGAGCTCGAAATTGCAGACAACGGGATAGGACTGCCGAAAGAACACATAGAGGAAACGGTAAGCTCCCTCGGCTTACAGCTCGTGCATACCCTCGCCCGGCAGCTTGAAGCGGAGATGGAAATCGAGATCCGAGAGGGCACCCGCTTTACCCTCAGTTTCGAAGCGTAGACACTCAACAGGTAATAGCACTAGCACCGCGTATTATTGACACCGCCTGCCCTGCCGGGTATTCTTGCTAGCGGAACGAAGGACGTTCTCGGACGCGTAGCTCAGCTGGATAGAGCGCCACCCTCCGGAGGTGGAAGTCGTGGGTTCGAATCCCGCCGCGTTCACTTAAACCCGTCAAGACATATTCTGTCCCGGCCTTCCGCCTTTGCTCGGTAGAGGGCACGGTCCGCCGCTTCGATCAAGTCACTCGGCTCATGAGTGCGGGCCCGAGAGAGAGGGCAAGAAGAAACGCGCCGAGCAGCACTAAATAGTCAAGTGAGAACACTACAAACTCTCCAAAATTGCAGATTGATGAGTATAGTAAGACTTTACCGGCGATAGATCAAGAGAACGCGTTGACGAAGAAGCCGTATTGAACGTACTGTAGAGAAGCTAAGGAGGAAGTGAAGATGAAGATACGGTATAATGCGCCGGTTACCCTTTCATTCGCCATACTCTCGGCTCTCATTCTTTTTCTCGATCAGATCTTTGCTTTGGGTTTGATTCCCCAACTCTTCTCCGTGCCGGGAAAGGGTGCCTTCGAGTTCGACTCCGCTATCAATTGGGCCCGTCTCTTTCTTCATCCGGCGGGACATATCAGCTGGGAACACCTTTTGGGGAATTTCGCCATCATTCTCCTTATCGGTCCCATCTTGGAAGAGAAGTACGGCAGTTTTTCGATCTTCTTCATGCTTCTCCTCACCGCCTTCATCACCGGTATTCTCAACGTTCTTCTTCTCCCTAACGGTCTTTTAGGCGCGAGCGGTGCCGCTTTCATGATGATTCTCCTTGCATCTTTCACCAATATAAGAAACGGGGAACTCCCTCTTACCTTCATCCTCATTCTCATCTTCTACCTCGCCAATGAATTGATCACGAGTTTTCAGGAAAACCAAATTTCCGAATTCGCCCACATCATAGGCGGGGCCTGCGGCAGTCTCTTCGGCTTCCTTCGCCCGAGAAAGCAGCAGTAGACGACGGTATTGGATGAGGCAGGGCGGCTCATTGATCGAGATTTGTATTTTTGCTATCATTTCGCCATGGAAGTGACAATTAATCCAAGAGAAAACGGTGCCTGTCCCCTCTGCCGATACCATGGAAGATGCACTCTGCAAAACAAGATACGTACGGCGTTGGAGGATGTGAAAAACGAAGAGAAGTTCGAACTCGTGATCTATTCCTGTCCCCATTTTAAGGAGAAATTCTAAGCAAGATGTTCGACAAACTCGAGGCCGTTGAGGCCCGTTACAGAGAAATTGAGCGGCAGATCGCCGACCCCGAGCTCATGAAAGACATGAACCGCTACCGGGAGCTCATGCAGGAGTATTCTCAGCTGCAGGAAACGGTGGAGGAGTACGACCGCTATAAGAAGCTTATGCGGGAGGTCGAGGAGGCCCGTTCACTCATCGAAGACGAGCAGGACGACGAAATGCTCGCCATGGCCAACGAGGAAATAGAGCGGCTGGAGAGTAGCCGCAAAGAGAGCGAAGACCGGCTCAAACAGCTCCTCATTCCAAAGGACCCTCTGGACGGCAAGAATATCATTGTCGAAATCCGGGCGGGTACCGGCGGTGAGGAAGCCGCCCTCTTCGCCGCCGATCTCTACCGCATGTATGCCCGCTATGCCGATGCGAATGGGTGGAAACTCGAAGTGCTGAATTCGAACGACACGGGAATCGGCGGCTTCAAGGAGATCGTCTTTTCAATATCCGGGAAAAACGTCTACGAGCATCTGCGTTACGAGAGCGGAGTTCACCGAGTGCAGCGGGTGCCTTCCACCGAATCGGGAGGCCGGATCCATACCTCCGCCGTTACCGTCGCCGTCCTCCCCGAAGCCGAGGAAACGGACATCGCTATAAATAACGAAGACCTCAAGATAGACGTCTACCGTTCCTCCGGCCCCGGAGGTCAGAGCGTCAACACCACCGATTCGGCGGTTCGCATTACCCACCTTCCCACCGGCACCGTCGTAACCTGCCAGGATGAAAAATCGCAGCACAAGAACAAGGCCAAGGCACTGCGTGTCCTGCGTTCCCGCCTCTACGAGGGAGAAGAAGCCAAACGGCAGGAGGAACGGGCCGAGTCGCGAAAAAGTCAGATCGGTTCCGGCGACAGATCCGAGCGTATACGAACTTACAACTATCCGCAAAACCGGGTTACCGATCATCGCATCAACCTTACCAGCCACAAGCTGGAACAGATTCTGCAGGGCGAGCTCGATGAAATCGTAGAAAACCTCAAGTATTCTGCCCGGCAGGAGTATCTTCAAGAGATGGAATGACAACGGTTCGAAGCGCCCTCGCCGAGGGACTCGAAAAACTCGCCGATATTGAAACCCCCTTTCTCGACGTTACGGTTCTGTTAGCCTACGCCCTCGGCATCAGCAAGGAGCAGTTACTCGCCTCCTATCCCGAAGAAATTCCGCCCTCCATCTTGAAGAACTATCATTCATGCTTAGAGAAGCGCCTCTCCGGACTGCCGGTGAGTTACATCCTCGGGAAGAAGGAGTTCTACGGTCTCCCGTTCTACGTCGACGAGCGGGTCCTCGTCCCGCGTCCTGAAACGGAGACCTTGATAGAAGCGGCCTTGGAGGAATTGACCTTCTTTGCGGACAAGAGACGGCTCCTTGACCTCTGCACCGGTTCCGGCTGCGTGGGGATCACTCTTGCATATCTTCGTCCCGAGCTCTTTGTTACCGCCTCGGACATATCGGCCGATGCACTGGAGGTTGCCCGTATTAACAGCCGGCACCTCCTGTCCGCTCAACCGCGGCTGGTGGAAAGCAACCTGTACGAGGAGATAGAGGGAAAATTCGATCTCATCGTCTCCAATCCACCCTACCTCACCAGTGAAGAAAACGAAGAAATGCAGCGGCGAGGCCGGCCTGAACCGGCGGCAGCCTTAGACGGCGGGACCGACGGACTCGACCACGTACGGGGAATTCTTCTGGGAGGCTTTGCCCATCTCACTTCCAATGGCTATCTTTTAATTGAAGGAGATGTACGGCGAATAGCGCTTATCGCCGAGCTCTTTAGAGACTTCGGCTACGGCGAAACGCGAATCTATCAGGACCTGAGCAATCGAGGCCGAGTAGTGGGCGGAAGGAAGCCTTGAGATGTTGAACATGATCGAGAAGTTCAAGAAGAAACTCACCCGCTATGGAGAGAAGGAACGGGAACGCATCATCGAAGCGGCCGAGTGGGCGAAGGTGCTCCACGGCGGACAGAAGCGGGCCAGCGGGGAGCCCTTCTTCATCCATCCCCTGCAGGTGGCGGAAATCCTCGTCGACATGCAGCTGGATTGCGAGGCGGTGATCGCCGCCCTCCTCCACGACATTGTGGAAGACACAGAGGTAAGCCAGGCGGAACTGAAGCGACGCTTCGGAAGACAGATCGCGGGTTTGGTGGACGGCGTCACGAAGATTTCCATTGTCAAGGCAAAGAGCAAGAGCGAGCAGGAGTCGGAGTCGATACGCAAGATGCTCTTCGCCATGACCAAGGACATCAGAGTCATCATTATTAAGCTGGCGGACAAGTTTCACAACATGAGTACCCTCGAGTATCTCGAACCGCATAAGCGTAAATCCATTGCCACCGAGTGTTTGGCCATCTATGCACCCCTGGCGGACCGCCTCGGTATTTCCTGGATGAAAACGGGACTCGAGGACTTGGCACTCAAGCACCTGCAGCCGGAGACCTTCGAACAGATCAGCGGCTTCCTTACCAGCAGGAAGGAACAGCGGGCATCATATCTCAAGAAGGTAGAGAACTCTATCTACCGGGCCGCCATGGAAGAGAGTATCGGCATATCGGTATCGACCCGTGCCAAGCACATCTATTCGATCTATCAGAAGATGAAGCGCAGGGGGAAGGATTTAAATGAAATCTACGATTTTTTAGGCATACGCATCCTCTGTTCGAACACCAACGAGTGCTACACGATCCTCGGCATCGTGCACAAGCTCTGGCCGCCCATCGAGGGGAGATTCAAGGACTACATCGCCATGCCGAAAGCCAACCACTACCAGAGTCTTCATACCACGGTAATGGGAAACGCAGGACAACTCACCGAAATTCAGATACGCACCTACAAGATGCACGAGACCGCCGAGTACGGAGTCGCCGCCCACTGGGCCTACAAGAGAGGCTTCAGCTCCGCCCAGGTAAAGCCTGCGGAACTGCCGATCATCAACAAGCTCAAACAGTGGGACCGTCAGTCTCACCGGGATACCTTTCTCGAGGATATAAAGGATGAACTCCTCAAGGATACCATTTATGTCTTCACTCCAAAGGGACATATCGTGGAGCTGCCGAGAAATTCCACGGCCATCGACTTTGCCTACCATATCCACACCGAAGTGGGAGACCACACCGTCGGGGCAAAGGCCGACGGCTCGATCATTCCCCTCAACAAAGCGCTGAAAAACACCCAGGTCATCGAAATAATGACCTCCAACTCTGCGAAGCCCCATGTAAACTGGCTGCGTTCGGCCCGAACTTCACGGGCCAGACAGAAGATCCGCCATTGGCTCAACAAGAACGAGGAAAACCTCTTCATCGACAAGAATGTGATTGCGAAAAAACGGGTCCCGGAAAAAACGGAAAAAGAGAAAGAAGAGCAAAGGCGGGAAGAAAGCCGACAAGCCTTACCGGGGGACCAGCAGGATACCATCATCAAGCAGGTGGTCGACCGGGCGAAGGTCGCCTTCCGTATCGGGGACGAGAAAAACATGATGATCAGCATCGCAAAATGCTGCACTCCCAGCACCGGCGACGATATTATCGGTTATGTAAGCCGGGGCAGAGGGATCATCGTACATCGTCGTGACTGTCCCAACCTCAAACACATACAGGACTTCGACAATCGAAGCATAGAGGTGGAATGGGAGACGACGAGTCCCAAGGAGATCCGGAAATTCCGCGTAACAAGCAGAATGACCAGCGACCTCTTCTCCGAAATCGAGGGAGCCGTGAGAAAATACAAGGGACACCTCATCGAGGGGCGCTTGGAAGAGGACGAAAGAGGAAACCTCTCCGGTAAATTTTCTATGGAGCTGGAGAAGGCCGACGACTTTAAGAGGGTGATGAAATCTATCCGGACGGTCCCTTCGGTCATTAATATTCAGCAGGTATGACCGCAACGGGCCCCTCACGCCGCCTTGCCCCTGCTAATCACTGAGACCCGCTGTCCTCCGTCTCCTCCGCCACCGCATAAATTTGCTTCCAGCAGTCATCTTCGCTGATAATCTCTTTGAGAAAGAGGGCGATGGCTTCCCGCACCAGGGAGGGAAACCTCTCCCAATACGCCTTGTGCCAGTCGGAAATCTCCTCGTTCAACTTTGCCTGCTGAGAAGGGGGCATTTTCCCCTGCGCGAAGGAAATGAATTGCTGGGCCATTGTTATCAAGACATCTGCGGGCAGACTTCCTTCCAGTTCACCGCGGTCACGTTGTGCAGAAGGCTCGGGAACCCATTCTCCTATGAGCTCTCCAATCTGTTCTTCAGTCAGCTCCGGCGCGTTTTTTCTAATCACATCGGCGGCAAAACCCTGTACGAGCGAGCGTATAGAGTCTCTTGAATAATCGAGCTGTTCGGATATGTTCCGTGAGAGCTGTTTTGCCGTATTTTCAGGAGAGAAGGCGCCCGGTTTCGTCGGTGCGCTCCGCTCCTCTCGTCTTCTCACCGCTTCGCGGATGACCTCCATGTCGGCCTCGCTTGTTTCATTGAGAATTCTATTTACCAGCTTGAACAGCTCCTCCCGTTCCATTTCCCCCCCCTAGACGTTGAACTTGAAATGCATCACGTCGCCGTCCCGGACCACATACTCCTTCCCTTCTACGCGGAGTTTCCCCGCCTCCCGGACCTTCTGCTCGCTGCCCAGGGCGAAGAGATCCCCGCAATGGTAGACCTCCGCCTTTATAAATCCTCGCTGAAAATCCGTGTGAATTACCCCCGCCGCCTCGGGTGCGGTGGCACCGCGGTGGAAGGTCCAGGCCCGGTCCTCCTTCGGACCGGCGGTAAAGAAGGTACGCAGACCGAGCATCTCGTAGCCCGTACGAATGAGCCGATTAAGCCCCGACTCGACAAGACCGACATCGGAGAGAAATTCCGCGCGCTCCTCCTCCGTTTCCAGGTCGGCGATTTCCGCCTCGATTTTTCCCGAAATCACGAGGGCCTCCGCGTCTTCGGCCTCTGCAAAACGTCGCACGACCTGCACGTAGGAGTTTTCCTTTAAGATGCTCTGCTCGTCTACATTGCAGAGGTAGATCTGCGGCTTCATACTGATGAGGTGGAGGTCGCCAATGAGCTTTACCTGTTCCCGGCTCAGTTCCAGACTCGAGGCCGGTTTTCCTTCTTCGAGAATTGCATAAATGCGCTGAAGGATCGGCTGCTGCAGGGCCGCATGCTTACCCGCTTCGGTCTTTACCGCCTTCAGGAGCTTTTCGTTTTTCTCCATGCGGCGGCTCACCGTCTCCAAGTCGGCCAGAGCCAGCTCGGTGTGAATGGTTTCTATGTCGCGCTTGGGGTCGATGCTCTCACTCACGTGCACCACGTCCGGGTCCTCAAAACAGCGCACCACATGGACGATTACCCCTACCTCACGTATATGCGATAGAAAGCGGTTACCTAAACCCTCCCCCTTAGAGGCACCGGCAACGAGACCGGCGATATCGACAAACTCTACGACGGCCGGAATGACCTTTTCGGTGGCCACTATTTCCGATATCCGCTCGAGCCGGCTATCGGGAACCGCCACCACCCCGACATTTGGATCTATTGTGCAGAACGGATAGTTCGCCGCCTCGGCGGGAGCGGAGCTAAGTGCGGAAAAAATCGTCGATTTTCCGACATTCGGCAGGCCTACGATTCCACAATTCAATCCCATGACCGTGACAGCCTAACGTATCGGTGGTGGAAGAGCAAGAGGGGATATGGTAGTATTCCTCCCATGGGAAGCACACTGCTTTGGTACGATTTGGAGACCTTCGGCATACATCGAGCACTGGACCGGATCGCGCAATTCGCCGCCGTAAGGACCGACGAGGACTTTCGTGTCCTCGAAGAACCGACGGTCCTCTATTCGAAGATCACGCCGGATTACGTCCCCGACCCCATGGCCTGCCTGCTCACCGGTATTACCCCGAAAACGACCTTGGAGCGGGGCGTCCGCGAGCTCGATTTCATCGGACAAATACAGGAAATCTTCTCTCGTCCCGGGACATGTGTTCTCGGTTACAACAACTTCAACTTCGATGACGAGTTTATCCGCAACACCCTCTACCGAAATCTCTACGACCCTTTCTACCGGGAATGGGCGGGAGGAAACTCGCGCTGGGACATTATCAATCTCATGAGGGCGGCGCGGGACCTTCGCCCCGAAGGATTACACTGGCCGGTAAAATCCAACGGCAAACCTTCCTTTAAACTCGAGGATCTTACCGCTGCAAACGACATACCTCACGAAGGGGCACATGACGCTCTTTCCGATGTGAGAGCAAGCATCGCTCTTGCAAAACGGGTAAAAGAAGCGCAGCCGAAACTCTACCAGTATCTCTTTGAACAGCGTAAAAAGGAAAAAATCAAAGCGCTCATAGATCTCCACACAAAGCCCATTCTTCTCTCTACTTCGGAGACCTTCACCGATATTAATGGGTGTACCGCTCCGGTGATACCCCTGTCGGCGGACCCGCAAAACCACAATGTCGTTCTCGCCTTCGACCTGCGGGGTGAGCCGAGCAGCCTTCTCGATCTCTCCGTGGACAGCATCCGCACGCGCCTTTTTACTCCCGCAGATCAACGCCCCGAAGGACTGGAACGCATCCCTCTGGTAAAGATACAGGTAAACCGCTCTCCCGTGCTCTCGCCCCTCTCGGTCCTCGATGAGGAGACGGCCGAACGCCTGGCCATCAACAGGGAAAAGACGGAAGAGAGGGCGGAACTGATACGCGCCCATCCCGTTCTCACCCGGAAAGTGATGGAAGTTTTCAGGAGAAACGACGAACCACGGCACCGGGACCCGGAACTGGAAATCTACCACGGGTTTTTTCCCGACGGAGACAGAGAGAGGATGGAGGCCCTGAGACAGGCAGGGCCTCGGCAAATGCTGAAGGAGCGTTTCGATTTCGAGGACCAGCGGATCCCCATTCTCGTCTGGCGGATGGTATGCAGGAACTACCCCGAAAGTCTCGAAGCCGAAGAACGGGAACAGTGGAGAAGCTACTGTGCCGGACGCTTACTCTTTCCTCCCGAGCGGATGATCAACGATTTTCACTTTTTTACGAGAAAAATCCGCGAACGGGGACAGAGCAGCACGGTGAGCCCCAGGGACAAGCTGATTCTTCGAGAACTGCAGGAGTGGGCAGAGACGATTTCACGGGAGATCCTCTCCTACGAGGAAAGAGAAACGGGGGAAGGCGACGAAGAGAAAAAGGAAGCCGCCGACGGAGGCTCAGCAGAAATGGGCACCGATTCATAAAGAAAAATCTACTTCGATGAGCTGAAGACCGGGCAGTGGCGTCCGGTGGCCTGATACACCGCTCGGCTCGGCAGGTCCTTCGTTTTTACTCCGAAGGCGCGGCAGCCTCTGGGAAACTTCGGATCCCAGCTTACATAGAAGTGCCTGCAATGAAAACAGTTCGGCGCATCTGCAGGACCATTGTTTTCTTCGGCAGGTCCATCCTCGATTCTGATATCCACCGCCCGACCCTTTATACCATCGCGCTTCCGCCTGCAAGGATGAGAGAGACGATGCTCATCAGTTTTATGAGGATGTCCATCGCCGGTCCGGCGGTATCCTTGAAGGGATCGCCCACCGTGTCTCCAATGACCGAAGCCTTGTGTGCATCCGAACCCTTACCGCCGTAAGCGCCGCCTTCGATATGCTTCTTCGCGTTGTCCCATGCCCCTCCGGAATTTGCCATAAAGATCGCCAGCATTATTCCGGAGACGGTAACTCCCACGAGGACGCCGCCGAGCATTTCCGCACCGCCGGTAAACCAGACGAGCACGGGTACCAGCACCGCAGAGAGGCCGGGAATGATCATCTCCTTGAGGGCCGCGCTGGTGGCAATATCAACACAGCGAACATAATCCGGTTTTTCCGTCCCGTCGAGTACCCCCTTTATTTCGTTGAATTGCCGCCGCACCTCTTCTATCATCTTGAAAGCCGCTCGACCCACCGCTCCGATTACGAAGGATGAGAACACGTAAGGCAGCATCCCCCCCAGCAGCACACCAATAACCACTATTGCCTTCGTAACGTCTATTACCTCTATTCCCGCCGTCTCTTTGAAGGCAACAAAGAGGGCGAGGGCGGTAAAGGCCGCCGAACCGATGGCGAAACCCTTGCCGATGGCGGCGGTAGTATTGCCCACCGCATCGAGTTTATCCGTCCGTTCACGCACCGCAGGGGCCATCGCCGTCATCTCCGCCAAACCTCCGGCATTGTCTGCAATCGGCCCGTAGGCATCGACGGAAAGCTGTATTCCTGTCGTAGCCAGCATGCCGAGAGCGGCAATGGCGATTCCATAGAGTCCGGCGAAGTGATGGGCGGTAAAGATGGCAAGCGCCAGACTCGCTACCGGCAGACCCGTAGCCAACATGCCTACCCGGACCCCTGATATGATGTTTGTCGCCGCACCGGTTTTCGACTGAAGAGCTATCTCCATCACCGGCTTTCGCGTATCCGAGGTGTAATATTCGGTGAAGAGACCGATGAGAACCCCTGCACCGAGACCGCTGATGACGGCAAGAAAAACTCCGGTGGAGGTAAACCGACCGCTGCCGAATTCCGCCGGGACCATAAAATGAATGACCGGATAGGTGACCAGGAGCATAATAAACGCAGCCCCAAATGTTCCGTAGTTGAGAGCCCGTTGAGGGTTACCGCTCTCTCTGAGACGGACGAAGAGGGTGGCTATCATAGAAACGATTACCCCCACACCGGCTATAAGCAGGGGCAGCAGGGCGAGATCGACGTTTTTGAGGCTCGCCCCCAGGACCATCGCTCCAATGATCGAACCAACGTAGGACTCGCAGAGGTCCGAACCGAGACCGGCCACGTCACCCACATTGTCACCCACATTGTCGGCAATGGTTGCAGGATTTCTCGGATCGTCCTCGGGTATCCCCGCTTCTACCTTTCCCACAAGGTCGGCGCCGATATCGGCCGCCTTGGTAAAGATTCCTCCTCCCACCCGGGCGAAGAGGGCGACGGAGCTTGCCCCCAATGAGTATCCGGAAACCATCGGCAGAACCGTTGAATGAAGGGCCTCGGCAGAACTGCCGAAAGCTGCCGTATAGACCAGCATCAGTCCGGCCAAACCGAATATTCCCAGACCCACTACCGCCAGTCCCATGACGCTGCCGCCATGAAAGGCAATCGAGAGAGCCTTGGTAAGGCTGCTTCGGGCGCCGTTCGCCGTCCTCGAATTGGCCAGTGTGGCCGAACGCATGCCGATGTAACCGGCGAGACCGGAAAACATCGCTCCCACAACGAACGATACGGAAACCAGTTTTGCAAATCCCCGCTCTTGAAAGGTGAGAAGCACCGCCACGGCAGCAACAATAATGACGAGGATCTTATACTCTCGTCCAAGGAAGGCCATAGCACCATCCCGTATTGCCTTAGATATTTCTTGGAGCTTTTCGTTTCCCGGGTCCTGCGTGCTCACCCAGTGGAGCTTGATCAAGGCGTAGATAATGGAAAGAAACCCCGCAGAGCAGGCGAGAATAATAGATAGACTCATAGGACCCCCAATTTACACAAGGCACTCATAGAATACCTTTTTTCTAGCTTATATACAAAAAACCTTACCGGTGCAAGCCTTTCTCCGTGGGCAAAAGCTTGGATCTTACTATAGGCGCTCGCTCTGAGCGGAAAGGGACTCTATAGCACGCCATAAGCCTCTGCTCACTAATTGACTTTTCCCGAGGCCCCGTTTATCGTAAAAAAATGGATATTACCTATTACCTAACCGTCTTTCCCAGTGAAGCCTTAATCTCCTCACAGCTCACACCGCAGCAGTTCGGTTCCTACATGGCTACCGGTTCCAAGAAGGGCTCGGCCGAGCGCCTCATTTTCATTGAGCTTGAAGAAGATTTCGGAGACTACTTCGACTGGGTATATGCGAAAGAGCGCACCGTTGCCCATGCGAACGGAGATCCGAAACATTCGGTCTATCTCTCGGTCTATCGCGCCCTCGAACATACCCCGATAGAAGTCATGAAATCCCTCTTTCTCACGAACAAGGACGGCCGCACTCTTAAATTGGAAAAGAAAGAGTACACTCCTCCCCAAGAACGGGGATTCAGGGTATATAAGGAGATGTGTCCCACACATCCGGTCATCGTCAGCACCCTCGCGCCGAAGGAGTTCTGTCAGTACATGACTAATCCCAAAATAAAAACATCTGTGCCGAAGCTGGTTTTCGCGGATCTGAAGGTACCGAATCTCGAGAATCCCGATTATTCGGGGAACATCGGCGGGATGTATTCCAAAAAGTTCGGCCATTTGATGGAGTGTATCGCCTCGGTAAAGGATTCGGACGGCAAGAGGAACAAGACCTTCGACCGCTCCCTTGTTGAATCTTTCACCTTCCAGGTGATAGATTCAGGGGTTTATGTCGGCAGTCATGAAAGCCTCATAGCCTTTCCCATGCCGAGCCTTGAAGAACTGAAGGAGATCGACTATGACTGGGGACGTTCGGCACTTATTATCTGAAATACATGAAAATTGCCTCTGAAAACGATAGAGAATCCACTCGAGACGAAAAGGTTCGAGTGATATTATTGGCCGTAAAACCGCAGGAGCTCTCCCGCCGTCAGGCCGAACACTATCTCGAAGAGCTTGCCGGCCTCGTCGACACCCTCGACTTCAAAGTCGTCGATGATCTTATCGTACCGATAAAAACGCCCTCTCCCAAGTATCTCATCGGCAGTGGAAAAGCCGAAGAACTACGGGAATTAGCGGAAGCTCATGAAGCCGAGTGCATCGTCTTCGACGATACCATAAGCCCGGCCCAGCAGCGCAACTGGGAACGACTCACCGACCGCTGCGTCATCGACCGGCAGGAGGTCATTCTCGAGATCTTCAGCCGCCGTGCTCGAACGAAGGAAGCGATTCTTCAGGTCGGTCTTGCCCGCATGGAATACAGCCTTCCCAGGCTCACCAGAGCTTGGACTCATCTCTCCCGGCAGCGCGGCGGCACAAGAGGAACACGCGGCGAAGGGGAAACCCAGCTGGAGAACGACCGTCGAATAGTCCTTAGAAAGATCACCAGCCTTAAACGAGAGCTGGAGAAGCTGCAGCAGCAGCGGTTGGTACGGCGCCGGCAGCGTAAAACCGTCCCTGTTCCCACAGGCGCCATCGTCGGCTACACCAATGCGGGAAAGTCGTCCCTCCTCAATGCGCTGACCGATGCCGAAGTGAACGTGGAGAACCGGCTCTTTGCAACCCTCGATCCGACGACCAAACGAACTGCCCTTCCGGGAGGCACCGAAATTCTCCTCACCGACACCGTCGGCTTTATTCGCAAGCTGCCCCACGATCTCATCGACGCCTTCCACTCCACCTTAGAGGAGGCGCTTACGGCGGATTTCCTCATTCATGTGGTAGACGCGTCGAATCCGGAGGCTCTTCACCACATAGAGACCACGGAAGAGGTCTTGCGCGAACTCGGCGCTTCTGAGATTCCCTCTCTTCTCGTATTCAACAAGACCGATCTCTGCGACGATCCCTTCCAAATCGGTGAGCTCGAGCGCCGCTATCCGCAGGCCATCTTTGTATCGGTAAAGCGAAAGAAGGGCTTAGAAGCTTTTCCGCCGAGGATGGAGAAACTCATTTTTCCGAGGGCTGAGACGAGTCTCTTCCGACTGCCGAACTCACGCTACGATCTGGCAGCCCTCCTCCATCGCGGGGGAAGCGTTGTCTCCGAAGAATACGAGGATTCAGCGGTGATGATAACGGCACGGGTATCCGAAAAGCTGCGAGGCCGGCTTAGCAAATACCTAATGGAGTGATTTATGGATCCCGCTTTAGCGGCCGACATCGTCGTACTCTTTCATCTAATCTACGTAGCCTTTACCGTTGGAGGAGAAGTAGTCATTCTCATCGGCGGAATCTTCGGCCTGTCCTTTGTGCGGAACTTCTCCTTTCGAATTATCCATTTAGCGGCAGTTCTCTTCGTGGCGGCGGAGGCCCTGCTGGGTGTTCTCTGCCCGCTGACCGAACTCGAATACCGTCTTCGCCGTGCCGCCGGACAGCGCGTCGAAGAGGAGATTACCTTCATAGGACAGTTGATCAGGGCGGTTATCTTTTACGACTTCCCGGCCTGGTTTTTTACTCTGCTCTACGCAGGTTTCGGTCTGCTCGTTGCATTGAGCTTCGTGTTTATTCCTCCTCATCGCCGCAGCAAAAGCCGGCAAACTCGAAGAGCTCGCACTGAATCCAAATAAAGTTGTTATTCTCAGAAGGTACAAGAAAGCGGGCCGATTCGACCTCGTCTCCATCCTTGGTGAATACGGTCACGCTCTCTACGGCGAGTACAGGATACCTTTTATCCCGGTTGAACAGCTTCGCCGTACTAATATAATTAGAAGACATGTGAGGAAAAAAGTCCTTAAATGCCTTGTTTAGGTCGCTTTTCACCCGTACGAAGAAGGGATACATCTGATTAATCATCTCTGACTCCTTTCCGCTGCAAAACTGTTTCTAGTGTAGTGGGTAAGGAGGCCCTCCGCAAGCCCGTTGCAAAGGCAAAGATCATAAAAGAACACTACGGTTAATTGCAAAAAACGCAAGCTATTTCTTCAACAGAAAGAAAAGTCGTTTTATACTGTAAGACAGCTATTTTATGTTACTGCAAGGGGGTTGCAAATGGAAACGGCAAAAGACATCTTAGCCCACAAGGGCAGAGAGGTATAGGCCATTGAACCGGACGCACAGGTCCGGGAAGCCTTAAAGCTTATGAAGGAGAAGAATCTCGGCGCCCTTCTCGTAGTTGATAAAAAGGACGAATTGAAAGGTATCTTTTCGGAACGGGACTATGCACGAAAGCGTGGTCTACATCAAAGACAATCAAACCGTAGATAAGGGCATGGCCATTATGACGGAGAAACGACTGCGTCATCGATCAGATGGAGCACTACATCTGGGATAACGCGTAATTCACCTTGGGCCTCCGGCCCTTACGCTTTTCGGCGTATCGATTCTTCTTCTCGCCGCGGGGCGCTTTCGAAAGCGGGCCGATTAGCGTATAAAACCGCGGAAGGAGACGGAGCCGGTTTCGGCCATTCTTTGCAGCTTTCTCTTGACCCAGTTTCTAATAGCCCTTCTCGTCGGCGGAAGAAGAATGAGAAAACCAAGAATATCGGTGATGATACCCGGAGTAATGAGCACGGCACCGGCGAAGAATATCAGCAGACCGTCGAGCATATCATCGGCGGGAAAGCGGCCCATGTTCATCTCCTCCTGGATCCGCATCCAGACGACGAATCCCTGGGTCCTGGCCAGCCAGGCACCGAGGGCGCCGGTGCCGATTACCAAGAGCACGGTCGGAAGGGCGCCGATGGAAACTCCTATTTTTATGAGAATGTAGAGCTCAGCCAGGGGAAGAAGGGTAAAAAGCGCGAAAAGTCTTAAGAACATGGGAAACTCCTTTTCTCTGCTTTGTGTATGCGGTTTACTACGATTTAATCGTAAGCCACTATTCGATTAATGTCGAGGTAGGGGCTTTCACCGAATCTTAAGTCACCCACATCTATGCTGAGAAAGGATACGGTCTCACCGTTTTTTTCGAAGAGCCGAAAGCTCTTGCCGCTGAAACCCATGTTACGCAGCATCACATGAAGCATTACGATGCCGAGACCGGCTCCTTCGGAATAGTCCTCGGCGCTCCCGTATGCATCGGCAAGGTTCTTGGCACTCTTGGCAAGAGTAAACTTCTCTTTTATTTTACTCTTCTCCGTCTTTGTCAGTGTCGCATTATTTCTAATTACGACCTTCAAGACCTCACCAATTACCTGGAAGTGAAACTTTACGTAATACCCCTCTAGCCTCTGCCTCGAGAAATACCTCTCCGGCTGAGAGAGAACCTCCTTCTTAAATACCCTCATACCCTCGGCATAATCCTCAGCATTACAAAGGTCAAGCCCTCGGTCGGAAAAATAGATCCGTTTTAGATTTGCCTTATGGGCATTACCGGCGAGCTCGTGAATACAGTAACCGAGATTTCCCACGAGGCGGGGAATTCCTACTGCGTGGAGATATCTGTTGAGGACTTTGTCGATATATGACCTCTCTTCTGCCAGGTATCCATACGAGGTCACGGTGAGCACCTTTTGCTCTTCTATTGCAAATTCCACTGAAGATATATTCATGGGCATACTGCTGCTCCGTTTTCCCCCTCATCCCCAAATGCCAGGCAGGAGGCATTGTAAAAAATTCCCTCCCATATGTCCAGTTTTTCCGCTATTCACACGGTTTTATTATCGTTAGAAAAGTGTACGGATTTTACTAAAATCTTAGTTACTGGTTCAAAGCTTGGGTAAAGGCTAACCGGTCGCAGAGCACGCACAGGCATGAAGTATTACATCCATACATACTGAGGCCAGTACCCCCCGCAGAGACGGTCCCGATTGCCTATCATCCGCGCCCAAAGCAGAAGCTGTGAGAAACTCAGCTTTACATGACTGTAGAACCTCCTGAGGCGAAAGATATCGGCGAGCTCCCGATCGATGCGCTCCCTCGCAACACCGGCCACCTCCCCGTGGCGAAGGGCTCGGGCCTCCCTGCCCTCAACCCGATAAGGCTTGAGGTAATTGTGGTACAACTGATATACGGCCATCCGCTCCATACAGTTGTTCACATCACGGGAGAACTGCACCGTCTCTCTGACATGATTTGCATTGTCTTTACGTATCTGCCGGTCGAGGTAGTTTACCGCAAAGAGCCGATTGCTTGTGGTGCGCGGCTCCTTCGAGTTGGTCCTTCGGTGGTAAAACTTTCCCCTTGCCTTCAGCGCGTGCAGCACCGCCGATCTCTCGATAACCCGACGGTACTCCTTCCTCTCATCGCTGTCTAAGATCAGCGCTCCCTCCCCCTTCCTTCTCGAAGCCAGCTGCTCTACCTCGTCGATGATCCTCACAAAGGAGGCGGTGATGCTGATAGGCTCCCTGAGGTATTGTCCCTCACGCCTCTCGCGCTCGCCCTTCTGCTTTGGCCTCATCCTGCCCTTTCTCCTGAGGTGGGCGTAGTCGAAGCTGTAGAGAAACTGCGAGAGCGCTCCCACAAGTAGGTGGATGTTGTTCGGCATGTACTGATCGGTGACGAAGCTCTCGAAGCCGTCGACCACCAGATGCTCGCCCAGCTGCAGCTCGCCTGTCAGCTGTGCCTGCAGGGCTAAGGCCTGGCGGGCGAGCCGGCCGATGCGGTTGGCTATCCCCTGGTGGCTTATCTGCAAGCTCCGGCCGGTCCCTCGCAGTCCGCTTCCTGCGGTGATCTTGTCGAAGAGCCGCGCGTAGCTGACCGGGCGTTTAACATAGTAGTCGAGGGCGAAAGTTTGATCGGAGAATCTGGCTTTGCAGTGCAGGCAGATATAGCGCTGCACCTGCCCGAAGGCTGCCGTGGGGTAGCCTCCGATGCGGTGGAACCAGCGCCGGCCTTCAGGGCCGCCTCGGTGGTTGATACAGAGCTTATTTGGGCAAAACAGGGGGGTAGACATGGATAGGTCCTCCTTCAAAGACTGGTATCTACCCCCTACTAGTGCCTAACTGGTCCTCCTGCTTTCGCTGTACCCAAGCTTTGAACCAGTATCAAAATCTTACGGTGAGGTTAATGAGGGTGAGGTCTAAATCGGCGATATAATTCACATGACTGTTGAACCGAACACCGAGGGTCGAACATGCTTCCCGTAAATACGAAAGGTAGCTGAGCCCGAGTTTTCCCGTCGGCTCATTCTCCTCTCGATGGTAAAAATCGGCGAGATCGATTCCTCCTACCCCCGCGGCAGTGGAATCTTCTATCTCCTTCCGGATAGTGTTTCTATTCAGCTCCCGATTGTAGAGGATGATATGGGTCGATGTGTCTTTTCCAATGGTGAAACGTTCGCTCTGCAGCCGCCAAGCCAGAGTGGCGCCGCGATTGGCCTTTTCCAATCGTTTGAGCAGTTCTCGTCGAAGCCTCTCATTGTGAACCACCATAGCAAAATCGATCCGAGAATCCGGGTCATCGGCCAAAACCCGGCGAATGAGACTCGTTTCGGCATATGCGGCAAGCTCCATGATCAAGAGACTGAGATAATCTGCGATGAGGGTCTTACGAAGAAACACCTTTAGGACCATCTCTATTTCATTACACACCACCGAACGCGGCCTTCCCTCCTTCTGTTTGACCAGTAATGCCCAGAGGAGAGGATTGAGAGATTCGAGGAAATTTTCCGCCTTGAGGACGGCGATTTTTTCCTCTTCAGGGGAGAAGGAGCCATCCTCCATCATGAGGTCGGACACACTTCTTCTTGCACTCATTTGGATGAGATCACGGAACTCCTCTGTCCCTGAACCGCCTTGATGATCTCCGATGAGGCTAGTCTCGTTGAGAGCTTGCCGCGGATGTTTTCTATTCCACAAGGATACCAGTGCCGAATCGGTGAGCTCCTTTCCGAGGGTCATACCGAATTTCTTATAGAGGATCGCGTAGACGATGAGCTTGGCTACATCCATGATCTCTATCCGTTTCGAAAGAAAATCGGTCCTTGTAAGCTCAATACGGGATACATATCCGGCATAGACAAGCCTCTGGAGCGTTCTCGCCTGATAGCTCGACAGCTTAATCTCGTCACCGACGAAGTTTCCACTCTTTTCTAGTGCATTTTGTCGCCGTCGGTTGAAGAAGTACTTTCCTTCATCGGTGAGTGTGAGGGAGAGAGGCAGCTGAATTATGGGATTCTTCTTTCTCATTATCCAGGCGAGGCCAGCTCCTTTACCGCCGCCCTCACGTCTTCTGCAATGGGAAAGTACTCGAGAAGTTTGGTGAGGCGAATTACCTTTTCCACCGATCCGTGAACGTTGGCTATTTTTAGTCGAAGGTTTCGCTGCTTAACAGCGGAATACACGTGGATAAGCGCTCCCACCCCGCTGCTGTCAATATATTCGACGTTTTCCAAGTTTACGACAAAGAGTCCCACCCCATTTTCGAGCAAACGGTCGACGATGTTTTTCAGTTCGTGGGCGTTGTAGAGATCCATATCTCCCCGCACATCAATGATATACACAGAGGCATAGCGCCTCAACTTTAACTCCATTTTCATTACCTTTTCGTGGGAATCTCCGAATTCAGCCTCAACGTAGCACTATCACCTAAGGGGGTCAAGAAAATTTTACTTTCACCTCTACATTCAAAAAGTGAGGATAAAATGCTTTGCTATCCTTCTGTTCCACGAAGCATCGGAACGAAACGGACCCCGCCGTGGAAGGAACGTTGGTACTTCCCCCGGATTTTCATTACCCGAACGAGCCGCTGACCTCCCCTTCCCACCGGGGCAACGAGGCGGCCTCCTTCATCCAGCTGTTCGAGAAGAGTTTCGGGCAGCTCCGGCGGGGCCGCCGATAAGAGGATCCCCTGGTAGGGACCGGCCACTTCGTAGCCCGCGAAACCGTCACCCTCGATGCAGTAGACGTTTTCATAGCCGAGACTCGAAAGAAGGATCGAGGCCCTCATGGAGAGCTCCGAGAACCTTTCGACACTGTAGACCACCTCGCAGAGAAGGGAGAGGAGGGCCGCAGCATAACCCGAACCGGTACCGATTTCCAGAACCCGCTCCTCGCCCTGCAGTTCCAGAAGCTCAAGCATCAGGGCAACGATATAGGGCTGGCTTATCGTCTGTCCCTGCCCGATGGCCAGAGGACGGTCTTCGTAGGCCGAAGCGCGGAGCTCTTCCGGCACAAAGAGGTGCCGGGGGACCCGCCGGAAGGCCTCACGCAGGCGGCTGTCCCGTATTCCTCTGCCCTCCAGCTGCCGGCCCACCATCTGCAGACGCTCACGCTCTTCTCTCATCATCTCTCCATTTTATCATTCACCGGCAATTCGCAAAATGCAATTCTCTCTCTCAGCGTGTTGAAAATTACTTCACACGCGTTATTATTTAAGTTATGATAGATTATAAAATAGTTTTTTTCGAGGTATTAAATGACTAAAGTACAAGATTTGCTAGTCTATAACCTAAAACGCCTAAGAGCCCTAAGAGGCTACTCTCAAATGCTCCTTGCCGAAAAAGCGGATATTTCCCTCGGTTTTATCGGCGACATCGAGGCGGGAAAGAAGTTTCCCTCTGCCGCCACTCTGCAGAAGTTCGTAAACGCCCTGGAAATTGAACCCTACCAGCTCTTCGTGGACGGCAGGAACGGCTCCCCGCCCCTCAACCAAGCGCTTGTGGACTCCATAGAAAAAGAGCTGATCGGCCGTTTAGGACGGGAGGTGAGCCTTGTCTTCAATGAACACAATCACGACCATAAGCCGAAATGATTTTTTACTGGTCCCAATCCTGCTAGCCGTCCCTTCCACTCGCCGAAAGCGCATAGAAGCCGTCCTCTGGTCTTGCTGCCGCACTACCGCCGAAGTCCCTTTC
>CAZQNO010000037.1:0-26919 GCA_964594775.1 uncultured Spirochaetaceae bacterium
CGTACAGGAGATGCAGGATGCCCTGCGGCACATGGGGGTGAAGAGCTCGGTTTCCGGCGGCACCCTGCGCATTACCGTTCCTCCTTACCGCAACGACTTTCTCCATCCGGTCGACGCCATAGAGGACATCATGATGGGGCGGGGTATGGACCGCTTCGAGGCGATCATGCCCCACGACTTTACCGTTGGACGGCTAACGGCGGAGGAGGAGTTCGGCAGGAAGGTCAAGGAGATCATGATCGGTCTCGGTTACCAGGAGATGATGTACAACTATCTCGGTTCAAAGAAGGACTTTATCGACAAAATGGAGCTCTCCGGTAATGAGTTCGTGAAGATCGCCAACCCTATGTCGGAAAACTACGAGTACGTACGCGCTTCGATTCTGCCGAACATGCTGCAGTCCGAATCGGTTTCCGCCCACGCGGTGTATCCTCACCGGATCTTCGAGGTGGGAAAGACGGCGGTCCTCGATCCGCAGGACAATTCGGGGACGGTGACCTGCAATACCCTCGGTTTCATGCGGGCAGACCGGGAGACCGGTTTCAACGAAGTCACCGCCTTGGTCTCTGCCCTCTTCTACTATACCGGATACGAATATGAGCTGAAGGAGCTGGATGATCCGCGTTTTATCGGCGGCCGCTGTGCGGCGATTCTCTGCGGCGGCAGTACCGTCGGACTCTTCGGGGAGGTGCACCCGAAGGTCCTGGAAAACTGGGGAATACAGATGCCGGTTACCGGCGGAGAGATAAATCTCGATCTTGTAATGAAGGAGGCCTAAGATGGACCTAAAGATAGAGGCGATAGATCTTTCGTGGGAAGAGGAGGCGAACATCGTCGTCGGGCAGAGTCATTTCATCAAGACCGTGGAGGATATTCCCGAGATCCTTGTTTCCTCGGTTCCGGGAATCGAATACGGCCTGGCTTTCTGTGAGGCTTCCGGACCGGCCCTCATCCGGACCGAGGGAAACGACCAAAAGCTCATCGATCAGGCCGTTGCCTGCGCCGAACAGGTGGGAGCGGGACACAGCTTTTTTCTCATCATTCGCAAAGCCTACCCCATTAACGTCCTCAACCAGATCAAAAACTGCCAAGAGGTCGCCCGCATTTTCGCCGCAACGGCGAATCCCCTGCAGATCCTGTGTGTCCGCAGCGAGCAGGGCGCCGGTATCATCGGCGTTGTGGATGGGTTTTCGCCGAAGGGCGTCGAGGGAGATGAGGAAAGAAAGGACCGGAAGGAGCTCCTGCGCAGCATCGGTTACAAGTTCTAGCCCCCTCATAAAAGGATTTGCCTTCGGCGGCATTTTGTCTCATAATAGACTCAGGAGTCAAAATAACAAGGAGCCGATGTTATGAGTAAAATCCTCGTGATCGACGAATCTCCGCTTTTTCGCGGTTATCTCAGTCAGAAGTTAGAGACCTATGGTTTCGAAATGGTTCAGGGTGCCAACGGACTTGACGGATGGATCAAGATGCGCAACGAGATGCCCGATCTCGTGATTATGGATTACTACCTGTCCCGCAAGAGCAGCCTTGAACTGCTTCAAGAAAAAAACAATAACCGCAACACTAAGGATATTCCCATCATCATGGTTTCTTCAAAGATTGATAAGCGAAATGTCGTCCAACTCGCCGAATTCAACGTGAAGAAGATTTTCTCCAAGCCCATACGAATGGAAAAATTTCTCGATGGAGTCTCTTCCATCCTCAATGTAGAAATCGCCGTCGACGATACGCCCTGTGTCATAGAGGCGCATTTCAACGAAGATATTCTCTTTATTGAGATCGCACAGGGGCTCAATATTGAGAAAATCGAGCAGCTGCGCTACAAGATAGCCGAGCTTTTTGAACTGTATCAGGTGAACAATCCGAAGATCCTCCTCATGATGAGCAGCCTCGACCTACCCGAGGAGCATCAGGGAAAACTAAAGATACTCTTCGATACGGTGATGGACCATGCGCAGCCGAACGGGAAAATGATCAAGATCCTCACCACCAACGAGGCGGTTATTAAACTTACCGAAAAAACGAGTAAGTACAACGCGATTCAGGTCCACAAGAGTCTCGATACGGCAATGGATTCCCTCCTCGGCTTAAAGGCCGATAAAATCGCCCACGATGAGGTGGTGAGCGAACGTCTCCTCAAGAGTTCGGCACCTAAGAAGGAGAAGGGCGAGGCCATTCAAATGCGTTTCGACAGTGGAGAGACCGAACAGGAGGACCAACAGCGGGCGAGTGTTTTTCACAGCGAGGCCAGAGTCGCCGTTGTAGACGACGACATGGTTATCCAAGAGCTGGTGAAAACCGTATTCTCCGACACCGAATGGAAGCTGACGACCTTCAATAACGGGAAGGAATTCATGGAGAATCCCGAGGGCCCGGGAGCATTCGATCTCATCTTTCTCGACTTGATGATGCCGGAGATGAACGGTTTTCAGGTCCTCGAACTGTTGAAGAAAAAGAGCATAGAAGTGCCGGTAATCGTGTTTTCCGCCCTCAGCCAGAAAGAGACGGTGGTAAAGGCGGTGGGCTTCGGCGTAAACACCTATCTCATAAAGCCGCTGAAGCCTGAACAGCTCCTTCGGAAGGCGGCGGAAGTCTTGAGCGTCTCTTTCTGAAGCGGGGGGCTGCGATATCATGTCCTCAAAAACGGTGGTCCATTCGATGTTCGCGGAAGCACCCCTGGGTATGGTGCTCCTCGACTCTCGGCTTTTCATCCTCGCGGCAAACAGCCGCTTTCTCCGCCTCAGCGGAATAAAGAAGGCAGCGGGAATAGATTTTACCTCCTTTTTTGTGAAAGAAGAAGCAAAGGATCTGCGCTTCTTTTTCGAGAGTTTTCGTCGCGACGGAGAAGGGGCGGGAATATGGGAGGCCCGGCGTTCAAGAGTGAGAGGCGTGGAAATCTGGTGGCGCGTTCATGTATCGCTGTTAAATGATGCAAAGAAGTTCACCGTCATAGTCGAGGACATCAGCGATCAAAAGGCCTTTGAGGAGAGTCTGAAGGCGGCAAAAGAGAGCTCGGAGAAGGCCCAGGCGGTGGCCGAGAGAGAGACCCGGACGAAGTCCGATTTTCTTGCCAACATGAGTCACGAAATTCGCACCCCTATTCATACGATCATCGGCATGACCGAGCTCCTCATAGACACCGCTCTCGACGCCGAACAACAGGAGTATGTGGAGCAGGTGCAGTTTTCCGCCGATGTCCTGCTCAGCCTGATAAACGACATCCTGGATTTCAGCAAGATAGAAGCGGGTAAGCTCAGTATTGAGAACATCGACTTCGATCTCTACAAGACGACGGAGGATGCGGTTGATCTCGTGGCCCTTGAGGCCCACAAAAAGGGTCTCGAAACCGCGGTATTTATAGAAAACGACGTCCCCCATCAGCTGAAGGGGGATCCGGTTCGGCTTCGCCAGATCATCGTCAATCTCTTCAACAATTCGGTAAAATTTACCGAGTCCGGCGAGGTGATGGTGCGAGTGGAGAAACTCTCGCGAGAAAAGGATTCGATTTTGATCAAGTTTTCCGTCCGGGATACGGGTATCGGGATTCCGAAAGATAAGAAGAACCGCCTCTTTAAGGTTTTTAGCCAGGTGGATTCCTCTACGACGAGAAAATTCGGGGGAACCGGCCTCGGACTCTCCATTTCCAAGAATCTGAGCGAAATGATGGGAGGAGAGATAGGGGTCGAAAGTGAATACGGGAAGGGATCGACCTTTTGGTTTACCGTACGTTTCGAAGTTCAGGAGGAACCGAGCTTTTATCACGCACTGCCGGACGGCTACTTCAGCGCCAAGGTGCTGGTGGTAGACGATAATGTCACGATCCGAGAAATGCTGGTGAACTATTTGAAGGAATGGGGCTTGGAGGTGGACACGGCGGCGGACGGCCGCGAAGGGCTTGCCCTGCTGCGTTCCCGCCATGAGGAGGGGATCTCCTTCGATGTCTGTCTCGTCGATCTCCTTCTGCCGGGGATGGACGGCTGGCAGTTCGCCAGCGAGGTGAACGCCGATACCGAACTCTATGAAACGAGACTGGTTCTGATGAGTCCCACGGGAAAGAGTGGAGACGAGGCGAAGATGAAGCTCCTCCACTGGTTCGAAGCATATATCAGTAAACCGGTGAAGAAGGGGAAACTCTTCGAGCTGCTCTTCTCCCTCTTTAATATAGAGGCTGAAGCAGAGCCCGTCGAAGAGACTGAAGAGTCGGTTGAACTGGTGGAAGAGATCACCGGCGGACGGATTCTGGTGGCGGAGGACCATGAGGTCAATCAGCAGCTCTTCAAGACAATACTGCAGAACATCGGCCACGAGGTGCATCTGGCCAATAACGGCAGAGAAGCGGTTCAAGCGGCAAAAGGAATACCCTACGATATCATTTTCATGGACGTTCAGATGCCGGAAATGAACGGCTATGAAGCGACCAAGGAGATAAGGAGCCTCGGTATCGATACACCGATAATTGCCGTTACGGCGAGCGCGCTTCGAGGAGAAGAGGCAAAGAGCCTGGAAGTGGGCATGAACGACTTCCTGGTAAAGCCCTTCAAGAAACGGGATTTGGAGCCGGTGCTGGAGAAATGGTTTCAGGAAAGCCGGAAAAGCGGAACGGGAGATGCGACGGCAGCAGATGCTGCGGAACCGGCGGACCTGGAGGAGCTCAGCGAGCTCGAAGAGGTGGAGGAGCTCGAAGAAGTGCAGGAGAATGAAGCGGCAGAAGAACCCGTCGGAGGAACCGGAATGTCGGAAATGAAGAGTGCATACCCCGATGAACCGATTTTCAACTTCGATGCTGCCGTTGAGACCTTTATGGGAAAGGCTGATGTGGTAAAGAAAGTCCTCACCGGACACGTGGCGAAGATCGACGGGCAGATCGCGAAACTGAGAGAAGCCGTCGGCGCCGGAGACATGGAAAAGGTCCGCGCCGAGGCCCACGCGATAAAGGGCGGCTCTCTCAACCTCGAAATACGAAGACTCGGCCTTACCGCCGCGGACTTGGAAAAGGCCGGCGCCGACGGCGATACTGAGGCGGCTGCCCGATTCCTGACGCTCTTGGAATTCGAGTTTGAAGAGTTCAAAAAGGTATATGAAGAACGGTTTGCTGATGGAGAAACCGCTCATTAATCTGAGAACCTCACCTCATCCCAGCCTGCCTGGCTGAGAAGTCGGCGAATCAGCTCGCGGGTCTGCTCTTCCGCCGCATCGAGGATTCCCTCCTCTATCACCCGGTGTCGAATCTTCTCCGCAACGTAGGCGGTAATTCTCTTCCACTCCGCGGCGGTGAGATCGATGTCGGGATAGCCGTATTCTTCGGAAGTCTCGTCCTGGATGATGAATTCTGTTATCTGCGGCTCAGGAAGTCGAACGGTGGCGATCTTTTTCCCCGATTCCTGGTGAATAAGGGAGACAGGCAAACGGGTCGGGGGATTGAGAGTAGTCGAAGGGTCGGCGGCTGAAGAATCGGCGGCCCAGTTCGTTCCCACCAAATCGTAGCCCGCTTTTATCCGTGTGGTGATGACGGCAAAGTCGTAGCTGCCGCCGGCGACGGAAATTCCGAGCTCCCGGCAGAGGAGATAGAGATCCATCGCTTCCCTCAGAGCTTCGGGGGCTTCGATTCCCGCGAAATCGTAGGTCCGTAGCTGGGTGAAGTCGATGTCTTCCGGAAAGAAATCGTAGGGAAAAACCGATTTATAGGTGTATTCGACGGTGCTGAGCGAAAAGAGAGGGCGGACGGTGGCGAGGACTATCTGCGAGTCGGAAACGCGGCTGCGGCTGCCCAAAGAGAGCTTAGGAAGCAGCGGTATCTTAAAGCCGGGAATGTAGGCGGCTGCTGCGGCGAGTATGAGAAAGAGGAGGGCGAGAAGGATAAGAGGGCCGGCAATTTTTTTTAGAATTTTTTTCAATACGAGGAGGAACACTACAGGGCCTCCCCGTTACGAAAATAGATGTAGGCCTCTGAGAGACCGAGGGAAAGGAGAAGTCCTTCTACAATGGCCTTGGCCTGCCGTCCCGCCGCATCGAGAATGCCCCGTTCTATTGCATCTTCGACGGTGCGTGCCTTGCTCTTGTCTATCTCGTCGTAGTACTCGAGCCGGGAGATTTTCCCGCCGAATTCCTTAGCGAAGTATTCACGGATCGAGGATTCGTCTGCATCTACGAGGAGGATCTCCGGGGGAGGGAGACCGATACGGAAAGTGCCGGTGGATGTCCCTTCGATGTGAACCCCCTTGCGCAGATCTATTCCCGCCCGGACCGCTACGTTTACGGAGAAGAGCAGACGTTTGTCTAAGTGTTTGATTCCGAGGAAGCGGGCCTCTTCTCCTAGATAAATTACGTTGTGATAGACGTGCTCATAGGTCGGCAGTTCGAGAATGGTCCGCACCCGGCGTTCGATCTCTTCGACCGGCGGCGGGGCAGGGCCCTTTGTAAAGAGGCCGGAGAGAGCCCGGCGGTTCACAAAGGCGGCGCCGCTGAGAATGAGGATCGCTGCGAAGACGGCGATGAGCCGTGAAATCTTTTTACTTTCCACGCTGACTTCAGTGTAACTTGTCCTCTCCTGCTGTCAATACCTTTGATGGCGGGCGTTGCTCAAAGCTTTCTTGCCGTGTGCCGCTCGATCGCCCATTCGGTAAGGGTCCGCACCCGCCGGTCCGGGTCGCTTTTCAGCTCTTCGAGTAGTCCCCTTCCCTTGTCGGAATCCAGGGCATCGAGGGCTTTCACCACGTGGGAACGGACCTCTTCGTCGGGATCCTTCGCCGCGAGGACGAGGCCGCGGTAGGCGTTTTTTGTTCCGACATGGGAGAGGAAGTCGGCGGCTTCCCGCCGCACCGATACGTCCCTATTGGTGAGATGACGTATCCGGTTGTCGACCGAGCCTATGCTGCCGAGTATTTCTATCGTCACCGCCCGCAGGGGAGAATCGAGATCGAAGACGAGCGATTCCAAGACCGTTTCCGAGGATTCTCCCATCGATTTGAGAGCCTGCACGAGAAGAGTCCTCAACTTGGCGTCGGCCTTCTCGATATGGCTGAGAATGCGATTGATCATGACGGTACCGGTTTTTTTCGAGAGGGCAAGGACCGCCTCTTTCTCCAGTTCTGAATCCGACTTCAGCAGGGTGATCAGGAGATCCACCGATTTTTCGTCTCTGCTCTCGGCGAGGCCCTCGACAGCCGAACGCTTAACCGGCGGCAGCTCATTGGGATCGATGAGCAGTTTCTCCACCTCGGCCCGGGATTCTGCGGCGGCGCAGCTTGCAACGGCTCGGGCGGTATGTACCCGCACTCGGTGTACCGGGTCATGAAGGAGGGAGAGGACCGCCTTATGATCATCCTTTCCTCCTTTTGAGACGAGGGTCCACGCACAGGCGCTGCGAACATCGGGATCGGGATCGGTTAATGAGTCGAGGATCATCCTGCGGAAGTGAGAGAGGTGTTTCTTCGGCAGGGAAGAGATCAAGCGGGAGCGAATGCGGGCGTCGGAACGGGAGAGCAGGTAGGCCGCCCGCTCTTTGTAGGTTTTTTCATTGTAGGAGGCGATGAACTCGGCGTAGCGGTGTGCCTGAGAGAGGGAGAGGAGGGGCAGGTTTTCCAAGAGATGCTGTATCGCATAGGGGAGCTGCAGCTCGCAGAGTACCTTGAGGCCCTCTTCCTGGACGGTAGGATGAACCTCTCTTTTTTCCGCCTTAATGAGCGAAAACAGGTAATGAAGGGTGAAAGAGGGGTCTATCCTGCTGAGGATTTCGCGAAGAGGACCCTTGGCCGCGTATCCCGGGTCGCCGAGAAAATCGTTGAGCCGGGATACGAACACGTGGGCCCGTTCTACGGGAAGGAGGGGGAGAATGTGCTCGTGGAGCCCCGCGTCGTTCAGTCGGTCGGCGAGTTCATGAGCCACGAGATGGAGTGCCGTGTCGTCTCCCCGTTTACAGGCGCATTCGAGGGCCGCCAAATAGATCTCGCGCATCGGAGAAGTACGCTTCTGCTTCTCCACGAAGCCTCGGACCTTCTGGACCAGGGTGGTGATATGTTTTCGGTCTCCGTAGGAGGAGAGGATCTTTGTGGCAAGGAGAAGGGAACCAAGATTGGAGCTCTCTTCCAAGGCCGAGAGAAAGCCGGTGCTATGTACCCGAGCGGCGTGGTCGAGAAGGACGCCGGCCCTCTCCACCGATGTCTTGTCCTCATGGAAGACTTCTCTGAAAAGTTTGGTGAGGGCCCCCGCCTGCGAGAGGAGGCGGGAGGCTTCGAAACTCAGCTCGTCGTTTTCTCCCTCCAAGAGGGTGAAGGCGAAGCGCCGGTCCTCCTCCAGTGCGGGGTCGAGGAGCTCGGCGAGATGGAGTTTCTGTATCTCCGTCGTTTCCTTGGGAATTGTATAGAGCTCTGTGAAGTCTTTTTCTATTCGGCTGCGGGCGGCCCTGCGCACTCGATATTCGGGATCGTCGAGCAGGAGGGAGAGGATCTTTGTGTACAGACTCTTTCTCTTTTTTCCCTCCTTCTTCTCCGCTCCCGGTGGATTGAAGAGACGGACCGCCGTTTCCCGGACGCGGTAGGAAGTGTCGTCGAAGGATTCCCAAAGTGCCCGCAGGGACCGCTCTTCGGTATCGTGTACCAGTATCCGGCAGGCGAACCAACGGCTCGTCCATTCGTGGTCTCCCATCATTTCGAAGAGCTCTTCCTTAAAGTCTCCGTAGAACTCGAGGACCGCCGAACCGTCGAAGGGCCTGCCGTTGCAGGAGCGGGCGACGGTTCTCATGATCATGAACTCTCCGCTCTTGTCGACCCATTCCCGCAGCAGAGAACGAAACCGGGGCCGTGAGAGGCTCTGGGCAAAGCAGGGGAAGAGTCCCTTCTCCGGCGAGTAGGAGAGAATACGGTTGATGAGTTTTGTGCGGGGCCTTTGCTCGAGCTTTTCTATCCAGAAGTCGTCTAAGCGGCTCAAGACCACGAGATTGATCCCGTATTTTCGGGATAGGCTGCGGAGATATCGGAAGTTGAGATCCAATAGCCGGCGGGAGAGCGAAAAGCTGCAGGTATCCCGGAAGGCCGGATGCAGCTGGGCACAGGCATTGGCTTCTTTTTCGAGTTTTCTCCGTAGCGTCCACCGGTAGAGAAAGGAGAAGAGCAAGAGGGCGATGAGGGCTGCGGCGGCGAGATAGTAGGCGGGATGAAAAAGCTGAATTACGCTGTCGATCTTATCCATTGGATTCTCCTCTTTGATCTGTGTCGAATCTCGCAAGCTCCTCGATGAGCTCAATATGTGCGCCGGTAAAGTGGTAGGGAAGGCGGCTCTGCAGGAGGAGGAGAAGACGGCGGTGTGCTGCCGCAAGGATGTGTACGGCCAGGGCCGAACGCGCCGCGCCTCCGGCGAGGGCGGCGGGAAAGGGTCCTTCGGGCGAGAGCTGAATTACCGAATCCCCGCTGCACTTTAAGAGTTCGATGTAGCTCTTGCGGGCGGGAAGACGCTGCGGCAGGTTCAGCGAGCCCATCATGAATATGCGGGAGAGCCACACGGGACTTTCGTTCTTCACCGCAAAAGCGTAGATTCCCGCGCCTTGAGCGCCGGTAAGGCGGATCCCCGCTTCGCAGAGGAGTTTTGCCTGCCCGTTCGGGTCCCTTTCGCCGCGAATGAATCCGGACAGCTCGATGAGCCGACGGTATTCATCCGCTTCAGGGATACGCCGCCGCGGGGAGATGAATTCACGATGGGGATGAAAAAGATGGAGTGCCCTCTTCATGAGGCCGGAAGTCATCAGACCTTCTCCTCGATGAGCTTTTTCAAGAGAAAAGCATTCTCCACGGCCTGTCCTTTGTAATGATTATTGAAGGCGATGAAGAGCCGTGAACTGTTCTTCGAGAGCTCACGGAGCAGCGGAAGGAACTCCTTTAGTTCTTCCCGGCGGTAGAGATAGTCGTATCTGCCGGTGCTGTCGCCGGTCCACCAATTCTCCTTGTTGCGGCCGTGGAGGCGGAAATAGGCGGTTTTACCGGTGATCACCGCCCGGCCTTCCGGAAGGTTCTTCAGTTTCGGCTGGTCGGTGACCACCGAGCCCATGCCACGGCTTTCGAACTCCCGGATAACCGACTCTCCCGACCATTCGGCATTGCGGAATTCGATCAATAGGGGGAGGGGGCCGTGCTTCGA
This sequence comes from uncultured Spirochaetaceae bacterium, assembly GCA_964594775.1. GTDB lineage: Bacteria > Spirochaetota > Spirochaetia > DSM-16054 > Sediminispirochaetaceae > CAYFVU01. The sequence continues at coordinate 10,132 of CAZQNO010000037.1, forward strand.
GAGTGAATCGCAGAGCGCGGCGAGGTAGGATCTGTTTTCCGCATTGTAGTGGAAGCTGTAGGGAAACTGCAGCAGTATTCCGCCCAAACGCTCCCCTTCGAGGAGGGGCCTAATGCCCTCCAGATAGCTTTGGACGGCAGCTTCCTGTACCTGCCCGCCCCCTTCGTCCGTCTCCCGCTCATGGGTGAGGCTCTTGTGGGCCTTGACGGTGAAGAGGAAGGAATCGGGGGTCTTTTCGATCATTCTCTCAACGGCGCGGGCCGATGGCTGCCGGTAGTAGGTAAAATTCAGCTCGACGAAGGGAAAACGTTCTGCGTAGTAGGGGAGGAACTCCTCCTTTGCCAGGGATTCGGGATAGAACGGGCCCCGCCAATCGGCGTAGGAGAAACCGCTGGTTCCGATATAACAGCCTTCCATCGAGGCAAGTATACACCGGAAGGGCCCCGGCAGGACAAGGGTAAGCCGGGAAGCGGGGGAGCGGGAACCTATTGGGGGCGCCGTATCCAAAAGGAGGTGAAAAAGAGGGTCAAGGTGAGGAAGAAGAACACCGCCGCCGCCGGCCCGTAGGAACCGAAAAAGTCGAGAGAAAGACTGAACACATAGGGTCCGACGGCGCTTCCCGCTACCGTCCAGGCCATGGCATAGCCCGAGACCTCGCCGAGATGGGCGAGCCCGAAGTAGCGGGGCCAGCTTATGCTGCCGGTGATGCCCATTGTCCCCTGGGTGATTCCGGCACCGAGTATGAGCAGGAGGACGGGGACAAGCTTCGCGGCCTCCTGGGCGGTGGAACCGGCGGGTCCTGCAGGACCGGCAGTGCCGGCGGGTATCCCCTCCCCTAAGAACCAAATTCCCGCGCAGACGAGGGCCGTCCCGAGGATGTTGAGAGAGACTATCCACTTGAGTCGTATATAGTCGCTGATCCAGCTTCCGCCGAACTGCACGATTACCGCGCTTATGGCCATGGGAAAGAAGACGGCCACCGCCCTGTCGCGCCCGAGTCCGCCGGTCTCGAAGATGCTCACTACGTGAAAGGTAAAGGCGGTAATCAGGAGGGCGGAGAACAAGAGGCTGAGGGTTAAAAGCCAGAATGCGTAGGTTTTTCGCGCCTCGGCCAGACGGAAGTTTCGGGCCGCAAAGGTATCGGGATGGGCGGGTTTTTTTCGGCCGCCGCCGCCCCCGTCCGGTTTCAGTCCGAGATCCCGGGGAGAGTCTCGATAGAATATCACTGCTAAAACGGTAAAGCCGAAAAGGACGAGGGCGAGAAGCCGCCAGGTTGACCGCCAGCCGAAGGAGCCGATTAATCCATCCAGCCCCCGCGGCGCCATGGAGAAACCGAAGGACATGGATACTCCGAGTACGGCATTTGCCATGCCCCGCCGCCGTTCGAACCACTTCATTATCATGTTGCGCGACACGAGGGTAAGGGTTCCCTGTCCGAAGAAGCGAATGAGAAAGAACCCGATGCTGATGACGATGAAGGAGACTGTGAGGGGAAAGACCGGGGTGCCCTCCGTGTGTGCCGCCGTCTGCCGGCCTGCCGGAAGGAAGAGCTCCGTGAGACCGAAGGCTATCCTGTCGCTCATCGAAAGATAGAGCAGAGTAAGGCCGAGAAACAGCGCCACGGCAACTCCGGTGCTTCGGGCGCCGAATCGGTCATAGGCCCTGCCGGCACTGCTGAGCATGAGGGCGCTGGAGATGGTACCGATGAGGTAGGCCATGCTGAGATAGCTGCGCTTGAGCTCGAGGGCCTCTATGAGAAAATCGGTGAATACCGAGATTCCCACCGTCTGCCCTGGAATGCTCATCAGCACCCCCAGCGTGCCGATAAAGAGAATGATCCAGCCGTAGAAGAAGGGAAGACGGCCAAAAACAGGGGATTTGACGCCTCCGGCAGGAGGCTTTTGCTCCGGACGGTCCCCTTCGCCGTCGCGCGGCTTATTTTGTATCATCTTCGGGCCTTGGTGTTTCTCCTGTTGTGAGGGCAACAAAAACTCAATAAAATCTCATAAATACCGAGAGGTGATGGGATTGCATTAATTCGATTTTTTCTCTACACTACGGGCCCCAAGTGGTTGAGTTACGACCACCGTAGCTTTCCAGCAGGATTATAACACGAGCTGGAGCTCTATTCAAGAAAATTATGAGTAACTCGTGTGTAGTATGTGAAATATTGAGGAGAAATAAGAGATGAGTACTCCCGACATTACAAAACTGAGGAATATTGGAATTAGTGCGCATATCGACTCGGGGAAGACGACCCTTACCGAGAGAATCCTCTTCTACGCCAAGAGAATCCACGCCATCCACGAGGTGCGGGGAAAGGACGGCGTCGGTGCCACGATGGACTCGATGGAACTGGAGAAGGAGAGAGGTATAACCATTGCCTCGGCGGCCACGAATGTGAAGTGGAAAGATCATCCTATTAACATCATCGATACTCCGGGACACGTGGATTTTACCATAGAGGTGGAACGGGCCCTGCGGGTCCTCGACGGGGCCGTTCTCGTGCTCTGTTCCGTCGGCGGAGTGCAGTCTCAGTCGATAACCGTCGACCGGCAGATGAAGCGCTACAATGTCCCCCGTCTCGCCTTTGTCAATAAATGCGACCGGGCGGGAGCCAATCCCTACAGGGTACGCGACCAGCTGGAAAAAAAGCTCGACCATAACGCCGTCTTGATGCAGATCCCCATCGGGCTTGAAGACAAGCACGAGGGGGTGGTCGACCTGGTGAAGATGAAGGCGGTCTACTTCCGCGGCGCTTCCGGAGAGGAAATCATCGAAGCGGAGATCCCGGATAATCTGAGGAAGGAGGCCGAGGAGAAGCGGGAGATAATGCTCGACGCGGTCTCGATGCATTCGGATGAACTTATGGAGGCGATGCTCGAAGGGAATATTCCCGATGATATGATCCATGAAGCGGTCCGCAGGGCAACCCTCAGCCAGGAATTGACCCCTGTATACATGGGTTCGGCCTACAAGAACAAGGGCGTGCAGCTTTTACTCGATGCGGTGATCCGCTATCTGCCCAATCCCACCGAGATGCAAAATACGGCCCTCGACCTCGACAAGGAGGAAGAGCCGGTCAAACTCGTCGTCGAAAATGACAAGCCGACGGTGGCCCTGGCCTTCAAGCTGGAGGATGGACAGTATGGTCAGCTCACCTATATCCGCATCTATCAGGGAAGCGTGAAGAAGGGCGATGAGCTGTACAACGTACGGTCGCGAAAGCGCTTCAAGGTCGGGCGGCTCATCAAGATGCATGCCGACCACATGGAGGATATCAACGACGCCGGGGCCGGTGAAATCGCCGCCCTTTTCGGCATAGACTGCGCCTCCGGAGATACCTTTACCGGCGGCGGGCTGAACTATTCGATGACGAGCATGTACGTGCCGAATCCGGTTATTGACCTGGCCGTTGTGCCGAAGGACAAGAAATCCGCCGACAACATGGCGAAGGCCCTCAACCGCTTTACCAAGGAAGACCCGACCTTCCGCACCCACGTGGACCCCGAATCCAACCAGACGATCATTCAGGGTATGGGGGAGCTCCACCTCGATGTGTACATCACCCGGATGAAGCGCGAGTATAACGCCGAAGTGGAAACCGGCATGCCGCAGGTGGCCTACCGCGAAGCGATCAGTCATGCGGTGGACTTCGACTACACCCACAAGAAACAGACCGGTGGCTCCGGGCAGTACGGACGGGTCGTCGGCAGCATCGAACCCCTGGAAGAGGAAGGAAAGAATTACGAGTTCGTCAGCGAGATAAAGGGAGGGGCAATCCCGACGGACTACATTCCCGCCTGCGACAAGGGATTTCAGAGTTCCCTGGAAAAGGGATCTCTCATCGGCTTTCCCATCGTAGGCGTACGGGTACGGCTCGTCGACGGACAGTACCACGCCGTGGACTCGTCGGAAATGGCCTTCCAGACCGCTTCCCTGATGGCTTTTCGACAGGCCTATTCCAAGGCCAAGCCCGTCATCCTCGAACCAATTATGAAGGTTGCCGTGGAGGGGCCTACCGAATTCCAGGGCAGTATTTTCGCCAGCATCAATCAGCGCAGGGGCATAATCATCAGCACCGTGGAAGAGGGGATTTTCTTCAACGTAGAGGCGGAGGTTCCGTTGAGTGAGATGTTCGGTTACTCTACCCACATCCGCTCCCTCACCCAGGGTAAGGCGGAGTATACGATGGAGTTTCTCAAGTACGGCAAGGTTCCCCAGAGCATTTCCGACGAGCTGATAAAGGAGTACGAGGAAAGACGCAGGAAGGAGCAGGCCGGCTGAGCGTCAGGGAAGGCGCGCGGTTTTTCAAGGAAAAGTTGCCCTGCCGCGGCATATGCGGTAGCTTATTAGTAGGAGGATACTACAAAATGGTAAAAGCGGAATTGATACAGCGGAGTCCCCTTCGTATCTTCGAAAAATCGATCCACGGCGGGGTGGGAGAAGGCCACATCGGGGTCATCGCCTCGAAGAAGGGCGTAGGCAAGACAGCCTGTCTTACCCACATCGCGGTGGACAAACTCTTTCAAGATAGGAAGGTGATACACGTTTCCTTTGCCTCTAACGTCGATCACATCATCACTTGGTACGAGGACATTTTTCAGGAAATAGCCAAGAAGCGGAACCTCGAACATGCCGTAGACGTGCATGACGAAATCGTAAAGAACCGGGTCATCATGAATTTCAATCAGGAAAGCGTCGAAACCTCTCAGATCCTCAAGAGTCTCGAAGCGCTGATAAAGGACGGAAACTTCACCGCCGATACGGTTATCTTCGACGGGTATGCCATACGTTCCGACACCCGGGAAGATCTGGACCTCATACGGAGTTTCGCCGAAAAGCTGAAACTCGAAATATGGTTCTCCGTCTCTCTTTCCGAGGAAGAGGGGGAGCTCTTCAACGAACGGAGAATACCGCGGCTCATCGAGGGGCTGGAGCACGAGATAGACGTAGTGGTAAACCTCCGGCATTCCGACGGATTTGTGCATCTCGAGGTGGCAAAGGACCACGAACTGATCGAAGCAAAGGATATGAATCTCCGTCTCGACCCGAAGACTCTCCTCATCGCAGAGGAGTAGATCAGCTCATTCGGCGCGGCTTCTTATGCACCGGCCTCTCAATAAGGTCCCTGGCCTTCGAGTCAGCGGCTCTTCTCTACCCCTGCCCGAGGGCATGCGTCTGCCAAGGGGCAGATGGAGCAGCGGGGAGAGATAGGGGTACAGACCGCCTGTCCGAAGCGGACGAGCAGCTCGTTCACCGGTATCCAATGACGCTTTGGGAGCACCTGCATTAAAGCCTCTTCGGTCTTTTCCGGTGTCGGACTTTTAACCCAGCCGAGCCTGTTTGTTATTCGGTGTACATGGGTATCCACGCAGATGTACGGCAGCCCGTAGCCCAGACTGAGGGTGAGATTCGCCGTCTTTAATCCTACTCCCGGCAAGTCCAGCAGAGCTTCCCGGTCCTTCGGCACCTTTCCGCCGTAGTGCGCTAAAAGAATTTTGCAGATCTCTATAATATTTTGCGCCTTCCGCCGATAGAAGCCGGCCGGATATATGAGCTCCTGTATCGTCTTCTCCCCTAAGGCCGCCATTTTTTCGGGCTCGGAGGCCCGGGAGAAGAGACGTTTGGAGGCTTCTGTCGTTACCTCATCCTTCGTCCGAAGGGAAATTACCGTCGATATGAGGATGAGAAAGGGGTTTTCGCTGGTCCCGGCGACCTCGGAAACGGAGGGCACCCGGTGGTACTCCACCGCCTCTCGTATCAGCGTAATGGCCCGGTCGGAGTCGACGCTCAGGGATTTCATTGTAGTATCTGCTGATTTCAGGTCCATACCGATGGGTCCGCCTCTTCCACCAGTACCGTCGCATAGGCTTCCACCGCCTCTCCTTTTCCTACATGACCGATATTCTCATGGCTCTTTGCCTTGACCGAGACCTGCCCGATATCGACGAAGAGGAGTTCGGCAAGGTTTTCGCGGATCTCTTTTATATGGGGACCCAGCTTCGGTGCTTCTAACAGCACGGTGGAGTCGAGATTACTCGTTCTGTAGCCCCGGTCGTGAATCATCTCCCGCACCTGCTCTAGAAGAAGCCTGCTGTCTGCGTCTTTCCATTTTGCTTCGGAAGGAGGGAAGTGGCTGCCTATGTCGCCGAGGGCAAGGGCGCCTAAAAGGGCGTCCACGACGGCGTGCAGCAGCACGTCTCCGTCTGAGTGCGCATCCTCACCTTTTGAGAAGGGAATGCGGATGCCGCCGATCATGAGGGGGCGGCCCTCGGCGAGGCGGTGGAGGTCCCAGCCGAAACCGATTCTCATTGTACGCGCTCCCGGTTTTTTCCTTCGAAATCTCGAGGGAAGGTAATTTTCACGTTCGCCGGCTCTCCAGGGACCGTATGAACCGGTGCGAGGTAGCGTGAATAGATTTCCGAATCATCTACATAGCTCCGGCCGTCGCCGCGGGCCCGGCGGTGAGCATCGAGAATGGCGCGGTAGGGGAATGCCTGGGGTGTCTGAGCGCCCACGGTCAGGCTTCGCTCGAGGTGTTCGCTGATAAAGCCCTCTCCGTCGATCTTCTTTACCGCGTCGGTGAGGGGAATGACGGGGATCACGGCACGATTGCGAGAGCAGTCTGCCATAATTCTTGCGGTCAAGTCACCGGAAATCCAGGGCCTCGCCGCGTCGTGAATGAGCACATAGTCGACGGACTCGGTAAAGGCCGACAGTCCCCGGTGAACCGATTCCTGTCTGGTTTCTCCGCCCTCCGTGAACAGTATCTTGCCCATTGCCGAGGGGAAGTGCCCGTTAAGGGGGGCGAGGAGCTCCTCCATCCGCTGCAGGTGACCCGGCTCTTGGCGGCGCGGCGGAACGGTCACAACTATTTGCGTAAAGTCGGCGGCTTCGAGAAAGGAGAGGATGCAACGCAGGATGACCGGCTTTCCGTCGACCTTTCGGTACTCCTTCTTTTCTCCACCCCCCATCCTGCTGCTCATACCGGCGGCGGTGACAAGGAGGCCGAAGCGGGTTTTTTCCGGATTGGGAAATTTGCTCACGACGAAAAGGGACGTTAGTCGGATTCGAGGCTGTTGAAGATCATGTCCTCTACTTCAGTTTTCGGCTTGTTGAGGCTGAAGGAGATTTCGTCGACGAGGATCTTCAATGCGGTATCGAAGAGCTTTCGTTCCTGGATGGGAAGCTCTTTGATCTTGCTCCGATGGTAGAGGGTCCGTACAACGGTGGCGATATCGATGACGCTGCCGCTCTTGAGGAGGTCGAGGTTCATCTGATACCGCATCTTCCAATCGGCGGTTATCGGCTCGTGTTCCTTCGCTATGTGCTCGAGGGCCTTCTTAGATTCCTTTTTTCCGACAATTGCCCGAATGCCGAGTTCCTCGGCCTTGTCCACGGGGACCATTACGATCATGTCCGAAATCTCGAGGTAGATCACGTAGTAGAGTATCTTGTCGCCCTTGAATTCCTTCTTCTCGATGGAGGTTATTTGACCGACCCCCTGAAGAGGATACACGACATGCTGCTCTACGCCAAAGGTCGGCGAAGCCTTAGTGCGAGAAGCTGATTCCATGGCTATATAATACCGAAAAACGGGGGGATAGTCAAAGGGGCGCTTAGCATTTACTATCCGATAGGGGGTTTCTATGGAAAAGCAGCGTTACTCCGGTGTCTTGCTTCACCCCGTTTCCCTTCCCGGCGAGCACGGAATCGGTGATCTCGGTGAATATGCCTACCGCTTCGTCGATTTTCTCGTGAAAACGGGGGCCTCTCTCTGGCAGGTGCTGCCTCTCGGACCGACGGGATCGGGGAATTCCCCCTATACCTCCCTCTCCTCCTTCGCCGGAAATCCCCTACTCATTTCCCCGAATCTTCTCGTAGAGGAAGGACTTCTGCAGCGGGGAGACCTGGACGGCCTTCCAGAGTTTCCCTCCGGCCGCATCGATTACGATGCGGTCGCTTCCTGGAAGGTTCCCCTCCTTCGCCGGGCGGCGGAAAACTTTCTTTCGAGAAAGAAAAGCGGGCCCGGGGCTCCTAAGGCTTCTGCGGCGCCGCCGGATGCCGGTATGAACAGCGCAGATTTCGCGGACTTCTGCCGCCGGGAGGCCTATTGGCTCGATGATTTCGCCCTCTTTACCGCGGCGAAGGAGTGCTTCGAAAAGAAGGCCGCCGAGGAAACCGCCGAGGAAGCCGCCGAGGCGGAGAAGGTGCTTCAGTATTTCTTTGACCGCCAGTGGCGCAGATTAAAGAGATATGCCGAAAAGCGGGGAATCGTGCTCTTCGGAGACCTGCCGATATTCGTCGCGGGGGACAGCGCCGACGTCTGGGCCCATCCGGAGCTCTTCCTTCTCGATGAAAAGCACAATCCGGAGGTGGTGGCGGGGGTTCCTCCGGACTACTTCAGCGCCACCGGTCAGCGCTGGGGAAATCCTCTCTACGACTGGGAAGCCCACGAAGCGGAGGGTTTTACCTGGTGGATTTCTCGAATCGAGAGGGTCCTCGAACTCACCGCAATGCTGCGGATCGATCACTTTAGAGGCTTCGAGTCCTGTTGGGAAATACCGGCGGAAGAGCCGACCGCGGTGAACGGAAGATGGGTAAAGGCGCCGGGGGAGGCCTTTTTTTCCACGTTAATGGCCCGCCTGGGTGAAGGACCGGAAATTGTGGCGGAGAACCTGGGGGTCATTACTCCGGAGGTAGAAGCTCTCCGCCGTAAGTTCCGGCTGCCCGGCATGGCGGTCCTCCACTTCGCCTTCGAACCCGACGGGCGGGGCGGACTAAAGACGGACAATCCTTTTCTTCCCCACAACCTAAGCGAGGATACGGCGGCGTATACGGGGACCCACGACAACGATACCACTGCGGGCTGGTACGGAACCCGCAGCGAAGTGGAGAAGGACCTCATTCGCCGGTATCTGGGCCGACCCGACGATGGTATGGTCTGGGAGCTCATCCGTGAGGTCTATCGCTCGGTAGCCCGGTATGCGGTAGTCCCCATGCAGGACATCCTGGAGCTGGGCCCGGAAGCGCGGATGAATACCCCCTCTACCGTTGGAGCTAATTGGGCGTGGCGGATGGACCCGGAGGATTTGGCTGCGGCGGCGGATAGGGCGGACAGGTTGAGAGAGTATGCGTCCCTCTACGGCCGTCTTCCTCCGCGGGACTTGTAAGCGCTTACCACGCGAGCCCCGCGGGCAGCATGGGTGCCATGGGACGTTCGACCGGACGGCCGGGAGCTCTGACCACGCCTTCGGGCAGGCTCGGCCTGCCGAAACCGACGTACTTGAAGGGGTGAATATCCAGCGGATTGGGAAACCAGCCTTCGATGTAGTCCAAGTCTATCACATTGAAGGCGGGGGAGTGCTTGATGGGCAGGATCACCGCCCCCGAGAGGAGTAGTTTTTCGGCCTCCGCCATTGTCTCATAGCGTTCGGTGCCGCTCTGGGTCAAAGAGGTCCGGATAAGATCGTCGTACTCACCTTGTGAATACTTGGAGATATTGAGATTGCTGTCTCCCGTCCACATGCTGAGGAAGGTCAGCGGGTCGGCGAAGTCGCCGATCCAGGTGAGGGTTCCGATGGTAAACTCATCCGCCTTCAGCTTGTCGTAGTAGGAGTGGAAACTGCTTTCCGCTATCTTCACCGAAACATCGAGACTCTCTTCCCACGCCTTTTTCATCTCTTCGGCGATGCGCCGGGATTCCTCTCCCTCGGGTATGAAGATGGATATGGGCGGCAGACCGGTGCCTCCGGGAAGACTCTCCTTTGCAAGGAGAGATTGGGCCTGCTCTTCGTCCTTTTCCGTGATGCCTTCTATGTCGGGATACGATTCTATCTGCGGTACGAGGGTGGAGGTGGGAATATACATGTATTCCGAAGAGCGTATTGACTCCCAGGGTAAGAGGAGGGCAAGGGCCCTTCGTACGGCGGGATTGTCGTAGGGAGGCCGGGCGGCGGAGAAAAAGAAATAGCTGGTGGCGAAGAGATGGTTTACCACCAGGGAGTCCCTGTCGGCGATTCGGTCGTAGTCTACCGGCGCCTCGGTCCAGTGAATATCTCCCTTGTTGAAGGCCCTTGTTACCTCCATCTCGTCGTCGCGGTAGATAATCCGGATGCCCTCGAGGAGGACCGAGTCGGCATCCCAGTAGAGGGCGTTTTTCTTGAGAGTGAGTTCATCCTCCGAACTTTCGGCGATGAAGAAGGGGCCGTTGCTGATGACCTCCTTCGGCCGGTCCCAGACGGTGTTTTCCCGCATCTGCGGATGGAGGGGGCTGAAGCTGTGGTGGCAGAGGATCTTAATAAAATGGTTCGCCGGGTGCTCGAGCTCGATCCGGAGGACCCGCGTTTCTTCCGCGTAGATTCCTACTTTCTCCGGATCCACTATTTCCTCGTTTCGGAAGCGTTCCACATTTTTTACCACGTCGAGAAGATCGGCGTATTCGGCGTTCTCACCGGGAGCGATGAGGCGGAGCAGGGTCTCGCGTACGTGTTCGGCCAGAATGGGATCTCCGTTGGAGTAGAGGGCGTTCTCGCGAATGTAGAAGTGATAGACCGTCCCGTCTTCGGATTTCTTCCAGCGTTCGGCGATTCCCGGCGTCGGCTGCAGGGTGAAGGGATTGTAGGTGACCAGGCCCTCATAGAGAGCTGTGTACACCTGGGCCTCCGTGGAGGTAAAGGTGTGAAGGGGGTCGAGATTGACCGCCGGAGGGCTGATGCAGTAGACGAAGACCTTCTCTTCTGCGCCGGCGCCCGAGTCCGCTTCGCTCCGGTCCTTCTCAGATTCTTCCTGCGGCGAATTCTCACCCGTACCTTCTTCAGCGCCGGGACCGCCCTTCCGTTCCTGGGAGGGGCCGGGGAAAGCGGCACAGGCGGAGAGAAAGAATAGCGTGATCAGTACTATCAGTATCTGTGCAATTGGTCTTTTCATGTATCTTCCTGTAGATAGTTGAGGATCCGGCGTATGGCCCCGTATCCCCTGAGGGGTTTGATGATGACCTCGTTGAAGCCGTGGGAAATGAGCTTCTCGATATCTTCATCGTCGCTGGTGATGCCGAGGATCGGAATTTCGGTACTGTTTTTGCGAATCTCCTCGGCGACTTTCGCGCCGTTGATGAGCGGCATATAGTGGTCGAGGATCACCAGGTCGTAGCTTCCGTTTCGAAAGAGTTCCAGCGCTTCCTCACCGTTGGCGGCGAGATCGCATTCGATCCCCTCGTCCTTGAGCCTGATCTCGATGAGCTTGCGGTTGGTAAACTCATCCTCGGCGTACAATACCCTCTTCTTTCCCACGGTAACAGTGTACGCTATATGGCGCCCGGCGTCTATATTTGTGAAACGAGCCAGGCGGAGAACTCTTCTATCTGCTCTTCGTTGCCGGGAAGCCGCCCGGCAGTCTTTTCGAGTCTTTCCTGTATCGCCTTCTTTTCGTAGACGGTATTCTTGAGGTCCTCCATCAAGGCTTCCACCATAGCCGGAAGGAGACTGTCGGAATAGATTCGGGTGTCGACGATCTTTCCTCCCTTGGTGTCGAGGAAGACTTCCATACGGCCCCATTCGAAGCGCTCGGTCATGTGATGGGCGAAGTTGGGGGTCTTGCCGAATCTCCAGTCCCAGTCGGCCAGCTGCTCGAAGTAGTCATTGAGACGGGGGATCTGCCGCAGGGCGTCGTGGTCGAGAATTTCCGGCTCGCAGCGCTGCCCGTAGGTCTCGAAGAACTCCTCCATCAGGGCCCGGCTGAGGGATTCGTGATCGATATCCGGGTTGAACTCGGAAAGATTTGCCACCCTCGACTTTACCGACTTGATTCCCTTCGCCTGGAGTTTCTCCTTGTCCGGCGTGAGGTAGCGGGGCACCTTCGAGAGATCTTCGTTGATCAGGAGGGTCCCGTGATGAAAGGCCCTGTCCGGCGCGAGCTTGAAGGCGCTGCCGGAAATTTTCTTCCCGTCCACCAGAATGTCGTTTCTCCCCGAGGCGCCGGCCTTGACGCCAAAACGGCCGATGGCCCGGGTAATGATTTCGTTGTTTCGGTCCTTGTCGTAGGTTTCCCGGCTGGACATGAAGGTGAAGCAGGTATTTCCCAGGTCTTGGAAGACCGCGCCGCCGCCGCTCTGCCGGCGGGCCAGCTTCACCCCGTCACGCTCCATCGCCTCCAAGTCGCATTCCGCCCAGGGGTTTTGATAGCGGCCGATGACGACGGTATCGGCGTTTCTCCAGAGAAAGAGGATGTGATGAGAGGTGTCCATTTCTCTGAAGATGTAGTCTTCGGTGGCGAGATTGAACCAGGGGTCGTGGGTGTCGGATACGAGAACCCGAATTTGCGCCATAGCGCCCTCCTCTAAGCTAACGTTTTTAGCAAAATCTATGAGGGAGAATTTTGCAGGTATTGAAGTGAGTACAGGGTAGCGTATAGGCCGCCGGAGCGCAAGAGTTCCTCGTGACTGCCCTGTTCGATCAGGCGCCCCTCGTTGAGGACGAGGATCCTGTCGGCCTCGCGGATCGTCGAGAGGCGGTGGGCTATTACGATGGAGGTTCGCTTTTCGGTGAGCCGGTTTATTGCTTCCTGAATGAGAACCTCCGTCTCCGTGTCGATGCTCCCCGTCGCCTCGTCGAGGATGAGGACCCGGGGGTCATGAGCGATGGCCCGGCTGAAGGCGATGAGCTGCCGCTGTCCGGTAGAGAGGTTTGCCCCTGCCTCGTGGAGGACCGTGTTGTAGCCCTCTGGAAGATTACGGATAAAGCGGTCGGCCCTCACCGTCCGGGCGGCCTCGCGGATCTTCTCGTGGGGGATGTCCGTCCCCAAGCGGATGTTCTCCTCTACCGTATCGGCGAAGAGGAAGACGTCCTGCTGTACCGGCTGCACGATGCGGCGGAGTTCGGCCAGAGGAAAATCCCGTAGATCCTTTCCGTCGATGCGTATGCTTCCCCCCTGGATGTCCCACATCCGGGCAAGAAGATTGGCGATGGTGGTCTTTCCGGCGCCGGTGTAGCCGACAATGGCCACCGTCTCTCCCGCCTCTATGGAAAAACTCAGATCCTTAAGTACCGGTTCGTCGGGCTTGTAGGAGAAAGAGACGTGTTCGAACTCGATCCGGCCCTCCAACGGCTCGGGCAGCTTCTCCTCGCCCCTGTCTTCGATCTTCTGTTCGTCGTCGAGGAGGGAGAATATCTTCTCTCCTCCCGCCATGGCGGACTGGAGGATGGTGAACTTCTCGGTGAAGTCCATAAGGGGGCGGTAGAACTTTTCGATGAGATTGACGTAGGCGATCATGATGCCCAGACTCACCGTCGTTTCGAGGACCATCCTTCCCCCGAAGAAGAGGATGGTGCCGATGGAGACGGAAGTGAAGAGGTTGATCAAGGGGCGGAAGAGGGCGAAGACCATCATCTCCGAAAGGTTCGCACCGAGCAGCTCGTCGTTGCGACTGCCGAACCTGCGGTAACTCTCCTTCTCCCGGGCGAAGATCTGCACCACGTCCATTCCCGATACATGCTCCGCGAGGAAGGCGTTTACCTTAGCCACTCCCACGCGGACCCGCCGGTAGGCGTCGCGGGCCTTCTTCCGGAAGAAGAGCGTTACCACCAGTACCGGCGGCAGACTGAAAACGGTGATGGTCGCCAGGCGGGCATCCAAGAGGTAGAGGGTAAGCACCACCCCGCCCATCATGGCGAAGTCGCGGAGGATGGATGTGGCCACCGAGGTAAAGAATTCGTTGATCGTCTCCACGTCGTTAGTCAGCCGGGTTACCAGGGTTCCCACGTGATGCTTCCCGAGGAAGTCGAGGCTTTGGCTTGTCGTGTGGGTGAAGAGCCGGGTGCGGATGTCCCGCATGACCCCCTGCCCGGTGTAGGATATGAGGTAGACTTGAACAAACAGAAAGAGAAGGGTCACCAGCAGAAGGACGAAATAGAGGCTGCCCATTTTTCGCACTCCCTCGATGTCGTCCTTCCTCAGGATTATCCTCTCCTCCCGGCTGAGTCCGGAGACGAAGGAGTAGTCGCCGACTACGTGTCCGTCCAGCACCTGCAGCTGCTGAGGATAGCGGGAGAGGATACGAATAAGCTCCGGGTCGCTCCTGAAGGCGGCGACGTAGCGTCCCTCCCGCGAGAAGAGTCCCTTCTCGATGAGCTTTTCTTTTTTCTCGACGGGAATGCGTTCGGCCCGGGATTCGGGGATGTAGAGGTAGTCTCCTGCCCGAACGGCATCTTCCTCTATCCCCGCTTCTTCGAGAATTTCCACGACTTTTGAGCTGTCGGCAAAGCGGAAAAAACGCGACATGATGTGCCGGTCGATTGCCCGCTGCATCACCACGGGTGTCGCCAGCTCGGCCACCGTTGCCACCGCCAGGGCGATGAGGGCCAGGACCGCCGGCAGGCGGTAGGGGCGGACGTAGGAGAGAAGTCTCCGCATGATCAGCGGATCGAAGCCCTTTACCACTTTTTCCTGTTCCCTCACGATCTTCCTCCGCTGTACTGCTGCAGGCGCATTATGTCGCGGTAGAGACCCTTCTTCCTGCTCAGTTCCCCGTGGCTGCCTTCCTCGATGATCCGGCCTTCATCGAGGACGATGATGTAGTCTGCGTGCTGAAGAGTGGAGACCCGGTGGGCAACGAGGATGTTGGTCTTTCCCTTCCGGGAGGAGAGAAACTCGCCGAGGATCTTCTCTTCGGTCTCGGCGTCCACCGAGGCGAGGGCGTCGTCGAATATCAGGATCTCCGGTTCTATCAGCATAGCCCGGCTGATGGCCACCCGCTGCTTCTGCCCGCCGGAAAGAGTGAGGCCGCGTTCGCCCACCTCGGTTTCCCAGCCCCGGGGGAAGCTTGCGAGCTCTCGGTCGATGGTGGAATAGGCCGCAGCCCGGCGGATTTCCTCGTCTCCGGCTCCCGGCTTTCCGAAGCTGAGGTTCTCCTTGATGGTGGCCGAAAAGAGGAAGGTTTCCTGGGGGACGACGCCCACGGCCCTGCGGAGGGTCTCCAGATCGTAGGTATGTACGTCGCGGCCGCCGATAAAGAGGCTCTCCTGCGGGGGGTCGTTGAGACGGGGAAAGAGTCTGACCAGGGTCGTCTTCCCCGAACCGGTTTTTCCGAGGATGCCGAGGGTCTTTCCCTCCTCGAGGGAGAAACTGATATTATCGAGCGCCGACGGTCCCTCCTCGTCGTAGCGGTAGCTGAGCTCCCGCAGCTCTATCGATGAATCATCAATCTTCCGCAGGCCCGCCCGGGGAGAGACGATGTCGGGTTTTTCCTTGAATACGGCGTTGATCCGCCCGAGGCTCGCCGCCCCCCGCTGCAGCATGTTCACCATGAAGCCCATTCCCATTACCGGCCATCTGAGCATCGTGAGATAACTCATGAAGGCGACGAACTCTCCCGGAGAGAACTCGCCGAGAATGACCGATTTGCCGCCGAAGATGAGGAGGAAGAGGAGGGAGAGGCCGGAAATAAAGGTGATGAGGGGGAAGAAGAGGCCCCAGATGCGGATGAGCCGCATGTTCTTCTCTAAGTATTCATCGTTGCACGCGTGAAACTGCTTCTCCGCCCAAGATTCCCGTACGAAGGACTTCACCACCCGAATTCCCGAGAGGGTCTCGCGGACCTGCTCGCTGAGCTTGGAGAAGCCTTCCTGCACCTCCCGGAAGCGCTTGCCTATGAGCTTGCCGCCTAAGAGGACGATGATGGTTATCAGGGGCAGGGGGAGGATGGTGACGGCGGCCAGGCGGGGATGGCGGGTGAAGATGATGACGAGGATCGCCACGGAGAGGAAGAAGCCGTCGACAAAGGCGACAAAGGCCATCCCCGATGCCATCCGTATGGCCCGCATGTCGTTGGTCGAACGGGCCATGATGTCGCCGGTTTTCATGTTCCGATAGAAGCTCGGCGAGAGGGTGAGCAGGTGGGAGAAGAGGTCCCTGCGCAGGTCCCGCTCGATTCTCCGGCTTGCCCCGTGGAGAAAGTAGCGCCAGCCGAAGCGGAAGAGGGCTACCATGGCGGCGGTGGCGATCATCATCAGTACCTGCTCACCCACCCGGGACAGCGCGAAAGAGCCCTCTGCGATAATGTCCACCGCCCGGCGCATAAGCTGCGGAATGTAGAGTTCTCCGGCGTCGGTGAAGACCAGGGAAATAAGGCCGAAAATGTAGAAGTGCCGATAGCGCTTCACGTAGGGCAGCAGCGTTTTGAACT
This sequence comes from uncultured Spirochaetaceae bacterium, assembly GCA_964594775.1. Lineage (GTDB taxonomy): Bacteria > Spirochaetota > Spirochaetia > DSM-16054 > Sediminispirochaetaceae > CAYFVU01. The sequence continues at coordinate 26,315 of CAZQNO010000037.1, forward strand.
CGCGCAGCACGGGGGCTTTCTTCTCCTCTTGGAAAAAATGAGATATCTTAGAATGATACCACGGCAGCAAGTTTCGCTTCCATCGATTGCCGGGGTGAAAGAGGCCGAAATGAGGAGATTTCTGTGAATATCATTCTGTTCGAGTCGGATTTTTTCGAGGACCAGCGTGGTGAAAGAGAAGGCTTTCTTCCCGCCGGGGACGAGCGGGACCGGCACATTCGAAAGGTCCTCAAGCTGAAAGAGGGAGAGGATTTCAAGGGAGGAATCTTCGGCGGACCGGTGGGGACCGTCCGGCTCGAGGCCTGCCGGCCGGAGGGGATGCGGCTCAGTTTTAGAAAGACCGGACCGCCGGCGGCTCCCCATCCCCTCAGCCTGCTCGTCGGCTACACCCGGCCGATTTCGGCGAAGCGGATCCTCAGGGAGGCGGCGAGTCTCGGCGCAGGGCGTCTCGTGTGGACCGGCACGGATACCGGCGAACGGTCCTACCGGGAGGCGAAGCTCTGGAGTGAGGGGAGGTATCGCGGTTTTCTCGTCGACGGCCTGCAGCAGGCCGGGGCGACGGTCCTACCCGAGCTGCTCCGTGCGGATACGCTTGAGGATGCGCT
>CAZQNO010000038.1:0-9168 GCA_964594775.1 uncultured Spirochaetaceae bacterium
TTATGAGGGTTTTTTGCTAGCATAAAGTACAGAAAAAAGAATGAAGAAGCTCTCTTTGCGAATCCTTCATCACCCACTTCCCGGCAGCGCCGCCTCGGTGAAGTTCAAGACCTACGACGACCTCAAGGATTTGGCAGGCACTTGGACGGCAGAAGAAGCAGCGGAGTTCGACGAAGGCGTCTCATCCTTCTTTGCGTTCATGTAAACAGACGGTGAAAGGACTTCCGGCTTAGATATATTCGGGCCGTATCGGGGCGAAGACTTCTATCACCTCGGCGTCTTCCAAGACGTCGGCACCATGAGCCTCGTTTTGATTAAAGGCGTAGGCAGTTCCCGCCTCGGCCACGAAGTTAGTGCCGTCTTCCTTCTTGAACTGCACCTTGCCGCTAATCACGTAACCGTTCTGCACCGCTTCATGATTGTGGAGGGGAATCGCAGCCCCCTTCTTCATATTGAAGTGACATAACATGCTCTGATCGTTGTAGGAAAGGGTGGTTCGAAAAATCCCTTTTGGTTTTTCCACCGTGTTTTCCTTGTCCTTCTGCGTAAGCCCTTTGTAGTACTCCATCTCTTATTCTCCCTTGATAAAAACTAAAATATCCTTTTTGCTCGAGGCAACGAAGAGCTTGCTGCCGTCCGGCGTAATTTCCACGTCCCATATGCTGCCGACGCCGGGTTTCACCTTTTGTTGGGGAAAGGGTTCATCCAATTCCCAGAAATACATGATATCATCGCTTCCGGCGGAAACGAGATAGGAGCCGTCGGGAGAGAATTCGAGACCGTAGACGATCTTGTAGTGTCCCGTCCGTCCCTTAATGTTGTCCACCTTGTCCTCTTTCAGTTCACCCACATAGAGGGGAAAAATCCGCCGGCTCTGCCGGGTCGTGCGGTCGAATCGTTTCGACTCTCCGGTAAAGGCCAGGACATTCTCCTCTGTGGGATGAAGCCGTGCAGTGACCACCTGGTACTGATTGATTTTATCGATCATCGATGCCTTCAATTCTTCCACGCTCCAGGTCCGGATCGTCGCATCGGAGCCGAGGGATATTATGTAGCTGCTGTCTCTGGTGAAAAGCACGTCGCCTACCTTTTTCCCGTGTCCGCGGAAGACCTTGAGCAGCTCTCCGTCATCGGCCGACCAGAGCCGCACCGTTCCGTCGTTTCCGCCGGATGCCACGTACTTTCCATCGGGAGAAAAGGCGGCGTTGAAGACCTCTTCGGAGTGACCCATCATTTCGAAGAGTTCCTCTCCTTCAGGGACCGAAATAATCCGTACAGCTCCGTCCCTGCAGCCGGTGACTACCCGCGTGCCGTCGGGCGAAAATTCTACCGAGTAGATGTCGTCGGGAAGTATTTCAAGATTCTTCTCGAATCTGAGGGTCCTCGCGTCCCAGAGAATCAGCGCGTCATCCATTCCTCCGCTTACCAAATACCGTCCGTCGGAACTGACGTCCATGTCGAGGACCTTGTCCTCGTGCCCCGATAATAATTCCTTTGAGGTAAACCCGTAGTCCAACGGCATCTTTAGGGAGGCGCAGGAAGACAGGAAGAGAAAGATGAGCGCAGCTGCCGCGGGCAAGCCTGTTTTTACCGACATATTATATGATGTGCTCCTTTTTCGCTTGTATCGAGTCCAAGTATAACACAAAGCAAAAGACTCTCCAAGATTCGGCACGAATATAGCCGGTGAAACATCGGTTCGGCAAAAAAGATCATCTGCGCCTATTGCTGCTCCGATAGGCGGGTATTTTCCAGAGGGCGCTTGAAGCGTGAGAAGAGCAGGGTAATGATAGCCATATTTATGACCGATGTTGCGGCGAAAAGTCCCCAACGGGGAGTTCCCGAGGCGATGCTTCCCACGAACTCATGAATTTTTACGCCTATGGTAAAGAGGGAATCATCCTGAAGAAAGATGAGCGGAACGAGAAAACCGTTCCAGGCACTGATGAAGGCAAGCATCATACTGGTAACGACGATCGGCAGGCTGAGGGGCAGAAGGACCGTCACGAGGTGGCGTACCGGTCCGGCTCCCTCGAGACGGGATACTTCCTCCAGTTCCTTTGGAATCTGTTCGAGGTAGGAAGCGATGGAAAAGAGGGAAAAAGGCACGGCATGCATCATATATATGAGAATGACCGGCAGATAATTGTTGACCAGACCGAAACTTCGGAAGAGGGCGAAGAGAGGAATCAGGGCGTGAATACCGCCGAGAAGACCGAGCATCTGAATGAAGGTAAAAAGCCGGACGGAACGGTTCGCACCCATCCCCGCCACCGCATGGGCTGCAGGAAAGGTGACAAGCGGGGTCAAGAGACCGGTGAGAGCGGCCACGACAAAGGTGTTGCAGAAGTAGCGAAGGATCCCTTCCTCGGTGAAGATGTCGATAAAATGGTGGAAGCTCAAATACATCGGCAGGGGCCGGTCGATATATGCCGCCTGGAGATCGGAGAGACTCATCCAGATAACCATATAGATAATGAGAAGGGCCGAAAGGAGCATAAATAAGGCCAAGGCGATGGAAAAAACTCTCCACAGACTGTCCGGGAGCCCGGAGGGCAGGCATGCAAGCCTGGAGGCCGCTACAGCCTTGCGCTTCTGCCGCCTCCCGCTTATTCGGACCGCCCGTTCACCGCCCCCCGCTCGATACCGCCGCGGCAGACGACTTTCACTCGATCTCCTTTTCAGAACGAAGAGTCCGATGAGAATGAACAGAGTGGGAATATGAAAACCTTCCAAAAAGCCGAAGCGTGTCAAAGAATAGAGCCAGATGAGCCCATCGACGGCAAAACCGCCTATGAGAAAGCCCTGCTGTCTTCGCCTTCCCGAGGCAGTCCCTCCGAATAGCAGGCTGACGGTGAAGAGCACGGCGGGAATAAGGCCGAGTCTCCCTCCCAAGAGGACTTCTACGCCCGCAAAATATGCGCTTATTCTCTTTTGCCCCACCTCTCGCGCCTTCACGAAAAACCAGAGAACCATGATCAGAACAACCAATGCCGCCGTCAAAACGGCGTAGGCGGCGGGAATCCCAAAGTCCCGTGCCTTCATGAAGATATCGTAAAGGAGGATTTCCACGGTGGTGCTTGCGCCGATTATGTGCCGTTCGGTTATTCCGGATACGAGAGGTGGTCCGCCGGCGGTCATCATGAAGGGAAGGGTAAACTCCTTAAAACTAGCAATAAAGGAAAAGACGGACATAATGGCGATGCTGCCGCCGATCATCGGAAGGTAGATGCGGTGAAAACGCACAAAACTGCCGGCCCCTTCGAGGCGGGCGGAATCGATGACCGAAGCGGGAATTTTTCTCAGTCCCGCATAGAAGACAAAGGAGATAAGGGGGAGATTCATCCAGATGCTTACCGTTAGCACCGAAATGAAGGCGAGTACCGGATCTTCCAGAAGATTTATCCGCACACCGATGAGACGGGAGAGGAGACTGTTCCCCCCGTTTCCGTGGACTATCATTCTCCAGAGGGGGACGGAAATGTAGATGGGAATTGCCCAGGGTACCAGGAGGGCAAAATAGATCCAGCGAAAAAACCGCTTCGATTCATAGAGAAAAGCCGCGAGAACGAGGGCTAAAAGGATGCTGAAAAAGGTATTGCAGAGGGCCCAGAGCATGGTTATTCGCAGACTGTAGATGAATGCTCTGTCGGAAAAGATGAAAAAATAGTTCTCTAAAGCGGCAAAAGAACGATCGCCGAAGTAATCGTGGAAGAAGGAGTTGTAGAGGGCCCCAAAAAAGGGAGAGACTCCGATGAGGGCGATGAGAACAAAGAGGGGCAGAAGCTTTAACCGGTCATCGCCTCTCATCGGAAGGAACACTGCTTAGAAGATCAGCTCAATCGAGGAAATATTACGTACCGGTTTTATCCCGTCGGGTACCGTTTTCGCTTCCTCGTCCCAGACAAGAATCAGCGGCCATTCCCGGTCCGGCAGGATCTCTCCGTTCTTATACATGGCAAGGATGACATCGTCGTTCTCGTGGAGCTGCCGCGAATCGAGTTCTATCGCATATCCGTCTGAGGCGCTGATCTTCACGGTGTAGCCCTCCACAGCCGCATCGGCATCGTAGGCGAGAATCGATTTGTCCTTCTGCTTATGCGGCGCATAGCTTGGATCATCCGAATAGGCCAAAAGAAGATAGAAGGGGATGCCGGTATATTCGCTGCGATCGTCCTTCCAGACAAAACTCACCGTTCTCTCATGACAACTTACCCCGCTCTGCAGCGTGTGCCTCTCCAGGGTAAAATCCATCTTCCCCTTCATCTCCAGCTCGAAGGGCTTGAAGCCTTCGCCTTCTACCCTGATAGCCTCGACCATTTTTACCGACTTGTGACCGAGGATGTTAGGAGTTCCCTCGCCTACTTTGACCGTTCGGATATAGCCGGGGTCCCTTGCAAGATACTCGCCGTTTCGCTTGAAGGCCAGTATCCACTCTCCTTCACCGGGTTCGATGACTTCCTTGCCGGAATAGCTCATCTCATAGCCGTCCATGGCGACAAAGGTAATAGAGCTGTCGTTTTTGAGCTTGATATACTGGGCCAAGATCTCCTTGAGCTTGACGCCTCCGTAGGTGTAGTTGTAGGTGGTTCCGGCAGAGGTGGTGTAGGAGCCGGGGGCTTCCACATAGTAAGGATACTCTTCCAATTCGGTCAAAGAGAAAGAATAAGTCTGCCCGTTGACCTCTATGGCCAGTCGAAAGGCATCCCTTCCCGTATCTGCTGCCGGCGCCTCGACGAAGGCCTCTATGCTGACCAGGTCCTTCACCCGGAGACTCTTCGAGGCGTTTCCCACCACTGTGGGAAGAATCGGCTCACCGTTCTTGCTGTCCGCCACAAAGAGCACTTCCGGGCCGAGGTCGGCGGTGTTGAATGTCGAAGCATAGCCGTCTGCGGAACTAAGGGTCACCTCATAGCCGGCCTTCCACCGCTGATCGTCGAGATCATAGGGATGCTCTTCCTTTCGACCGTCTATCATTGCGAGAAAGTACCAGAGAGGCATTCCCTTATAGACGACGACCTCGTCCTTCTCTTCTTGGCTGATTTCTCTGTAATGGCTCGAATGGCTCTTCGCCTCTTCAAACTCATCGGCACTTACCGTTTCCTCTACCGCCCCTCTCAACTCGATTTGCCAGGAGGCCTTCGTCGAATCCTCCTTAGCGACCGTTCCCGGACCGGAGACACAGCCTCCAAGGAACAGCATCATGAGGCTAAAAACACTCACATACACGCCTAATTTTTTCATCACCTTCCTCCTCTGTTTCAATTTTTTAAAGTGGTATCGATAATCCGCTGTCCGGTTTTCTGGACCTCGGGCACGGTCATTTTTCCGCCGAAGACGAAGCGGAGAAGCTTCCACATGGTGTTTTTATATATGCCGTAGCTCCTCTCCGCGGGTACCGGCATGCCCTGCTCGTAACTCATCCGCATTTCATCGAAAAAAACCATTTCATCTTGAAGAACCGGCCAAATGTCATGCCGTGCCGGCAGTTTATTTAAACGTACGGAAAACCGCTTCTGCACCCCCGGCCCGCTGAGATGTTGAATAAAGCGCCGGGCGGTTATAGGCGCACGGCTCCTCCGTGTAATCGCGAAGCCTTTGAAGTCGAGAAAGGGGGCGACGGGATTCCCATTCTCTTGATTCACCGGCAGCGGAAGCACACGGAAGGGAATGCCGAGTCTCTGGAAATGGGGAATGCTGTAGCTGCCGGTGAGGATCATTGCCGCCCTTCCCGAAGAAAAATAGGCGGTCATCGCATCCCGCTCGCTCACCTCTAATAGACCACGCTCGGAAAGGGAGAGGAGGTATTCGATTGCCCTCTCTGTTGCTTCGTCGTCGATACGGATCCTTCCGTCCCTTTCCACGAGTCGTTTCTTTCCGAAGGCCCGAAGGAAGGGGGAAAGCCAGTAGGCCGAATAGGCATTCCAACAGGCGGGATACAGCTCGGCGTGACCGTTCTTGACGGTTTCGGCCGTTTTTTCGAAATCTTCGAGGCTCCATTCGACATCGGGGTCCTCCGTCATCAAATTCGGATTATAGAAGAGCATCTGCGCGTCAAAGTAAAACGGTACCGCCCAGAGCCGCCCGCCCAGCTTGAAGGCATCTCTCCCCTTCTTTACCACGTAGTTCGTGCTGAAGTAGTCCAGCGGCTGCAGCGCCCGTGCATCCACCAGGTCGGCGATAGATGCGGATTGCAGCATAACCAGGTCGGGAAGTGTTCCTCCGCCCCGCAGGGTGGCGATGAGTTTGGTTTCGGCACTCGGCACCTGCACCAGCTTTACCCTTACCCCGTGGGCCTCGGCAAAGCGCCGGATCTCCTCCTTGAGCTCATCCACTCCTTCCCAGCTGAGCCAGATGTGCAGGGACTTGTCCTCCAGGAGATCTCCGAACACATGTATCCTCTCCACTTCGGTATAAAGCCGGTCCTCCGCTATGCAGTCGAGTCCGCCCTGGTCTCCGGAGACCAGGGCGGACTCGAATAAATGATCACCCAGGTCCTCTCGTTCTATGACGGTCTTTATTTCTCTCCCGTCCGCGTCGACGCTGAAAATTTCCATTCGATAGGCAGAAAAAAAGAGGGGAAGAAGCTCTCCTAAGCTGTGCCCGAAAGAGAAGGCGGTTTCTCCTCCCTTCGGAAGGGCAATGGGATAGGGAGAAAAAGTTTCGCTTGTACCCGGATACACTGCAAAGAGAGAGCTGTTTACGTAGAGTTCGACCGCGTACAGCGGTCCGGAGAGGAACAAGAACACTAGACACAGAAAGAAAATGAGGCCGGTTCGGCGTTTTTTTTCCGTCACGTAAAATTCTCCTTTTCAAACACGGGAGGCACGGCGGTTTCCCGCCGCACCCTATCGACGGTAATCCATAGACGTGAATTCGATTCAAGCCCTCAGGACTATCCGTTCGGAGAATGCATTTTCGCCGCCATTCTACCATGGAGATCGGGGAAGTGGTAGTAGTTTTTCTACTTTTTCCTCAAACCCTTATTTAGTGGCTTAAATCATGTGCACACCTCACATCCATATATACGAGGCCAGAAGCCGCCGGCTCTCCGGCCGGTGTTGCCCCCCATCCGAAACCACACCAGAGCCTGCGGGCATGACAGGGGCACCTTGCTGAGAAATTTCCTGCTCTCGAAGATACCGTGCAACCCCTCCTTGATCCTTGCCCGTCTTATAAGGCCTCTGAGCTTCCCCTGATTGCGTTTTACACATGATTTAAACCATTAAATTCGGTTTTGTCGAAATGGAAGACGGAGACGCCGCTGCGGCGGAGAGACCGCGATTTCTAAGCAGGTGCTTGCTTTTTTCTATTATTCCGGCAGCCACTGCCTGTTCGGCCTCCGGAAGGCGCGCTTGCGGGCGATGAGGAGAAAGCCGGCGAATCCCAAAAGGAAGTAGGCAAAAGCGACTCCGAGTCCGAGGTAGAAGTAGAGCGGATTGCCCGTTGTGTGACTGTAGGCGGGAAGGTTTATCGCCAGGATAAAGGGAATACAGACGGCGAATACCACTGCAGAAGAAAACATGTAATCCGAAGCGGCGGGAGTTTCAAAGTCCGGGTCGATGACCCGCAGGAGGGCCAAACCCGTCGGCATCGTGCCGGTCATGCCGCCGTAGACAATCATGAGCCGGTCGAAGCGGTGGTCGCGGAAGATACGCGAGCACAACCAGGGGACGGTAATGAGGACGAGCACCCCCCCGATCCCCGCCATAACGACGATGGGAATCCAGTAACGCATCACGACCACTATCGAAATTGCCCCCACCGCCGCGGAGACCATAAGATCGACGGAAAAACCGGCTATCCGATTGAGGGCGTGATTGTCGAAGGTATGCTGGATCCCCAGCGCTCCGATGATCTGTTTCATCAGCAGGGCCGTGAGCGCGGCGAAGACGAAGTTTATCCCCCACAGATTGACGGCCAATTCGTTCCCCAGCGGCCCGGCGAAGGAGAGAAGAAAGGTAAGGAGTTTGAGAAAGAGATAGCTGAGAAGATAGACGAAGAAAACGATTGCTGCCGTATAGCTGAGGGAATCGATCGCCTCGGTCTCGGTGGCCAGAACCATTCCCGTGGGCTTAGTGCCCTCCTTTGGATAAACCCCGGTGCGTATTCCCTGCTTCAGAATGATTTCCTTTTTCTCTGCGCTTATCCACTCCTTTTTGATTCCGTAATTGATAAGCCAGACACCGCCGAAACAGGCGAAGAGAAAACCAATAGCGGCGAAGGTCAGCCCTACGGTGCCGGCATCGGCAAAGCCGAAGGCCTCCCATCCCTTACCAATTGCATAGGACTGCCCCGGGCCGAGTGCGAAGCCCAGGGGAATGAAGAACCCCATCGCAGGAAAGAGTTCGGGGAAAAAGGTATTCATGAAGAACAGGGTGAGCAGCAATCCCACAGCCGCCTGCATGCCGTACTGAAACACAATCGCCGTGGCGGTGGCGACGATTCCGTGGCTTCCCTTTTCTCCGCGTTCCGGACTCCTGCGAAGAGACATGGCGATAAAGGAAATACTGAGGAGGTGATAGACCAATACTCCCAGGCTTTCCGAATCCATCCCCACATAGGGAGCGGCAAAGTTGTAAAAGAAGAGAAGGAGAAATCCCGCCGTCAGCGCATTGGGAATGAGGTACCTTTGGAAAAATTTGATCCGCGTTCTGATGAAGGTCGCCGCGAGCAGCGCCGCAGAGATGCTGCCGATGTCGATGAAAAATTTCCATTGAAAATCCATATACGCCCCCTTGGCGGCATTGTACCCTAGTTTGGGAAAAAGTGTTACAGTTTCCCGATGATTTCAGAAAACCGTCAAAGGCTTGCCGAGCTCCTATCCGAGGTTTTGGAACTTCTACGGGAATTCCCACGGCCCCAGTCCTGCAGCTTCCTCACCTCGCCGCATACGAAGGAAAAGCACCTAGCCGTGAGCGGCGGCGCCGTTCGCGTGCTCCACCACCGCCCGCCGGCGTCAGGGTCCGCGGCGGTAAGACGCCCGGTGGTGTTTCTCCCCGGCTGGGGAACGAGTCCCGAAGGCTTTCTCGACTTCCTCGATTCGATCTGCGGGCGCATCGAGTCCTATTACTTTGAATCTAGAGAAAAAAACAGCAGCCGCCTCTGCCGCAGCGGGCCGGATGCAGGCCTCGATATGACCATGGACCTCTTTGCCGAAGACCTGGC
>CAZQNO010000038.1:9268-26809 GCA_964594775.1 uncultured Spirochaetaceae bacterium
TGACCATGGACCTCTTTGCCGAAGACCTGGCCCTCTTTCTAAAAAGTGAAGGACTCGGCACCGGCCGTGACTTTGTTCTCTTAGGGACTTGCTGGGGATCCTCTATCATCGCCCATGCTCTCGCCGAAGGCATACTCTCAGCTCCCACCGTCCTGCTCTTCGATCCCATGCATCGTCTCTGGTTTCATCCTCTGCTTCTTCGCTATATCGTCCCCCTCCTCCCGCTGCGCTTCTCTGTGCCGCTGAAAGCCGTCGGTAAGCGCATCGCCCTCTTCGGTATGCGGGAAATGGTACAGCGAAGAAGAGCCGAGCTCTTCATCGAAAACGCCGAGCTGTGGAAATGGAAGCGGGCGGCCCTTGGCGTGAGAGATCTCGATCTGTACGAAAGCGTGCCGAGAATAAAGCAGGAAGTCTTCTATATCAATGCCGTCCACGACAAGATCCACGATTCGTCGCATACCCCCAAGCTCGCCGCATCGACACCGAAGGGACGCTTCCTCTTTCTTCCCGCCGACGAGAAGGAGCGGGAACGGATTCTTGCGCTTGCGGCGGTCGAGTTCGCCGGGACAACTTCGGCCGAAAGCCCGCCGGAGAGCTTGGCGGGATTCGAACAGCACCTCACAAACGGCCCGTGACAGAAGGAGCCTATCGGCCCCGAGAGCCCGGTTTAAACCAGCCGATTGCTATTGGTACGAATTAGACGTATACTTAGAGCAAGTCATGAGCACGTACCTTATTCTCGATCTACTGGTGCTGGCGGTACCTCTCCTTCTCTCCTTCGACCGTAAAGTCGCTTTCTTCCGGCGCTGGCCCGCCGTTTTCGGTTCTATCGTTTCCGTCGGCGGCGTGTATGTGGTGTGGGATATCTTCGCCGCGAAGAGGGGAGACTGGAGCTTCAACGAAGAGTTCGTAGGGGATATTACCATCGGCGGGCTGCCTTTGGAAGAAGTCCTCTTTTTTGTCGTCGTACCTTATGCCTGTATTTTTGTTCTCGAGGTAGTGCGTGCCTACCTCCCGGAGAAAGAACTCGCTCTCTCACGCGGGGTTTTTGCCGGCCTCGGCGCGGTACTCATCACCCTGGGACTCATCTTCTTCCCCTACGCTTACACGCTCACCGTCTTGGTGGTCACCGGTGCATTTTTTCTTCTCGCCGGACTCATCGGCTACCGTTTCGTCACCCGGCGCTCCTTCTGGCTCGCCTTGGGGATTTCTTATCTGCCCTTTCTCGTCTCCAACGGTATTCTCACCGGACTTCCGGTGGTAGTGTACGGGAAGGGGCACATTCTCGGAATTCGCATCGGTACGATCCCGCTGGAAGACTTTCTTTACAGCCTTTCTCTTCTCGGTTTCGGCTATCTCGTCTTCCTGCTGCTGGATAGAGGAGGGAAATAATGCAGTTTCTAATATCCCTGCTTATCATTCTTTCTACGGCGGCTCTTATGGAGTTGGTAGCATGGACGGAACACCGGTACGTAATGCACGGCTTCCTCTGGATCCTGCATGAGGATCATCATCGCGCATCTAAAGGTTTTTTCGAGAAGAACGATCTCTTCGCCCTCTTCTTCGCCGTCCCTTCCTTCCTGCTCATCTTTCTCGGCTTGAAAAACGAGCTCCAGTATCTACCGGAGCTCGGTATTGGACTGGCCGTCTATGGTGCCGGTTACCTCTTATTCCATGACATTCTCTTTCACCGGCGTATCCGTCTCTTTCCGGCCAGGCCGAAGAATCCTTATCTTCAGGGCATCATCAATGCCCACCGCCTGCACCACCGCAAAAACACAAAAGAGAACGGCATATCTTTCGGCTTTCTCTATGCCCCCGGTCGCTTTTCCGATCCCGACCGCTGGCCGGAAAAACCGTAGCGCAAAATACTCGGCAAAGGATAGGCGCAGGCGGCGCGCGGCGGGAGAAAAGCTTCAGACGAGATACACGGCAAAGGCGACGAAGAACGATATGCTTCCCGACAGCACAAAGAGATGCCAGATAACATGACTGAAAGGCAGCTTCTTCCACGCGTAGAAGATGAAGCCTATCGAGTAGCTCAGCCCGCCGGCCACGGCCCATGCGATGAAACCCGGCGGAACCGAATTGATCAGGGGTTTTAATGCGACGAGGATGAGCCAGCCCATTGGGAGGTAGAGCAGATCGACCGAGAGGGGGAAGCGCTTGAGAAGAAGGAGTTTTAGGACGACTCCAATCACGGCAAGCGTCCAGATTACCCCAAAAAGCGACCAGCCCCAGGGACCGCGGAGAACCGTCAGAGCCACCGGCGTATAGGTGCCGGCGATGAGGAGATAGATCGAGGCGTGGTCTAATCTGTTGAGCTTGGCGCGGATTTCAGGAAAGGGTGAAAAGCCGTGAAGCAGGGCCGAAGAAAAATAGAGGAGTATCTGCGTCGCTCCGTAAATTAAAAAACCTGCATAGCGCCAGGGATCTGTGACAGGTCCTGTCGAGAGAAGAACGAGCAGTGCGGCCAGGGCGGCAACCGACAGACCCGCTCCCATCGCATGGGTAATGCTGTTGAGAATTTCTTCGAAACCGTCCCCGCTGCCGTAATCTATCTCGCTGGGAAGTAGTTCGACTTTCCGTTTCGCCTCCGTCATGTTACCCCCTCATTGCTTCCCGAACGGCTTTTCGATAGAGCGGCGGAGTACTCTCCTCTTTGAAGAGAAAGCTGACGCGCGAGTTGCCTTCATCGATCGGCTTGATGTAGACGATTTCTTGGGACATCGAAATCTTTTTGTCCGCCGATACCATCTTAACGAGGAATTCTCGTATTCGGTACACGGGGACCTCAACGTGAAAGGCAATGCCGGTGAGACTCGCATCTATTGTTTTGCCTAAGTACACTTCCTTGGGACCAAAGGAGAGCAGGAACTGCCGGAATGCCGGCGGCAGCTTCTCAGCCGGCACTCGTTTGACGTTTCTTCTATTCGCATCGGACACTATAAACCTCCCCCGTTCTGCATTCTAGACGCCAACGGGCATGGAGGTCAAGCTTGACGATCAGATAGCGGGAACGTATGATTGTATCGAGGTCTCGTAGAAAAGCAAAAAATGATGAGAGAAGATCGAATCACGGTCAAAGAGGTGGCCCTGCGGGCAGGAGTCTCAACCGCCACGGTTTCGCGGGCCTTCAATAACGACCCCAGGGTGAAAAGCGATACGAAACGGAGGGTCATGGAGGCTGCCGAAAGCCTCGACTACCGCCTAAACGACGCGGCCCGGAGCCTAAAAACCAATACAACGAGAACCATCGGTCTGGTCATCCCCTATCTGCAGAACGAATTTTTTATGGAATTGGCCGAGGGTATCGAAGCCTGCCTCAAAAGGAGGGGCTACCACCTCATCATCAGCAATTCAAACAACGAAGCTTCCTGCGAACGCGAAGCGGTAGCTTTGCTGCTGGAGAAATCCGTCGACGGACTGCTCATCATTCCCTGCAGGGAGGATGGAAGCCATCTTTCGGAAGTACTGAGACCCGAGATTCCCACCATCACCGTCGATCGAAGATACCGCGGCCTTCCCGTCGACAGTATTCTCGCCGACAACGAGGGAGGAGCGTATGAGCTTCTCCGCGCCTTCCTTGAGGCGGAAAAACCGGTGAAAACCCCCGCCTTTATCGGCGGACATTCCCACATCACTACGGCGGATGAGCGCCTCGCCGGCTTTACCCGGGCTCTGAAGGAGGCGGGGTATCGGATCGAGGATTCACCTGTGCTGCGGGACGAATTCGATAAGCCCCGCGGCGGCTACCGGGCAATGAAGCTTCTGTACGAAACCGCAGAGAAGCCGCTGCACATTTTCATTGCCAACTATTTCATGCATGTGGGGGCAAGCGAATACCTCCTCGAAAAAGGAGTTTCCCCGTCCGAAGTCCGCATTGCGGCCTTCGACTACAGCCCGATGTATCCCCTGCTCCGCTACTGCTCTCTCTATATCAGTCAGCCGAGAATACGCATGGGAGAGGAGGCGGTAAGCCGGCTTCTCGATTTCTCGGAACCGGGCGAGGGCGGCGGTACCGGTATCGTTCGAAGGCTTCCCACAGAGCTCATCCGGGTGCAGCCCCGCTAAAAACGAGCAGTAAATTCTTTCTGCCTCCATTTTTGCACCTTTACAGGAAAATAAAAGCATGGGACAATCATATGTAATCGATTACATATAGCGGTGTCGGCGTATAGACGCGAAAAGGGGGTCCCTATGGCACAAATAGAAAGAATGAAGGTTCTTCCACCGGAGAGGCGTTACGGTAAAAGCCTTCCGAAGATCGGTATCCGGCCGATTATAGACGGCAGACGGAGAGGCGTACGCGAAGCTCTGCAAGGGCGGACGATGCGGATGGCCGAGGCGGCGGCCCGCCTTTTTTCCGAAGAAATCCGTCATCCCAACGGTGAAGCGCTTGAATGCGTGATCGGAGACACCTGCATCGGCGGCGTTGCCGAGGCGGCGGCCTGCGAGGAAAAGTTCCAACGGGAGGGGGTAAACGTCTCTCTCAGCGTGACTCCCTGCTGGTGTTACGGCAGCGAAACGATGGACATGGATCCGCACCGGCCGAAGGCGGTCTGGGGAGTAAACAGTACGGAGTATCCCGGCGCCGTCTACCTGGCGGCGGTCCTCGCAGCCCACGCGCAGAAGGGGCTTCCGGCCTTCGGCATCTACGGGAGGGACGTGCAGGACGCCGACGACGAGTCCGTCGCCGAAGACGTAAGAGAAAAGCTTCTGCGTTTCGCCCGGGCCGGCTTGGCAGCGGCGTGGATGCGGGGAACCTCCTACCTCGCCGTCGGCAGCGTGTCCATGGGTATCGGCGGTTCGATAGTGCGGGAGGACTTCTTTCAAGACTACCTCGGAATGCGGAACGAGTACGTTGATATGTGCGAGATCTCCAGGCGGATCGAACAGGAGATTTACGACAAGGATGAATATGAACGCGCCCTGCTCTGGGTGAAGGCGAATTGTCCGGAAGGCGCCGACAACAACGCCGAGGAGCATCAACTTTCTCGAGAGAAAAAGGATGCCGTATGGGACTACGTGGTAAAGATGACCATCGTCGGCAGAGACCTCATGGTGGGAAATCCCCGGCTCGCCGAGCTGGGCCATGAAGAGGAGGCACTGGGGCACAACGCCCTCGCCGCCGGCTTTCAGGGTCAGCGGCAGTGGACCGATTACCTGCCCAACGGCGACTTCATGGAGGCCGTCCTCAACAGCTCTTTCGACTGGAACGGCATCCGCCAACCCTACCTCATGGCAACGGAGAACGACAGCCTCAACGGTGCCTCCATGCTTTTCGGCCACCTGCTGACCGGAACCGCCCAGATCTTCAGCGATGTGCGCACCTACTGGAGTCCCGAGGCGGTGGAGCGCAGCACCGGTTACAAGCCCGGAGGCCGGGCAAAGGACGGCTTTATCCACCTGATAAACTCCGGCCCGACGGCCCTCGACGCCACCGGCGAACAGAAAGACGAGCAGGGAAATCCGGTGATCAAAGCCTACTGGAAGGTCACACCGGAAGAAGCCGGGAGATGCCTCGACGCGACGGTGTGGAGGCCGGCGGTGCAGACCTACTTTCGAGGCGGAGGCTACTCCACCGACTTTCTCACCCGGGGAGAGATGCCGGTGACGATGTGCAGGATTAATCTGGTTAAGGGACTCGGACCCTTCATCCAAATTGCCGAGGGTTACACCGTCGACCTTCCTACGGAGGTTCACGACGCTCTCGACAAAAGAACAGATCCCACCTGGCCGACCACCTGGTTTGTGCCGAATCTCACCGGCGGAGCTCCCTTCACCGATGTCTACTCTGTCATGGCCTCCTGGGGTGCCAACCATGGCGCCGTCAGTTATGGTCATATCGGGGCCGACCTCATCAGTCTCGCCTCGATCCTCCGCATCCCGGTGAGCATGCACAACGTTGCGCAGGAGAAAATCTACCGGCCGGCGATGTGGAACTCCTTCGGCATGGACAAGGAGGGCGCCGACTACCGGGCCTGCGCAGGCCTGGGTCCGCTCTACGGATAGGCGGAGAGGACGACAGTTTCGACTGCCTGAGAGACCGCCGGCGCAGCAAATAAAGAACAATTTCAAGGAGGAAGAGATGGCACAGGTAATAGGATTGGATATCGGCACTCAGGGAACCAAGGCGGTTCTTATCGACATCGAAAGGGGGATTCTCGGCACCGCGGAGACCGGCTATAAACCCTCCCATCCGCAACCGCGCTACGCCGAACAGTGGCCCCAGGTCTGGGAAGAGGCGGCCTCTACCGTCCTTGCCGAACTCATTTCAAAAACCGGTACCGATCCGGCGGAAATCGCCGCGGTCTCCATCAGCAGTCTCTACGGCGGTTCGGGAATTCCGGTAAACGAGAAAATAGAGCCGATCTACCCCTGTCTCATCTGGATGGACCGCCGGGCCACCGAAGAGGTGGAGTGGGTGAAGGAGCACATCAACTTAGACCGGCTCTACGAGATTACGGGAAACTACGTGGATTCCTACTACGGCTTCACCAAGATCCTCTGGCTGAAGAACAAGGTGCCGGAGGTCTGGGAGAAGACACACTACCTCCTTCCTCCCAACGCCTACGTCATCTACCGTTTGACCGGTGAGATCGCGGTGGATTACTCCTCGGCGGGAAACATCGGCGGCGTCTTCGATATAAAGGAGCGCCGCTGGTCTGCCGAGATGCTGAAAGAGCTCGGCATTCCCGAGAGCATGATGCCCTCCCGCCTCGTCGACTCATCGGAGATTGTCGGAAAGCTGCATGCAGAAGGAGCGGCAAAGACGGGCTTGAAACCGGGTACCCCCATCGTCGCCGGAGGAGTCGACGCCCCGGCAGCCACCCTCGCGGCGGGAGCATTCGAGCCGGGCACCCACGTGGCCATGGTCGGCACCTCGATGTGCTGGGGTTTCATTACCCCAAAGAGCAATCTCTCCAAGGGCCTGGTCAGCATGCCCTACGTCTACAAAGGCCTGGACTACGTCTACTCCTTCGGCGGGGCCATCACCGCCGGCGGGGTGGCAAGCTGGTTCGTGCAGCAGCTCGGCGGAAGCGAACGGGAGGCGGCGCGTCTGCTCGGCTCCTCCGAATACGCGCTCCTCGACGCGGCGGCCCGGAAGATTCCGGCCGGTTCGGGGGGCTTGATCTCCCTCCCCTACTTCATGGGAGAACGGAACCCCATCTGGGATCCCTACGCCTCGGGTACCGTGGTAGGGCTCACCCTGAGCCACGGGAGGGCCCACCTCTACCGGAGTCTCCTCGAAGGAGTAGCCTACTCTCTGCGCCACAACATGGAGGAGGTGACCGACAAGCTGAGCCTTTCCGACGAGCTCATTCTCGTAGGCGGGGCAGCGAAGTCGGATCTTTGGGTCGACATCTTCGCCGACGTGACGGGCTACCGCATCCGCACCATCAAGGAGGAGGTGGAGGCGCCCTTAGGCGATGCCCTCCTGGCGGCCCTCGGAGCCGGTCTCATAGACGATCCTTCCCTGATGAAGAGCTGGTTCACCCTCGAGGAACGCGGTATTCCGAAGAAGGAGAACCGAAAGGTATACGAAGCCGGCTTCGCCTTCTACAAGGAGCTCTATCTCAAGCTCAAGGAGACGATGGGGAAGATGGCGGCCGTCCCATGGTAGCGCGTGTCTTGCAAAAAAAACCTGATTGTGACTTTTGTACCGAACATTTTAGTACAAAAAACTTACTTATGTCACAACATTTATTTTCCCCCAGTCTTATACTGATGCGCAAGGGGGTAAGGTGTGCAGGTTTCAAACGAGGGTCCAAGGAAGATCCGCTCTCTCGCCGGTACATGGCGGTTCAGGACCGATCCGGAGGGCCTCGGTGAGCACTTTCGCGAACAATTAGACGACGTATGGAAATACGACGCCCGTTGGATGGAGGGTGAACACAACGATTCCCCCTGGCTCACCCTCCCCGTCCCCTCCTGCTGGCAGGAACACGGGATCGACTACAACGGCGCCGCATGGTATCGGACCACCTTTGCCGATCCGAGGAAGCAGGCCGATACGGACGGCGGCCCGAGACTGCAGGATTCACCCCGGCGCCTCCTCCTTCGTTTCGACGGAGTCGACTACTTCTGCGATGTCTGGCTGAACGGCGTCTACTTGGGCAGCCATGAAGGCTTCTTCGGCTCCTTCTCCTTCGATATCACCCCGCATCTCAGGGCCGGAGACGAGAATCTCCTGGCCGTTCGGGTAGAATCGCCGAACGACATCCGTGCCAAGGAGAAGCAGCAGTTTCAGCTGAAGGCGATGATCAAGGGCGCCCTGCAGCGCTGGGACGTCAACAATCCTCTCGTCAATCCCGGAGGAATCTGGAACGATGTCTCTCTCATCACCGTTTCCGACCCCTGTATCGACGGGATCCGGGTCTCGAGCATAATCTTGGACCGCCGGGACGACGAGGCGATGGGACCTGCCGCGAAGGCGGAGCTATTCATCAGCCTTCGGCTGCACCGGGCAGATGCCGCAGGAGTGGTCGGCTCCTCATACTCCGCCGGTCGAAAGAGGCTGAAAGCGGCGGTCGAGGTCATTCCGATATCCTTCGACGCCCCTTCCTACTCCCTGGAAACAGAGCTGACGGCAGCGCCGGGGTACTCGGAGCACTCGCTGTGTATCGAAATAAAGGAGGCCCATCTCTGGTACTCCTGGGACCTTGGAGAACCGAGACGGTACCATCTGGTGGTCCGCCTCATCGAAGATGGAAAAGAATTAGACGCCGTCGAAACGACGACGGGCATCCGGCGGATTGTGCGGAAAAATGGGTGGGAGACCTTTCTCAACGGGATTAGAGTCTTCCAGCGGGGGGCGAATTACCTCTCCGATCAGTTTCTCTCTTCAATGGACCGCGCCCGTTACGAGAAAGACATCCTCCTGGCGAAGGAAGCTAATCTCAATACCCTCCATCCCTTCTGCGTGGTGGAGAAGGATGAATTCTATGAACTCTGCGACGAGCACGGCATCCTGGTCTACCAGGATTTTCCCATGTGGCTCGAGATGGACAATTCCTCGGACCTCGTCCGCCGCGCCACCCCCCAGGTAGACGAACTGATCGAACACTACGGCTCACATCCTTCGATCATCATATGGAACTTCGGCAGCCAGCCGAGCAAGGCGAACTTCCTCAAACTGGGTTCGGCCCTCGCCGAGAGGGCGCGAATGCGGGACCCCGAGCGGATCGTCCACCGGGCAAACGCTCTCATCGACTTTCCCGAAGTGCAGCAGCTCCGTCCCCTCGACCCTGTGGGAGACTTCCACTGGTCCAAGGAGACGGCCCTGCAATTTGCCGAGCAGCACAACTGGCCCATAGACTGCCACCTCTACTACGGTTGGTACTACGATAAGCCGATGGAGGCGATCCGAAAGGTGCCGAAGCGCTTCCTCGAGCTCGTTACCGAATACGGTGCCCAGGCCCTCCCGAATCGAAAGATGCTCGAGAAAATGATTTCTAAGGAGGAGCTCTTTCCTCCTCACTGGCCTGCCTACTCGCGCCGCTGCTTTCAAGAGAAGGAGCAATTTCGGCAGATCGAACGCCCTTCGAAACTCGACAGCTTCATCACCGACTCTCAGGAGTACCAGGCGCGCTTTCTCAAGTACCACAGCGAGTTCTACCGGATCAACAAGTTCAATCCCTGCAACGGAATCCACATGTTCTGCTTCAACGACTGCTGGGAGGCGATTACCTGGTCCGTGGTCGACTACGAGAGAAACAGGAAACCGGGCTTTTATGCCCTGCGGCAGTCGATGGAGCCGCTGCAGCTCATTCTCGAGATCCCCGAAACGAGGATCCATGCCCCGAAAGCCCGGGAGCTTGACTTCTTCCTCTTTGCGGTAAACGATCTGCCGAAAACATTTGAAGACCTCTCCTGTGAAATTCTTATTGAAGATGCGGAGGGAAAACCCCCCTCTGCGGAAACGAAAGCAATTACGATCGGCGCCGGCTCTATTGAAAAGATCGACACGGTTCGTGTCGAATTCGGCCGCGCCGAGGCGGTACTCATCAGTCTCTCTCTCATACAGAAGAACAAAAAAGGAGGTAACGAAGAGAAGATTTCGAAAAACAGCTATCTATTCAGAAGAAACGAAGACGGTTTCTACGAACTGCGCTACGAGGAGCCTTAAGCTTTTCGGTGCAGCGGCGTAGTTAAAAAATGGATTTCACTAACGTCGACCGGAACACGGATCGACGAAAAGGAGGAAACGCATGAAGATGATGAGAAGAATCGGTATGCTTGTCCTGTTCGCCCTTGCAGCGGCGGGAACCGTATTCAGCGGAGGACAGGCCGAGGTCAGACAAGAGGGTATGGAGAAGGTGAAGATAACCTGCGCCTTTGAGGCAGGTCGACAGGCCGATGCGGCGAGGAGCGTGGTGCCGGCCTTCGAAGCACAGCACCCGAACATCGAGGTCGAAATCGTCTCCCTTCCCTACGAATCGATGGAAGAGAAGGTGATGCGGGACGTATCTTCGGGAGCTGGGGCCTACGACGTGGTGAGCCTGTTCACCGGCAACAGCCAGATCATGATAAAGAACGACTGGCTGCTCCCCTTCGACGACTTTATCGAGAAAACCGGTCTGGACACCAGCGACTTCGTCAAATCGACGATGGACATCGCCACACTCCTCGGACGGGCTCAGGAGGTCAATCCCAAGGGTAAGGTATGGGGACTCCCCTACAGCTCCGACATCATGATGCTTGTCTACCGCAAGGACCTCTACGAGAAAGCCGGTATCGAGGTCCCCACCAGCCAGGATGAGATGATGGAGGTGGCGAAAAAACTCGACGGCATGGAACCGGATCTCAGAGGCATGATTCTCTGCGGCCTCGATACCCCGGGCAGCCAGGTATTCCACGACTTCATCTGTATCAACCTCAACACCGACGGCGGAATGCTGGTCACCAAGGACGCGAAACCGAACATAATCAACGAGGGCAACAGAAAGGCCCTCGAGCTGTACAGGTCCTATTTCGAAGAGGGGCTGTTGCCCAAGGGCGCCTTAGAGTACAGCTACTCCGAGAAGAACAACGCCTTCGCTCAAGGCATCGGCGCGAACATGTTCCAGTGGATGCTCGCCTGTGTAAAGGCCATCGACGACCCGGCAAACTCCAAGGTTGCCGGTAAGGTCGGCTACGCACCGGTTCCCGGCGGGGTCGGCAGCGGCAGCGGCTGGATCCTCTCGGTACCGAAATCCTCCGCCCATCCCCACGAGGCGATGACCTTCATCAGCTTTCTCACCAACTACGACTCGGTGAAGAAAACCACGATGGAATTCGGTCAGGGGCCCGTGCGAAAGTCTGTCATCCAGAGCGCGCAGTTCGAGGCCGAATACCCCTTCGCTCCGGCTCTCTTAGAGGCCCTCGACGGAGGACTCAATCAGCGGCTCATCGTTCCCGGTCTTCCCCTGTGGCCGAAGATTCAGGCACAGGTCAACAAAGAGGTCATGAACTGTGTGACCGGAAAGAAGAGTATAGATCAGACTCTCGAAGAGATCGACGCGTTCATACAGAAAGAATTAGAGGCGGCGGGATACTGATCCCGGCGGCACTAGGTGATCCGGGAGCCCCGTGCTCCCGGATCGCTGCCGCATTTACCGCCGTCGCCATCGACACTAAGCGATTGGAGCCGACGAAGTGATTACTAAGAAAGACCGGCGTACGATGTTCACCTACCTCGTACCCTCCCTGACATTCATCATCATTTTGCTCTACCTTCCCCTCATCTATTCGGGCATATTGAGCCTCTATCAGTACAGCACCGCCTATGTCTATCTGGGCAAGCTCTTCGCCGGATTCAAAAACTATCTGGAGGCTGCACGGGACACGGAGTTCCTCCGTTCCATCCTCAACACCCTTCTCTACGCAGTATCCAGCATCTCTCTCGGCATGGTTCTCGGCATTATCTTAGCCCTCCTGGTCAACAGAAAACTCCTCGGCATGGGGCTCTTCACGGTCCTCCTGTTCATTCCCGGCGTGGTCAGTCCCATCGCCTCGGGGGTCATCTGGAAGGTTATGTTGAATACCGACATGGGGGTCATTCCCTGGCTCTTCGAGCAGCTCGGTTTTCAGGACATCTCCTTCCTCAGTAATCCCCGCCTTGCCTTTACCTCCCTCGTGGTGGTCGGGGTCTGGGGAAGCACTCCGTGGATTTTCATTCTCACCCTGGCGGGTCTGCAGGCGATCCCCCCGGAGATCATCGAGGCGGCCAAACTGGACGGAGCCATGGGTTTTCGGCGGTTCTTCTCGATCATCCTGCCGATGCTCAAGCCGGTAATAGTGGTGGTGGGCACCCTCAGGATCATGGACGCCCTCAGAGTATTCGGCCTCATCCAGATTCTCACCCAGGGAGGACCGGGTGGTGCTACCGAAAGCATGAGCACCTATACCTACCGCACCGCCTTCCGCTATTACGAGACGGGCTACGCATCGGCTCTCGCCTTTTTAATATTCATCATGATCTTTCTCGTCAGTTCGATGTATCTGCGGGTCACAAACCCCTATAAGGATTGAGCCATGAAGAGAAAACACATCGGCAACATTTTAGTCTACCTCATTCTCATCGTCGTCACCCTCTTAGCCCTCTTTCCCCTCTACTGGATGATCGGTACATCGATGAAGGACAACGTCGATATCTTCGACGTAAACCCGCAATTTCTCTTCAAGCCGACGAACGTGCACTACACGTATATATTCACCGTCGCCTACTTCCCGGAGTATTTCAAGAACAGCATCGTAATAGGACTCTTCACCACCTTCCTCTCGATTATCATCGCCTTCCCCTCGGCCTACTCACTGAGCAGGCTGAAATTTCGCTACAAGACCTTTACCTCTCTGGTGATTCTGGCAGGAAGGATGCTGCCCCCGGTCGCCCTGATCGTTCCGGTCTTCCTGATCATGCAGAACGTGAAGCTGCTCAATACCCTCACTTCCATCATCCTGATGCACACGACCCTCGTCCTCCCCTTTTCCGTATGGATGCTCCGCAGCTACTTCATGTCTATTCCTCTGGAGCTCGAGGAGGCGGCCTTCATCGACGGGGCGGGTCGGTTTCTCATTCTCCACAAGATCATCGCCCCCCTCTCGCTGCCGGGCATCTTCGCGACGGCCATATTCGCCTTCGTCGAATCGTGGAACGAGTATATCTTCTCTCTCACCCTCTCCTCTACTCCGGCGGCACAGACACTGCCGGTGGGGGTGGCCGGCTTCATTACCGCCCGAGGCGTCGCCTGGGGAGAACTCTCGGCGGCGGGAACCCTCATGGTCATCCCGGTGATTATTTTCTCCATATTCATGCAGAAGTATCTGAAGGGCGGGATGTTTCCGGTGAAATAGGCGGACGCCGGCGGTCTAGGGCCTGTCCGCCTCAACCCTCTTCCTCCAGATTTATTTCGGCGCTGTTTGCCAGGCGGATCAGCTGAAACCTGTCGCTGATGTCGAGACGGGTATAGATGGAGCTGACGTAGTTACGCACCGTCTGTTCGGCGATGAACAGCTCCTGGGCGATCTGCTTGTTCCCGTAGCCCTTTGCGATGAGTTTGAATATCTCCCGCTCCCGCTTACTCAAGAGGCGGTACCACGGGACCTTCGGCTCCTCATTATCGCTCTTTCCGTACATTTTATCTACGAGCTTTTCGGCGATGGACGGGGAGATCTGCACGGTCCCCTCGACGATCGCGCGGATCGAGACGATGAGCTCGGTCGGGGAGATGTCCTTGAGAAGGTAACCGGCCGCCCCGGCGTGGAGGGCCTCCTTTACATACTCATCCTCATCGAAAGTGGAGAGCATCATGACCCGGATCTTTTGATGGGCTTCGATTATCGCCTTCGCCGCCTTTACTCCGTCCATTACCGGCATCCGCACATCTAAGAGCACCACGTCCGGGACCTTTTCATCACAGAGGCTCACCGCCTCCTTTCCGTTTTCGGCGATGCCGACCACGTCGATGTCGTTGGCGTAGGTCTTGAGAAGGATGCTGAGACTCTCGGCAAAAAGCCGCTGGTCGTCGGCTAAGAGGACGCTAATTCGCTTCACGCACCGCCTCCTTTCGTCCCTGTTCGACCGGAATGACGATGAAGAGATGAAAGCCCTCGTCGCTGCCGGAGGCCTCGAGCCTGCCCCCGTATCTCCTCAGCCGTTCCTCCATGCCCGTTAGGCCGATTCCCTTCTCGAACTTCTCCGCACCGCGGCCGTTGTCGCGGAAGGAGATCTGCAGACCCTCGGAAGTCTCCCAGAAGTGAATCGAAATTCTCGAAGCGTGGCCGTGACGGATAGAGTTTGTCAGAGCTTCCTGAACAATGCGATAGACGGTAAGGTCGATCCCCTCACCGTAAACCCACCTGATATTCCCCAGTTCCAGGTCGATGGTCGTACCGGTGACCCGCTCGAATATCTTCAGTACTTTTATCAATTCCTTTATTCCGTGCCGGCTTTCTTCCTCCACCTCGCGCAGCCGGCGAAGGGCAATGCGGGTTTCCTTCAACCCCTCTTTCGCCTGTTCCTTTATCTCGAAGAGGGTCTCCATGACCCTGTCTATGTCTCTCCTGCCGATGCTGATTGCCACCTCTACAAGGGCCAGAAGATTGGTGTAGATGTAGCCCGATGCGTCGTGGATCTCCCGGGTGATCCGCTCCCGTTCCTTCTCCGCGGCCTCCTCGTTGGCGTGTTCGGCATACTGCTGAAAACTCACGTTTACCTTCATCAGACGGTCTATGTTTCCGGCGAGACTGTCGGCCTTTCTTCTGCCGGCCCGAGACCGGATGAGATAATATGAGGAGCTGCAGACGAGAACGCCGGTAAGACCGAGAAAGAAAATGAAAAAGACCAAATCCCCTAAGGGCACGGGAGCCAATTCCATTCCCCAAATTGTGCTGCCGAAGAATCGGTTGGGAAGAAAAAATACGGAGGCGAGAAAAACGGTCGCCACCGAGACGACAGCGTTTCTTGGATGAGGAAGACGGTAACCTGTTTCTATCAAGACCCCGGCAAAGAGGATCACCTTGAATCCCAGGGCCGCTTGAAAGGGATAGGACATTATTAATAGAACCAAGAGCCGGGCCGCCAGAATAGCGGATATCACGCTGCTGCGTTCGTTGAAGAGAATTAGCGTAGAAAACAAAAATGATAAGCCGAGAACGAGAAAAAAGGAGTGCTCATATACGGCGGGAAAATCTTCCGGCCGCTTTTGGAGAAAAAACACGAGAAGCGCCGCCGCATAGCCGGTAAGGACTAAAAGGTAGGAAAAAAGTGCATTCCCCTGGAGCCTGCCGAAGAGGGCTTTTTGTTCCATGGAAAGAGTATATGATGAACCGCCCGTTTATTCAATTAATGAGAGATTGATTCGCACGGACATGCCGCCGCGTGAATCAATCTCCATATTTCCTTCCAAACGGTCGACCAGGGCTTCGACTATAGTCATGCCGAAGGAATCACTTTCTTTTACTTCGGTATCTGCAGCTCCCACTCCGTCGTCCTCCACGGACACATGCAGCGCATCCTTTTCCCGCTGCAAAGCCACCCGTATTGTTCCCCTTCTTCCCCCGGGAAATGCGTGTTTATACGCATTGGTCACCAATTCATGGACTATCATACCGATGGGCACGGCCATCTCGCTGGAAACCAAAAGGTGCTCACACTGCACCTCAAGCCGGACGTCTCTTGGACCGCGTCCTTGCTCTCCTTCTCCTAACAGTTCGGATAGATAGGCGCAGAGCTCCGTTTCCATAGTCTCACCGGAGGGAGAGAGATAATCGTAGTTTTTAGAGAGAGCCTGCAGCCGGCCGAGAAGGTCGTCTAAGACCTCCGCATCCTCCGGGACCCGCATCCGGTCTTTGTGCGTATAGATGAGTGCGGAGATCATGTTGAGGTTGTTCTTCGTCCGGTGGTGAAGCTCCTTGAGCAGCAGCTTCTGCGTATCGACGCTCTTTTTCAGCCGCTGCTCCGATGCCTTTCTCTCGGAAATATCGAGGACCACTCCCTTTATCAGAGTCGGCGCACCGTCTTTGTCCCGGGCCGTCACCCCCCCGCGGTCGTAGAACCACTTGTAGCTGCCGTCCTTTGCCCGAATACGGTACTCTGCCTCGTAGATATCCGTCTCTCCCTCGAGGACCCGGCCCATCGCCCGCATCGTCGCCGCATAGTCCTCCGGATGAACGAGATCGGTAAAGGCGCGGTAATCGCAGCCGGCGAACTCCTCCATCGTGTAGCCGAGCATCCAGACCTTGTGTTCGTTGAACTCCACCCTGCCGGAGGGATACTCCATCTCCCACCAGGCGATGTTTCCCGCCGCCAGCGAGCGTTCGAGGCGTTCTTTCGTTTTCTTTAGTTCGTTATTGTGTGTCAATCTGATCTATTGTCTAATGAAAACCGAGGGGTGTCAATGTGTCTAAAACGGCTCAAAACACTAGTAACAAACAATTCATTTCACCCTGCCGAACTCGCAGCCGCAGTAGTCCTGCCGGTAGAGACCGAGGCGGCGGCTCAGCTCGACGCTCCGCTGTACTCCATTTTTCTTTTTGAAATCCCTCTCCAGGAAACCGGGACAGCCGGCCCCCATCTGAAAAATCCGTTGTGCGTCCTTTAGGGGGCTGAGGGTGAGCGTAGTGGTGAAGTACGGCAGCCCCTCTTCACCGGCCCGTCGTGCCGTCGACTCTATCACTCTGAAAAAACAGCGGCTGCAGCGGCTGCCTCCCTCCGGCTCATCTTCCAGGCCTCGGACCAGAGAGAGCCAGCTTTCGTGATCGTAGGGCACCACGATGAGGGGGAGATCGAAGGCATCGGCGAGGGTCCGCATTGAGTCCAGTCGCCGCCGCCACTCCTCCTCCGGGGCTATGTTCGGATTGTCGTAGTACAGCGTCGGTGCAAATCCCTCTTTTACCAGGCGCTCGGCCGAAGGGGCGGCGCAGGGGGCGCAGCAGGAGTGCAGGAGGACCCCTTTGCCGGCGCCGGCTTCATCGGTTGCTGCTTTGCTCATCCCGCCGCTCCTTCGAGCTCTTTTTCGAACCAGCGCTGGGCGTAGGGGTTCCCGTTGTAGCGGGGGATGTCCCTGTAGCCGGCCTTCAGGTAGAGCCTCTTCGCCTCATCGAGACTGTCGTGGGTATCGAGACGAATGCGGGAATATCCCGCCTCCGCAGCCAGCTTTTCCAGCTCTGCGAGAATGCGCCGGCCCAGTCCCGCTCCCCGGCGCTTTGGGTCCACCCACATCCGCTTCACCTCGGCGAAGTCATCGCAAAATTTCACCCCGCCGCAGCCTGCGTCCTCGTCTCCGGCTCTTGCAACGAGAAACAGCCCGCGGGGAGGGGCGAGGTCTTCCGAGGAGAAGGCCAGGTCGCCGCCGGGATCATAGCCGAACTCGAATCGCCCGGCCAGCTCCTCGTAGTAGCGGCGGAGACAGGCGAGGGCGCGCGCTCCCGTGGGGTCTATGACATCCAAGTCTAGAGATTCCCGCATGTTTTTGAGTATAGCCGCAGTGAGAATTAGAGACAAGGATTCGCGGGGGGAGCTGCGTACAAGGTAGAGAGAATCCGTGGGTAAGAAAT
>CAZQNO010000039.1:0-13753 GCA_964594775.1 uncultured Spirochaetaceae bacterium
GCTTCGCTCTCAGCGAGTATCTATTTCCTATCCCGCATGATTTGAACCACTATGGTTCCTTTTCGTACTCCCTCTCCTCTTTTAGTATCCTGTCTCGCAGCCGGATGTACTCCTCTTCGATTCTAAGGGCGAGGGCCGCCTGGATCTTTTCTATCGCTTCTTCGAATTTCTGTTTTTTCCGAAAATCCGAGGCTTCCTGTGCATACTGTTTTGCCAGGAGGGGGAGAAGTTCTTCCCGTATTTCCCGGACCGACGGTGAAAGTCCGCTCCGTTGAATATAGACATCGAGGTACCGCTTTGCCGTTGCGTACCTCTTTTCATCCATTTCACCCTTTATAATGGGGATGCTGATTTCTCGAGTTGAGTCCAATGCTTTCGTTCCGAGCCTGACCGCTAAACGTTTAATGTCACGCTCAATGTTCACTTTTTCCGTATATACCGTATCGGCAATGATAATCCTCCCCGTCTCCGTTTCCACAAGACGGACGGTGAGGACAATATTGTCGAATAATCTTCCCACCGAACCGACGAGGAGCTGCTGCGCGGCTAAGAGACTGCCTATCTCGCCCACATTTTCGAAACTCCCGGTAAGCCCGCGCATCTTTTCTTTGCTCACCTCATTGATCTTATCCCGTTCAACCACCTCGAAAACCGCGGTATCCTTGATTGCCGATTGAAGCAGCTCGGTCAACAAGCGTGCCTCATGGGCTTCCATTTCTCCTTGCACGGTAAGCTCCATGACCGCGATGGTTATGAGTTGGGTTTTTGTGCTTTCCTGGGAAGAAAGCGTCGGTACCGCTAATAAGCTCACTATCAAGCCGAAGAGCGGGTAAAAAAGGCGATGCCGGCATGTACGGTGTAACATAGAGAACAACCATCCTTGTAGTAACTTATGTGAAAGGGTAAAAGATTCTGTTCTCATATGCAACCTAAAATATAAAATTTATTAAATTCTCCTGCACTAATGCGCAAATAATTTTTTAGTGGTTTTTCTGTAGATGCCCTTGACCACCATTTATGCTTTTACTATATTAGTAATCGTTACGATTAGCAGCGAGGAAAGAAAAAGCAATGCAACGGACCCGGAAAAGCAGGCAGAGAGAAGAGATCCTCGCTTTTTTACAGAGCACTGACACTCACCCCACCGCTCAGCAGATATACGAGCGGCTGCTGCCGCACTTTCCCTCCTTGAGCCTCGGGACCGTCTACCGCAACCTCGCGATTCTCGAGAAACAGGGGCTCGTTCAACGGCTGCGCTACGGCAGTACCTTCGACCGCTACGACGCGGCGACCCACCGGCACTACCATTTTATCTGCCGGCGCTGCGAGACGGTGTACGATCTCGATCTCGAGATCGATCCTGCCGTTGCAGAAAAGGCCGATGAGATTTCCGGACATCGGGTGGAATCACACTCGATCGATTTCTACGGTATCTGCCGCCGCTGCATCGAAGAGGAAAAGGCGGCGGCCGCATCATAGGCCGTATTATTTTACTCATAAATAGTAATCGTTACGATTACTAAATAATAGTCAAAGGAGACGACAATTATGGAACAAAAACTACCACTCTTAGGTGACCGGTTTCCCGAGCTCACCGTCAAAACAACTCACGGACAGAAGAGCCTTCCCGAAGATTACAAGGGTAAGTGGTTCGTCCTCTTTTCTCATCCGGGAGATTTTACTCCCGTCTGTACCACCGAGTTCTATTCATTTGCCCGAATGGCCGACGACTTCAAAAACCTCAACACCGAGCTGATAGGCCTTTCCATCGACCAGGTCTTCAGCCACATCAAGTGGACAGAGTGGATCGAGGAAAATCTCGACAGAAAGATCCCCTTCCCCGTCATCGCCGACGACATGGGAAAGGCAGCCCAGGCCCTCGGTATGCTTCATCCCGGCAAGGGCACCAATACCGTCCGTGCCGTCTTCATCGTTGATCCCAAGGGAATGCTCCGACTTATGCTCTACTATCCCCAGGAGATAGGCCGCAATATGGCGGAGGTCCTCAGGGCGGTCCAGGCGCTGCAGGTCTCGGACAAAAACGGTGTCGCTCTTCCGGCGAACTGGCCGAACAACGAGCTCATCGGCGACCACGCCATTATTCCGCCGGCAGCGGACGAAGAAACGGCGGCCAAGCGGCGCGGCCAGGACGGCTGCTACGACTGGTGGTTCTGCCACAAGAAGCTCTAGCGCTGAGTGCCGCTGAAGCCCACAAGGCACACACGGGGCCCCATTCGGGGCCCCTATTCTATTGCCAATTTCTATTGACAATGCGGCGCCCAGTCGTTATGGTAAAAAGACCTCTGGGGGTGTAGCTCAGTTGGCTAGAGCGCGTGAATGGCATTCACGAGGCCGCGGGTTCGATTCCCACCACCTCCACTAAACTTCGTAAAAAAGGTTCAAATGGTGAGCGACGGTTCCAATACTGATGGCATCGACCCCGAAGTTGCGGATCTCATGGGAATCGATCCGGATGAGACCGAGGAGGCTCCCGATTTCGGCGAGCTCTTCGGCGAAACCGAGGCGACAGGAGACAGTAAATCCGCCGAACAGCCCGACCTCACGAAGGAAAGCTTTCCCGAGATATCGAAATTCTTCGCCGACAAGCCCAAGCCCGTATTCTCCTCAAAGGATTACTACAAGCAGGCCCTCTCGGGAGAGGGTGAGGAATCGCAGAGGATCCATGGGCTCCTTGCGAAATTCCTCAATACCGAAGACAACAAGGAACGCTCGGCCCTTCGGCAGAAGATCGTCCCGGCATACTGGAATCTCGCCTCTAAGATTGCCCCAAAAATACATACGAAGCTCCCCGAACCGAAAAAATACCTCCTGCGCTTCGGCTATCTGTTGCCTACGATTGTTTCCAAGGAACAGCGGGAACTTATCTCCAAGGTCATCGACGAAAACACCACCGGCGAGCCGATACACTACCTCGATGAATGGCTCTACAAGGTGGCCACCGGGCAGATCGGTCAGTCGGTGCAGGATGAAGTCAAGCTCAGCCAAAAATCCAGCGGCGAAAAGGTGATGATTCAAGTCGAAAAAGCTCGGGGCAACCGGGACACCCAAGTCGGCATGATCCGCAGCAAGATGAAGGACCTGGAAGCCCTGGAAGAGGGCCTCATAGAGAAGGCCGGAAAACTGCATACCCATTCCCCCCTCCCGGAATACGACGGCCTCAAGAGCCCCTACAGCCCCGAACAGAAGAGCGAAATGGGAGACATTAACCAGCTGATCAAGCAGATGCTGGTTATCGACAAGGAAATTGTCGCCCTCTACGGCGAGCTCAGGGCGACCGATGAGCAGCTGGAGAAGCTGCAGGAGAAGGCCGAGGACATGGGGGCGAGCTTTCAGGTAGACACGAAGACCATCGCCGCCGAGTTCAACGTAGTCCGGCAAATGGTGAAGATGTGCGTCGGACGGCAGGGTAACCACTTTCCCTTCCTCATGAAGCAGTACTTCCGTCCCATGCCCGATTCAATGGGTACCCGGGAAAACGTCATGCGGGAGCTGGATCGAATCGAAAAGATAGACGGAGAGGCCTTCGTGAGGGTCTTCAGGCAGCAGGAAAACCGCATCGTCCCCCACGTAATCCTCGTCCCCAGTTACGGAGATCAGGGTATATGCTGGGAACCATTCGAAAAATTCAACCGTGCCACCAGCCGCGGCCGCGTGGCTATTCCCATGTATCCAAAGGACCTGCGAACCACCGTCATCAGCGCCGTCGCCGATCTCCGATGGCAGACAGCCAAGGAGAAGGCCCAGCACTACTGGATGGAAGAGGGCCTTACCGGCCGCTACTACCAGTGGTTTACCGACCGAAAGATGCGCGGCGATGTCAAGGAATACTTCATCCAGGACTATCTCCTCTGGATCAATAAGGAGAGCGAAGGGACGCAGAAGCTCGACAAAGAGGTGCGGAAGATCTTCTGGCGCTACCTTCCCTTCCCGCAGGAAATCAAGGACAAACTGCGGACCCACGGCTACGTCTACGAGGACCTCTACAAAAAGGACATTAACCGATCGATGTCCGACGGCTATTGATTCAGCGCCTGCCTATTATAGGATGAAAGTACGTGTCCATATCTATCTTTTTCGAAATGAGTTTTACGATTCTGTGATAGAGGAAGAGAGAACCGCCTATAGCAAAAATAAAAACGGCAAAAAAGGCGAATCCGGCGGCGTTTCTTCCAATTGAGTCCCCCGCCACGACACCAACCAGATACAAGCCGGCGAGCATAAGCACCAGGATCAGGAAAATATTGAGCACCGTTGCCGCGAGGAGAAAAAGCACCGTATTGAGTTTTTTATTCATCTTCCTTCTCCTCTTCTCTCCTCTCGAACAAAAGTGAGATCATCAGGATAATGCCCGCCGCCACCACCGTCGAGTCGGCGACATTGAAGGTGGGCCAGCGCTCCAGGCCGAAAAGCCCGTAGAATTTCACGTCGATAAAATCCACCACTCCTTCGGGCCGGAGTATGCGGTCTATGAGATTGCCGAAACCGCCGCCGATAATCCCCGCCACTGCCCAGCGCTGGACAGACGAGAACTCATCGCTCCTAAGAAGGTAGATGATGAGAAAGATGAGCAGGAGCAGAGGCAGAAAGGTAAAGAGGACGATGCGCAGCCCGTCGGGAAGATTCCTCCCTATGCTGAAGGCGATGGCGGTATTCCGAGTGTGGATGATCCGTAGAATCCCGCCGAAAAAGGAGGAGCCTATCGTGTACTGCTCGATATTCCACACGATAAAAAGCTTAGTTATTTGGTCCGCCGTCACCACCAGGGGAATGAGCAGCAGGGGAATCAGCCGCTTTTTCGGTATGCTCCGTGTTTCTTCCATATCCGTCTTTATATCCGCCATTCTCAGAGTCCCGTCGGCACATCGATGAAGAGGGTTTCCAGCTCCGTGTCGGCGGCGCATTTTTCGGCCAGGAGCCGGGGCCCGAAGGTTTCGGTGTGATAGTGTCCGCCGGCGAGGAGATTGATCCCTCCCTCCTGGCAGGTATGGTAGACCTGGTGGGAAAGCTCGCCGGTGATGTAGAGATCGACCCCTTCGTCGAGGGCCTGACCGACCTCCTTGTCCGCCCCCCCGGAGACGACTGCCACGCTGCCGATGGTTTCGGGGCCGAAGGAGAGCAGTCCCAGGGCCGACTTGCGGTCCAAGCCTATGCGGTCGATCACCTCATCGAGGCTGAGGGGCTGCGGAAGACGGCCCTTCAATCCGATCATCAGGCCGTGGTAGTCTCCGAAGGGCTCACTATCGACGAGACCGAGATCCTTTGCCAGACCGGCATTGTTCCCGAACTCCGGATGCATGTCCAGGGGCAGATGAGCGGCGTAGAGCGCAAGGTCGTTCTCCATGAGAAAACGGATGCGCCGGTAGAGATCCCCCGTCAGCGCGAGGGCCTTAGCCCAGAAGAGACCGTGGTGGACAAAAAGGAGCTGCGCCCCCGCTTCCGCGGCCCGCCGGAAACTTTCCATGCAGGCATCTACGGCAAAGGCCGCCCTTTTTATCTCGGCTTCCGCTCTCCCCACCTGCAGGCCGTTGAGGGAGGCATCGGCCCGTTCCGCCTCGTCCATCGACAATACCGACCGAAAGTAGGCATCCAGTTCTTCAATTCGCATTCGGTCATTATATAGAGGCGGCTCCGGCTTGACAACGCTCGGCGGCGATCTCTATAGTGCTATGATATGACCACCCAGGACCCCCTCCCCATAGAAGAGCTCAGTTTCGAGATTTCACCCGCCGAAATCGAACGCCTCGCCGCGGATCTTCCCCAGACAGAGATAATCGGCCAGCCGAGGGCGATACGCGCCTTGGAGATGGGAATGGGTATCCGCGCAAAGGGCTACAACATCTTCGTAAGCGGCCCTCCGGGAACAGGACGGACCACTGCCGTTAAGCGTCTGCTCGCCGAATACCAACCGGAGGAGGACCGGCTCCTTGACATCGTCTACGTCTATAACTTCCTCACTCCAGACTTTCCCCAGACCCTCTACATGCCCAGGGGCGAGGGCCGGCGCTTCAAGGAGCGGGTCCACGACCTCGTCGAGCAGATGAAGGAACTGGTCAAGAACAGCCTGGAGAGTGAAGGCTACAAAAAAGAAAGGGACCGCATAGTCTCCATCGTCGAGCAGGAGGAGAACAGGAGCATCGCCGACTTCGAAGCGAAACTGGCGAAGGAGGGCTTTCAAACAGTTCACATCCGCAGCGAGGACGAGGAGAGCAGCGATATCGTGCCGGTTCTGGACGGTGAAGCGGTGGCCTTCGAAGAACTGCAGGAGCAGGTGGCAGCCGGCGCACTCTCCAAGAAGAAGTGGAACTCCCTTCGCGAACGTTACTTCAAGCTGATGGACGAAATGGGCCGGCTCTTCGCCGAACTCCGCGAAACCCGCGGAGCCCTGGAGAACGAGATCGAACGGCTGAAGGAAGAGATGGTCCGCCCGGGAGTCGAGGAGGCGGTCGACATTATTGCCTCCCTCTACCAAGAGGAAGCTACCGTCGCCTATCTGCGTAGACTAAAAGAAGACATCGTGGCCCACCTCTTTCTCTTCATCCGTCCTCAGCCGAGGGACGGTCAGGGTAATCCCGCACTGGTCCGCTACGGCGTCAATGTGCTGGTGGACAACAGCTACACCGAGAGAGTTCCCGTCATCTTCGAGAACCATCCCAGCTACACAAATCTCTTCGGGACCATAGAATCTCAGCTCGATCTCAACGGACAGAGCCGGACCCATTTCATGATGATCAAGGCAGGCTCTCTCATCCGCGCCTCCGGCGGTTTTCTCGTCCTCAACGCCCAGGACCTGCTCAAGAAGGAGGACATCTGGGAATTGCTCAAGAGGTCGCTGCAGCACGGACAGGTGCAAATCCAAGCCGCGAACAACGTGGTGAGCCTGCAGAATACCCTCATCAAGCCGGATCCGGTGAATATCGACACCAAGATCATCGTCGTCGGCACGGAGAATCTCTACGATGTTCTCTACGACAGAGACTTCGACTTCAATAAACACTTCAAGATATCCGCCGAATTCGACTCGGTTATGCCCCGCAGCGATACCAATACTTCCCGCTATCTGGGCTTCATCAAGACGAACCGGGAAGACGAAAGGCTCCTTCCCTTTTCCTCAGAGGGAAGCGCCGCGGTGGTCCGCCACGGGGTCTTTCTCGCCGAACAGAAGGACAAACTCTCTACTCGATTTTCCCTCATCGCCGATCTGCTGCGGGAGGCGGACTACTGGGCCCGGCAGCTAAAAAAAAGTGAGGTAGATGCGGATGCCGTCGAAAGGGCCCTGCAGGAAAGGAAGTACCTGGCCGGACTCCCGGAGGAGAAGATACTCGAGATGATCGGCAGCGGGGAGATCGTTATCGACGTGACGGGACAGAAGATCGGAACGGTGAACGGACTGGCGGTCCACGACCGGGGCTACTACAGCTTCGGCTCTCCCGTCGTCGTATCGGCCAGAAGCGCCCCGGGAAACGACGGCATCATCAACATCGAGCGGGAGGTAGGTCTCTCCGGAGAGATCCACGACAAGTGGATGCTGATCCTCGAAGGCTACATCCGGAATAAATATGCCCGCTCCTTCCCCCTTTCGGTTTACGCGAGCATCTGTTTCGAACAGTCCTACAGCGAGGTGGAGGGAGATTCGGCCTCGGCGGCGGAGATCTACGCCCTTCTCTCCTCGATCGGCGAGATCCCGATTGCCCAGAATCTGGCGCTTACCGGATCGGTCAATCAGACGGGAGATGTCCTGCCGGTGGGCGGGATTTCAGAGAAGATAGACGGCTTCTTCTCCATCTGCAGGAGCTTCGGCCTCACCGGCACTCAGGGAGTAGTCATCCCCGGCAGAAACATCCAAAACGTCATGCTCTCCCGGGAGACCTTAGCGGCGGTAAATGAGGGAAAGTTTCATATTTACCCCATTCGCAGTATCGACGAGGGCCTCGAGCTCCTTACCGGAGGAAAGGCCGGCAGGAGAAACGCCAAGGGAGAGTTTCCCAAGAGCAGCATCAATCACCTGATCGAACACCGGCTCAAGGAGATGGCCAATCAGGTAAAGAACTACTCCAGTTAGCAACACCGCAGCCTTCGAATAGTGCTTGACTTTCCCGCAGTGGCCGTTATGATAAAACTAACAGAATTATTATTGCGTGAGCCTTTCTAAAGTAGGTGGTAGCATGGCCCAAAAAATCAACGGAGAAAAAATAAAAAAAGCGATCAGAGAGTCGATTCCCCTCGCGATCAAGAGTTACACCCTCCCCCGCGAGACGGAACAAAACCTCGAGGACATTCTCACCGTTTTTCTCCGGGAATTCGGCCAGGAAGCCTTGAAAGACCGCCTGGCCTACTGCATGAGGGAGCTCACCGTCAACGCGAAGAAGGCGAATACCAAACGGGTCTACTTCAAGGAAAAGGGCCTGGAAATCTCCCGCACCGATGATTATGTCGAAGGAATGAAAAATTTCAAGGAGGAAACCCTTTCCAACATCGACCACTACCTGGAAAAGCAGAAAGAGGCCGGCCTCTATGTCAAGGTCGTTTTCCACGCGAAAAAAGACACCTTTACCATGAGCATCCGAAACAATACGGAGATATCCCGCAAGGAGCAGATGCGGGTTTACGACCGAATAGCCCGTTCCAGGGCCTTCGAAACCATGGAAGAAGCCCTGTCCACCGTCCTGGACGATTCCGAGGGAGCCGGCCTGGGTATCGTGATTCTGGTGCTTATGTTGAAAAAAATGGGCCTCGACGAGGACGCCTTCGACATCGACGTAGAAAACGGCGAAACCGTCGCCCGCATCACCGTTCCCTTCTCGGAAGTCCATCTGGAGAGCCTCAACATACTCTCCGACCAAATCGTCCGGGAGATCAACGAGCTTCCCCAGTTCCCCGACAACATCATTCATCTGCAGCAGCTGATAAACGACCCGGAATCGGAGATCAATGAAATCGCCAGGGACATTAGCACCGATCCCTCCCTCACCGCCGATCTTCTCAAGGTGGTCAACTCTGCCCAGTTCATGCTTCCCAAGAGGGTGGACAACATCGTCGAGGCGGTGAAGCTGGTGGGACTTCGGGGCCTAAAGAACCTCCTCTACAGTTATGGGACCCAGAAGATACTCAAGCAGCAGATGAAGTGGCTCTGGGAACATTCCTACAAGGTGGCATTCTTCTCCTACCAGCTGGCGAAGAATTTTAAGCGAAAGAAGGAACTCACCGACGACAGCTACGTAGGAGGCATCCTCCACGATATGGGCAAGATCATATTTTCCGAGGTTCACCCGGACCTTCTCGATAAGATAAGCGGCTTCTGCGACGAGAAAAGCATATCCCGGGAGCTCTTCGAAGACCTCTCGGCGGGACTCAATCACGCAGAGATCGGGGGAAGGATTGCCGAGAAATGGAATTTTCCCACCAGTCTCATCCAAATGATCCGGTATCATCACGATCCGGCCGATTGTGAGCCCGAGCATGCCGATGCGGTCTATACCGTCTACTTCGCCAACGCCCTGGTAAACATGGAAACCGGCGAATACTCCTATGAACAGCTCTCACCGGAGGTCCTGGAGAACTTCAACATCAAGAGTCCCGCGCAGATAGACACCATACGCGAGCGCCTCTCCATCGCCTTCGACCGAGAAACAGAGAGGAAGGAAAGTCTCTAGGCCTTTCACCCTGGACCGATAAACAGCCGGGTTCCTATCCTTAAACTACGTTCTCTTGCTATTGACTTTCAGTTTTTCCTATATTATATTTCTAATACATAAAACGAATACTATGCGGAGGGAATCATGTCGGTTGTTCTCTACACCACACCTTCATGTGCGTACTGCCGAAAGGCGAAAGATTATCTGCGAGAACGAAAGGTACATTTTACCGAATACGACGTCGCGAAAAACACTGCGAAGGCCGATGAGATGGTCCGTAAATCCGGCCAGATGGGAGTGCCGGTACTCGATGTAAACGGAAGGATCATCATCGGTTTCAATCAACCGGAAATCGAGCGGGCGTTGCACCGCTGATTTGCTACATACCCCCCTTATCCCTTTTTTTTCCTTTAGCGCCCGGTCCCCCCGGGCGCTTTTTTTAAGGGCGGAAGCAATAATTCGCAAGCGCATGGCCCTCTGTGCCGCTAGTGAGGGATATGAAAATACGAAACATACAGGCACATCTTGAAACGGGAACCTTGAGGGTAATCGCCGGCCTCGAAGATGAACAAAATCAAGTCTTCGAGGCCGTTCTCCCGGCAAGGGAGACGGCGGCCCTGCTCCCTCGAGAGATCCTGACGGCGGGGGACTTTGCATCCGCTCGCGATTTAATTCCCTTGATGAACGAGATTCTCGAACGACTCGCCCTGGGAAGGCAGGTTCGGGTCTGGGAGTACGAAGCCACGGTGTACTGTTCTTTTCTCCGCTGGAGAAAAGCGGACCTCCCTTCGAGGGAAGAAGCAGAGGCGGTTTAAGAAAAAAGCAGCATGGCTGTCCTTCGGCGGTCTGCAGCGAAGCTCAGCCGCAGAGAACTCCTCATCCGAGGGAAGAACGCCAGTGTTCCATGAGGATTCCGAAGGCCACCGCCGCGTTCAACGAGGCCTTTCCTCCGGAAAGAGGGATAGAGACAATCCCTCCGTCCGATTCGGCAAGTCTTCGAGCCTCCGGACTCAGGCCGAGCTCCTCCGAGCCCAGGACCACCGTTCCCTCACGGGGAAAGGAGAATTCCCGAATCGGTGTACCGCCTATCTCGAGGGCGAATACGGTACCCGTTTCACCGGCGGAGAGCTCCTCGATGTCCCTGGTCTCCCAGGGAAGTATTTCCGCACTTCCCATAGAAGTACGGAGGGCCCTGCGATGGTCCGGCCGGGCGCAGTGCGGCGATACGAAGATACGCTGCGCGCCGAAGGCCTCGGCGCTTCGAAAGACTGCTCCAACGTTAAAGGGAGAGCGGATATCGTCGAGATAGATTCGAAGAGGAAAAACGCCCTCCTGCGGCCGCGAAAAAGTGCGGCTCTCCGGATCATAAAAATCCCAGTCCCCGGGACTCAAACCCAGCCTCTCCATAAGTCGGTGCTTGAGTCCGTTCGTCATCCGCAGGAGCCCTTCTAAGGTTCCTTCGGCCCGGGCGGAAACGGCGGACGAACCGCTCTCCCGCGCCCTCCAGGCTTCGGCAAGCTCTACCGCCTGTCGACGGATATCTTCATCCGGTTTCCTCTCCTCGGCCAGGAGATCGAGAATCTCCGCCGCATATGCAGGCAGCGGTTCCTCGCCTCGCGAGAGCTCCCGCTCCCACTGTTCGAGGATGTTTACCAGCTTTCTCAGGCGGGTTTTCCGGGGAAGAGATGCAAGTTTTTTTGGACTGATCATAGCCTCATCATAGCGCGTCGTGGAGAAAGGCCGTTAGATCTTCTTCGCTCATTTTCTTCGGGAGGCTGTCGAGGAGGGGCCAGTTGACGGCCTGGGCCGCACACCGTTCTATCGTCTCTTTTTCCACGCCGAGTTCGCTCAAACGCGAGGGGAGGTTCTCGATGCCGATGTAGTTTCTTATCGATTCCACCACGCGGTCCGCCGCCGAGACCACCGAGAGGCCCTTGAGGTTTTCTCCCAGCATGGGGCCCATCCGAGAGACCTTCTCGGGACAGGCCTTTACCCCGTATTCCAGTACGAAGGGAAGGAGGATCGCCGAGAGAACCGGCTGGGGCAGTTTCTTTTCCGCCGCGATGATGTGGCCCGTTGCCGTACCTATTCCCTCACAGCTCATGGAAAGTCCATAGGAGGCGAAGAAGCCGGCCTGCTGCAGACGAAGGGTCCGCTCCTCTTCCTTCCTCTCGTCGTTCGCCCCTTCGATGATCTTGGGAATGTTGGAGAGAGTTAAACCAATGGAGCGCAGAAAGAGGGTATCGGAAAAAAAGGTGGAATTCGCGGAGAAGTATCCCTCTATAGCCGAGAGGAGCATATCGAGAACGACCATAAGACGGTATTTCTGAGAATAGGCGCCGAAGAGCCGGGGATCGAGGATACCGAGCTTCGCCCGGAATCGTGAGAGATGGGGCCGCACCGCCATACCGTTTCTCGCATCGATGAGGTAGAGAGCCCCGGAATAGAGTATGGGATCGCGGACGGTCGCAGGGATCTCGAAATAGGGGTAGGGGGATATCTCATCGACGGAGCCGTCATGAATGAGCTTTGCCGCAGGAGCTTTACTGCGGCCGATCGCCGCCGCAGCCTTTGCAATCGAGAGACTGGTGAGGTCGCCAAAGCCGATGATACCGCTTACCTTGCTTGCCGGCGCCAACTCCACCGCCCGGTTTACCGCCGAGGAGTTCGAAGAAGGGCTAATATCCGAGAAAATGATGAGTTCGACCCCCTGATCCCGGCAGCTCTTCTTCACCATTTCGAGGGCATCGGATTCGAGGAGCTGCTCCTCGGTGATGAGAAGCCATCTTTCTCCGTAAGAGGCGGCTTCGATCCCAAGCCTTCGAACTGCGTGGGGTTCGCTTATTGTCTTTGTAGGTACGTGAAGGTTCAAGGGACGCGGGATTAGCTGATTTCGAAGAGATCCATAATGGAGTCGGCGACGCTTTCGACTACGGTTTTATTGATGTAGTTGGGGTCCTCGAGCTTCTTCTTCACCTCTTCCACGCGGTCCCAACGGATATCGGAACCGGCTTTGACCTGTTCGGTGATTTTGTACACCTCACCCATGGTCTTTGCGTCGGAGGAGATGTTGACGGAGTCTTTTTGTTCCGCCTTTCCCGGTTTTTGGGTCTTGCTGTTCTTGTTGAGTTTCGATACCGGTTCAACCGGGCCAAGTCTCTCTATATTCATTCCAACCCCTGCCTTTCAGTATACTTATCGTCACCTACCCCTTATATTTTAACGCTTTTTCTTTCCGGATACAAGGAGCGAAAACTCACCTTTTAGGCTTTTTCTGGCCGTAAAGAGGGTAAAAACCTCTTTTGCCGTCCCCTCAACGAACTCTTCGTAGATTTTCGTCATTTCTCGCCCCACAAATACCATCCTTCCTGGTTCTTTTTCGGCCAGCTCCTTCAAAATCTTCAGTACTCTGTGGGGAGATTCATAAAAAATGAACGATTCTTCCCTGGAAAGAAGCTCTGCTATCCGTTTTTCCCGTTTGCCCGCCTTTGGACTGATGAATCCGTCGAAGGTCACAGCCCTTCCGGGAAAGGTCGAAACGCTGAGCAGAGCGGTGAGAGCGGAAGGACCGGGGATCGGCAGCACGGGATACCCCTCCCTCCGCACCCCTTCTACCAGCCTGCGGCCCGGGTCGCTGACCCCCGGAGTGCCGGCGTCGCTTACATAGGCCACGTTTTTCCCCTCTTCGAGGACCGACAAGACCCGCCGGGCACCCTCCTCCTCGTTCTGCGAACGCACGCTTAAGAGGGGTCGAGATATCTCGTAGTGGGAGAGAAGCTTTCTCGTGTGCCGGGTGTCCTCACAGGCAATGAGGTCGACGCTGCGGAGGGTTTGCAAGGCCCGTACCGTGATGTCTTCGAGGTTTCCTATCGGCGTAGCGACCATATACAGACTTGCCATTGGTCCATTGTACCGGCTACAATTTCCTGATACAAGCCGCTTTGAGGAATTCGGATTCAGGAGGCACCCGCCATCGAATACGTCGTTATCGCCGTCCTCGCCGTGCTGATCATCTTTCTTCTCGTTACTCTGTTTCGCGGCAGGGACGACTGGATGCGGAATTCTTCAGGGGACCCGTTGGGCGGCCGCGGGCGGGGCGG
>CAZQNO010000039.1:13853-26488 GCA_964594775.1 uncultured Spirochaetaceae bacterium
GGGCGGCCGCGGGCGGGGCGGGCCGGCGGAACAGGAGGCAAAGCTCCGCCACTGTCCCATCTGCAGCCACGCCCTGCAGAAGACGGAGAAGGTAAAATCGGTCCTCTATCCCGGCACGACGGACCGCTTGATGGAGATCTACGGCTGCCCCCACTGCTATCCTTCCGGCCGAAGCTCGCCGAGGATTTGTCCCGTCTGCAAGAAGCGGCTGCAAAATGAGGATATCATCTTCGCTCGTTTCTTTCCCCGTCAAAAGGGCGCTCACGTGCATGTCCTGGGCTGCTCGCAGTGCTATACGAGAAAACACGGTCGCTGAAAGGAAGCGCCGCAGAGGCCGGTGAGCGGTCCGGCTCTCAGGGGATGGAGATCTTCTCGCCGAGGAACTTCGGCTTGCTGCGAAAGAGGTAGATGTCGAACATCGCCTTCACCCGGGCGAAGACCTCCCGCACCATCACCTTGATCCCGTAGCTCCCGGAGACTCCGCGCGCGGAAAAACCGACCGCTTCGATGCGGAAGTGGTCGGCGATAAAAACGGCCCGTTCGTTGTGGAACCTCTGGGAGATGATCGTAACCGAATCTTGTCCGAACACTTCTTTACAGCGTACTACCGAATCGAGGGTCCTGAATCCCGCGTAGTCGAGAAATATCCGGTCCTCCGGTATTCCGCGGTCCAACAGCTCACGGTGTATGTGGCGCGGTTCGTTGTAGCTCTGCTTCGCGTTGTCTCCGCTGGCCAGAAGATACTCCACCTTGCCGGCTTCATACAGCTTCACCGCCGCGTCGATACGATACCGGAAGTAGGGATTGATCCCCCCGGCGGAGAGATACTTGCTCGTCCCGAGAATCAGTCCCACCTTGTTTGCCGGCAGGGCGGCGGAATCGGCATACATTCTATCCGCGGAAACGTGACGGATATGGTAGTTGCTGTACACGGTAACGAGGACCAAAAAAATGAGGATCCAATACAGTATCATCAGCGTTCTCTTTCGTTTCTTTTCCATGCCTGTCCGGTGGAGTATAGGAAAATCATCGGCTCCGATGCAAGCGTCCCCGCCCCGGCTTGAAGCACCGGTGCGATAATGGTAAAGTCACGCCATGGAACGGTTAAAGCGAAGCGCCACGTGCGGAGAACTGAGAAAGGACCGTGAGGGAGAGACGGTAACCCTCAACGGATGGGTACATAGAACGAGGGACCACGGAGGTATTCACTTCATAAGCCTACGGGACCGGTACGGCGTTTGCCAAGTGGTGGTGGACGAGGACGCCTCCGAAGCGCTGAGGGAGACGGCCGGAGGACTGCACCGCGAGTACTGCATCGCCGTCGTCGGCAAGGTCCGCCGGCGGCCGGATAACATGGTCAACCCCGACATGGCCACCGGAGCGATCGAAGTCGCCGCCGAGGAAATGGAGGTGCTCACCACCTGCGAAGCCCTCCCCTTCTCCATCGACGAACGCAGCGAGGCAAAGGAGGAGCTGCGGCTCGGCTATCGCTATCTCGACCTTCGCTCTTTTTCCATGCAGCGGAAGATCAAACTGCGGGCCGACGTGAGCTTTGCCGTGCGGGAACACCTCAAAAGCCGCGGCTTCATGGAGATAGAGACCCCTTCGATGATCCGATCGACCCCGGAAGGCGCCAGGGATTTCCTCGTGCCCAGCCGCGTGCATCCCGGCCGTTTCTACGCCCTTCCCCAGAGCCCTCAACTCTTCAAGCAGATCCTCATGGTTTCCGGTTTCGACCGCTACTTCCAGCTCGCCCACTGCTTCCGGGATGAAGACGCCCGGGGAGACCGGCAGCCGGAGCACACCCAGATAGATATGGAGATGAGCTTCGTCTCCAAGGAAGACGTCTTCGAGGTGATAGAGGGAATGCTCTTCCACGTCTTTAAGAAGACCCTCGATATTGAATTGAAGATTCCCTTCCGCCGCCTGGCCTATCAAGAAGCGATGGACCTCTACGGCAGCGACAAGCCGGACCTCCGCTTCGGCATGGAGATGAAGGACTTCTCCGCCTTCGCCGAAAAGAGCGGTTTCAACGCCTTCAAAAACGTTGCCGCCGAGGGCGGGGCGGTAAAGGCGCTTAGGGCGCCGGGCTGCGGAGACTACTCC
This sequence comes from uncultured Spirochaetaceae bacterium, assembly GCA_964594775.1. Classification (GTDB taxonomy): domain Bacteria; phylum Spirochaetota; class Spirochaetia; order DSM-16054; family Sediminispirochaetaceae; genus CAYFVU01. Next base: position 15,960 of record CAZQNO010000039.1, read on the forward strand.
CGCAAGCAGATAGAGGAGCTGGAAGCCGCCGCAAAAGTATACGGCGCGAAAGGCCTGGCTTGGATGAAGGTCGGCACCGAAGGACTGGAGGGAGGTATCTCCAAATTTTTCGCCGAACAGAGCGAAGAGATCCTCGCCGCCCTCGATGCGAAGGAGGGAGACCTCATTCTCGCCGTGGCCGACACGTGGGAAACCGCCTGCACGAGCCTCGGGGCGGTGCGCAGCAACCTGGGCAGACAACTCGGCCTGACCGACCCCTCGATCTTTTCTTTCGCCTGGATCATCGACTTTCCTCTCTTCGAGTACAATGAAGATGCCGGCCGCTGGGAAGCCGCCCACCACATGTTCACGATGCCCCAAGAGCAGTACCTCGACACAATGGAAGAGGATCCCGGCGCGGTAAAGGGCGACCTCTACGACCTGGTCTGCAACGGTTACGAGATGGCATCCGGCTCCATCAGGATCCACGATCCGGAGATCCAGAAGCGGATCTTCAATATCGTCGGTTTCTCGGAAGAGGAAGCCGAGCGGCGCTTCGGTTTTCTGCTGAAGGCCTTCCGCTACGGCCCCCCTCCCCACGGAGGGATCGCCCCGGGCCTCGACCGTCTGGTGATGCTGATGGCCGGCGAAGAGTCCATCAAGGAGGTCATCGCCTTTCCTAAAAACAACGTCGGCATCTCGCCGATGGACGATTCTCCCTCGGAGGTAGACGAAGAGCAGCTGAAAGAGCTGCACATCCGCCTGGAACTGCCGAAGGAAGAGGAGAAGAAGGACTAGAGCGGCATGGTCACCCGTGAAATGATCCGGCGTCTGCCGAAGGTCGAACTTCCCACCGAGGATCCCGGGGCCCTCGGCCGGTGGTTCCGGCGCGGCGCCGACCGCATCGGCCACGCCACCCGCCTCATCGAAGACATGGTGGTCCGCGGCAGCCGGATCGAGAAGATGGGCTCCCTCTCCCACTTTTTCAAAGACAAGCGCATCCCGATGGAAGCCTGCCTCTCCTCGAACATCCACACCGGAGCGGCCCCCAGTTTCGACGAGCATCCCTTTCCCGTCTTATGAGCGGTACAAATTTGGGCAGCGAGATGGAGCGGGCAAAGCCCGAGACCGGGCCTTCATCAATAGGCCCCGTAGGGCAGCACTTCCTCCAGATTCAGTTTCATCCGCAGTTTCGAGTGGTAGCCCCCGGCGTTGATTCTCGTGTAGGGCGGCTCGATGAAGAGTACCCGGCCGACGATCTCCCGAGGCTTGTTGTATTCCCGGGGACGAAGATAGCCGCGCAGCCCCTGCTTTACCGCCTCCTCGAAGGAGAGAAACTTCCCCCGATAGCCCTCACGAAGGGGTGCCGTGCCCGTCGCCGTTGCCGAGGGAATGGTGTTGCTCCCCCAGAGGGAGCGCCTGAGAATCTGGTCCTCCGAAAGATCATAGCGGAAACGAATGTAGAGGCGTCCTTCCACCCGCCGGCTGTCCATCGTCTGCAGGCGCCGGTCTCCCCGCTCGATTCGGGCAACGGCTTCGAGGACGAACTGCTCTTCGACCCCGCGGGCCCGGTCCAGGGGCGTGTATTCCACCCGGTAGCCGTAGATCATCGCAGAAACGACGATCTGCGCCTCTTCCAGGACCCGCTCTATGGCCTCCCGTTCGGAAATGGGGCCGTAGCTGCGTCGGCCGGATGTTCCACTGCCACCGATCGACGGGAGGTCTTCCCCCGCATCGGGCCGGCGGTAGTTCTCAACCGCCGGCTCCAGCTCCACCCAGAGTTCGAAGACCAAAACATCTTCATCGAAGGAGGAGGAGAAGAGTGGACTCGAGGCCGGCAGCAAGAAAAGTGCGATGAGCAGGAAGAGCGATATAGGCGGCCCGGAGAAAAGGGAGCTGAAGCCGCCGGGCTCACGCCCCGGTTTCGGTTTCAGCCTCGGCACCGAACAGGCGTCCCTCTTCATCCGCCTCTCCTTTCTATCGGAACCTATCGATGGGATTGATGCCGAGCCGGAGAAGAATGTAGAGGTAGGCAAAGGCAAAACCGGCAAGGTGGGTGAGATGGGCAACACCGGACTGCACGCTAAAGACCTGGTTGAATAGCTCTATCGCCGTATAGCCGATGACCAGCACCGGCGCCCGGACGGGCAGGATTCCGAAGATGTAGATATTGGCGTGGGGGAAGAAGACGGCAAAGGCCAGGAGAACGGCGAAGACCGCCCCGCTGGCACCGAGGAGGACGACTCCGTACATTCCCGTAAGCACGTAGACCACGAAGGAGAAGAGTCCCGCCAGCACCCCTGTGCTGAGGTAGAAGAGAAGGAATTCCCTGCTTCCCAGCCGGCGCTCCACCTGCACCCCGAAGAAGAAGAGCCCCAGCATATTAAACAGGATGTGGCTCAGTCCCGAATGGGTAAACATATAGGTAAAAAACTGCCACACAAAACCTCTCTGCAGCACCAGGGCGGGGACCATGGCGGTGTAGATCGTCGAACGGGGGCTCAATGAATTGAACATGAAGACGAGGATGTTCGCCACGATAAGGATGAAAGCGTAGTTATTGTAGGTATAGGGGAAGGGTCGTCCCAATAAGCGTCTCATGTAGAGAAGGTAGTATCTTTTCCCGCCCCGGTCAAGGAGAGATGCCGGCAAAGGCCCCTCACATGATTCCAACTCCAATCGCCGCGATTGTGTCCCGCATCCCCGCCGTCCTCTTGCGAAGCAGGGAAAAAACCCGTAGCCTGCCTATAAGAGACGCCGATTGAGGAGGGGACCATGGCAAGGATAAACGAGGCGATATCGAGGACGTTCGACGAATACCTTCTCCTTCCAGGACTCACTACGAAGGAGCACTACCCGGCGAATGTTTCGCTAAAGGTTCCGGTGGCCAAACACCGGCCGGATGAAGAGAAGCCGGCCTGCCTCGAAATACCCTTCACCAGTTCAGCCATGCAGGCTGTGTCGGGACCGCAGCTGGCCATCGCCCTGGCCCGCAAGGGGGGAACTTCGTTCATCTACTGCAGCCAGCCGATAGCCGAGCAGGCGGCCATGGTCAAGACGGTAAAGGAACACAAGGCCGGTTTCGTCGACTCGGACTCAAACATCTCGCCGAACGATCCGCTCTCAAAAGCCATCTCCTTAAGCAAACGAACCGGCCACTCCACCATCGCAGTAACCGAGGACGGCGGAAGACACTCGAAACTCCTCGGTATACTCACGGACAAGGACTACTGGGAAACGAAGGACGACCCGGCCCTTCCCGTCCGCGACTATTTCACCCCCCTCGAACGGCTCGTCTGCGCCCGAAAGGGGATAAGCCTGGAGGAAGCCACAGAAATTCTTCACAAGGAGAAGAAGGAGTGCCTGCCCATCGTCGACGAGGAGGGCAATCTGGAATCGCTGGTCTTCCGCAAGGACTACTTCGACCACAAAGCCAACCCCCTGGAACTCACCGACGAGAAGAAGCGCCTTATCGTCGGGGCCGCCCTCAACACCCATGACTATCTCGAGCGGGCCGAAGCCTTGATGGAGGCGGAGGTCGACTTTCTCTGCTTCGACTCCTCCGACGGCTACTCACAGTGGCAGAAGGAAGCGGCTTTGGAACTGCGCGGCCGCTACGGCAGAGAGATGATCCTCGGCGGCGGCAACGTGGTAAGCGCCGAAGGCTTTCGTTTTCTCGCCGAAGAGGCCGACCTGGACTTCGTAAAGGTGGGGATCGGCGGCGGCTCCATCTGCATAACCCGCGAGCAGAAGGGCATCGGCCGCGGACAGGCCTCGGCGGTAATCGAAGTGGCAGCCGAACGAGACCGCTACTTCGAAGAAACGGGCATCTACGTACCTATCTGCTCCGACGGAGGCCTGAACAACGACACCAACATCATCATGGCCCTCGCCCTGGGCGCGAATTTCGTGATGATGGGAAGATACTTCGCCATGACCGAGGAGAGCCCCACGCCGAAGATCAACTACCGGGGAGGACTCTACAAGCCCTACTGGGGCGAAGGCTCATCCCGGGCGAGAAACTGGCAGCGTTACAAGGACAGCGACTGGGAAGGAATCGGCATGCACTTCGAAGAGGGCATAGACGCCTACGTTCCCTACGGCGGCCCCCTCGCCGACAAGGTAGACATCTCGCTGGCGAAGCTCCGCTCCACCATGTGCAACCTGGGCGTCCTTTCGATGAGCGAGTTTCACCGCAGCGCGCGCGCCGTCCGCATATCGTCCATGACTCTCGTGGAAAGCGGCACGAGCAGGGTCGAGCAGTTCGACCGGATGTCGACAGAGCAGAAGAAGTAGCTGCTGGTTCAAAGCTTGGGTAATCGCCGTTTAAACGGAGAAGCGCTTCTGCGTTACGATCACCTCAATGCCCATCTCACGGATTTTGGCGAGCTGTACCGGATCGGCCTCCGCATCGGTCAGTAAAATATCCATCGCCTCGAGACCGGCCACCCGGCTGAGAGAGGTCGACCCGATCTTGCTGCCGTCGGCAAGAACCACGACTCTATCGGCACAGCCGATCATTCTTCGCTTTACCGAAGCCTCGCTCATTGTGTGGTCGGTCAAACCGCCCTCGACGGATACCGCCTTTGCCGCGAGAAAGAGGATATCGCCGTGAACCGAATCGAAAAAGGACTCGGCCGGCGGCCCGGTCATCGACCGTGAACGAGGCTGCACGATGCCGCCGGAGAGTATCAGGGTGAGAGCAGGCAGATCCGAAAGAACCTGAGCGGCTTCAAGAGAGGGGGTAATGACGGTTATGTGCTCCATCTCCCGCAACCTCAGAGCAAGCTCTAAGGCGGTTGTTCCGGTGTCAAGCAGAACCGTACTGCCCTCGTGTACGAAACGCGCGGCCTCAATTGCGATTACTTCTTTAGCCCCCCGGTTGCGGCTGCGTCGGCGGGAGAATACCGCGCCTCCGCCGGCGGAAGGCAGGATACCTGCGCCCCCCTTCGTCCTGAAGCATACTCCCGCCTCTTCTAGCAGAACCAAATCTCTGCGAATGGTGTTTTCCGAAACCGAGAGCTCCCTGCTCAGGTCGACGACCCGCACAGTATGCCTATTCTCGAGAAGACTGCGTATTCTCTCGAGGCGTTCGGGCTGCAGCGGCTTTTCCGTCTCATTCACAGATTCAGTATAGTCCTTCATTAGTGTTTTGAGAAGTTACTCTTCAACCAGCTGCTCTGCTGAATAGGCACAGATGGGAGAAATTCGCCCGCCCATTTGGTGACACGTGATTGTTCATAATGCTACACGAGTGATATGATATGTAATTCACCGCGGAGCTTAGACTGCTCGTATAATGGAGAATGGAGGAGACTTGATGAAGATTTTAGTATACGATCCGTTTTCGGGAATAAGCGGCGACATGCACATGGGCGCGATGGTCGATCTGGGGGTTCCGCAGGACTATCTCCTCGAGGCCCTCGGGGCTCTGCGCCTTCCGGGCTGGAAGGTGGTATTCAAAAGAGAGAAGCGCAAGGGAATCGAGGGGACCCGGGCGGTTGTGTCGATCGAGGGGGAGGCCGGCGGCTCGAAGGCGGCCGCTGCCGACGACGAAGTGCACAATCACCACCACGGCGATCCCCACGAACATCCGCACACGCACAGCCATGACCACAGTCATCGCGGGATTAGGGAAATCCGGGAGATCGTAGAGGGAAGCGGCCTCGATCCGGTAATAAAAAGGCGCAGCATGGCGATGTTCGAGCTCATCGCCCGTGCCGAAGCGAAGGTCCACGGCATGCCGGTTGAAAAGGTGCATTTCCACGAGGTAGGGGCAGTGGACTCCATCGTCGACATAGTCGCCGCGGCGGCGGCAATAGAATACCTGCAGCCGGACCGCATCGTTTCCCATCCCCCCGAGCTCGGCGGCGGCTTCGTGCGCTGCGCCCACGGCAGGATCCCGGTCCCGGCCCCCGCAACGGTGGAGATCCTCGAAGGGGTGCCGTGCCGGCGGGGGGCGGTTGATAAGGAAACCACCACGCCTACGGGGGCGGCGATCCTCAAGGCAAACGCAAACGAGTTCATCGAAACTGCCTCCTATACGGTGAAGAAAACCGGTTACGGAGTCGGCAGCAGAGACACCGAAATCCCCAACGTGCTGCGGGTCTTTCTTGCAGAAGAACGGGAGGCCTCCCTTCGCCTCGGCGCAGAGACGGTCGATGCCCAGATACTCGAGTGCAACATCGACGACATGAGCCCCGAGCTCTACGACTACGTCCTCGAGATTCTCTTTCGGGCCGGGGCGAAGGACGCCTTTCTCGGCCCCGTACAGATGAAGAAAAACCGGCCCGGGACGCTCCTCACGGTGATGACCACCGAGGAAAAGAAAAGCGAAATGCTCTCGATCATCTTCGAAGAGACGACCACCGCAGGAATCCGCGAGTATCCGGTGAGGCAGCACATGCTCAAACGGGACTATGAGAAGGGAGAGACCCCGTATGGAGAAATTCGTTTGAAGTGCCTCTACCTGCGGGGCCGCTGCATTTCGCGAAAACCGGAGTACGAGGAGGCTAAGGCACTCGCCGAGCGGCACGGGGTCTCTCTCAGAGAGATCTATAGGAGCCTGCCCGGATGAGCTTCGCATCGATCGAGGAGAAAGGCCGGAGGCTCGAGGACCTTCTTTCATCTCTGGGAAGCTCTGTGCTCGCCCTCTCCGGAGGGGTCGACAGCGGTCTCCTTCTTTCGGCTGCCGCAGAGGCTCTCGGAAAGGATGTGCAGGCGGTCACCGTAGCGGCGCCCTACGTACCGAAAGCAGAACGGGAGGAGGCCCGGCGGCTCGCCGAAACGGTGGGAGCCGAACTGCGGGTCCTGCAGATGGAACTCCCGAAGGGCCTCAAAGATAATCCGCAGAGACGCTGCTACCTCTGCAAGATGGAGCTATTCACCCGGATTGGTGAATTTGCCCGGCAGTCGGGCGCTGCGGTAATTCTAGAGGGCTCAAACGCCGACGACCTAAAGGCCTACCGGCCGGGGCGCAAGGCGATCGAAGAGCTGGGAGTGCGCAGCCCTCTCGCCGAACTCGGCATAACGAAGCAGGAGGTTAGGGAACTGGCCCGGCGCCGAGGCCTTGCCGTTTGGAACAAACCTGCCTATTCCTGCCTTCTCACCAGGCTTGCCCATGGAAGCGAGGTGTCTGCAAAGCTCCTCCAGCGGGTGGAGCGGGCCGAGGAACTGCTGCGGGAAAGGGGCTTTGCGGAACTGCGGGTTCGGGTCCACGGAGAAATCGCCAGGATCGAGGTCGGCAGAGATGAACGGGGCGCCCTCTGCGAAACGGAAACGATGGACCTCATCGACGAAGCCCTCAAGAGGCTCGGGTTTAGCTACGTGACGGTGGATCTGGGAGGATACAGAAGCGGGAGCATGGACCCCATCGATGCCGTCGAGCGAGAGGAGTAGGAAGAGATGGAAGAGCAGATGAAGAGTATGGAAGGGCTCCTGAGGGCCTGCAAAGAGGGGAGACTTTCGATCGAAGGGGCGAAACAGGCAATCGAGGAGCACTACTATAAGGACCTCGGTCATACGAGGATAGATACCCACCGGGAGGAGAGGACCGGACACCCCGAGGTTGTCTTTTGCCGAGGGAAGTCGCTGCATCAGATTGTGGATATTCTCTCGAACATGCGGGAGCGGGGCGCGGACATTCTCGCCACACGGATGGGCAGCGAGGTCTATGCGGAGCTGGCGGAGCGCTTTCCAGAAGCCGAGTACCATCCCGACGCGCGGATATTGACCCGCCGCAGCGGTCCCGCACCGGCGGGGGGAAGGGGGGAGATTGCAGTGGTCAGCGCCGGAACATCCGATTTCAGAGTCGCAGAAGAGGCGGCGGTCACCGCCTCCTTCTATGGCCATACGGTGCGTCGCTTCAACGACGTGGGCGTGGCAGGCATACACCGCCTCCTCGCCTCGATCGAGGAAATACGCAAGGCCCGTGTCGTCGTTGCCGTTGCCGGAATGGAAGGTGCCTTAGCGGGAGTGATCGGCGGTTTGCTGCGCGCGCCGGTAATCGCCGTACCAACGAGCGTCGGCTACGGGGCAAACTTCGGGGGCTTATCCGCCCTCCTGACGATGCTCAACAGCTGCTCATCGGGAGTCTCGGTGGTCAACATCGACAACGGCTTCGGCGCCGGCTATCTCGCGGGAATGATAAACGCGCTATAGACGGCTATTTTTTATGGCTGCTCGGAGCGGAGCTGTAACAAAAACAGAGCTTGCTGAAGAATTACTGATTACTCGTTCGCCTCACTATATTCAGCCATGGAGGTAATTCAAGCCCTCCGGCCGGCTTTGCAGTACTCCGCCGCCCTTTTCATTTCTCGGCGGCTCACCTATACTTTTGCCATGGGACGACGGCGGCAGGATCACTTCGGAGACCGGGCAAAGCGGGAGGGCTATCCCGCCCGGTCGGTATACAAGCTGCAGGAAATTCAAAAAAAGCATCGTATTCTGGCCCGGGGGCAGCGCGTACTGGATATTGGGGCGGCACCGGGCAGCTGGAGCATGTTCGCCGCCGATACCGTCGGCGCTGCAGCCGAAGACGGCGGTGAATCGGGCGGGAAAGTCGTCTCGGTCGACTTAAAGGAGTTCGCCCTTCCCGAAGGATATTCTCAGGTGCAAATTCTTACCGGCGATGCCTTCGGGAAACAAATCGGCGGACTTCTCGAAGAACTCGGGCCTTTCGATGTCATTCTGAGCGACGCCGCTCCCCTTACCACGGGAAACCGCACCATAGATACGGCAAGATCGGAGTCCCTTGCCGAGAGCTGCCTCGAACTGGCCTCCGGCCTCCTTCGGTCCGGAGGGAATATGGTCGTCAAGCTCTTTCAGGGCGGCGGAGAACGGCAGCTCACCGAGAGGCTCCGCAGCCTCTTCGAAAGCGTGAAGCCCTATAAACCTTCCTCGAGCAGAAAGGAATCTTTCGAGATCTTCCTCGTCGCCAAGAGCTTCACCCCAAGGCCGGAGTTCAAGGAAGGAGAACGAGAGAACGAATGAATCAAACGCTCACCGAACGGATTATTAGAGCCTGCCGACCGATCCGATCCGCCAAACCCATCCGAATCACCCGCCTCTTTCTCTTCCTCGCCGCGCTGTCGCTCTTCGGGTGCGCGGGAGTACCGCATCCGCCGAAAAGCACAGCCGGAGCCGCAGGGGAAGAGCTCAACGAGCGGCAAAGAAAACTTGTACAAGGGGCATATGAACTGAAGGGCGTGAAGAAACTCATCGTGAACGGCAGGACGTTCCGGATGGACTGCACCGGAGCGGTGGCAGCCTTGTACTGGTACGCCGGCATCGACCTCCTCGGCCCCCTCGCCGCATACCGGGGAAACGGGGTACAAAGGCTCTACCGCTACATGGAGGACGAGCAGCTTCTCATACCCTCCGACTCCCCGGGCGCATTGCGGGTAGATCTTGGGCCGTCTCAGTCAGACTCTTTGTTTGCTCCCCGCTCACCCCTCCCGGGAGACATCATCTTTTGGGACAACACCTACGACCAGGACGGCGACGGCCTTGCCGACGACGAGTTTACCCACACCGGTGTTGTCGTCTCCGTCGACTCCGACGGAGCGGTCGTCTATTACCATCACAACTACCGCCGCGGCATAGTTTTGGAGAGGATGCACATTACCGAACCGAATATCCACAAGAGAACTGAGGGCGGTCCGGAGAAAAGCGGGGAGCTTATCAATTCTCCTATGCGGATGCGAGGCTCGCCGAATTTCGACCTGTGGCTCGCAGGACAATTGGTGCGGGCTTACGGAAGAGCTTGGCGCTTAGAACCGGCCCGATAATCCGATAGCCCGATAGAGCAATTGAGAGCGTGTCGCAGCGTGCCTGGTATACTCGAGATCTCGGCCCGCCCTTTTTTCATATATCCTTCTCGGCAAAATACTATCTTCCTCTATCCATCCTGCTTCCCCCGCTGAAGCACGAGGAACGAAAGGCCGTTATCACCGAGGTCATGAGCTGTTTTTGGATGCGTTTCGAGGACTTGCACCGGCAGTACCTGCCATCTTTCGGGTAGATCGTCATTCAGCAGTGCTTTTTCTTCGGACAAATAAAAGTTACCTTTTACGACGGCATACCGGGCCTTATGAGGAAAGTCAAACACCGATTTGGAGATTTACTAGACATAGGAATGCAGGCTGGGAAGAAGGTAGTTGACCCCGAAGAAGGTAAAGAGCGTCAGCAGAAAACCGATGATTGCCAGTACGGCGGAGAGGCGGCCGCGCAGCCCCTTCACCAGTCGGAGGTGGAGGTAGAGCGTGTAGGTGAGCCAGGTGATGAGGGCCCAGGTTTCCTTTGGGTCCCAGCTCCAATAGCTGCCCCAGGCCTGTTTTGCCCATACCATGCCGAAAATCAGGGCGCCGGCGGTAAAGATCATGTAACCGAGAGACACGGAGAGGTAGGTGATGCGGTCGGCCTTCCGGCGCAGCTCCTCTCGGCGGCCGAAAAGCCGCACCAGTGCCGCAGCAAAGGCAACTACGAAGAAGGCCTCTCCCACGAAGCTGAAGGAAACATGGAGGAGGAGCCAGGAGGAGCGAAGGGCCGGG
>CAZQNO010000040.1:0-25037 GCA_964594775.1 uncultured Spirochaetaceae bacterium
GCTCTCAGCGAGTATCTATTGCCTATCCCGCATGATTTGAACCACTATGAAAGGAATACCACGAACAGAGGCCGTTTACGAGATAACCAGGCGCTGATAGATACCGATCTTGCCGCCTGTAAAAGATTTTGAGAAATCTCCTGCCGTATTATTCCTTTTCCTTTTCCCCATATTAAAAAAGAAAGAATTACATGACAAAAAGAGAACACAGTGCTGACAAAAACCTTCGAGCCTTCCAGATAGGAGTCCGGAAGGCTCGTCTTTAGCGGCGAGAACCTGTGGTTTTGGCCTACGGGCTGCTCTATCGAGCGGCTGTAGATGAGTTTGTCCGGCGGCACGCCTAACTGTACGAGCACATTCGGTTCGGAGAGATTATTTGTGCTTACATCGAGGGCGTATCCACCTCCTATGATGTGCTTAACGTTATGCCTGTTTATTAATTCGAACAGTTCTGCGAAGGCTTTCTGTCCTTAATCCAATCGGCCCTTCTGTAGACTCTTTTCTATCATGTTCGATCTCCGTTTTATTATAACCGAAAGGTTTTATCCTGTCTTGTGAGATGTGGAAGGGAAATAGATTTTACGCACAGCGGCCTTTCCATCCACAACACCGGAACACCTTTCCCGCCATCCTAATGGTCCTCTCCGACCGGCTCAATACTCAATATGTACCAAAAGGAGCGGTAAAACCGAGGGCAGATGCACAGCGGTTCATACCGGTGTCGAAACTGAAGATGAGCACGTTCCGCTCCGGACTTGTATCTGTATACACGAGGGCGGATGCAAGGTGCAGGGCGTCGAGTGTTTTTACGTGTACGGGAAAAGCTCCCATAGCGCGCCTCTTTACTGCGGAGGAGAGGGCGAGAAGAGAAATTCCGGACAAGACTGCATTCAATCTCGAATTCGCCTGTACTAAACCCTCATCGTCAATTTCTCCGTCGATGCGATACCGATGGATTACGCGCCTCGATTCGATTTCCAGCAATTCGCTCGATATAATGCGCTCACAGGCCAGAACCTGTTGTATGGAAGAGTCGCCGAGTAATATATGGCGGAGAAGTACGGAGGTATCCACATAAGCTACCATCTGTCCGACCGCTCCTCTTCCATTTTGTCGAGGAGATCAACAGTGGTGAGGGGCTCGAGTTCTTTGTACGAATAGGGTTGCTGCGCCTCTCGTGCAAATAGCGGTTCTTCCTCGTAGGGACTGAGTATCGCAACAGGATGTCTATGGTCGAGGACAATAATACGAGAGCCCTTCTTTACCTCTTTTAGTTCAGCACTCAAATGAGCTTTTAGTTTTGAAACAGAAATGGTCTTCATGAGACTAGAATATGACTATAAGCTGGATATGTCAATATCCAGGAAGACAGATTTCGAATCGGTTCTGTCGCGGGAGAGGAGCCCCCGGAACATAAGCTCCAGTCTCTATGCTCGCAAGGCAGCCTAATTATGGGGTATAGTGCTGTCATGGAAGCCACACAAGACAGCGGCAGCCGCGCACGCTATGCACTGCCTTCTCACATCAAGCGGGTCGCCGATCAGCTCGAGCTCAAGCAAGGCCAGGTGCAGCGGACGGGGCAGCTCCTTGCCGAAGAGGCCAGTGTTCCCTTCATAAGCCGCTACCGCAAGGAAGCCACCGGCGGACTGGATGAGGTCCTCGTCAAGACAATAAAGACGAGTCTCGAACGCCTCGAGACATTGGAAAAGCGGCGCACTACAATTCTCGAGACCATCGCCGGCCAGGAAAAACTCACCGACGAATTGGCCGCGCGGATCCGTTCCGTCTTCGACCCGAAAGAATTGGAAGATATCTATCTTCCCTACAAGCCAAAGCGGCGCAGCCGCGGGACCATTGCACGCGGGCTCGGTCTCGAAGCCCTTGCCGACGAACTGCTTAGCCAAAACGATGCCGACCCGCATCACCTGGCGGAGAAATTTTTACACGATAAAGTGGAGAGCACGGATGCGGCGCTGCAGGGTGCCCGCGATATCCTTGCCGAACGGATGAATGAGGACGCCGAGCTTCGTGCCGAAATGCGGCGCCTCTATGCCAAGGAAGCCGTCATAAGCGCCAAACAGGCGAAAGGGAAGGCGGCGAAGGAGAAAACCGAGGCACAGCCGCAGCAGGCGGCCAAGTACCGCGACTACCATCAGTGGAGCGAAAAGTTAAAAGGATGTCCGGCCCACCGTTTTCTGGCCATGCAGCGAGGCGCGGGCGAAGGATTTCTCTCGCTTTCGGTGGCCCCGCAGGAGGAGGAGCGGGCACTGCACATCCTGCGCCGGCGCTATATTCGGCGGGACAACGCCTGCGGCCGGCAGGTAGCTGAAGCCGCCGAGGATGCCTACAAGCGCCTGCTGGCACCCTCTCTGGAGAATGAATTCCTGGCCGAAGCCAAGGAGAAGGCCGACCGCGAATCCATTGCCGTGTTTGCCGAAAACCTTCGGCAGCTCCTTTTGGCGCCTCCGCTGGGTCCCAAGCGGGTGCTGGCCATAGATCCGGGCTTCCGCAGCGGCTGCAAGCTCGTCTGCCTGGACGAACAGGGGGAGCTGCTCAGCCACGAAGTAATGTATCCCCATCCGCCGCAGAACAGACGCGCCGAGGCGGCCGAACAAGTCATCCGTTTAGTCCGTGAGTACCGTATCGAGGCGCTTGCCATAGGTAACGGCACCGCCGGCCGCGAAACGGAAGAGCTGGTCCGCAGCCTCGATTTCGGTGCGGCCTGGCCTTCAAAAGCTGCCGGGACTATCGCGTTGTTCATGGTGCCGGAGGACGGGGCTTCGGTGTATTCCGCCTCTGAACTGGCCCGGAAAGAATTCCCCCAATACGACGTGACGGTGCGGGGGGCGGTCTCCATCGGCCGCCGCCTTACGGATCCGCTTTCCGAGCTGGTAAAAATCGATCCTAAATCGGTGGGGGTCGGACAGTATCAGCACGATGTCGACCAGAAGCTGTTGAAAGCCGAATTGGATTCGGTAGTCGAATCCTGCGTAAACCTGGTGGGGGTGAACCTCAACACCGCCGGAGCGCCGCTGCTGCAGTACGTATCCGGCCTCGGACCAAAATTGGCGGCAGCCGTCGTCGCACACCGGAGCGAAAAAGGCTCCTTCTCTTCCCGCAGCGAGTTGAAAAAGCTAGCGGGGCTGGGGCCGAAGGCTTTTCAACAGGCCGCCGGTTTTCTCCGCATACCGGATGCGGCCAATCCGTTGGACGCCTCGGCGGTCCACCCCGAATCCTACGGCATCGTGGAGCAGATGGCCGCCGACCAGGGGTGCGGTATCCCGGAACTGATGAAGGATGCCGGACGCCGGAAGGCCATCCGCCTGGAAGCATATGTGAACGAGACAGTTGGTCTGCCGACACTTGAAGATATTCTCTCCGAGCTGGAAAAACCCGGCCGCGACCCGCGCGATACCATCGAGGAGTTCAGTTTCGAGGCGAACGTGCACCGCATCGAGGACCTTCAGACGGGTATGGTCCTGCCGGGAATAGTCACCAACATCACCCGCTTCGGCGCCTTTGTGGATGTGGGGATCAAGCAGGACGGACTCGTGCACGTCAGCGAAATGGCCGAACGCTTCGTGCGGGACCCGGCGGAAGTAGTCAAGCTGCGGCAGCAGGTGCGCGTGCGGGTGCTCGAGGTCGATGTCGAGCGAAACAGGATTTCCCTCTCTCTTAAATCTGTTTAACCGTGCGTACCGGGCAGAGCGCCGAAAGAGTCAGAACGCCGGCTGCGCCGCCTCTTTTACCTCTTCCTTACTACTCACAGCGTCCCCCGGGTATGCTCGTGAGCATCTTGAAAGAAAGGACCAAGGACACCGCGCTCACAAAGGTGAAGAAGAGGAAAGGAGGAAGCTCGAGCCTGCCTTCCATGGTCCAGGCGGAGATGAGCATAGCCGTAATCGCCGCCGCCATAGTAACCGCCTTCACCGCCAGAACGACGGAAAGGAGGTAGCCGACGGCCTTCCGCCGCAGGACCTGCACGGCGGTGAAGACCGCCAGAGGGACGATGAGTCCGAGGTCGAAGGCCTGTACATCGAGGCTGTCCTGACCGAAGAGCTGTCCCTGTATCTCTCCGGAGAGGACCGCCGCGATGCGGGAGGACCACATCCCCAGCAGCACAAAGGCAACGATAAAGGAGAGTACGGCAATTCCCTTCCGCGGAAAGGAGGAGGAGACTATCTCCGGCAGCCGGCCCACCGGGATAGTAGTGACGGTCCAGGCCGCCGCGGCGATGCAGAGGGGATAGATGATGATGTAGAGGGGAAAGAGCGGCCCGATGTCCCAATAGACCGCGTACATCAGGTATTGATAGAAGAAGTAGGCCAGCAGTCCCAGGGCCAAGAGCCGTGCCCGAAGGGAGCCGCGGTAGATGAAAAAGGCCGCAGCGAGGAGTGCCGGTGCCGCGAGGAACAGACTCACCGCGTCCCAGCCGATGCCTTCGGCTACGACCCGAAGGGCGTTGTAGGCGTAGACCCCGTCGGTGACCATCTCGTACTCTTCCCCCCGCACGCTCACCACCTCTTTCGTCGTCTCGCCGCCGCGAAAGAGCAGGCCGGCGGCCGAGGCGGCGGCGGCAAGAAGGGCCGCCGCCGCACAGAGAACCGCGATCCTGTGAAATGTCTTTGCCTTTGTGTTCATATCATTCCTCCAGCTGTCCGCCTATACTGTCCACCCGCTCAAACCCCCATTTCCAGGAGCCAGGCGGACAGTTGTTCTTCTCTCTTCTTGATTTCGAGACGGTCGCCGGAGCATTTGCCTAGAGGCTTCTCCGCGACGATCCTTCCGTCGATCATACAGAGGACCCGCTCGCTCCTCGCTGCAACCCTCACGTCGTGGGTGACCAGCATTATCGTCATTCCCTCTCCGTTGATTCCTCCGAGAAGGTCCATGATCTCTTCGGAGGATTTGGAGTTGAGGGCGCCGGTTGGTTCGTCGGCGAAGAGGATCTGCGGTTCGTTAATTAAGGCCCGGCAGATCCCCACCCGCTGCAGCTGTCCGCCGGAGGCTTCGGTAATGTCGTTGTTCTCCAGTTCGAGGATTCCCGTCTTCTTCATCAGTTCGACCGCCCGCTTGTTTACCGTCCCTCTGCTCTGTTTCTTCGATAGGTAACCCGACAGGGCTATATTGTCGAAGATTTTCAGATTCTTCAACAGATGTATCTGCTGAAAAACAAAACCCATCTCATCGAGCCGCATCGCCGAGAGAGCCTTCTCCGAGAGCGCGGAGAGCTCGCGGCCGGCAAAATGCACGCTGCCGGAGTTCATCCCGTCCATTCCGCAGGCGGTGTAGAGAAGGGTCGACTTTCCCGATCCCGACGGGCCCATTACCGAAATGAACTCACCGCTTTCGATTGTAAGATCGACGTCCTTCAGTACATGGAGCTCGTTCCTGCTGCCCAGCGTGTAATTCTTGTTCAGTTTCTTTGTTTCCAGTAGAGTGTTCATTTTCGTTCTCCCTAGTATAATTGTGCTAGTGTCTGTTCTTTCACGGAACCCATACCGAGTACCGTCGCGAGGGCTACCGCCGCAAAGAGAAGAAGCGGCAGCAGCAGGTATGAGCTAAGCGGATCTATCACGAAGCGTATCTGCGGAGCCCCCATCTGTCCCCATATTAAGCCCATCAGCCGGCTGCCAATCGTGTTCGAGAAGAGTGTCCCGAAGAGCACGCCTATAGCCAGCAGGACTCCCATGGTGCTAAGATACTGCATGCGCAGTTGTCCGAGGGAGAAGCCGATACTCTTCATGATCGATATCCGAACGGCATCCTTTGCGATGAGCATCGTGAGAAAGAGGGAACTGATGAGAACCGCGACCGCCAGGCCCGCGGCCCCCGCAAGGGCCGTAACTTTTTTTAGCTGCTTGACGGTGTTTCCAAATGTCTGGGATATATAGCTCTCCATGTCGGTAACCCGGGCGGGATGGAAGAGACGGGCGTACTCCTGCCTCTTCTCCGCCGTGTCGGCCTGTGGTGCCACATCCATGCAGAGGGTGTACCAGAGGACCGAAGAGGGATCGTAGGGCAGGGGCGCCTTGGCGGTCCTGCCGCCGTTGGTCACATCCTGGTAGATGCCGCTGACCCGCATCCTTTGTTCTTCCCCCTTTACCAGAAGAATGAGGCTGTCCCCGACCTCTTTGTGCATATCCTGTGCGCTGAGATAGGAGAGGGCTATTTCGTTCTCCTGTACCGGCACCTCACCTTCAACGTAGTCGAGGGGAAAGAGGCTGAAATCACCCGATTCCAGGGCAATGGATTCTTCCTCCCCGTTCTCTGTGAGATAGGTGAACTGCGAGCTCACCAGGGGAGAGTAGCGGGAGACCTCCTCGTCTTCGGCCACGTGTTCGAGCAGGCTTTCGTAGCGCTTTTCGACCGAATCGGACTGCCGCAGGTCTATACGGATATCACTCCTGCCTATCCCCATGTAGGAGATGAAGCGGGGAGAGGTGATGGTACCGAGTAAATGAAGCGGAAGGATGATGATGCAAGTGGAGAAGAAGAAGATGAAGCAGAGCAGGCCGAAGAGTCTGAATCGCTGCAGTGAGTCTCTAAAACCGAGGAAGATGTTTACATTGAGCGGTCCGCTCATCTTGAGGGGAAGAAGCCGTGCACCCCGGCCGTCCGGTCCGCCGCTTCCCATTCTCAGGGCCTCCACCGCGCTTATGCGGTTCACCCTTCGGAGGATCAGTATGCAGGAAAGACTCACGATACAGAAGACCGCAGCGGCAGCGGCGGCGGGCAGGAGGGCCGAGGCAATGCTCTTTGGGCCGATCCCCATGTAGAGCCGCATGTCTCCGGTAAAGTATCGGCTGAAGAAGTGCGAGGCAAGATAGCCTAAGAGTGTCGCGGCGGCAGCGATGAGGAGGTACTTAGAGAGATAGATACCCTTGACCTGTTTCCTCTTCATACCGATTGCTTTCATTACCCCTATCTCGCGGTAATCCTCTTCGATGCCGGCGAGAATGGTGAATCTGAGGCAGAGGAGGGCGATGAGCATGAGCAGAAGGCTGAGGAGGAATACCACCGCCGAGGCGATACCGTCGGTCAAGGCGTTGAGCGTCCTGAAGAGCCGGTGGTCGACGGAGGGCCCCTGCTTTGGGAGCCCCGAGGCGAGGTAGGCTTCAAAGAAGTCCTTCACCCGCTCCGGGTCGGCAAGGAGGAATTCGATGAGGTGCTCCCGCTCATGAAAGTGCTCCCGCAGCATTGCGTAGTCCGAATCGTTGAGCAGGAAGCGCTTGGAATGAATGAGAGAGGGGTTCATCTGTGCGTCCCGCAGGGAGTGGCTGACGGTCAGCTCCATTTCGAACGGCAGATCCCGGATGGTAATTTTGTCTCCGATCTCGAGGTCCCGGCTTTGCATGTAGTACACGGGGACGGCGATGCTGCCCGCAGCGGGGCGGATTATCCGGTTATCCGAATCGAGCAGAAAGTCGAAGCCCTCATTCTGCTTTACGAAACTGATGTCCATGATGCTGTTCTCTTCGGGGCCGCGCTTCTCGTCGAGGGTGAGTGCGGAACCGTCGATGGAAAGCATTTCCACCGTCTGCACTTCTTCGACGAGGGGCTGCCCGGCGGCCCAGGCTTCGATTTCCCCTTTGTCGATGTACCCGCTGTGCATTTGGACGAAGTGAGGGACCCGTGCCGAGGAGAAGAGGGCATCTAAGGACCCGCTCAAATCGACGAGCAGTTTCGCGCCGCTCGCCACGAGAAAGGCCGAGATGAGGATGAAGAGGAAAACGATCAAGACGACAATCCTCTTCTTTTCGAAATCTTTCTTGAATAATCGAAACAGTATCATTGTGTATGCTCCTTTTCTCTATGAAATAGCGGCCGTCCGGCGGAGACGGCTATGATGAAGAGGCAGATGCCGGACAGGGAGATCATCAGGGCGATTCCTCTCTCCACTCCCGAGGAGAACAGAGGGGCAAGGATCGCCGAGAATCCCCCCTTTTTTGCCATCAAGGGACCGAAGAGATGTTCGGCTAAGAGCCCGGAAGTGAGGTAGGCGAGGATATAGCCGAGCTGCGAGAGAACCCCGATGATTCCCCAGGCCCGCCCCTGGGTGTCGTTCGGAATTCTGCTGCGGATGATCACATCCGCTCCCGTGTTGATAAAGGGAAGACAGCAGAAGAAGAGGAAGAAGAAGAGGCTTATCAGGAGAACTCCGCCGCCGATGCCCATCATAGTCATTGAGAGGCCGGCTGCGGCGCTTGCTATGATCAGCGCTCTTCCCGGCCCCCGCTTCAGGCCGAAGGCTCCGAGAATAAGGCTGCTGAGGAGCATCCCTGTAGCGGCAACGGATTGGGCGGTCCCCAGGGTCTTTGCGTCTGTGAGACCGAGCATCATCGGAGCGAAAAGGGTTTGGAGCATACCGACGAAGAAGGTGATCGCAGAGAGAAGCAGAACAACATGCAGAACCGGCTGTTCCGTTCCGACCGCCTCCCATCCCTCCTTGAGTTCCGTGAGGAGCCGCTGCGGCGTATTAAGCGGCTTCGACCGACGGGATTTTGAGCGCCCCATGATGCGCAGAACCGCCGCGACGGCGAAAAAGAAGGAGGCGATATCGATGAGGAGGATTGCCTCTAAGGAGCCGCCTGCAAGCAGGAAACCCGCCGCCAGCGGCGAGAGGAGGTGCTGGGCGGAGGAGGCGAGCTGTACGAGCCCCGCCGCCTTGGCAAATTGTTCTTCCGCCACCAGGTCTGTGAGCGAGGCCTTGTATGCGGGTGACTGCAGAGCGCTGAAGAGGGAGTTGCAGGCGACTCCCGCGTAGATTTTCCACAGCAGCAGGGTTCCGTCCATCAGGCTGAGCAGCAGGAAGAGGACCGCCAGAGCCGAACCGGCATCTCCGGCAATTATCATGAATCTTCGGTCCAAGCGGTCCGCCAGAACACCTCCGAGAGGACGTAAAAGAATCGAAGGAAGGAAGAGGCAGAGGATGACGAAGGAAAAGCTCGCCGCCGAGCCGGTCCGCTGGAATACATACACCCCTAAGGCAAAGGCGGTCATTCCGCTTCCGAGGTTTGAGAGCAGTTGACCGGTCCAGATAATGAGAAAAGGACCCGGCAAACTCTTTGTCGTTACACAGGTATCGGTCATCTCAAGCTCCTTGTTCAAAACTGATACAAGCCCTGCAGCGAGAGGAAGAGGCCTTCTCCCGAGTCCCTCGTATATTCCTCCCGGTACCGCTCCCGCGCGTCGAAGGCGTAACCGACCGAGAGTTTCAAAACGGCGAGATCGACGCATGCGAAAATGGCGTGATAGTGGACTTCCAGCCGCTCCTCCTCTTCTCCGAGGTCGAAGGACAGCGCATCGTTCTTAAAGCCCACAGAAATGCCGGCGAAACCCAGTTGATACCGCAGGAAGGTTTCGAAGATGAGGTCCCGGGCATCCCGGAATTCATCCATCCTGAAGTCCCCGACGAGACGCATTTTCCGCTCCGGCAGAAGTACGATGGTGAGATTCGGACCGGTTATGAAGTCGAAGGAGGATGAGAGAAGACTCGTACGGAAGGAGGCGCGGAGAAAGGGCACCGGAATCAAGGGCCAGGGCTCGCCCTCGGCGTTTTCGATGCCGAAATCGGAGACGGCAAGGCCGCCGCCGAGAACAAGGGATCCCCTTTGCCCCTCTATCAGGCTCCGGCCGTAGACTCCCGCCGCCTGAAAGGTTCGCAGCCCTCCGCAGGCCGGCTCGTCGGAACTGCTGCTGAAAAGCAGGAGCCAGTTCCCGCGCTCCGTTTTACCGTCGAAGAGAAAATCAACGGAGTGATAGGTCTCCGGATAGTCTAAGAGAAGCGAATCGTCAAAATGATAGGCCGCATAGAAGGCCGCCGCCGTGAAATTTTTTCCCGCGCAGGCAAAGCCGAAGCCCGGAGAGCGGATTTCTTGCTCCCCAAGGATCAGTCCTTCATACATCGCCATTGGGATGTAGTTGAGCTTTTTAGCGGGACTGCCGCTTTCCGTCTCTCCATAGACTGTCGACAGCAGGAGCAGGAACAGCATTACCGTTGTGAGCACAGCGGCGCAGAAATTGCGTTTTTTCATAGTTTCCTCCACTGGATTTAGCGTTCACCGTGAACCTATCCTCATTCGCCTGTGCTGCATATCGAACATTAATCGTGTTTTGTGAAAATAGCCCTACGTAGTTTGTACTAGGCGCAGTAAAGTGCGGCGGCCCGGTTTTTTGCAACAAATTCATACATTTATTCGATACTCCGGGGCGGCTGCATTGAGTAATATATTGACTATGGATAACTATGGTTCATGGATCAGCGCGGCGGCATGGTTTCTGATGTTCGGCGCCTTCGTTCTTTTTATTCCTCTCTACCGGAAGGCGGATAGGAAACCTGCGGGGGTATTCCTCGCCTTCGTCTTTGCCTTCGCCGTGGAAATGTATGGAGCACCACTTTCGCTTTATCTGTGTATGTGGGTATTCGGGAGGGAGCTTCCCTTGGGAGTATTCTGGGGACACACCCTCTCCGGGCAGCTGGGAATGGCGGGACACTATGTCTATCTTGCCCTGCTGCCCGTCGGAGGGGCGCTGATAGTGGCCGGCTGGGCGCGGATATACAGAGACTACTGGAGCAGGGATGACGGCGAGGGCCGCCTGGTGACCGAGGGTATCTATCGCTTTGTCAGGCATCCTCAGTACTGCGGCTTTCTTCTCATTTCCCTCGCTGTGCTTTTCGACTGGGCGACGATCCCCCTTTTGCTGCTCTGGCCGGTTTTGGCCTGCCTCTACTACCGTCTCGCCGTGCAGGAAGAACGAGAGCTCGAGGAGCGTTTCAAAGAGGCGTGGCATGCATATGCGGCTAAAACGGGGATGTTTCTTCCCCGCATTTTCCCGCGGTCCCGATGAGAGTGCGGAACAGCTTCTCAGGACCTCAACTTGTTGATCAGTTCGACGCGGCTTCTCGCCTCTGCCTTCCGGTAGAGGTTGTAGATGTGGGTGCGGACGGTGGCGGGAGATATGTTGAGCTCTGCGGCGATCTCTTTGTTTGCCAATCCCCGGGCGATCAGCACGGCCATTTCCGCCTCCCTTGCCGAGAGCCCGAGGCTTTGTCTCCGCTCCTCCGGGACCGATTCGAGGACCGGGTTGCCCGCCTCTGTAGGTTTGAAGAGCCGTATCGCCGCACTCATCGAGACCATGTTCCAGGCGAGATAGAAGAGGTGGTCGAGGGAGACGTAGGAGAGCCAGGGAAGCCGCGCGCTCTGTATGCCGTATTCTATCACCCCGATAGGAGCGAAAATGAGGGCACAGAGACCGTAGGCACGGATGAGCGGGCGAATGGCCTGGGAGATTTCCTGCGAGAGGGGGCCTCGGGCGCGTACGCCGAAGGCGGCCATGGCGAGCCCGGACAGAATGTGTCCGCCCAGGACCCAGGCTTCCTGGTCCATCTGCCCGATAGCCATTACCCAGATATTGGCGATGCTCTTGACGATTACGAGGAAGGCGAGAATTTCCGCGGTTGAGGGATAGCCGCGCCTTTTCTCCGACAAAGGAGAGAAACGGCGAATAAGGACGATTACGATCCCCCACACCGCCGCATTAATTCCCATTACCACGATGAGGATAAGCAGAGCCATTGCGGGGTCGATGCCGCCGGGGAGACTCGCCAAATAGAAGTAGAGAACCTCGAGGCCCAATGCGACGAGAAACAGAACTTGAAAAACGAGCAGCGGCCGCAGGAGCCTGCTGCGCACCCGCATGTCGAGCAGGAAAAGGGCGGTGCCGCCCATAAAGCCCGTCGAGAAGAAGAGAATATAGAAGATGAGGAAGAAATTTTCCATCTACAGGGGATGATAGGGAGCCCGCAGGCTGCTGTCAAGAAAGAATACGGTTTTTCGAAACAAAGCGCGGAAGAAGTATCGCCGTGGGGATGGTGCCGAGGGCGAAAAAGAGGCTCACAATGTAGGTTTTTTCCAGGCCGAACAGGTCACCCATGAGGCCGAGACTAAAAACCGCCGCCGAACCCACACCGAAGTTAATGGCCATGTAGACCCCGTTCATGAAGGTAGGCATGGAAGAGTCTGTGTCCTGCACCATGGCTAAAAGGACGGGGCCGGTGGAGAAGAGGAACAAGCCGGTCAGGGAAAGAAAGACGACATGGTGAAACGCCAAAAAGAGCGCAAAGAAAGCGATCATCCCTATCGAGGCAATTACAAGGGTCTGCCCGCGGCCGAGACGGTCGGAGATCGTACCGGCCAAGAAGGTTCCGATAACGCCAAAAAACTGGAGGATGGAGAGGGAGGCTCCGGCGAGCCAGAGTCCTGCTCCGCGGCCGGTGAGGTAAAGAGGAAGGTAGAGGGTAAGGGCGCTTTTCATAAGCAGCTGGAAGAGGATATAGGCGCTCAAGGTGACGAAGAAGGGACCGTAGAGCCGCAGAACCCCGCGGCTGATTCTCCGGCTCTTCCCCTGCGACTTTCCGCGGCGGACATCGAGGTCCTTCAACTTATAATGGAGCACGAAAGAGGCGCCGATACCTATTGGAATAAGCCGGAATATGCCCTCGAGGCTCCAGAGCGAAACGGCGCTGATTAGCAGCAGAGGCCCGAGGGTTCTGGCGAGCTCTCCGCCGACCATATAGAAGCTCATTCCGGTGCCCACCCGCTTTCCCGAAGCTTCGCGCACCAGGACGGGGGAGGGGACGTGAAAGAGGGCCGCAGAGAGACCGGCGATGAAGATGAGAATGAACAATATGGGAACCGAAGGGGCCGTGCCGACAAGGCTCATGCTCACGGCGGTGATCGCCGGAGTGATGATAACCAAGCGCTTTATACCTCGGCGCTCGGCTAAGAAGCCGAATAGCGGGTTAAAAAGGGTGGGCAGCCTTCTGGTGATATCGAGAAAGGCGCTCATTGAAAGCGACATGCCGAGTTTTGCGGTAAGCAGGGGCAGGAGGGGCGGGAGAAAGGCGGAAAAGGTATCGTGCAGGAGATGGGCCCCGGAGAGGGTAAGCACTTTCGCTGTGTCGAATGCCGCCTCCTCGGCACCGGCTTCCCGATCACCCTGGGGGACGATTGTCTGTTCGTCGATATCCACGAAGGCAATAATAGCCCGGGACGGACTCTTGTACAAGCTGTACAGCCTTTTTGAATCTATGGTAAATCCGTGCTACACTAAAGGTATGATGAATATCAATAGTGTCTTAAAGGCTGCGGCAATTCTCTTGCTCACTTCGGTTTCTCTGCTTGCCGCCGAGCCGTATGAAGTGATGCTCTACGAAGAGGAGACCGAATGGGCCTCCTCCGAACTGACGGAGACGATACGCGGAAAGAGCGTGACCTATTCCGTCCTCAATGCAATAGACCAAGATCCCTCTAGCTGCTGGGTCGAAGCGGCGGAGGGCAACGGCATTGGGGAATACATTGCATTCGAGGTGCAGGACCCTGTCGATTCGCTGCTCATAACTAACGGCTTCGCCCGTTCTGCAAGTCTCTATGAAAAAAACGGCAGGGTGAAGACCTTTGCGGTAACACCTATCCTTGCAGTAACGGCCCCGGGGCTTGTAACGGAAACCGATGCACGGCTCTTCTTCGCCTATGAGGCCTCGCCGGCGAAAACGATCTCACTCGAAGACACGAGGGGAGAGCAGACAATCGGAATGCCCTGGTCTTATGATGCACAGGAGGACTTCATCCTCGAATCGATGGAGAGCTTCGCCGACGACTTTCCCCAGTTCTCAGAGATGATATCGAGAGAGTACGAAAAGACCTACGGAGACGACGAGTCCGGCTATTTTTACGATTTCATGCGGATGAACTATGTCTTGTACTGCCTGAAGCTGGAAATAGTCGAGGTCTATCCCGGTTCGAAATACCAGGACACCTGTCTTACCGATGTGCGGGTGAGGGCGTATTAGAACCGCTTTAATTGCGTATAATAAGTAGAGGAGAATGCATGACTTTGGATTCTATTGCCGACCAGACCCCCCACACCTTGAAGCAGATGCAGAACGGGGGGCTCTTTCTCACGACGAAGGGGGAGAAGCTCAACACCATGGTCATCGGCTGGGGCGGCATTAATGTGTACTTTCGGAGGCCGGTTTTTATTGTGCCCGTACGCCTCTCGCGCTTCACCCATCAGCTTATCGAAGGCTCGAGCTGCTTTACGGTGAGCGTTCCCCGGGAGGGAGAGTTGAAGAAGGCTCTTTCCTTCTGCGGCAGCAAGTCGGGCCGGGACTACGACAAGTTTACCGAGTGCGGTTTGACTGCGGTGCCCGGACGTAACTGTGACGTACCGGTAATAGGGGAGTGCGCCCTGCACTATGAGTGCGAAATTATTTACTCGCAGCACATGGATGAAGAAAAGCTCAAAGAAGAGGTGGACAGGGAAATTTATCCCAATTCCGTGTACCATACCTTCTATTTCGGGCAGATCCTGGACTGTTATTCTCTGTAATAAAATAGAATGCCTCTACCGGTTTGGAAAGCTCACCACTTGTCTTTGGTCCCGTTTTCATGCAACTATCACTCTGCCGTGCACAGTAAAGCCCGCAACGAAAAAATACGCAACATCGCCATAATCGCCCATGTAGATCACGGGAAGACGACCCTGGTGGATGCCATGTTCCGGCAGAGCGGCGTCTTTCGGGAGGGGCAGGTGGTGGACGAGCGGAGCATGGACCGCCTCGACCTCGAACGGGAGCGGGGCATCACCATCGCCGCGAAAAACTGCGCCGTCGGCTGGAAGGGGACGAAGATCAACATCATCGACACCCCGGGACACGCCGACTTCGGCGGCGAGGTGGAGCGGGCCCTTTCCATGGCCGACGGCGCCATCCTCCTCGTCGACGCCTCGGAGGGGCCCCTGCCGCAGACCCGCTTTGTGCTCTCCAAGGCCCTCGCCGCCGATCTTGCCCTCATCGTCGTCGTCAACAAGATAGACCGGGCCGACGCGAGGCCCCTGCAGGTCTTAGACGAGATCCACGACCTCCTCATCGACTTAGATGCATCGGATGAGCAGTTCGATTTTCCTCTCCTCTATGCCGTGGGACGGGACGGCACGGCTTCCAAGAGCCTCGATGAGCCCGGCAGGGACCTCCACGAGCTTCTCGATGCGATAGTGGAGGAGATTCCTCCTCCCGTTGCCGATGAAAGCCGGCCCTTCCGCATGCTCGTCTCCGACCTGTCCTACTCCGACTATCTGGGCAGACTGGCCATTGGAAAGGTCTACGACGGAAGGGTCAAGGCTAATGAAAGTCTTGTGTGCATCGGTCCCGGGGGAGAAGCCGCGCCCTTGAAGGTCTCCAAACTGCAAAAGTATCAGGGACTGTCCATCGTTGACGCCGATACGGCGGAATCCGGCGATATAATCGTACTCTCGGGCATAGAGGATGTACACATAGGCGATACCATCTGCACTAAGGGTGAGACCGCCGCCCTGCCGCGGATTACCGTCGACGAGCCGACGGTCTCCATGCGTTTTGTAAAAAACACCGGCCCCTTCGCGGGGCAGGGCAAGACCATCGTGCAGTCGTCGAAGATATACGAACGGCTGCAGAAGGAGACCCTGCAGAATGTCTCTATCCAGCTGGAGCGTTCGGCGGAAGGGGAGAATTTCATCGTCAAGGGCCGCGGGGAGTTTCAGATGGTGATTCTGATCGAAACGATGCGCCGGGAGGGCTACGAGTTCTGCGTGGGGCGTCCGGAAGTCATCATGAAGCAGAAGATGGGTAAACGTCTCGAGCCGATCGAGCACCTCTTTATTGATTGTGAAGACAGCTATATGGGGATCGTTACGGAGAAATTGTCCAAGCGCAAGGGAAGGATGATCGCCATGCACAACCATCAGTCGGGGCGTGTGCGGCTCGAGTTCAGCATTCCCTCCCGTGCGCTGATAGGCTACCGCGACGAGTTTCTCACCGACACCAAGGGTACCGGCATCATGAACTCTTATCTTATAGGCTACGAAGAGTACCGGGGTGAGTTTGCTCAGCGGCATACCGGCTCCCTCGTCGGCGACCGTCAGGGCCAGGCCGTGCCCTACGCCCTGTTCAACCTCGAGCCGCGGGGAAACCTCTTTATCGTTCCCGGCGATTCGGTTTATGAGGGGATGATCGTCGGCGAGCATAACAGAGAGAACGACCTCAACGTGAATCCTTGTAAAACGAAAAAGCTGAGCAATATGCGCGCCGCCGGCAAGGACGACAATGTCCTGCTCACGCCCATCCTCCCGATGACGCTGGAACGGGCCGTGCAGTTTATCCGGGACGACGAGTTGATCGAGATCACTCCCAAGACAATCCGGCTCCGCAAGGAAGAACTTTTGGGGACGAAACGAAAGATAATCGATAAGCAGGCAAAATAGCGCCGGCGGGAACGGTTATTTGTGCACCCGGGCCTA
The DNA here is from genome assembly GCA_964594775.1 of uncultured Spirochaetaceae bacterium. Classification (GTDB taxonomy): domain Bacteria; phylum Spirochaetota; class Spirochaetia; order DSM-16054; family Sediminispirochaetaceae; genus CAYFVU01. The sequence goes on from CAZQNO010000040.1 coordinate 16,339, forward strand.
TTTCGAAGCGTTCGCGGTCGACCCGCATCGCGGCCCGCCGGATGGGCTTCCCACTGGAAATCCTTCGCATATTTGAGAATTACTGGTGCCGGAAAATGGAGAATTGCTTGGATCGGTAATATTTTCTATAATAGCCGCATGCAGTATAGAAAATTTGGTCAGCTGGATTTCGAGGTGTCGGCCCTCGGTTTCGGGGCAATGCGCCTGCCCACGGTGGACGGGGATTATTCCCGTATCGATGAAAAGACGGCCGTCGATATGATCCGCATGGCAATCGACCGGGGGATTACCTATATAGACACGGCCTTTCCCTATCACGGGGGGCACGGCGAGGCCCTTGTGGGAAAGGCCCTGCGCAACGGTTACTGCGATAAGGTAAAGTTGGCCACAAAGCTTCCCATCTGGGATGTCGAGACGCATGATGATTTCAGTCGTATCCTCGACATCCAGCTGCAGCGCTTGGAGACTGAGTGCATCGATTTCTACCTAATTCATGCACTGAATGAGGAGCGTTGGGAAAAGACCAAGCGGCTCAAGATCTTGAAAGCCGCCGAAGAGGCGAAGGCAGAGGGGAAGATCAGCCATTTTGGATTTTCTTTTCATGATGAGTATCCGGTATTCGAGCAGATTCTTGATGAATACAAGGGCTGGGAGTTCTGCCAAATACAGTACAACTTCATGGATGTCGATTATCAGGCCGGGCTGAAGGGACTCCGTGAGGCTCACAAACGCGGCTTGGCGGTGATCGTGATGGAACCGCTGAAGGGCGGACAGCTAGCCGCCGAGCCGCCGGCCCAGACAAAGCCGGTATGGGACCGGCTTGGGGCATCGGCGCGGAAAAACGGCCATGTGGATCTGTCACTAAAATGGATATGGGACCATAGAGAAGTCTCGGTGGTTTTGAGCGGGATGAGTACGATAGAGCAGCTGGAGCAAAACCTGGTCGGCGCGGAAGAATCGGCTCCCGGTGTTTTCTCTGAGCAAACGTACGCGCTGTTCGAACGGCTTCGCGGTATGTACAAGGGACTGCGCAAGGTGGACTGCACCGGCTGCGCCTATTGCATGCCCTGTCCGAGCGGCGTGAATATTCCCCGCATCTTAGACCTCTACAACAGCCTCTACATGTACGGTTTCAAAGATCAGCCGAAGCGGGTGTACAATCTCGTGCTGAGAGACGGTGAGCGGGCCGATAGCTGCATCGAGTGCGGAGTCTGCGAAGAGGCCTGTCCGCAGAGCATCGAAATAATCGATTCCTTAAAGACGGCCCATCGGCAGTTGGCAGATTAGCGCGTGCACAAAAAAACACAAAATACCTACAAAACAATGGGAGAAGGTAACAATGAAGAACTGTACACAAGAAAAAAACGCAAAGAATTGTAACTGCACCTATCCGTGCAGCCGCAAGGGGCTCTGCTGCGAATGCATCACCTACCACCGGCGCATGGCCCAGCTTCCGGCCTGCTACTTTCCGGATGATATAGAATCCGGCTACGACCGGTCGGTGGAAAATTTTCTGCGGGTCGTGAAAGAACGGGGAACCGCTTTTTTACGCGCTTAGAAAAAACGGGCTGCCCGAGAAAAATCTCAGGCAGCCTTTTTTTACGAGAGTAGTGCGTTTCGCAGTCGCTTAGTAGCGGTCCCTCTGGGGCTTCTCGTTTGCTTCATTTACGCGAAGACGACGGCCGCCGAGCTCCTGCTCATTGAGGGCGGAGATCGCAGCTTTTGCCGCGTCGGCGCTCTCCATTTCTACGAAGCCGAAGCCTTTGGATTGACCGCTGTAGCGGTCGACGATGATGTTTACGCTTTGTACTTCGCCGTAGGTTTTAAAAAGATCCTGAAGATCCTCTTCCGATGTGTTGTAGTTGATGTTTCCTACATAAATTTTGTTGTTAGCCATGTGCTGTTCCTTTTTCCGAAACACTCGTTTCGGGCATAATTTTTCCGTCCGTCTGAAGCGGACGAGCATCCGTTTACTGGATTACGTTCTTTAGCGGTGAACTGCGAAAGTTGAATGTTTGGAAAAATGGAATGTCACGAAAAATATCGAATGGTCTCACTGCCGATACTTTGGAGATATTGCCTAATTTTACTAAACTGCGCTTTCTGCTCGTAAAAGATCACGGATTATCATCTGTACCTACAGTACAGTGAATTACCCTGAGCTTACGATAAATGCCGATTATAGTCAAGCGTCGAATCATGCGTTTGCGTGCCGGCGCACTTTTTTCTGCTCGGGAGTCAGATCCTGCAGCTGTCCTTATAGCTGTCGAAATCTATCCAGATATCTCCGAATAGTGAGGAGGGAACTTCTCCCCGGCGGTAACTGATCAGCTCACCGGTGTCGATGTACGGATCGAGTTTCTTCCACGCACGTTCGGTTTCCTCGGAACTGACAAAGAGTGTTTTGTCTCCCCGCAGTGCCGCTAACAGCAGTTTTTGATACGCCTCGGGTATGGGTCCGCCGAAAGTTCCCTGGTAACAGAACGCCATATCGGTTTTCACGAGTTCCAAATCCATTCCCGGGTTTTTACCCGTTAGTCCTAAGACGATACCTTCGGCAGGTTGTACCTTGAAGATTATCTCGTTTGCAGGAGTTCCCACCGGCGGGTTGTACAGTGCATGGGCTCTCTTTCTGAAGCGGACCCCTATTTCCGTTCCCTTCCGGTTCAATCCCTTTCCGGTGCGAATGTAGACAGGAGTGCCTGCCCATCGGTGATTGTTAATCTGTAATTTCAGCTCGGCCCATGTTTCGGTGGATGAATTTGGGGAAACCCCCTCTTCGTCCAGGTATCCCTCATAGCGGCCTCGGCTCACCGTTTCCACTTCTATGGCCTTCAGAATGTTCAACTTTTGGATCCTGATATCTTCCGGATCGAGGCTCACCGGCGGATCCATCGTCGTGAGACAGAGCATCTGCAGCAGGTGGTTCTGTACCATATCCCGAATTATTCCGGAACGGTCGAAATAGGCTGCCCTCTGTTCGACGCCGATGTCTTCGAAACCGTTGATCTGGATCGACTCGATGTAGGTGCTGTTCCAAGAAGGTTCGAAAAGCGAATTGGCAAAGCGGAAGATAAGAATGTTCTGCACCGCCTCCTTCGCAAGGTAGTGGTCGCTTCGAAAAATCTGTTCTTCCGGATAGTGGGAGTGAAGGGCTTTATTCAGGTTTTCGGCACTCTTGAAGTCCCGGCCAAAGGGTTTTTCGATGACAATGCTCACCCCTTCCCGAAACCCATCTTGGTAAAGGGCAGCCACCGTATCGATGTAGCTGCCCGGCGGGAGTGCGAAAAATACCACGGTTTTATCGAATATCCCCATTTTGTCTACGTACTCTTTTAGACCCCTTATTCCACGGTGATAGAAGAGCTGCGTTTTGAACTCAGGGCAGATATCGAATCTCTCGCGGAAACGTTCATCGGTAAAATCGCTTCGGCCCTCTCCCACGATCACGGAGTTTTCCGATATCTGGGCTTGTTCCCGCAGTGCCGAAAGGGCGGGTATCAGCTTTCGCTTCGCCAGGTCTCCTGAAGCACCGAGGATGATGATCGCCGACTTTTCCTTTTGCTCCGAACTCGTCGAAACAGTGTATTTTACCTCAGCCATGATGGGTTTTCCTCTTTTTCCCGCCGCGCCGCCGCAGCTTCGTCGGTGAAAATCTCGGTAACGAGATGCAGTTCCTCTCTTCGGCGGATGATCGGCACCGGCGGCAGTTCGCTGCCGCTCTGTTGCTCCGCCGGCGCCGCAGAGAGACGGGCCAAGAAAGCGGCAAAAATATCCGCCTTTTCTTCACCCGTCACGATGAGCACGAGCCGTTCCGCCCGGGCTATCAGCTCGGGGCCGAGAGTGAGTCTGCCGAAGGGAGGGAGGGGTGATGTGGTACGCAGTACCTTTTTATTCCAGTCGTCGCTGCCCGGGGCGGGAGATTTTCCCGGAAAAAGGCTTGCGGTGTGGCCGTCGGAGCCGAGGCCGAGGAAGATCAATCCGAAGCGGGGCAGCTCGTCATCCCTGCCGAAATACTCATCGAGTAGTTTACGGTAGGATTCTATGTCTCGCGGGTGCCGTCCTCGGTCCTCTTTGCTCCCGAAGTGTTCGGAAAAGAGTTTCCAGGCGGCACCCCAATTGCTCTCCGGATCATCTTCGGATACCAGCCGTTCATCTGCCGGAAAAAGCGCGGGGAGCGAAACGGCGGTTTCGCCGGCCAGCTCGTTCCATCTTTTAAATAATTCACGGTAGGTGGAACCAAAGGAAAGCGCCGCTGCCGTTTCCGTCTCTGTGAGAATCCGAAAAGACCGGTCGGCTATGCGCTGCGGAGAATCCAATATTTCCAGCGAAATCATCTCTCGTACTCCTTTCTACAGGGTAAGATATAGTGGGCAAAAAGCAAATCATTTTTCTGCAACTTTTCCCTCCCGCGCGCCGGATACCGGAATTTTACCGCCCCTATGGTACCGTCGGCGAAAATCGTCAGGATGGTTCAACCCGTTCATCGCATATTCGGCCCCATTCGTCGACAGGGGAAAAAGATACTAGAGCTCTGCAGGGATGAAGACTACTCCGGAGCGCGAGAGCGCCGAAGACAAACTACTGCGGCCCAAGCGCTGCTTACCGCATAGAGCAGGAGCAGAAGAAAGAGCAGCGGGGTGGCCGCTAGTATAAAGAGGCCGATGCCGACTGTTTCGAAAGCGAGTTCTAAGCTCCCCGTAATTAAGAGAAATCGGCGGCATCGATGAAAGACGGCATTTTTCCTATCCATATCATATATGATAACGGATTTTTTCTCTGCTGCAAATTTCCCTCGAATCTTTCGTGGACTTAGCGGTCAGGGGCCTGTATCCCCTCCTGCGGCCTTTAAATTTAGATCTGTAATGAATAGAGATGGATTGATAAGTGCTCGCTGTGGAAGGAATAAAAGTATTAAAGGTTTTTTAAGAATATATATTACAAGCAAATATTTTCCATTACCTCTTGACCTTATGCTTACAATTCTATATTATAGACCTGTAAGTAATAGAAAAATAATATGTAGTGTACGGATTGTTTTCTGTTGCGAAATAGAGCCGGAGCATGCACTGATGCTTCGGTGTGGAAAAATTTTATAAGGAGTTTAGTATGAAGAATTATCTACGAATTGGAATGGTGCTTCTGCTGGTGATGCTGACCGCTGCCGTATTTGCAGAGGGACAGAAAGAGAAGGCGAAAGAAGTCTCGATGACCTATGTGAACTGGGAAGAGGGCGTCGCGTGGACCCATTTTCTCGCCACCGTATTGGAAGATGAGATGGGATACGAGGTATCGATTACCGCTGCGGATGTGGGCCCCGCCTTTGCCTCCGTTGCCGCCGGAGACCAGGACTTTTTTATGGAAGCGTGGCTGCCCGGACTCCACAGCACCTACACGGAAGGCACCGACCTGGTGAAGGTTTCCACCATTTACGAAAAGGGTGTTACCGGACTTATCGTGCCCACCTACATGGCTGAAGACGGCGTTACGAAGCTTTCCGACCTGGCGAAGCCGGAAGTTGTAGAAAAATTGAACGGACAGATTACCGGAATCGACGCCGGTGCGGGAATGATGATTAAAACTAAGGAAGAGTTGATCCCCGCCTACGGGCTTGCCGAAGCGGGACTCGAACTCGTTCCTTCCTCAAGCCCCGCCATGCTTGCCGCAATGGAAGGCGCCATCAAAAATAATGAGTATGTGGTCGGTATGGGTTGGCAGCCCCACTCTATGTTTGGACGGATGGATCTGACCATCCTCGAACAGGACGGCGAGATTGTTTTCCCGATCGACGATATCTACATTATGGGTCGTCCCGGAGTAAAAGAGGATCTGCCCGAGGTCTGCGAGTTCTTCGATAATGTTGTGTGGACCAACGAAACGATCGGTCCTCTGATGGTGTACATTGCGGACTCCGAACTGGACACCATGGAAGCGGCCAGGGAGTGGAAGGACAAGAACAAGAATATCTGGTCCGGTTGGCTTCCCAAATAGAGACACGGATTTTACGTGAAGGGGTGCGCAGGCCGCACCCCTTTTTTAAGCAAACAGAATTCGAACTATGAGGAATCAAGATGGCACTAATTGAAGTTAAAGATCTCTATAAGATCTTCGGTCATAATCCGAAACGGGCCATTCCCATGATAAAGAAAGGGATGAGCAAAGCAGAGATCCTGAAAAAAACGGGCTGCACTATAGCTATAAACGGTGCAAGTTTTGAAATTGAGAAAAAAGAGACCTTTGTTGTCATGGGGCTATCGGGAAGCGGTAAATCGACCTTTATTCGATGTCTCAACCGTTTGATCGAACCGACCACCGGGGAGATAATCCTCGACGGGGACGACGTGATGAAGATGGATTCGGAGAAACTCCGGGAGACCCGGCGTTATAAGATGTCTATGGTATTCCAGAACTTTGGGCTTTTACCCCACCGGAATGTGGTGGATAACGTGGAGTTCGGCCTAGAAATAAGCAAAGTTGATAAAGAAACGCGGCGGCAGAAGGCCCTGGATGCGATCAAGCTGGTCGGACTTGATGGATACGAGGAGAGTCTCACTTCGGAACTTTCCGGCGGTATGCAGCAGCGGGTGGGTCTCGCCCGTGCTCTGGCAAACGATCCGGAGATTCTGCTGATGGACGAAGCGTTCAGCGCTTTGGACCCCCTTATCAGGACACAGATGCAGGATGAACTTTTGGAACTGCAGGCAAGGCTGCATAAGACTATTGTATTCATAACCCACGATCTGGATGAGGCGCTAAAAATCGGCGACCGAATCGCCATATTGGGACCCGACGGCCGGGTCCGGCAGATCGGTACTCCTGAAGAAATTTTAGCGAAACCTGCGGACGACTATGTCAAGCGCTTTGTCCAGAACGTCGATCGCACAAAGGTTATCACCGCAGCCACCGTAGGCGGCAGGGCGATTAATATCACCTACCCCAGAGAGGATATAGAAGCTGCTATTCGCGCAATGGAAAAGAACGGAAGTTCTTCGGTCTTTATCACCGATTCCGAACGGGTTCTGAAAGGAATTGTTACCATCGACGATGTGGTAAAACTAAAAAAGCAAGGCGAAAAGGACCTGGGGGTAGCGATTATAAGCGATGTGTACACCACCCTGCCGTCCACCCCCATATCCGAACTATTGGCTACGGCGATAGAGACCCGTTATCCTATCGCTCTGATCGATGAGGAGGGGCGCTTTCATGGAGCCGTTAGCCGTGCCGCAATTATCGCCGAGGTGAATAAAGCTTTGGAGGGCTCCGATGTGGAAGCTCCGCAGACCCTTACGGAGCTGCAGGACGCCCAGGAGCAGGAGGCATAGATGGAAACTATTAGATCTTTAGTAGATATAGGCGGAGGATTCGAGGCAGTCGTTAGATGGTTGCAGGAGAATTTCTCCTGGCTCTTCAGTATAATCACCGGGATAGTCAACGGAATGCTCGACGGGACCAAATTCATACTTAACGGTCCTCCGGTGATCGTCGTTATTGCGATCTTTACCGGAATCGCCTATTACTTTACCGGTATGGGTGTGGCGATCTTTACCTTTATCGGCTTCGGTTTGATCTGGTACATGGGGCTGTGGACTCTTACCATGAGCACCCTGGCACTGGTACTCAGTTCGGTAGTAATCGCCCTTATCCTGGGTATTCCCCTGGGAATATGGTCCTCGAAGAGTGATAAGATGTGGGGCGTTATGCGGCCTATCCTCGATTTTATGCAGACCCTGCCCGCTTTTGTCTATCTTATTCCGGCGGTTCTCTTCTTTCGGCTCGGACCCGTACCCGGTGTTATCGCCACATTGGTCTTCTCCCTGCCGCCGGCGGTGCGCTTGACCAACCTCGGGATTCGACAGGTTCCCAAGGAGATAAAAGAGGCGGCTCTCTCCTTCGGCTGTACCAACAGGCAGATGCTCTTAAAGGCGGAACTGCCGGTGGCGATGCCCACCATACTGGCCGGGGTGAACCAAACCATAATGCTGGCACTCTCGATGGTGGTAATCGCAGGAATGATCGGTGCCGGAGGCCTGGGAAACGAGGTGCTCCGGGGCATCACCCAGCTGAGAATCGATGTCGGCTTTGAAGGCGGTATAGCAATCGTTATATTGGCAATCTTTCTCGACCGGGTTACCCAGTCACTGGGAGACAATAAACGGAAAAAGAAGTAGGTGAAACTACTTAGACAGTAGTACACATAATTCATTGTAAAAAGGGCCGCCCGTTCGCGGGCCGGCCCTTTCTTATTTTCGTTGAGGCCGCCAGATGTCCGACCCTCACCTATGTCCAATTTACCGCAGACTGCCACTCAGGGTGAAACCAGTTGATGAGTTTTTAAAGAACATCTACGAAGCAGTCCAAAGATGCCTGTCTTTGCCTTATCCCCTCTTCACTCGATCAGAAAGAAAAGTTCTTCCAGGAAATCGATCATCTCCGGTTCGCGCAGGCTGATCTTCTCTTTTTCAAGATACGCCTGCCTTTCCCCCGGAGTTGAAAGCAGTGAAAGTTCAGAAACTAGTTCCACCGTGTCCAAAAGAGCGGTTTTTCGGCCGGCTCTCTCAAAGGCCCGATCGTAAATTCGTATCCTTTCTAGCAGTCCCGGCAGTATTTCCCGTGCTTCGGGAGAAATCAGAAAGGCATCAAAGGTCTGTTTTGAAGAAAGCAGCTGCTCTTCATCTCCCCGGGAAAGAGCTTCCGCGTCC
>CAZQNO010000041.1:0-24426 GCA_964594775.1 uncultured Spirochaetaceae bacterium
AAGGCTTCTTATGTCAAGAATCCTGTCATATATCATTGATTAGAGTATACTTCTGCTTTTGTACAAAAACAACACCGAAGTTGTGGTATTTAACTTAAATTCCGCAGTAGAGTTGTGGAATTTTGGGATTTTTCAGGGCCCCGGCCCCGGCCCACAGACCGGGCTCTGCCGTGCCCCGGGCGCTCTCTATCCCCTCAGCCCTCGATCTCTTTTACTAAAATGTCCACGGCATCGTCGGCGTCGATGTCTTCGGTGAGATCGAAGACCGGTCCTTCGCGGCCGTCGAGCCGGACGAGAGGATTCTCCAGGAGGGTAACGAGCCGTTCGGCCCCCATCCCTTCGTCTATCAGGGCACCGGCAAACTCGTCCTCTCCCGCCTCAATGTCCAGCCAAACCATCCGCTCCCTCAAGCCTTCCAGAGGACCGGCACTGGCGTGCACGCCGTTTTTGCTCATCTCCGGCGGGCCGCTTTGGCCGAATTTTTTCCAATCATCCCGCAGCAGCCTCCGCAGAGAGCCGTCTTTAGCCTTCGCCGGATCGGTGGCGCCGATGATCTCACCGCGGAAGGCCTTCCACGAGAGCTTCGCGGGATCGAACTCCGCCTCCCAGAGGATCACCTCGGCACCGGGCTCGGTAAAGACCTCCCGCTGACCGGGGTAGAATCCGTTGATGCAGAAGAAATCCTCCTCTTTAAAGTAGCCGGCGTAGAGTCCCGGCCCCAGCTTGGCCTGTTTCGAGGCCTTCCAGCGCTCGTTCAGCTCGCTCCCCTTGATGCCGCCGAGATTCTCCTGGGCTTCAACGGCATTGAGGACCTTTCCCGCATCCAGCACCTCGTCCCATTCAACACCGAAGGCCGATGCGAAGGCCTCCTTCGCCGCCTTGGTGAGAACGTATTCCGAAGGCGGATGAAAAACGGCCGTGTGTGCAATGGCAGAGTAGTGGCGGTCGACGATTCCTTCATCCTGTATATCGCGGGCTGTTTTCTTCCTTCTCTCGGTGAGGCCGATCCCCGCTCGGGCGAGGAATCTTTCCACGAAGGAGACAAATTCCTCCGTAACCGCGTGAGGTTTTACGAAAACCAGCGCTCTGTTGTGCATATGCTGCCTCCGAGTATTAATACTATAGGAGGGCGGGCCCGGACACAAGGGCAGGCCCGGGAGGAAGAAGCGGGTCCCGAAAAAAACCAAAAAATCCCGGCAGAAAAATTCCAAAAAAAATTCTCAAAAGGACTTGACCAAATCTTCGTTTCTCCATAGAGTAACGCCATGATGAATCGAACTTCAGCGAAATCTTTACGCCGATGGTGGTGGTGGACCGACGGAGAGAGGCCGTGGTCCGCTGCGGGAACCTGATGTAAGGGGAACCGAAGTTCGAGACCGCAGGAGGTCTCTCTCAGAAATTGAGAGACGCCGCCTGCGGTTTTTTTGTGCAAAAAAAGCCCGGGCGCGTGCCCGGGCTTTTTTATGATTTTTTTAGAAACGATTGCGGGTTCCGGTCGATGAGTGCCGCTCTCGACAAAGCCCGCGGTAAACCACCAAGGAGGAGAACATGAACGAACGAATCTATCAACTAACGGGTCGGGAGCTGCCGAAAAAGTGGATCAACATCATTCCGGACCTGCCCGGCGGCCTGCCCCCGCTGCTTAATCCGGCGGACGGCACACCGGTCCCCCCGGAGGCCCTGCTCGCCATTTTTCCCGAATCTCTCATCGCCCAGGAGGTATCTTCCCAGGCGGAGATCGAGATTCCCGAGGAGATCCTAGAGGCCTATTCCCTCTACCGGCCTACGCCCCTTATCCGAGCCCGCTTCCTCGAGAAGGCCCTGGGCACCCCGGCAAAGATTTTCTACAAGAACGAGGGAGTGAGCCCCACCGGTTCGCACAAACCGAACACCGCCATCGCGCAGGCCTACTACAACAAAGAGGCCGGCATACGACAGCTGACCACCGAGACCGGCGCCGGCCAGTGGGGAAGCGCCCTCTCCTTTGCCGGGGGACGTTTCGGCATGGATATCCGGGTTTTCATGGTCCGGGTAAGCTACGACCAGAAGCCCTACCGACGGGTGATGATGCAGACCTACGGCGGTCGTGTGGAGGCAAGCCCCTCCGAATCTACCCAGATAGGACGGAAGTTCCTCGAAGACGAGGCAAACCGGCCCGGATCCCTCGGCATGGCGATAAGCGAGGCGGTGGAGCTGGCGGCGGGAGATGAAAAGACCAACTACGCCCTCGGCTCGGTCCTCAACCATGTGCTGATGCACCAGACCGTTATCGGCCAGGAATCGAAGCTCGTCCTGGAGCGCCTCGGCCTGTATCCCGACGTCATCATCGGCTGCCACGGCGGAGGAAGCAACTTCGGCGGCATCGCCATCCCCTTCATCAAGGACAAGATGGCGGGAAAGGATATCGACATCGTCGCCTCCGAACCCGTCGCCTGCCCCACCCTGAGCAAGGGGCTCTACGCCTACGACTTCGGCGACTCGGGCCAGTACATCCCCCTCACCAAGATGTACACCCTGGGCCACGACTTCGTACCGCCCTCGGTCCACGCCGGAGGACTTCGCTACCACGGCGCGGCGCCTATAGTTTCCCGCCTGGTGAATGAGGGGCTCGTGCGGGCCGAAGCGCTCAAGCAGAGTGAAACCTTCGAGGCCGCCGCCCTCTTCGCTAAGACCGAGGGCATCATCCCCGCCCCCGAATCTGCCCATGCCATCGCATCTACGATCCGGGCGGCAGAGAAGTGCATTGAAACGGGAGAGGAGAAGGTGATCCTCTTCAACCTCTCCGGCCACGGACACTTCGACATGGCCAGTTACCAGGCCTACCACGACGGCAAACTAGAGGACTACGACTACCCCGAAGCAGCGGTAAAGGACGCCGAATCGCGGCTGCCCAAGGTGGCCGAGCCCGTCGGCAGATAATTTAAGGAGAAGGAGAAGAAGAACATGAAAACCACGGAAAAACGAAAAAACGACGGGGCCGGCGCGGCTCTGCAGATCCCCGGTACCTTCGGTGACTCTATCGCGGCGGCGCCGCGCACCGCTGCAACCCCTGCCGGAAGACCGGAGGCCGGGCCCGGCGGGAAGGCAAACGCCGCGGCGGCCGGGCCCGCGACGGAGTATCGTCCCGCCGGCTCGCTCTGTTAGCTGTAGCACAGTGTAAGTAACGGTTGCCTGCGGAAGTTCCGCAGGCGCCGGTATTATATATCAGGGCCTGTACAACGCCCCCACAAGACCTCTCGATGTTCCGGTAACAAAATGGTACTTCAATCTGTCCTGTTTTTGTGAGTTTCTGGGAAAAAACCTGGTGGTCCTCTTATTGGACACTGTATCGTCTATCTGCAGGCCCAGCAAATGCATAAACGAGCGCCGGAAAAATCAACATTTCGGATAAACGCGTCTACGGCGTCTCGTTGAGACTGTTCTTTTTTTCATAATGTCACCTTAGGCCATGGTTTATGCCTTTTCAGAAAAAGTGTCAATAAAGCACCTCCAAAAGCCAATCAAAGTCAGTACTAAATTTATTCATATCAATATTGTAGCTTAGATAGGAAATTTCTCTATTGAATTGCGTTTAATGCTAATTAGGCCATTGCGGCAATGTGTGATATTATGTTAACGAACCCATGACGGAAGAAAACACCGAACAGCTTATTCGCAGACTCCTCCACACCGAGGTGAGTGACGGCAGGGAGCTCGACCGCATTTACCGCCTGCTCAGCAAACGTCTGCACCCGGACACCGGCGGCGGGGACGGAAGCCGCTTCGTCCGGCTCCACGATATGTACGAGCGGTCGAAGAGCGAGCTGAGGAAGCGCGAGATCGCCCTGCACCGCGACCGGCCGATGGGCGGCGGGCAGGATTTTCAATTCGGACCGGCGGGAGAGCGAGCCGGCGGCGGCACGGTTGAGCCCTTCGACCCCTACTTCATCGTTTTGGAATCGGGATTCGGGCGGGAGCTCGAACCGAGGGGCTGTCTCTACCTCTCCCTGAACCGCTTCTTCTCCCTCGGGCTGCAGAATTACCGCGTCCGTTCGATGAAGAGCTTAAAAAAACGCAATTCCCGGGTCATGAAGAGCATCTTTCACTGGAGTTACATTTACGATCCGGTCTTCCCTCCCATTTTCGCCGCCTATGCCCGTCAGCACCTGCAGTTTCTCTCCACCACTCAGGACGTGAAGAACTATAACTTCGCCCGCAGGCTTTTCTCCGACGGGATATCCGTCTTCTTTACCTATCAGCAGAGCGGCCGCAAGGGTACGTTAGAACTCGCCGAGGACAAGTTTTCCCTCTGTGAGCGAGTGCTTCTTCGCTGTGTGGGAGAAACGCATCCCCTCCTCGCCCTCGTGCGCTGGTTTGCCGTCGAACTGGAGAAACCGCCCCTTCAAATTCACCTCTCTTAGTGGTAAAATCGCGGAAAAAGGAAGGAAAAGGAGCGTATGGCAAAAGAATTCGACCTGAGAAGCGATACCGTGACCCTCCCCTCCCGAGAGATGCGACGAGCCATGTCCCGGGCGGATGTCGGAGACGATGTCTACATGGAGGACACGACGGTCAACAAGCTGCAGGAACTTGCCTGCAAGATCACCGGAAAGAAGGATGCGCTTTTTCTGCCCTCCGGTTCAATGGGAAACCTCATTCCCCTCTTCCTCAACGCCGGCAGAGGCAACGAGGTCCTCACGCAGGAGAACAGTCACATCCTCCACTACGAGCTCGCCTCGGTGGCGGCTCTGGCAGGAGTCATGCCGGTGGCGGTACGGGGAGAGAGGGGCATTCTTAGACCGGAGGAGCTGGAAAAGCACCTTCGACCGAACGTCTACTACCTGCCTAAAACCACGATGATAGAGGTTGAGAACACGCACAATAAGGAGGGGGGCACCTTCTACAGCGCCGAAGAGCTGAGAGCCGTGTCGGAATTTGCCAAGAAGCACGATCTCTTGGTCCACATGGACGGGGCGCGCATTTTCAACGCCGCCGCCGCTTCGGGTGTTCCGGTAAAACGCCTTGCCGCCTTCGCCGACACCATTACCTTCTGCCTCTCCAAGGGCCTCGGCGCGCCGGTCGGCGCCCTGCTCTGCGGTCCGAACAAGTTTATCGAAGACGCCCGCCGCATACGGAAGATGCTCGGCGGGGGCATGCGGCAGGCGGGGGTCCTCGCCGCCGCCGGTATTTACGCCCTCGAAAACAATATCGGTCGAATTGTGGAAGACCATCGCAATGCCGCACGAATCGCCGAACGTCTCTCGGAGGTTTCCTGGGCCGCCGTCGACCCGGTGAGTGTGGAGACGAACATTATCTACTTCACCACCCCGAGCCATCCGGCCCAGCAGATAACGGCGGCCCTCAAGAAGAGAGGGGTGCTCTGCGGCGCCACCGGTCCCAACGCGATTCGCATGGTCACCCACCTGGACATCTCCGAGGAGGATACCGACATGATTTCCTCCATCATCCGGGATCTCAGGCTCTAAGCGCTTCTCTCGATGCAGCAGGGGGGTCCTGTCTCCGTTGTAGGAGGCGCGAGTAACGATATCGGCGGATCTGCCGGAACCGGCACAAACCTCCGTGGCGGTGATCAGCCGCCGGCGAGCTCCCGGCAGAGGAGCTGCGGATCCGGCCCTCCCTCCACCTTTACAATTTCCATCCCCCGCAGGTAGACGAGGCAGCTCTCGGCGGGAAGACGGTAAAGCTCGGCGGCGGCGCTGCGGTAGATCGCCAGCTGTCCTTCGTGATGCCGCGGATCGAGGAAGCGGTCGGTTTTGAAGTCGATGACCCGGACCCGGTCCGGACCCGGCAGGAGAAGATCGATCTGCCCTCGGATGAAACTCCCGGAGCCTTCTTCGTCGTCGACCCGGAGGATGAAGGAGACCTCGCTTTCGAAGTCCGCTTCCCGGGCCTCCCTGCCGAGGGGGGTGGCCAGGAAATCCAGGGACAGCTTTTCTCCTGTCTCCTCGATTATCTTCCGCTTACCTTCGGACTTGGCGGCCAGTTCGGCGGGCAGGGAACCGACCTCCTCACCCTTCAGTTTCGCCTCGATGAGACGGTGGCAGTAGCTGCCGAAAGCGGTGATCTCGTCCTCCCCTTCCAGAAAGCCATCCACCGGAAGGGCTTGAAGGGCCCGTCCCAAATTTTGTCCCTCGGTCCCTTCTCTCTGCTCGGCGGGCTCGGGGTCATACCCCGGCCCGACAGCGTTGCTGTCCGTCGTCTCTGCTGCCGTCCGCTCCCAGTGCAGGCGGCCGAGCTCGACGGGAGTGAAGAAGATTCTCCGCAGAGGAAGATGAATCTCCGGCGCCTCATCGTAGATCTTCCGCAGCCGCCCGAGGGGGTCGCTCTTTCTCCCGCCGCCGGCCCGTTCCACCTCGCTCTGTTCGATTTCTCCTATCTCCTCCACGTCGATGCCGAGGGAAGCATAATCGATTTCATCGGCATTGCCGTTCCATCCAAGGGCGAAAAGGGCAATGTTGAGCAGGGCCTCTGCCCCTTGATTCTCCACATTACGATTTTTCTGATGGTGGATCCCGGAAAGATAGAGGTGGTCCTTGGCCCGGGTGCAGGCCACGTAGAGCAGACGCTTGAGCTCGGCAAGCCGGCGCGCCGCCTCCGCCTTCTCAAAACGGTCGGAAAAGTAGTCCTTCCTCTTCGCCGCCTTTGCCTCGGCGAAACGCCAGATCAGTGCCGTCCCCAGCTCCTCGTCCTTCATGTAGAGGCGGCTGCCGCGCGCACCCCCTACGCTTCCCATGTCCACGAGGAAGACGATGGGAAATTCCAGCCCCTTTGCCCGGTGGATCGTCATGATCTGCACTCCGCCCTCGTCCGAAGGGGGAAGTTCGATTTCGTCGATCTTCTCGTTCTTTCCCCTGTTTCGCCGCAGGAAGTCGAGAAAGCCGGCGAGACTTTCCCCCCGTTTCTCAGCGAGACGGGCGAGGGCGGTGAGACTGTCGTAGAACTCCAGATAGATGTGGTAGTCGCGGCGGCTGAGCAGGAAGTACCGGTAACCCCATTCATACCAGAGAAAACGAATGAGCCCGGGAATCGTCTCCCGGCCCTTCAGCTCCTCCAGGCGGGAAAAGAGCTCCTTCGCCCGCAGATACTTTTTCCGGTCCGCATCAGCGGCAAAGTCCTCCTCATCGCCGGAATGAGAAAAGGGAGCGCTAAAGCCGCAAAGCAGAGAGAAGGCCGTCTCGTCGCTCAGGTTGACGAAGGGAGAGCGGAGAAGACCGGCGTAGGCTGCCGCGTCGCCGGGATAGACGAGAAGCTGCAGAGCGAGGTAGATGTCGTTTACCGGCGCCTCCATGAAGAGGGAACGGGTGCTCTCAACGGTGTAGGGAATCTGCAGCCGCCGGAAAAAACTCTCGTAGCGCAGCTGTCTTCCGGTGGAACGCATCAGCACGGCAATATCCTCGAAGCGGCAGGGCCGCTCCTTTCCCCCGTCGAAGACGAGGAGCTTCTCCTCCTGAACGATTCGCCGGATCGTCTTGGCCACCTGCCAGGCTTCGGCGTCGCCGGCCTCGAGCATTTCTTCATTCCGCTCCTTCACGAAGGGCTTGTACAGGAGCGTGGTGCGCGCCTTGAGTCTGCCTGCCTTCCGAAAGGCGACGAGGGGAGAATAGGCCGCTTCGAAGTCTTCCCGCATGACGGGGTCGGCGAGGAAGCCGGCAAAGAAACGGTTGAAAAAGTCGATGAGCCTCGGATGGCTGCGGTAGTTGTAGCGCAGGAAGAGGGCGGTCCCCTCGTTTCTCGCCACTTCGCGCTGAAGTCCGGTAAAGACCGAGACGTCGGCTCCGCGAAAACGGTAGATCGACTGCTTCTCGTCGCCCACAAAGAAGAGCTTCCCCGGCTCCAGATCTTCCGCCGGCGGAACGCCGTCGACATGTTCTCTGTCGCTTTTCTCGGCGAGGAGATAGAGCAGCCGCCGCTGCAGATCGTTGTTGTCCTGAAACTCGTCGATCATGATGTGGCTGAAGGTCCGCTTGTAGTAACGCCGCAGATCGAGGTCTTCCGACAGCAGCACGACGGTCATTTCCACCACATCGCGAAAGGTGAGCACTCCCTGGGCCCGGCGGCGGCGGCGCACCAGCTCCTCATACTCGGCAAGGAGCCGGTACATCCCCTCATATTCCGCCATTGTGAGGATGTCGATGACCGAGAGAAACCGGTCCAGCCCCTCCCGCATGTCCTTTACGATTTCCTTTGCCCGCTGGTCCTCCTCGTTCTTCGAAGTAGCACCCTTCAGGTCTAAAACGAGTCCCCTCAAGATTTCTCCGAGGGCGGGCACGCCCTTCTTCATCTCTAGATCGATATCCGGAAGAGCGGTGAGCTTCTCCCTGGTCCTGAAGAACCACTTGCTCCTGCCCGAGATATCAAGGACGGCCCGTCGCTGCATTTCGAAATAGGAGGCGGCGGTCCGGGCGGTCTTTTCCAGATGGTCCCGCTGTCTCCGGTACTCCTGCGCGAACTCCCTCTTGCCCGCCAGGTGAAACTCATCCACTGCAATGGGGATGAAGAGCTGCTCTAAAACGATGCTGAAGCCGTGGTCGGCGATGTAGACAGAGAGTGCCGGCTCATCCATGTGTTCGAGGAGAAAGGAAAGGGCCGTCTCTTCGATGAGTTTTGCCACGGCATGGTCGTCCTGGACGAAGTCGCCGGGAATGCCGAAGCGGCCGCTGCCGCCCCTTACCACCTGGGCACAGAAGCTGTCGATGGTGGATATGCGGGCCGAGGCAAAATCACCGAGTGCCTCGCGCAGACGATCTCTCTGATGGGTCTCTTGTTGTGTTTTAAAGCCGACGGTGCCTGCGGTGATCTCGGGCCCGCTTTCGACCGATTCAATGGCCTCGAGGCGGCCGGCGAGGAGCCGGTAAATGCGTTCGTACATCTCCGCCGCGGCTTTTCGGGTAAAGGTAAGGGTGAGGATGCCGTTCACCGCCGCCCGGCCCTCCTCGATGAGGTGGACGAAGCGCTCGGCGAGGACGGTGGTCTTCCCCGAACCGGCCCCGGCGGTAACGACGCTGCTCTTTTCCGTTATTACCGCTTCTCTCTGAAAATCATCGAGTTTTCCGCTCATCTATTCCCTCACCTTGTTATCCCGCGCTTTGTTCTCCCGCGCCCGGATCGAGTATTTCACCCGGCAGATCGGCCGGAAATCGCAGGGTTCGCAGCGCCTCGCGACGGTAAAGATGCCCCGCTCCATCGTCTCGCGGACCCGTTCGGCCTCTCGGCAGACCCGTTCCGCTAAGGCCCGCATCTCATCGGTGTCCATCTTCCCCTTCTCCTCTCCGGGGCCGTCGTAGATAAGGTGAGTGTAGGCACCGTCCTTTAGGCTGTAGTAGCTCACCGCCGCCGCTTCCCCACGGCCCGGCTTCTCGGCGAGAAGGAGGTAAATCGGCATCTGCGTGAGCTCTGGAACCTCCTGCGAATAGAAGGCGCTCTTTTTCGGAGCCTCGCCGCTTTTGTAATCTATCACCGCCGGTCGGTCGTTGATGCTCGATATCCGGTCTATTCTGCCGAAAAAGCCGATGCGCTCGTTGATGCGGCGGCGGGGACTTTCTTCCGTCTCTTCAACGAGGAAGCGGGGAAAGTTCCGCCTTTCTACTTCTAGAAAGAGGTCGATGCGCCGTTCGAGGTAGTTCTTCAGCCTCCGCCATTCGGGAGGAAAGAGGTCTCTTCCCTTCCGTTCATAGTCGGTGAACACCTCTTCGACGGCCCTGCGGGCATAGCGGCGGTATTGTGCGCATTTTTGCGGGTCGAAGCCGCCGTCCTCTTCTCGAATGCGGGTAAAGAGCTCCTCGAATACTGTGTGAACGAGGACGCCGATGTGCCGGTAATCCTCGATCTGTATTTCATAGTCCCGTTCTTCGATCCCCAGGGCGTGGGAGAGGTAGAAGGCGAAAGGGCAGGTCCGGTAGGCATCGAGACTGTGAGGGGAAAACCAGAAGGGGCCCTCGAGGCCGGCGTTTTCTCCGCCGGAAGCGGCGGCGCCAATGGCGGCTGCGGCGGCTGCTTCCTCCTCTAACTGCACTTTGAGCCGCCGGGAACTCAGCAGGGGCAGCAGTACCGCCTCCTTCAGGGGAGCCGATTCGATGGGCATCGCCGAATAATCGGAACCTTTTTCGCTTAGTCCCGTCGCTTCCATGGAGAAGAAACCGCGCCGCTGGAGGGGCACGAGCCTGGCGGGAGGTGCCGCGGCATCCGCCCATGCCTCCCGCTCGAGGGGATAGAGTTTAGGAAAGGACGGTTTCCTCTCCTTTAAGCCTTCTGCGAAGACAACGGGACCGAATCGGTCACTCCGGGGAGAGAGAAACTCCGCCGGCGGAAGCTGGGGACCGGCAAAACTCCTGTCGCTGCAGCTCATCTGCACCCGGCCGCCGGAGCGGAGATACGCCTCGATATAGGGGCCGGAAAGGTCGAGAGAAGCTTCGGCGATACTCTCTCTGCGGTCTTCCCGAAGAAAGGCAAGGCTGTCGGCGACGAAGCGGGTCTCCATCTGACCCGCTCCGGGGATAAAGTGCCGGCGGGGGTAAGCGCCGGCGGTGACCCGATAACGATACACCGGTACACCGGGTCCGGAGGAAGCAGGCACATAGACCCGCTGGTCGAGAACCGAAAGCCAGAGGGGATAGGGGGCGGATCCTTTGCCGCCTGAGCCCTTACCGGTGGAGGCGGCGCTTATGCCTTCCTCCGCCTCGGCCAAGTCACGCAGCTGGAGCAGAGCATATTGAAGGACCCTGCGTTGCTCGGGGCCCCAGAGTTCATCATCGAAGTAGGCGGTAAGAAAGCCCACCATCCGGCCGTTTAAGTCTTCCAGGCTTCCACTGTGCAATAGGCTCTTGAGGTCGGCGAGAAAACTTTCGTAAAAAGCCGCCGTCCGCGGCTCACCGTTGCGGCGCAGTTTCCGTGCTAGGGGGTCGACGAGACGCTCCTTCTCTCGGTAGCTTTTCAGACAGGAGTGTTTTATGGCGAAGAAGACGATATCTCTCCACATCTTTCGCCGCCGCCACGGATAGACGGGATTGAGGAATAAGTCTTTTATCGCCGAATGGGTAAAACCGCCGGCTTCGAGTTCCTGCAGGGCCCGAAACAGCCTTCCTACGGGAAAATCGGTGAGGGGGCTTCCGGAGCGAAATTGCAGAGGAATACCGCGAAGGGCCGCACCCTCTTCTAGAAAGGGCTTCCAGGAATCATAGGCGGGAAGGGAAATGAGAATCTCCTCCGGGGCCGTCCCCTCCTCCAGAAGAGCCGCCACACTGTCGAGGAGATAGTCCAGTTCATCTCTTGCGCTGGAGAAACGCAGAATGCCGGCGGGCCCTTCTCGGGACCCCTGCAGCGGCTCTTCACCCCTCTCCTCCCGCATGAGATGCACCCGAAAGCCCGCTTCTTCACCGAGAAGAGGTCGATAGACCTCGAAGTCTTCCAGGAGTTCGGGAAAGAAGAGATGGGCCGTTCCCTTCCGGCCCCGCGGATCCGGTTCCTGCCAGGAGGGCTCGAAAAGACCGCGTGTATCGAGAAAACGCCGGTATTGAGCGTAAAGATATCGAAGATCTTCTATGAGATCCGGAGGGACCGAGGAAGGGCCGGATTCAATGAGGCTCAGCGCCCTTTTTAAGCGGGGAAGAAGGCCCGCGATCCATCGGGAGAAGCGTCCAGCCTGCTCCGGGTAGGCCGGATTCACCAGCTCCCGGAAGGGAAAATCGGCGTGGTCTTCGACTTCCAGAAGGGCGGAGGAGAAGAGCAGGCGAAACAGCAGGTTAGCCGGCCGCCGGTCACGGTAGGGAGAAAAGTTTTCCTCCTTCAGGCGGTCCCAAGAGAGGAAACGATCGCTGTGCAGCGCCCGCACCGGACCGATCTCCAAAACCCTCAGCCGCCAGGATTCGGCGACAACTTCCGAAGGAAAGACGAAGAGCTGCTTTCGGTCCGTAATGTGTTCGAGGAGGACCGCTTCTACGCGGCGGGGATACTCCGGAAAAGGTTCAGACGAAACGCCTGCGGGGCCTTTCCCGGAGCCGGTGAAATCAGTCATTTTCATCCGTCTCCTCACACTCCCTGCGGGCATAGAGGGTCAAGTGCGGCCGGATCCCCTCCGCCTTGAGCCGGTGAACAAGGTCGTAGCGGGTACGGGAACGAAAAATCCACGCATCGGCGGCGGAATCGGTCCAGGCGGCAACCCAGCACTTAACGGCATCTTTAGCCATCTCCATTACCCAGAAGCGGGGCTGTTCGTAGGTCTTATCGAGCATATTGCTGCGGGCCGCCGACAGGGCGATGTACTCCACCTTCGAGAGGTCCGCCTCCCAGGAGACCCAGAACTCCACATAGGCCCAGATATACTTGTTCTCGAGGGAGTAGTTGACGACCTCTTTCTGCAGCATCTTACTGTTGGGAATCACGTAGCGCCGCCAATCCCAGAGCTTGATCACCGAGTGGGTAATGGTGATATCCTCCACCGACCCGTAATAGGAATCGATTTCTACGGTGTCGCCGATACGGAAGAGTTTTGAAAAAGAGATGATGACGCCGGCGATGCTGTTCTCTATAAAGGGGCGGGCGGCGATACCGACGACCACACCGGTAATGGAAATGAGGATAGAGATTACCGTTCGGGGTATGAGCCCTAAAAAGGGGAAACTGACCGCAAGGGCCCATAGAAAGAAGATGAGCACCAAAGCGATCTTTTTTATAATGGAAAACCTTCCTCCGATGCTCTCGAATGCGTTGCTTCTTGCCTCCTCCTGCTGCTCCTTGACGGGGGAGCGGGTACGGATGGGGGTAAACCTGTTTACGCCGGAGAGCCGGTCCTTTCTGCTGCTCTCGTAGCGGCGGATCAGCCAGGGAAGGGTTAAACCCAGCAGCAGCGCCGCGCCCGTAACGACGAGAAGGTAGATGATGTCCGTCTTTGCCAGGTTTAATACTTCATCCATTTACGGTAAAACTATCATATCGGCCGTTTTTTCACTATACTTTTTTCGAGGAGGCACGCCGCCATGGATCTCGATTTGGCCGGAAAAACCTTTCTTGTGGCCGCCGCGAGCAGGGGCCTGGGATACGGAATCGCCCATACTCTCGCCGAGGAGGGTGCACGGGTTTCTATTGGAAGCAGAACGGAGGAGCCGATACTCTCGGCCGCCGAGACGATACGCGCAGAGACGGGAGCCGAGGCCAAGGGCTACGTACTTGACATGAGGGACGGCGGGTCCATCTCCCGCTGGGTGCAAGAGAGCCTCCGAGACTTCGGCAGTATTGACGGAGTGGTGATAAACGCGGGAGGTCCTCCCCCCGGAGTTTTCGAAGATTTTACCGACGCTCAATGGCAAGAAGCCTTCGAACTGACCCTCCTCTCGGCGGTCCGCCTCATGCGCGGCTGCCTGGAACCGCTAAAAAAACGGAAAGGCGCCATGCTCACCGTCACTTCGATTTCGGTACGGGAACCGGTGGCCAATCTCATTCTCTCGAACGTGTTACGGGCCGGAGTACTGGGGCTGGTCAAGTCGGTCTCCAAGGAGTTTGCCCCCTACGGGATCCGGGTCAACAACCTGATACCCGGCTTCTTCGCTACCGACAGGTTGAAGAAGCTGGACGAGGGGGAAGCAGAACGCAGCGGGATTCCCCTGGAGGAAGTAAAGAAGACAAGAAAACGCCGAGTCCCCCTGGTTCGTTACGGGGACCCGATGGAATTCGGAAAGGCCGCCGCCTTTCTTCTCTCCGATGCCGCCGGCTATACCACGGGGCACTCCTTCGTCCTGGACGGAGGCTTAATGAAATCGGTACTATAGGGGTCAACCATGAGAAAGAAGCATAAGAAAAAAACCATCAAGCCGAACCCGCTCTTTATGATTTTTATTCGCCCCGTCATCCACTTCATCCTCAAGCACCGCTACAACATGAGGATGAACGACCAGGTGGGGATCGAAAGCCTCACACCTCCCTATATCCTGCTGGGAAACCATGTGAACTTTTGGGACCCCTTCTTTCTCGGGATATACCTCCGGCAGAACCCGCAGTACGTCGCCTCGGACAACATCTTCCGTACGAAACTCTTCTACCTCCTCATGAAGCTCTTCGGGTCCATCCCCACGAGCAAGTTCATGACCGACACCTCCACGGTGGCAAACATCCTCCGGATCATCAAGGCAAACGGAGTCATAGGAATTTTCCCCGAAGGCCGGCGCACATGGGACGGAAAGCCCCTGCGCCATGTGCCGACGGTGAGCCGGCTGGTCCATAAGCTCAAGCTCCCCGTTGTAGGAGTCGTCGTAAAGGGCGGCTATCTCTCAAAACCGAGGTGGGGGCGGGGACTGCGTAAAGGCCATGTAGAAATGGAATATCGCATGCTCTTCAGCTCGGAAGAACTGAAAACACTCACCTGGGACGAGTGCCGCAGTCTCTTAGAGGAACGTCTCACCCACGACGACAATGAGTGGAACGAGAGAGAGGAGATAGCCTTTGTCGGTAAGCGTCCGGCCGAATATATCGAGCGGGTACTCTTCGTATGCCCAAAATGCAAGAGCATCGCTTCGTTTAGCTCCCATCGAGACACCGCCGAATGCCGCATCTGCGCTTACGGATTCCGCTATAACGCCTACGGCAAGCTGGAGCCCCTAAGCGGGCCCCTCGTTTTCTCTTCGGTCCCGGAGTGGAACGACTGGCAGATAGACTACTTCTTCTCCTATCTCACCAACACGGCCCCCGACACTCCCCTCTTCGAGGAGGGACCGGCTATCCTCTGGAAGGGCTACCGGGCCGAACCCTTAAAACGCTTGAACACGGGCCGGGCCTACTTCTCGTCCTCGGGGATCACCTTTCATACGACGGTGGGAAAGGAGAAGTTCTTCCCCATCGACGAAATCCACGGAGAGAATGTTCAGGACAAGGAGAAGATGGAGTTCTATCACGCAAATAATCTCTACAGACTCGATTTTATCAGCTTGCGGGCATCGGCCTACATGTGGTTTCAGGCGGTGAACCTTCTCCACCAGAAGGCCAAGGAACTGCCGGCGGACGGCCGCTCCCACGCGTATTAGCCTGCCGGCCTCTTTAGCCCAGTCCGGTAGCGCGCCGTCCGGGTACCCGCTGCAATCTCAGCAGCCGCCCCGGTTCATCGACCGGTCCGATACCTTTTCCAGGGCCATCATCTGCACCTTGATCTCTTTTTCCGAGAGTTCCTTGTAGTAGGCCTTGGCGCTCTTTTTCGAGTCGTCGGTAACCCTCATCTGAATGCGGGTATCCTCGTCAACTGTCTTCTGCACCCTCCCCACGGGGGCTTTTTTTAGAAAGAGCCAGCAGTCCGTACAGCACTTGTCCTCGAGATATTTCTGCAGATTTCGCACGTCGACCCAGCCGAAGGCTTCGGCATGGAGTATTATTACTTCCTGCGTTGTCATACCGCCTCCTTTCCTTTTTCAGCAATCCACCCTATAGTGTAAAACCGTTGGGACGAGCATGCAAGGGAACAATCGGAAAGAAATGCGCAGAAAACTCCTATCCGCGGCGCTGCCGTTCTACGCCGTCTTTTTTGGTGCGGCTCTGCTGTGGGCACGGATTGCCGGGCTGGGCCCCATCTGGGCCCTTAGAGAGACGGGAATTCGAGGCGGCGGGGAGCTGCTCCTGCTGCTCTCCGTCTTCCTTCTGAACATCATCTTCGATCTGTACGGTCCCCGCCTGATTCCGGCGACCAGACCCTTCTTCCGCACGGTGGGCGAGATCTTTCGAGGTATCGGACCGCAGGAAGCATTCGTTCTGGCCGCCGCCAGCGCTCTCGGTGAGGAGTTCCTCTTTCGCGGGGCGGCGCAGGCCAGTTTCGGCCTTCTTCCGGCGAGCATCCTCTTCGCGCTCAGCCACTTTCCGGTGCGGCGGGAGCTCCTTCTCTGGCCCTTTTACGCCTTTCTCATGGGCTTGGCCCTGGGAGCATTGAAGATTTTGGGAGGAGACATCTGGTCGGCCGTGCTGCTTCACTTCCTGGTGAACTTCTTCGCATTGACCTACATCGGAGGCCGCAGGGCCGGTACCTTATAGGTAGTGGTGCGAAGCTTGGGTATTTTTACGCGCCCGCGAAAAGACGGACCGCCCCGCGGACGAAGACCACCGCCACGCTGCCGCTTACGGCCAGTTTGATCACCGCTGCCGCCATCGTTCCGGTAAAGACACCCAGGGCCGCCTTGAGGGGCCGGGAACCTTCCCGCATCGTCAGGAATTCTCCCGCCAGCGCGCCGATAAAGGCCCCGATAAAGGTGCCGAAGGGAGGGAAAAAGAGCGTCCCCACGAGCATGCCGATGATGCTGCCCCATATGCCGGCCTTACCCGCGCCGGCCCGCTTAGAAGCGGCGGCAGGCAGAAGGGAATCGGAAACCGCTGCAACGACGGACAAGAGTCCGAGGAGAATGAGGACCCAGGGGGCATAAATTCCCCATGAACCGGCCAGAGAAATTAGAATCAGTGAAAGGTAGGCCACGGGGGGCCCGGGAATTATCGGTACAATGCAGCCGATGAGTCCGGCGACAACAAGAAGCGTCCCGCCCGCGGTAGCGATAATATTCCAGATCATTTGACGTAGAGTTCGCGGCTTCCCGGCCCGTCGGTCTGAAAGTGAAAATCGAATTCCAGGAGCACCATCTGTCCGAAAAAGCTGTCGTTTTCCAGGCCCCGTGGACTCCAAAAATCCGTCCAGCCCCTCTCGAAGGTAATCCGCGAGAAGCGACAGCTGAGCATGGCGCTTATCTTCGCGTCGGCCTTTTCGAGGAAGCCGAAGGAAACGACGACGTTTCCCCCCGCCAAATCTTGCTCCGTAACTTCATAGTTTATGGGAACGATGCTGCTTTCGGCCGGGGCCGCTTCGTCTACATTGACCCAGAGATACTCCAGTTCCAGCAGAAGCTTCTGTCCCGCCTCCGCCTCGCCGCCGGGAAGAAAGCGTACGTGGGCATGGGGTTCGATGGCCGTCCCCTCCAGATAACTGTGGGGAAGCTGACAGTGGAAATAGGCATTCTGAAAGGAACCGCGGCCCTCTTTACCGCGGTCGAAGGCGCAGCCGTAGAGGCCGGAGTACGAACTTCCCCGTTCGCCGTTGCCGGCGATGCGCACCCGTTTCGGCTCACCGGTGTGCTGCATGTCTCCCAGGCTTACCATGTCGGCGGTTACGCGCAGATCTTCCCACATGCCTTCAGCATATAACGACAAAGCTCCTTCCGCAAGTGCGGAAGATTTGCTTTTATCGGCCGTCCGGCTTATACTGAACGGGAAAGACGAAGGGAGGCCTCGTATGAAATTAAAAGCGTGGCTCCTCGCGGCCGTGCTCCTGTTTTTCCTCATTTTTCTCTTCAGCGCCTGTTCACGTCCCGAAGGTGAGGGGACAAGCGTATCCGACAGGCCTGCGCCGGCGGTCGAAGCGCTTCGCATAAGCCGCGGCCGCCTCATAGAGACCATAGAAGCATCGGGTACGATTTCGGGCATCGAAGAGGCGACCATCGTCGCCGAAACCGGCGGTATCATCGAAGAGGTCTCCTTCGAACTGGGCCGGGAAGTAGCGCCGACTGAGACCCTCGTCCAGGTGGACGACGAGATAGCCTTCCTCGGCATGCAGCAGGCGGAGCAGGACCTGGAAACCGCCCGCATCGACCTGCAGAGCAAGGAGCAGCTCGTCGAACGGGGAGGAGTTTCCCGCGCCGAAGTGCTGCGCTCGCGCAGCGCCCTCCGAGGAGCCGAGGCACGCTACCGGCAGGCAAAGAAGGCCTACGAGGACTGCTCTATCGCCTCGCCGATCTCCGGTTACGTCGCCGAAAAATACCCGGGCATCTCCGCGGGAAACTACCTCTCACCCGGCAATCCGGTGGCCCGGATCGTCGATCTCTCCTCTCTCAGGCTGAAAATCGCCGTGGGAGAATCGACCATAGGCCTGATAGAGACGGGAAGCGAGGCGGAAGTCGTCGTTCCCGCCGCCTGTGAAGAGCGCGTCTTCGAGGCCCGTGTCGTCGCCGTTGCCGCGGGCAGCGATCCCGCCACCGGCAGTTATCCCGTGGTCCTGGAATGGAAAAACGACTGCGGCACACGCATAAAATCCGGCATGTCCGCCCGGGCTGTAGTAAGACCCCGGCAGACCGAAGAGATCCTCATTCTTCCCGCCGCCGCCGTCGCCTCCCGGGGCGGCAGAACCGTGGCCTTCGTTGTTGAAGCGCAGGGCACCGTGGTCCAACGGAAGCTCGCCCTCGGCCGCCGTGTGGGAAATCGAGTTGAAGTCCTCTCGGGACTCGCTGAAGGGGATGCGGTCGTGATAAGCGGGATTAGCGGGCTCTCCGACGGCGATTCTGTACGGGTCACGGTAGTGGGAGAAAGCGGGACACGCGAATGAGCATAGGGTCCTTTTCCGTTCGAAACCCGGTCCTCATCAACATCCTCATGCTCACCCTCCTGGTTCTGGGAATCTTCAGCATCACCAGACTGCCGAAGGAGCAGTTCGCCGAGGTCCCCTTCTTCTGGGTCAACATATCGGTCCCCTATCCCGGGGTCGCCGCCGAAGATGTGGAGAAGACGGTCACGGTAAAAATCGAGCGTGAGATGGAGGGAATCGACAGCCTCAAGCGGATCCAGTCCGTCTCCCGGGAGGGCTTCTCCCTGGTGAGGGTCGAATTCGACGACGGCATCGGCAACGAAAAGTTCGAGCGGCTCTATCAGGAGGTGCAGACCCGCGTCTCCAAGGTCGACCTTCCCGAAGGAAGCCTAAAGGCAAACATCGACGACTTCTCCGCCGCCGACTTCCTCCCCGTAATCGAGATCATCCTCTCCGGCGAGGTCGACTTCGAAACCCTCAACGAGAAGGCAAAGGAGCTGGAGGAGTCTCTTTTGGACGTGCGCGACGTCTCAACAGTGGAGGCCGTCGGCGCCTTGGACCGCATCATCCGCGTGGAGGCGGACAGCGACAAACTCGAGGCCCTCGGTATCTCGGTCACAGAGATCGTAGAGGCGTTGAGCAGCCGCAACATCACGGTCCCCGGAGGCACATTAGTTACTCCCTCCCGAGAGTACCTCCTGCGCACCGTTGGAGCACTAGAAGAGACGGAAGAGATAGGCAAGGTCATCGTCCGCACGGCCCGCGCAGGCAGCCCCAGCGCAATGGTGCAGGTGGAAGACTTGGCCCGCATACGGGAGGTCTACGAAGAGGAGAGCGCCCGGGCGCGCTTCAACGGGGAGCCTTCGGTCAACCTGAAAGTAGCGAAGGTTCCCCGCGGAGACAGCCTGGCCGTCACCGGCGGCGTCAAGGAGGCGGTGCAGCGCTTCGAAGCCGAGCTGCCCGAGGGAATGAGCGTGACGATCTTCAACGATTCGACGGTGCAGATCCGCGACAGCATCAATACCCTCCTGTCCAATTTTGTCGTCGGCTTTCTCCTGCTTCTGGCGATCCTCTTCCTCTTTATCGGTTTCCGCAACGCCCTCATCACCGCCGCCGGTATTCCCGTTACCTTTGCCCTGACCTTCCTCCTCCTCGATTACCTCGGCGAAAGCCTCAACACCAACACGCTCTTCGGCCTTGTCCTCGTTCTCGGTCTTGTCGTCGACCACGCCATTGTCATCATCGAGAACAGCTACCGTCTCTACAACGAGGGAGCAAGCCGGATCGACGCCGCCATCAACGGTACCGATCAGGTCGTCATTCCGGTTTTCGCCGCCACGGCTACCACCGTCGCCGCCTTTCTTCCTCTGATGATTCTTCCCGGAACCATCGGGCGTTTCCTTCGCATCATTCCCCTCACCGTTTCGGTGGCCCTCATCGCCTCCACCTTCGAGGCCTTCGTCTTTCTGCCCGTCCACTTCGCCGACTGGTCGGGAAAGGCAAAGACTAAGACGAGCCGCCTCTTCGAGTCCTTCAAGGCCCGCTACCGGACCCTACTCGAGAAGCTCTATGCACACCGGAAAATCGCCGTCCTCGGCATGGTGGTCTTTCTGTTCGGCACCTGCTCGCTTATAACGACGGTCCGTCAGGATCTCTTCAACGCCGAAGACTTCTCCCTCTTTTACATCGAAATCGAAATGCCGCCGGGAAGCCCCCGAGAGGAGACGGACAGGATCGTCCGCGCCTTCGAAGACCGACTCATTCCCCTGCTTGGCAACGGAGAGGTGACGGGCATCAGCAGCTCCATCGGCTATTCCGGCGGGGGAAGCGGCGGCAGCACGCAGAACAGTCTCGCAGAAATCATCGTAGACTTAGAGGAGAAGAGCCGGGGAAGGGTCCGTCCGGTTACCGCTATCATGCGGGAAGCCGAAGAGCTCTGCGGCGGTATTCCCGGGGCCGAGACGGTCCGCTACCGCAAGGCCACCAACGGGCCTCCCACCGACCCGCCTATTTCCTACCGCATCCGGGGTGACGACTACGACGGCCTCATTGCCGCCTCTACACGGATCCGAGAGCGCCTCGACGACTACCCGGAGCTCTACAATATCACCGATACGGTCGAAGGAGGCACCCCGGAGCTGCGTATCCGGGTCGACGAGGCCCGGGCGGCACGCTACGGCTTGGACACCCGCACGGTAGGCAGCTACATCCGCTCCTCCTTCGACGGGGTAACGGCCACCACGATCTTCAGGGAGAATGAAGAAATCGACGTGGTGGTGCGCTTTGCCGAGGGTAACATCGACTCCGCGGCCAGTTTGAGGCAGATAAAGATCCCCGCCCGATCGGGAGGGCAGGTCCCCTTCGGTTCGGTGGCGACAGTCGAACAGAGCACCGGCGTGGCGGGAATCACCCGCATCGACGGCACCCGGGAGGTTACCATAGAGGCCGAGGCCTACTCGGAGGACCGGGTCCGCCGGATAAACGGCGAGACCGAGTCCTTTTTTAATGAGGAGCTCTCGGCGGCCTACCCCGGTGTGCGGCTTATAGTAGGCGGGGAGTTCGCCGAATTCGGCAGGCTCTTGGTGCAGATCCTGCGCATCTTCCTCATCGGGGTCTTCCTCATCTATCTGATCCTCGGCGCCCAGTTCAAGTCCTACAGCCAGCCATTTCTCATCCTCTTCTCCGTTCCCTTCGCCTTTACCGGTATAATCCTCTATCTGGTACTCTCGGGGACCCCTTTCTCCACCACGGTCCTCTACGCCGGGGTGGCCCTGGCGGGTATCGCCGTAAACGACTCGATCGTCCTGGTGAGTTTTATCAACGAACTGAGGGAAAAGAATTACCGGGTGAGCGACGCCGTCCTCGAGGCGGCGGAGATGCGGCTGCGTCCGATCATCCTCACCTCCCTTACCACCATCGGCGGGCTCCTGCCGACGGCCATCGGGATAGGAGGCCGCTCGGTGGTCTGGGGACCGATGGCAAGCACCATCGTCTTCGGCCTGGTCTTTTCCACCCTCACCGCCCTGCTCTTCATTCCCTGCCTCTACGGCCTCTTCATCGACCTGCGCTTGGCCGGTCGGCACGGCCACGGGAGGAGCTGAATACCGGCGATTACTAAACTCAGAAGGTCCAGCCCGCCGCCAGGCCGACGGAGAACCGCTGCAGGCTGCCCTCGCCCAAAACGTAGACCGGTGAAGTGCCGAAACAAATTCCCGCTTCGAAGTGATTATTAAAACTATAGCGGGCGAGCCCGCGAAGGCCCGTGGATCCGGTAATATCGATTTGCTTTCCGCTTTGGGAAGGGTCGAGTTCATCGAAATCGAGCTTTCTGTGCAGTACGCCGAGGGCGAGCCGAGCATCCACCGCGAATTCGAAGCGGGTAAACCGCAAAGCCGCCCCTATACCGCCGTGAATTTCGGGATGCAAAAAGTTGTTCTGCACACTTCCCGCGCTCCCGGATATCCGTTCCTCTCCCCAAGTGAGTCCTGCTCCCGCGTGCATATACCGATAGAGAGGAGGGGCGATGGGAGAATACTTCAAATATGCCAACTCTGCCGCGGGGTATGCGCCGTCGACATACATTTGACTGAGCTTATCCGTGTAGAAGCTCATCGACAGAGAGGCCTCGAGATGATGAGTATTTCTCCGTGTCGGAGCCCATCGCGCCTTCTGGGATGCGACGGTCCGTTTTCGTTCTTCCCGCCTCTCCTTTAATGTTTCCACTTCCACGAGAAGCTGAACGTATTCAGCGGAATCGGGAACCAGTGTCAGAGCCTTTTCAACATAGAATGCGGCCTGCGTATAATTCCCTGAACGCTTGAATATGTGCGCCCTCTGTACATGGAGGGCGGCCCTCTGCCTGTCGATTTGGGTCTGCAGTTCGGCAAAGCCTTCATTATAGGGATACTCCCTTCGCGCTTCTTTGAGTTCCGATTCAGCCCTGTCCAATTGACCGGCTTCGATCTGATCCTCAATCAGCTCTTTCTTTTCTTCCCACTCTTCGAAGAGCTTCTCTTGATATGTGTCGTACAGGTCCAGCAAAAACGGCTCAAGGTCCGGGGATGCATCGCTGTAGGCCAGCAGAAGGGGAACGAGATCTATCCATTCATTTGCTCCGGTATACTCCTGCAGGTGAAGAATTCGGTCCCGGGTTTCATCGGCAAGGGCGCTAAACAGTTTTTTCCGGATCGATTGCAGACGGGGAGTATCTCCATACACAGCGCGATACTCCTTGATCCCTGCATAGGCCTTATCCCACATATGCAGTGTAATATAGGTCTCTATCTCGTCTAAACTGTTGCCGAGGGCGAGTTTTTCCAGGTCGGCAGCCAGTTCATTGACGAATATTCTCAGCCCCTTTTCTATCTCCTCTTTTGAAAACTCGGAGATCTTCCCGTATACCACTCTTCCGTTCTCGATCTCGGTGACCTGTAGGGTGAGCTTCACATTCTTTCCCTTCCCTTCGACATTTCCCGTAATGAGAAAGGTCAATTCGAGGCGTTGTCCGAGTTCCACCATTTCCTCTTCGTTTACGAGCCCTGAAAGCTGAAAGGATGTCTCCCTTTGTAGTTCTTTGTTTTGCACCTCGACAAGATTGAATGATTGGTATTCGCTCAGCTGATTCAGCATAATCTGACTGATTATTTTCGTCTCCGTAAGACCTATATCTCCCGCTGCTCTAAAGGGAAGCATGCCGAGGCGAAGGTTTTGTACCTCGGTGACGTCGCTTTGCCCCCTTACTTCCGGAGGAAATGAAAAAAGCACAATGACGAGAAGTAAGAAATATACCGGAAAGCCCCTGTTCATCAGCGCGTCCAACCGAAATCTATACTAATACTTGAAAAACGAATTTTCTCGATATTCTCCTGCGGAAGAAAGAGATTCCAGGAATATCTATAGCTAAGAGAAATGTTGGTATTTTTAGAGGGTAACCAGCCGAGAACGCATGACAAGCCTCCGCCGAACACATAGTACCCGGAGCTCTTCATCGTTTCGGTATTGCTCCCGGGATTTCTGTAATAATTACCCGAATAGAAGCCGCCGGTATTGAGCTCACTGTAGAGGCCTAATAGATAACTCAAGAAGCTCAGTTCCACACCGGCGGCACCGAATACTTCGCCGTACAACAGGCGCTCTTGAGAAACCGAACGAAAACCGTTGACATCCTCCGAGCCGATACGCTCCTCGTGTCCATAGGAGAGTCTGGCACCGGTCTTGAAGGCATAATAGGTTGCAAGAGAGCTGAGATCGAGATCGTAGGGAAGAAGGCGGTGCCATGTATAGCCTCCCTCGAGACCGTTGAGCCAACGCTTCTTTTCATCTACCGTTTCCTTGTCACGGAAGGAGAGTCTATTGAACAGCAGCGCCGCGTTATACCCGTCTTGAAGCGGTTTTTTTACGTTGAAGAGAAAAACCTTGTCGATGTTTTTGAATTCGGATCGGTACTCATGCCACACCCTCTGGCTCTCTCTGTATTTTGCCTCTTCCTCATTCAGCTCGTCGAGAAACTCGTGGTATTTCGGCTCTTTGGGATTTATCCGAATAGCCTCCCTTACCTCTATCCGAGCCTGGATGTAATCTCGTTCCCAAAGGGCCTTTTGGGCGGATTGAAAATGTTCCTTCTCGCGCACTCCGCGGCGAACCCTGTTCTGCAGCTCCTGCAGCTCAAAGGAGTCGAAACCGCGGGAGTACATTACCTCGATGAGGGAGCCCGCCGCACCGTAGCGTTTATCGTCAACCAATTCCTTAAGAGTTGATATGAGTTCCGTCTGCTCTTTCTCATCGAATTGAGCCCGCTCTTTTTCGATTTCCTCTACGAATTTGAGGTAAAGTGTGTGTTCCGGCATATAGGCTATTGCCTTGTTGATCTCTATCAACGCATCGTCAAAGAGATAGGCGGCAAGAAGGTTCTGCGAACGCTCATAAGCGTGCTTTGCGATCCCCTCATTGATCATCGCACGAAGGTCTTCGCTTACTCTTTCCGCATGATGAAAATTCATAAATGTGTCTAGTGCATCTTCGGCGTCCTCATATTCACCGACTTCAACGAGACTTCGCACATCATTTAAATAGTGGTTCAAAAGATGTGGGAAGCTGAAGCAGGAGGATCGATACCCCTC
>CAZQNO010000042.1:0-3063 GCA_964594775.1 uncultured Spirochaetaceae bacterium
TCGCTCTCAGCGAGTATCTATTGCCTATCCCGCATGATTTGAACCACTATGAATGTTTTAAGACCCCGCATCCCACTGAAGCAGTGAAGCGGAAAATGCTGGGGGTCATACGAAAGCCCTATACTTTTTTCTCCTTTTACGCTATTTTTCTGTCTAAACTATTGACACACAAGAGGAAAAGCTTTAACTTTAAGAACATATAATAACATTTTGTTATTATAATAACATACTAGCCCGGAGGTACGGCATGAAAGAAAAATTACACGTCGCAGTATTAGGAGCAACGGGAACTGTGGGACAGAAATTTATCACCCTATTAGACGGCCATCCCTACTTTGAAGTTGCCGAACTCGTTGCCTCGGAACGTTCACAGGGCAAGGCCTACCGGGAAGCCTGCGCGTGGAAACAAGATACTCCGATACCTCCGCGGATCGCCGATATGCAGATACGCGGCATCGAAGACTTCTTGGAAAGTCCACTCCTTTTTTCCGGCCTCGATTCATCCGTGGCAAAAGATGCGGAGCGCATCTATGCCGAACGGGGCCATGTGATAATCAGCAACGCCTCGAGCTACCGGATGGACCCGCAGGTCCCGCTGGTGATCCCGGAAATCAATCCCGACCACCTGAGTCTTATCGCGAATCAGCCGTGGAAGGGTGCCGTCGTGACCAATTCAAACTGCTCTACCATGTTTTTGGCAATGGCCCTCGCACCCTTAGAAGAGACCTTCGGGGTAAAGGCGGTACAGGTATCCACCCTGCAAGCCATATCCGGCGCCGGATATCCCGGGGTACCCTCCTACGATATCGTCGGAAACGTGATTCCCTATATCGGCGGAGAAGAGGAGAAAATGGAAACGGAAGCTCAGAAGATCCTCGGCACCATGGTCGACGGCAGGATCGATGAGGCCCGTTTCGCCGTAAGCGCTCAGTGTACCCGCGTGCCGGTGATCGACGGCCACACCGAAACCGTCTCCTTCTCCCTCCAAAACAAGGCCTCCATCGAAGAACTAAAAAGCGTACTGAGCGGCTTTCGCGGCATTCCCCAGGAACTCGCACTGCCCTCGGCACCGGAACATCCCATTCTTCTGATGGACGAACCCAACCGTCCCCAGCCGGCAAGAGACGCGCTGCGGGAAAACGGCATGGCAACCATAATCGGCCGCCTGCGCCCCTGCAACGTTCTCGATTACCGGATGGTGGTATTGGGACACAATACGATCCGCGGCGCCGCCGGTGCGGCGGTCCTGAACGCCGAAACGATGCACCATCTGGGCCTCTTCGGAGAGAATGCCGTCGAAGAAATCGATACCGCCCTTATGAAGAAGCAGGCGGCAAGGCTCAACTGCGGCACGATCCGCGACATGGTGTATTCGTGAATTACTAATCTTCAAGAAATAAAAAGAGCCCCGGGGAAAGTGTTCTCTTCTCCGGGGCTTTCCTCTGTGTATACGATATCGGCGGTCCGCCGCCGGTGAGCCGCGCTCAGACTACAAACTAATAGCCCATGTCGAGCATCGCATCGGCGACTTTTTTGAAACCGGCGATGTTGGCGCCGCGGGCGTAATTGATGTAGTCCTTTTCCTCGCGGCCCTCGCGCACACAGGCCTCATGGATATTTCCCATAATCTGCTGCAGTTTCTCATCTACCTCTTCGGCCGTCCAGGAAAGCTTCATCGAGTTCTGGGACATCTCGAGGCCGGAAACGGCGACTCCGCCGGCATTGGCCGCCTTTCCCGGAGCGAAGGGAATTTTTGCCTCGTGGAACTTCTCAACCGCGTCGGCGGTGCAGCCCATGTTCGAGGTCTCAAGCACAAATTTTACTCCGCCCTCAATGAGCTTCTGCGCGTCCTCTCCGTTCAATTCGTTCTGGATGGCACAGGGCACGGCGATGTCGACCTTTACGCTCCAAGGACGCTCGTTCGCAATGAACGTGGCGCCGAACTTCTCCGCGTAGGGGGCAACGACATCGTTGTTGCTCGCCCGCAAATCGAGGAGATAGTCCCACTTTTCCTGGGTGTTTACCCCGTCCTCGTCTATGATATAGCCGTCGGGACCGGAAATCGTCACAACCTTACCGCCGAGCTCGGCGGCCTTGATACAAACCCCCCAGGCCACGTTGCCGAAGCCGGAAACGGAGAGACGCTTACCCTCCATCGATTCGCCGTGCGCTTTTAGCATGTGTTTGAGGAAGTACATCGAACCGTAGCCGGTTGCTTCCGGCCTGATCAGCGAACCGCCCCATCCTCGGCCTTTTCCGGTGAGAACTCCGGTATTCTCCACCTGCAGGCGCTTATACTGCCCGTAGAGAAAGCCGATCTCCCGTCCTCCCACGCCTATGTCGCCGGCGGGTACGTCGGTGGCGGGTCCAATATGCCGATGAAGCTCCGTCATAAAGGACCGGCAAAAACGGAGGATCTCGTTATCCGACTTCCCCTTGGGATTGAAATCCGATCCGCCCTTTCCGCCCCCCATGGGCAGGGTGGTGAGACTATTCTTGAAGGTCTGCTCGAAACCGAGGAACTTGAGCCCCCCGAGGGTTACACTGGGGTGAAACCGGAGCCCGCCCTTGTAAGGACCGAGGGCATTGTTGAACTGCACCCGATAGCCGCGGTTGACCTTGACCTGACCATTGTCATCTTCCCACTCCACCTTGAACTGAATGACCCTGTCCGGCTCGGTGATTCTCTCGAGGATCTTCGCGTTGAGATAGGCCGGGTTCTCATTAATTACCGCTATAATTGATTCAGTGACCTCCCGAACGGCCTGAATAAACTCGGGCTCGGAAGGATTCTTTTTTTCGAGTTCCGCCATAAATTCATCTAAATTGTACATAGTATTCCTCCGTTGCCGCTACTCTATCTCTCTTTGAGCAAACGGTCAAGCTTTTTACAAAAAATCTGCTAAATATTTTGTTTTGCCGTAATTAATTTTTAATTTTAAACTCTATTTCTCAATTTTTCTATCAATTTTTAGCTCATGCTCAATTCCACATACTGAGGGCGGGACCCCCCGCAGAGACGGTCCCGATTGCCTATCATCCGCACGGTAGAACCTCCTGCAG
>CAZQNO010000042.1:3163-24253 GCA_964594775.1 uncultured Spirochaetaceae bacterium
CCCCCGCAGAGACGGTCCCGATTGCCTATCATCCGCACGGTAGAACCTCCTGCAGAATTGCTGAACCTCCTGCTTTCGCTGTACCCACGCTTTGTGGTATACTTAGAGAATGGACGAGTATCACTATAACACGACGGAAAGCTATTTCTTCAAAGAAACCCCCTTCAAGCAGCTCATGGCAAACCGGGTGGGCGACATCCTCCTCGTCTGCAGCGACTACGACAAGTTCATGCTCGAGGAAGACGGCAGAATAGACGAGATGCTCTTCCAAGAGTACGTCACCCTCAATCTCCGCTACCCGCCCAAATTCACTCAGGTCTCCACAGCCCGCGAAGCCTTCGCCCAGCTGGAAAAGCGCTCCTTCGACCTCATCATCACCATGCTCAATATCGGCGACCTCAACGCCATCGAACTCGCCCAGAGGATCAAGCTCAACTACCCCTCGAAACCGATAATCGTCCTGACACCCATCTCCACCCGGGAGACGATGATCAAGCTGCATAACACGGATCTGAGCTCGATTGATTATGTCTTTGCCTGGCAGGGCAATCCCAACACCCTTCTCGCCATGGTCAAGCTCATCGAGGACAGGATGAACGTGGCCTATGACGTAAATACGATAGGGGTACAGACGATCATCCTCGTGGAAAATTCGGTCCGCTACTACTCGAGCTATCTGCCGATGATCTACCGCACCCTCTTCCAACAGGCCCGCTGTCTGATGACCGAGGGTTTGAACGAATGGCAGCAGACGATGCGAATGCGGGGGCGCCCGAAAATCCTCCTCGCCAGAACCTACGAGGAGGCCGTCCGCTTTTTCGAAACCTATAAGAATAACCTCCTCGGCGTGATTTCCGACGTTGCCTATGAAAAGGGAGGCAAACTGGATAAACAGGCGGGAGTGAAGCTCTGCCGGCACATCCGGAGTGAGAACGGCGAACTGCCGATCCTCCTCCAATCGAGCAAGGAAGAGCACCGTTCGGATGCCGAAGAACACAAGGCACACTTTATTCATAAAAACTCCAAGGGTCTGCTGAAGGAGCTGCGGGAGTACATACGGAGTAATTTCGGCTTTGGTGATTTCGTCTTTCTAGATCCCAAGACCCTCTCTCCCATCATGAGGGCCAACAATCTGTGGGACCTCCAGCATCGTCTGCCCGAGGTCCCGGACGATTCCTATAAATTTCACGTAACGAAGAACGATTTTTCTAAATGGCTTAAAGCCCGCGCCCTCTTTACTTTAGCAGACTACCTGCGGCCGAAACAGCTCTCCGATTTCAAGAATATCTCGGCGAGCAAGGAGTTCATCATCAACGCGATAAAGGAGTTCCGCATCCAGGAAGGGCGGGGAACCATTGCGGAATTCCAGCGCGACCGTTTCGACGAGTTCTCCTTCTTCAACCGCATAGGCACCGGCTCCCTCGGCGGCAAGGGCCGCGGTCTCGCCTTCATCGACCTAAAGCTCAAACAGCGTCGTCTTACCTACAAATTCCCCGGCGTCATCATATCGATTCCGCGGACCATCGTTCTTACCACCCAGATTTTCGACGACTTTATGGAGGCCAACAATCTCTGGGAAATCGCGCTCTCCGAAGCGGCGGAAGATGCGCTGCGAAATGCCTTCCTCTCCGCCCAGCTGTCCGAGAAGATAGACGAAGATCTCTCGGCCATACTCCAGGTGGTGACAAATCCCATCGCCGTTCGCTCCTCCAGTCTATTGGAAGATTCCCACTATCAACCCTTCGCCGGCATATATGAAACCTTCATGCTGCCGAATAATCATGAAGAGTTTCAACACCGCTTTCAGGACCTCTCCAACGCCATAAAGCTCGTATACGCTTCAACCTATTTCCCGCGAAGTAAAGACTACATGGCGGCGACAAACAACATGGCGGAAGAAGAGAAGATGGGAGTCATTATTCAAGAACTCACCGGTACCGACTACGGCGACACCTGCTATCCCAACATCTCAGGAGTGGCCAGGTCCCTCAACTTCTATCCCATCGAAAGCGAAAAGCCCGAGGATGGAATCGCAAATATCGCCTTCGGTCTCGGCAGAACGGTGGTGGACGGCGAACTGAGCCTGCGTTTCTCTCCCGCATTCCCAAAGAAAATCGTTCAGCTCGCCGATATCGATTCCACCCTAAAAGGCACCCAGAAACAGTTCTACGCCATCGATATGCGTCCCGACTCGTTCCACCCCCGCGCTCCCGAGGGGCGCTGTGTACAGCGCTACGAACTAAAGACGGCGGAAGACCACGGTTCCCTGAAGTTCGTCGCTTCTACCTACGACTTCGAAAACCATGTGCTTCGCGACGGGGTGAGCTACAAGGGAAAGCGGGTCCTCACCTTTGCAAGCATTCTCAAGTACAACATGTTTCCCCTGGCCGAGATTATTCAAACCCTTCTCAAGATGGGTCAGGAAACGATGAATACCCCGATAGAGATGGAGTTTGCGGTGAACCTCGACACTCCGAGAAATCGACCCGGTGTCTTCAGCTTCTTACAAATTCGTCCCATAGTCGAGGGCGCGGAGCAGGAGGACATCGAAATCGAAGAGGAGTTGCCGGAAAACACCATCATCTTCTCAAATAAAGCGATGGGAAACGGCCTCTATGAGGATCTCTACGATCTCATTTATGTAAAACCGGAGAGTTTCGACCCGGCCCATACGACGAGAATGGCCGAGCTCTTAGGCGAGCTCAACGAAAAACTTCAAGAAGAGGGCCGCGGCTACGTGCTCATCGTTCCGGGCCGCCTCGGTTCGAGCGACAGCTGGCTCGGTATTCCCATCACCTGGGCCCAGATAACCGGGGCCCGCGTCATCGTGGAGATGGGGCTGAAGCACTTCCGTGTCGACCCCAGTCAAGGCACCCACTTCTTTCAAAACCTCACGAGCCTGCAGAACGCCTATCTCACCATCAATCCCTTCATCAACGACGGAGAGTTCAACGAAAAATTCTTGAAGGGGCGAGAGGCGGAGTTCGAAAACGAGTACTTTCGGCAGGTGAGATTCGATCGGGCCCTTACCGTTAAGATCGACGGGAAAACGAGCCGGGGAATAATCTATCCCGACGGAACCGGCAAGCGCTCACCGAAGATGAAGATTACGGCGGACGTCATAGAGGAGATCAGGCCCGATGACGGTGAAGATTCCCTGCCGCCGCAAATTCCCCAACTCCCGCTTTGAGTATTTCCAGGGCCTTTACCATCTTTTCCGTATTAAGTACATAGGCAACCCGAATCTGCCCGCGGCCGATTTCGGGAGTCGCGTAGAACCCTTGTCCGGGAGCAACCATGACGGTAGAGCCGTCCATGCGAAAATCTTTCAATAGCCAGAGGGCAAACTCTTCGGTATCCGCAATAGGCAGTTCGATCATCTGGTAAAAGGCTCCTTCCGTCTTCGGTGAGAAGGCCCCCTCTATAGAGCTGATCCCTCGATAGGCCACCTCTCGCCGGTGCCGGTATTCCTCCACCATCTTCTCGATATAACCGGGCAGGGACTCAAAGGCCTTCACGGCAGCAAGCTGGTCAACCGTCGGCGGACAGAGCCGCGCCTGAGCGAAACGCATGATCAGCCCGCGCACCCGTTCGTTCCGGGTAGCGATGCTGCCGATTCGAGCGCCGCAGGCGCTGAAGCGCTTGGAGAGGGAGTCGACGGTTATGACGTGCTCTTCCATGCCCGGAAAGGTGAGCAGGGGCACCGACACGGCTCCGTCGTAGCAGATCTCTCTGTAAACTTCATCCGAAATAAGATAGAGTCCTTTCCGTTTTGCCAGCTCGCAGAGCTCACCCAAACGGTCCCTGCTGAAAACGGCGCCGCTGGGATTACCCGGATTGCTGAAGAGGATCGCTCTGGTCTTTTCGCTGATCTTTTCCTCGAAGGCCTCTATGCGGGGCAGATGAAAACCGGAGGCAAGGGTGGTGGTAACCGGTACGATGTTCACTCCCACCATGGCGGCAAAACCGTTATAGTTTGCATAATAGGGCTCGGGAACAATTATCTCGTCCCCCGGAGAGGTAAGGGCCATCAAAGAAAAAATAATGGCTTCGCTGCCGCCGTTGGTCACCAGTATATCATCGGTATCTACATCGATGTCCCAGTCCCGGTAATAGGCCGCCAAAGCCTTACGCAGCTCGGGAAGTCCCGCACTGGGACCGTATTCTATTACCGCGGGGGCTTCCCTGTAGGCAATGCGCATTGGCAGAGGGGTCTCGATATCGGGTTGTCCGATATTGAGATGGTAGATAAGAACACCCTCCTGTTTGGCCTGCTCGGCGTAGGGGGCGAGCTTCCGTATGGGACTTTCGTGGACGAGCGTTTCACGCTCCGACAAGGGTAGGCGATACATGCATGGCTCCTTATGCCCGTGCTTCTGCTTGGGCGTTTTCTGCTGCTGCGGCGCTTGCGGCGGCTGAGTTTATCGGAAGCGTAAAAGAGAAGAGGGTACCCTTTCCCGGTTCGCTCTCCACACTGAGCTCACCGAAGTTGCGTTCTACGAACTCCTTGCAGAGTATGAGTCCGAGCCCGGAACCCTTCTCCTTTTCGGTTCCTTGAGTGCTGCTCCTGCGGTCGATCCGGAAAAGCTTCTCCATCGTTTCCGAATTCATTCCCGTCCCGGTATCTTTTATCATGATCGCCACGCGGTTTTTCATCCGCCGGCCGTAGACCGTTATTATGCCCCCTTTGGGGGTGAACTTTATGGCGTTGGACAGGAGATTTCGAAAAATCGTATGAACTGCGTTTTCATCCGCCCAGGCCACTTCCCCCTTCTGAAGCTTATTCTCGATGGTGAGTTCTTTGTTCTCTCTGTTCACCTGCAAAAGTGCACGGCTTTCTTCGAGAAGCTCATAAAGATCGACGTCTTTCGGCTGCATCGGCACCCGGCCCGTTTGAACCCTCGACCATTCGAGAAGGTTTTCCAGCAGATTGAAGGCGTTTTTTGACGATTTATGCATTCCCTCGAGGAGTTCCTTCGCCGTCGCCGGATCGAGTTTGTCTATTCCGCCGGCAAGGTACTGGGCCATGCCCACCAGGGCGGTAAAGGGGCTGCGCAGATCGTGGGCGATGATGGAGAAGAACTTGTCCTTTGCCGCGTTCGCCTCTCTCAGCTCCCGCTGCGTATGCCGCAGACGCAGGTGGGTCCTTACCCGCATCCGCAGCTCTTCCCCGCGAAAGGGCTTGGTGATGTAATCCACCGCTCCAAGTTCGAAGCCCTTTGTGATGCTTTCCGTATCGTTTCTCGCCGTAAGGAAGATGAGGGGAATATCCGCCGTAGCGTCATTCTCCTTCAGCTCCTTTGCCACGGAGAACCCGTCCAGCTCCGGCATCATGATGTCGAGAAGCACAAGATCAATCTCCCGCGAGGAGGCAAGCGCCAGGGCCTCCGGCCCGCTCTCGGCCTTCACGATGCGGTAGCCGTCTTTTCCCAGGATTGCTTCGGCAATGTGCAGATTTTGTGGAACGTCGTCAACAATGAGAACGGTAGATTTTGCTATTTCACGTGCGAGACCGCCCATATAGCCGGTTATAACACTTTTTTGAGCCGCTCTTCAAGCTCCTTGATATCGACTGTGAGAGTAGAGGATTTTCCCTCCGGCTTTGCCAGTACGTCCGCCGCGCCGAGCATCTTCGCCTTTCGCACATTTTCGTCGTTCTCGAACATCGTGCCGCTGAGAATGACCACCGGCAGACCTTCCGGGATTTCCCCCGCCCGTTTTTTCTTGACGATCTCCTTGAGGGCGGTGATACCGTCCATCTCCGGCATCTCCACGTCCATCAATACCACATCGGGTTTTTCCGAAATGATCTTTTCCAGGCCGATACGCCCGTTCTCCGCAAGAACGACACTGTCCCAGTTTTCACTCTTCTTGAAGGCCCCTTCCAGACCGCTGCGAATGAGAAACGAATCATCTACTATTAAGATCTTTTTCGCCATACTATCCTACTCCTTCTATAAAAGCAGTGCCCGTACCCCCTCCTCGATATCCGGCGCGATTACCGGATACCCCTTCAGCGCTTGGTCGAGAAGAGCGGTGGCCTTCTGCATCACTTGCATTCTTGGGCTTATCAATACCACTCGGCCGGGAGCTTTCTGCTTGATCGTTTCGAGCTTTTCGAATAAGCCCTCTGCTCTCAGCGGTACCTCCTTTCCCAGGGCGAGTTCCACCACGTAGAGAACTCCCTCCTCATCGAGCATATCCGCCGCCCGGTCGAAGGCCTCAAGCTGATCGATGCGCAGATGTCGAAACACGCCGAGCACGTAGAGCCGTTCCCATATTCCTCTTCGAAATTCATTTATCAGGGTGTGGAGGAGCTCGTAGCTTATCTCGTTATAGGCGATGTTCTCCCGCATCATGGCGGCAAGGAATTTTTCGATGTAGCTCGCCGGTTTTTCAAGATGCTCCGAGTTTCCAAAGACCGCGCTGCGCAGGTCAACGGCCGCCATCCCCAAGTCCATGAGCCCGTCCTCCCATCCCTCTTTCCGTCCCATGGAGATAAAGCTGTTCAGCTGCTCTTCCAATTCATAAAAAGCCTTGAGGATAGGGCGCCACTCTTTGTAAGAGGACAGGGTCTCCCGCTCCGAAAGCTGTACCGGCGGGGCTTGACCACCGTCCCCGCCTCGAACCGCAGCTCCCCGGTTTGAATCCTCTTGTTCCGCTCCCCCTCCGCTCTTCGTTTCTTCCTTTAGAGGACTCTCGAAGCGAAGACGGACCTCGTTTAACTGTTGCCGAAAGGGGGCCGATTCTCCCTCTTCGCATACGGCCCGCAGCAGATCGACGACCTCAAAACTCGCCTGAAGGAGATCCGGCGAGAGTTCGCTGCGTTCATTGCGGACCGCATCGTATTGTGATTCGAGGGCATGGGTGAGAGAACTCATCTCTCCTTCGCCGACCATGTTCGCGTTGCCTTTGACGGTGTGGAAAAGGCGAAAGATGCTGTGGACGGTCTCCTTTTCGAAACCCTCCTTTTCCAGCTGGAGGACATACTCCTCCGCGTCGGCCAAAAGATCGAGGGTATCGGCAAAAAATTGTTCCTGCAGGGAGGTGTCGCTCATCTCTTACTCCGAGAGGGTCTTTTTCGCGGTCTGTTTGAGCACCTTGTTCCAGCGCTGCCAGCGTTGAATAGAAACTTCAACCACTTCCATGATATCCTCGGGAGAGGCAAAGGGCTTCATAACGAAATCCATCGCGCCGTATCCGAGAGATTCGATTACCCTTCCCAGAGTGGAATCGGCGGTCATCATGATCACGTGGGTTAAGGGATCTATCTTCTTCGCCTCCTCGAGGAGCATAATTCCATCCATTTCCGGCATCACAATATCGAGAATGAGAATGTGGACCTTTTGTTCCTTTATTATCTTCATGGCCTCGCCGGGGCTCGAAACGGTGGAGACCTCCAAGGCTTCCATCTCTTTGAGGTACTGTTCCAAGAGTTTGAGGACCATTTCGTCGTCGTCGACTACAAGTACGTGTAGTTTCATCGGCTATGTCTCCTTACTTGATAAGGATAGTGCGGAAGGATGACCCTGTCAATGATTAGGCCGATTTATCCTGCCCTTATGCTTGGTATAGGCATCATTTGCCGAGGAGCTTGAGCATGTAGAGTTCGATGTAGGTTTGAAAGTCCCGCTTGTTCTTGATTCTTTCGAAGGCCTGGTATTCTGCCACTTTTGCGGCCAGATTGTGGATTCGGGCCTTATCGGGAGGACTCATGATCTTTCGGCGTATCTTTCTCAAGAAGTCCCGCACCGCCGAGTTTACGTCCTCCACCAGATCGTTCTTCGCCTTGCCTTCCATTATGGGGTTCCACGCTTCGACCAATTCATCGAGGGTAAGGTCGATGCTCTTTCCTTCCTCCAAATAGGATTCGGTGAGCTTCGCCACGGCCTTCTTGTACTCCCT
Organism: uncultured Spirochaetaceae bacterium; assembly: GCA_964594775.1. Lineage (GTDB taxonomy): Bacteria > Spirochaetota > Spirochaetia > DSM-16054 > Sediminispirochaetaceae > CAYFVU01. The sequence continues at coordinate 11,069 of CAZQNO010000042.1, forward strand.
TTGGCGCTGTATCTCCTCTTTTCCTTGGCTCCGGCGCCCCGCCGGCGGCGGTTCCATCACCATCGCCCCGCCCATCGGTTCGGACGGAGGAGGACCCTGCGCTTTTTTCGGCTTACTCTCCTTTTGCAGCGCGGCGGGTTTCGGCCGCGGCGAGGCATCTCCGCCCTCTGCTCTGGAGCGGGATTTCCGCTTGACTGAAGAAAAAACGCGTCCAAGATAGACCCCCAGGAGGCCGACGAGGGGAATGCTCTTCCAGAGGGGGAGGTAGGTCCTCGCCTCGGTGATAAGACGCTTCGGATCGAGGCGAAGAATCTCGTCTATCGGTATGAGCTTGCCCTGTTTTTCGTCGAGGATTCTGTTCGCCTCGTAGTAGACCTCCTTCATCGGCTTCGTTTCCTTCAGCAGAATGAAAATCAGTTCGAAGCGGAGCGCCGAGGAGAGTACCGGATCGGTCTCCTCCAGTCGCTTCCACATATCCTCTTGAAAGAGTTTGCGGTTGCTCATATGAGAAGATTTCTTGAAATCCCCGAGGATCTCCGCCCATTCCTGCACGTACTGCTGTTTGAGGTCTTTGCCGGCGGAATGACAGCGCTGGAGGACCATCGTAAGGGCCCGCTCCTTCGCGATGAAGTACTCCTTCTTATCGACGGTACGCAGCCGAAGAATGTTCGGCAGGGGATCTTCCTGCTCGTTTTTCGTCTTTCGCTCGAGATACTTCGCCAAGTCCTCTCTGGAGACCTTTCGTGAAATGGGAAGTCCGTTGCGGTCTTTGAAGGCATAGATGTCGTTGAAGCTGTGGAGATAGGGAGGACTCTTGAGTTTCTCTTCCGCCGCCTTTAGCGCCAGTTCCCTCTCCCGTTTGTCTTTTTTCTTCGTCTTGAAGTAAAGTCCGTACATACCGATGAGGTAGGCGGCCTGACAAAAGGAATGTTCTCGATCGAGCTTGTTCTCCTTCTCCCTGAACTCGTTTACCACCATCGTCGACAGGTTCGACCAAAAATGAAAGGTAAAGTCGTCGGGATCGCGGATGGTATTGAGGGCCGTTCTCTGCTGGGTCATGATGTTGGCCAGCATGTCGCGGAGGTTCGATTCCTTCCGCGGAAAGAGACCGACGAGCTTGTTGTAGGCATACTCATTATTCTTCTGGTAAGAGAGGTAGCTGCGGATTCGAACGGTGCAGAGGGGCAGGAGCTTTGTGAGAAGGAGATCGGAGACAACTATCATCGACCGTATCCCCTCGGGAAAGCCCAGGCGATACACCACACCGCTCTCCTTTCGCGCGGATTCGAGGATATCGATGAATCCCGTCTTCACGTCCACCGCCTCAACCACCGAAGCGGGAAAGGCCCCGCCGTAGAACTGCTCATTAGGGAAGGGTGTTTCCGGGTCCCGCTCCACGTCGGCGTAGATGTTGGTCACAAAATGCGCGTAATACCGCAGGTAGCTAATTTCCTGACTGTTGTTTTCATCCCGCTCCAGCTCAATCGTCCCCTCCTTCTCCAGCTCCGCGATAAGATCGCCGAAGCGTTCGGATGAGCAGGTGGTAAAATCGGCAAAATCGGGCTTCGTCTTTCTGAACTCTTCGGTCCAGTGGGAGGCGTATTTTTCCAGATTATAACGTGAGATCTTCCCCGTATTCTTCTTCATTGAGTAGGCGCGCAGCACTTGTTCCAGATCATTTTTTGCGGACAAGTTGTTCTCCTCCAACTTCGAGTATACGTCCGCTTGGGGGAATTTTCAACTCATTACTCGTAATTGTCGGTCCCACAGCGCATCCGAGACGGGATCGGCGATGATCGAAATTTCTCCCTTTCCCACGGGGTGCTCGAAGCGTATCTCCCGTGCATGGAGATGGATTCCTCCGTCCGGATTCGAACGTTTTGCCCCGTATTTGAGGTCCCCCTTTATGTGACAGCCGACTGCGGCCAGCTGGGCCCGTATCTGATGATGCCGTCCCGTATCGGGCCGTATCTCCAGGAGGAAGTAGTTGTCCGTTGCCCCTACCAGCCGATACCGGAGCTCTGCACGTTTTATCTCGGCCCGCTTGGGTGTATGGCGACGCGTCATTTCTTCATCCGTTTTTGACGGGGCCATGGCGAAGGACTTGTTCTTCTTCCTGTCCCGCCGCAGCTCGTGAACGAGTCTTCCCTCGGTCTGCGGCGGTATCGCATCGACTACGGCCCAGTAGACCTTCTTGACCCGGCGGTCCTTGAATAATTTGCCCATGCGCCCCAGGGCCTTTTCCGTCTTGGCAAATACGACAACCCCGCTGGTGGGCCGGTCGAGGCGGTGGGGAATTCCGAGAAAGACCTTTCCCGGTTTCCCGTCCCTTGCCTTGATGAAGCCTTTGACCGCATCTGCGAGACTCGGATCGCCGGATGAGTCGGCTTGCACGATCTCGCCGGACCGCTTGTTTACGGCGATGAGATGATTATCTTCGTAGAGTATGCGGGCGGCCGGGGATTCGGTTTCATTTCGGCTCACTCGGCCCGGCCCTCTCTCACCCGCTCGCCCGGGGCTTCACCAGACGGAGTGAGCTCACGTCCTTCGTAGTCAAACGGGCCCCGTAGGCCTTGACTCCCTTCACAAGGAAGCCCTCCACGGGAAAGCGCTCCTCGAGCTTCTTGTAGCGGGAGTTCTTCTTGTATTTTACCTCTATTACCTGGTCGCTCCGGGTGGTGAAGGCCGCCATTTTCGCGCCTTCGGGCAGCAGTTCGTAGCTCCGGCCGATGATGAACTTTTCGATGCTGCAGCGTTTGACGTAGTGGTCTCCCGTCTTCTTCAGCTTGTAGACGAGGGTAAAGACCGCCCCGCTCAGCTCTTCCTTGTCGGCGAAGCCGCAGTAGCGCATGCCGGTATCCACGAAGAGCTTTTTCGGCACGTCGATGACCGAATAGCTGCCCTCCCTGCGAATAACGAGGACCCTGTCGTAGGAGGAAACTTGCAGGATGCTCTCTCCGGTTTTTACCTCGTACCCGAGATAGCCGCTCTTGGGATCGTAGCGCAGCTCGAGGTTCCTCTGGGCGGCCTCCCGCACATCCACCCTGTCGAAGGAGCCGACCTTGGTAAAACGGGGGAAATTCGATCCCATCTCTTCCCGCACCTCGTCGATAAAACCCTCGGCGTATTCGGTGATATGGGAGAGGTGATGGGCGATGGCCGCTAAGCGCGCCTCTATCTGCTCCATCTCCCTTTTCGCCTTATTGATATCGTAGAGGGAGATGCGGCGGATGGGGATTTTCAGGAGGTGTTCCACATCCTCCTCCGACACCCTGCCCCGCGGGATCTCCGAGAGAAAGGGCTCGAAGCCGTCGATAACCGCCTGTACCACCTTCTCCTGGGTCTGCATCTTCTCGATCCGCTTGTAGATCCGCTCCTCCACGAAGATACGCTCGAGGGTCCGCAGGTGGAGCTTGTCCCGCAGATGCCCCTGTTCAACCTTCAACTCGGCGGTGAGAATTTCGACCAGCTTAGCGGCGTGATAGGCGATGATCTCGCTTATCGTCATGATCGTCGGCACATTGTCCTTGATGACGAGGGGATTGACGTTTATCGCGTATTCACAGTCGGTGAAGGCGAAGAGGGCATCGACCACGTCCTGGGTATACTCTCCCCGGGCCAGTTTTATCTCAATCTCCACCTCGTCGGTGGTGTAGTCGTTGATCCCCGCCACTTTTAGCTTGTTTTTCTTCGCCGCCGCCTCGATGGAGGAAATGAGACTCTCGGTGGTCGTCCCGAAGGGAAGTTCCCGTATGACGATACGCTTGGGGTCGGAGGTATCGAGCTTGGCCCGCACCAGGACCTTTCCCCTGCCGTCCTCATACTCCGAAACGTCCACAAGGCCGCCGGTGAAGAAGTCGGGCGAGAGTTCGAACTGTTTCCCGCGGAGTGCCGCCTTGAGCGCTTGCAAGACTTCGACGAAGTTGTGCGGAAGTATGCGGGTAGACATGCCGACGGCGATGCCTTCGGCGCCATGGATAAGCACCAGGGGTATCTTTGCCGGGAAAACTACCGGTTCGCGGTTTCTCCCGTCGTAGCTGTCGATATACTCGCTTATTTCCGGGGAGTAGAGGACCTTCTTGGCAAAGGGTTTTATCCTCGCCTCGATGTACCTGGCCGCCGAGGCCTCGTCCCCCGTCAAGAGACTGCCGAAATTTCCCTGCTTGTCGATGAACAGCTCCTTGTTCGCCAGCACGACGAGGGCCGAGTAGATCGAAGCGTCTCCGTGGGGATGGTACTTCATGCAGTGGCCGACGACGTTGGCCACCTTGTGAAACTTCCCGTCGTCCATCTCGAAGAGACTGTGGAGGATGCGGCGCTGCACCGGTTTCAAGCCGTCGTCAAGATCGGGAATCGCCCTGTCCTTGATAACGTAGGAGGCATATTCGAGAAAATTTTTATTGTAGATCGTGCGGACGTAGGACATTTAAACGAGGTTCTCCATGATATACTCCCGGCGCTCGGGGGTGTTCTTGCCCATGTAGAAATCGAGGGTGCTCTGTATGCTCTTGATCGACTTGATGTTGACCTCGATCAGGCGCATGTCCTCTCCAATGAATTGGCCGAACTCTGCCGGAGAGATCTCGCCGAGCCCCTTAAAACGGGTCACCTCGGGAGAGGATATCTCTTGCACCGCCTCGTCCTTCTCCTTTACGCTGTAGCAATAGCGGGTCTCCTTTTTGTTCCGCACCCGAAAGAGGGGGGTCTCGAGGATGAAGACCCGCCCCGCGATTACCAGCTCCTCAAAATAGTTGAGAAAGAAGGTGAGCAGGAGATTGCGGATGTGAAAGCCGTCGTGGTCGGCGTCGGTAGCGATGACGATGCGGGCATAGCGGAGATCTTCCACGTCGTTCTCTATTCCCAGGGCCGTCATCATGTTGTACAGCTCCTCGTTCTTGTAGAGGGCCGATTTCTTCTTGCCGAAGACGTTCTGAGGCTTTCCCTTTAGGGAGAAGATGGCCTGGGAGTAGACGTTACGGGAGGCCACCATCGACCCGGAGGCCGAATGCCCCTCGGTAATAAAGATTGTCGATTCGTCGCCATTCTTTTCGCCGAGATGGTACTTGCAGTCCTTGAGGTTGGGGATCTTGATGGCGACCTTCTTCGCCGCCTCTCGGGCCTCCTTCTTTACCGCGTTCAGTTCCTTTCGCAGCCGCTCGTTGCTCTCAATCTTCTCCTCTATCTTCTTCGCCGAATCGCGGTTCTTGTGGAGGTGATCGACCACCGCCGCCTTGACCTCTCCCACGATCCAGCTGCGTATCTCGCTGTTGCCCAGCTTGTTTTTCGTCTGACTCTCGAAGACGGGGTTCTGCAGCTTCACCGCCATCGCACCGGCGATGCCCTCTCGCACGTCCACTCCGGAATAATTCTTCCCGAGGAATTCGTTGACTCCCTTCAAGATACCTTCGCGGAAGGCGCTGAGGTGGGTCCCGCCGTCGCTGGTGAACTGGCCGTTGACGAAGGAGAAGTAGCTCTCGCCGTAGGTATTGGTGTGGGTAAAGGCGAACTCCAGCCGGTCGGCCCGGTAATGGCCGATGGGGTAGAGCTCCTCATCGCCTATCTCGCCGCCTAAGAGGTCGAGAAGTCCCCCTTCGGAGCTAAAGGTCTTTTGGCCCAACTTGAGGGTGAGTCCCGCGTTGAGACAGGCGTAGTTCCAGAGGCGCTGTTCTACGAACTCCATATTGTAGAAGAATTCGCCGAAAATCTCCGGGTCCGGAGTAAACTCGACGTAGGTTCCGTCCTTCTCGTCTTCCTTTTTGCCCTTGCGCTCCTTTATCTTCTCTCCCCGCTCAAAGACCGCTTCGAAGTAGCGGCCCTCGCGGAAGGAGACGACCCGGAAGCGTTTGGAGAGGGCGTTTACCGCCTTGGTGCCGACACCGTTCAATCCGACTGAAAACTGAAAGACTTCGTCATTGTACTTGGCCCCGGTGTTGATGACCGAGACACACTCTATCACCTTCCCCAGGGGAATGCCCCGTCCGTAGTCGCGGACCTTGACCGTATCTCCGTCGATCTTTACGAGGATCCGGCTGCCGTGTCCCATGATGTATTCATCTATTGCGTTGTCGATGACCTCTTTGAGGAGTATGTAGATCCCGTCGTCCACGTTTGAGCCGTCGCCGAGGCGGCCGATGTACATTCCCGTCCGCAGCCGGATGTGCTCGAGACTGCTGAGCGTGGTGATCGTGCTCTCGTCGTAGCGTTTAGCGGTTTTCGTGCCGCTTGACTTTCTCCCGCCGCCTTGTGTTTTCGGACTCTTTTTCGCCGGTGTGGTAGTAGTTTTTTGTGCCATCTGCGTGTCCTGAGTGTAGCACGGCAGACCGGTCTATGACAATCTGATATCTTCTGCTGCGGACGCTTTTCAGTCACCCCGCTTTCCGAGTACAGTAAAGCGGTGACTACAGAGAAACTACGGGACGTTTTTCCCCACGAACTGGACGAAGAAAAGCGCGAGCTTGGAAAGCGGTATCTGCGCCGCTTCATTACGCTCAACGGGATCTCCATAGCCTTTCTGATGAACGACATTCTTATCCTCTACGGGATACGCAACGGGTTGAGCGACCCGCAGCTCGCCCTCCTCGCCTCGTTTATGCACCTTACCATGCCCTTTCTCATCGTCGGCAAACTGCTGATCCCCCGGAGAGGTCTTTCCCGCACCTGGGGAGAAGCCTGGTTCATGCGCTACCTCTCCGGCTCTCTCATGATCGCCGCTCCCTTCGTTGCAGGCCGCCTTCCGCAGCCCTTCGTGACGGCAACGGTCCTCACCGGCGCCTTCGGCTTCGCCATGTTCCGCAGCATAGGCATCGTCGCCAATTCCCCCCTCACCGGCGAGATAACGAGTTATGACGAGCGGGGCCGCTATATTTCCGGCAACTGGACCCGTTCGCAGTTTGCCTACTTTCTTTCGGTAGCCCTTGTCATCTTTTTGCTGCGCTTCTTCGAAGAAATCTGGATATACCAGCTCCTCATCGGCATCGGCTGCCTCGTCGGTTTCTACGCCAGCCGACAGCTGATAAAAATTCCCGAATCCTCTGCCCCCGCCGACTCGGCAAGGGTCCCGGTAAGGCGTGTTTTAGAAGATATTCGCCGCAGCCCCCTGCTTCGACGGCTGCTCGGCGGCTGGGCCGCGGGAATCTCTTCCTTCGTCCTCGTTATTCCCTTCTCCATCGTCACCATAAAAAACGGCTACGGAATCTCCGATTATCACGCCCTCTTCTTTTCGCTCATTATTCTTGCCGGCGGAATCGTATCTTCTCTGATAAACGGCAGAGTGGCCGATACGGCAGGCCCCAGACCGCTTCTCATCCTCTACGTCGGCGGCTTCCTGATCTCGGCAGTGTACTGGGCCTTCGCGCCGGCCCGCTTTTCCAACTTCACCGTAGCCCCGATTTTTTTCCTCCAGGGCTTCTGTAAGGCCGGCATCATACTCTCCGCCAATCACTACTTTCTCCAGGCGGTAAAGCCCGAGCAGCGGGTGGGCATATCCCTATTTGCACGGATGGTAAGCGGCACCTTCGCCGGTATCGCCGGCGCCCTCGGCGGCGGCACCGCCTTCGCCCTCATTCGAGAGGCAGGAGTAGGGGGGTTGGAGGTCTATCGCATATATTTCCGCCTAGTTCTTATTGTTGTGTGCTTTCTCATTTTTATCGCCATGCGTACCGAGCGTTTAGCGGGCGAATGGGGGATCGCTGCGGTCTTTCGGCTGATCTTTTCACGCAAAAAGCGCAGACCGCCGGGCTCCGGGCAAAAATAAGCGGCCTCTGCCGAAAAAAGCCGGTAAAAAATTTGAAACTTGCTATACTAATCGCTTACCTTTTGTGTAGAGATGGCTAAGGATGAAAAAACTACAGAAAGTCCCCTTCCTAAGAAGAAAATTTTAGAAGCCCATCTCAACAGCCTCTTCGAAAATTCCCCGCAAGCCATTGTGATGCTGGATACACGCAACAGGGTGATCCGAATAAACCGAGGTTTTACCGAACTCTACGGCTACGAACAGCAAGAGATCGAAGGGGCCCACATAGACAGCCTTATCGCCGGCGAGGAATATCGGCAAGAGGCGGGCCGCTACTCACAGCTCGCCGAAGAGGGAGACTTCATTAATGCCGAATCGGTCCGCTTTAGAAAAGACGGTTCTCCGGTGGATGTCTCGATAATGGGAGCTCCGGTTTTGATGAAGGGAGAGGTAATCGGGCTCTTCGGCATTTACCGGGATATCAGCGCGAGGAAACGGGTGGAACGGGCCCTCGCCGCCGGCGAACAGCGCTATCGCAGCCTCATCGAAAAAGCGCCTATTGGAATCTTCCAGTCGAGCAGCCGCGGCTACTTTCTCAACGTGAATAAGGCCGTCGCCCAGATGCTCGGTTTCGAGAAACCGAAGGCGGTAGTCAATCACTACCGAGACCTCGCCCATACCCTCTACAAGGAACCGAAGGAGAGGGAACACTTCTTACAGGAGCTCAGGGAGCACGGCGAGGTGAAGAACCTGCCTCTCCTCTGCCGGCGGAAGGACGGCAGCGATATCTGGCTTTCGGTAAACGCCCGCCTCTCGGAGGAGTTGGACGGCGGAGAGTTCGTGATAGACGGCTTCATGTCCGACAGTACCGAGCTGCGGAAGACGACGGAGAGACTCAAACGCTCCATAGGAGATAAAGAGGTGCTGCTCCAGGAAGTTCACCACCGGGTAAAAAACAACATGCAGATCTTCTCCAGCATCCTCAACCTCGAGGCGGACCGGATCGAAGACAGCAGCATAAAAGAACTCATAGCAAAAAGTCAGAACCGGATCAGGGCCATGTCTCTGATTCATGAAAAACTGTATCACGCCGAAGAAGTATCGCGGGTAAACCTTGGTGACTACACGGAAAGTCTCTGTCGGGAAATCATCAACTTCACCGCGGCCGGCAGATCCGCCCGTCCGCTGCTCGATTTTAGCGTCGAAGAGCTCTACACGAACATCGACTTTGCCATTCCCTTCGGCCTCATTGTAAGCGAACTACTGATGAACGCCCACAAGCACGCCTTCGAAGGAATAGGAAACCCCCGCATATCTGTGGTTCTCACGAAGCAGAGCGGTTCACTCGTTCTGGAAATACGGGACAACGGAATCGGTTTTCCCGAAGGGTTCAACATCAAAAAGCCGGGCAGCCTGGGGCTTGAATTGCTTCGATCCCTCATCGAACAGCTTGCCGGGACCGTAAAGCTGCATAGCGGCGCGGGAACGCATTTTCGGCTTATCTTTCCCTTTATTTCAGAGTAAAGAGCGAGAGACGCCTGCGCACCCGGCCTATCTCCTCCTCGGTACGCGTGCTCAGTTCCTGGGTTCGATGTATCTCTTTCTTCATCTCTATTGCCTCATCGGCGGCTTCCGCTGCGTGCTCTTCCACATGGTCGCTTATCTTGTCGAGCTGATGCAGGTCCGCGGCAATGGTCCGAGCCTCGCCGTTTATCGAAGAGACAAACTCATTCACCTGCGCGGAAATCTTCTCGAGCTCGGAGAGAGAATCCAGGACTTCCCTGCCCTTCTCACGCTGCTCCCTCGTGAGATAGAGGAGTCGATCCTCCATCTCTCCGGTCTCCTTCGTCAGGTCGCGAACCTTGGAAAAGGTGCTTTTCGCCTCGCGCACCGACACGACGATTTCCTCGATCGATTCGATGGTGCGGGATAGATCCTCCCCGATGGTCCTGCTGTGCTCGGCGCTGTGCTCGGCGAGCTTCTTAACCTCACCCGCCACCACGGCAAAACCGCGCCCCGCCTCCCCCGCGTGGGCTGCTTCTATCGCCGCGTTCATGGCCAGAAGGTTGGTCTGATTGGCGATATCGGCAATGAGGGTGTTCGCCTCTTCTAATGCCCGGGCCCGCTGTGCCAGCTCACCCATTTTCTCCTCCACCCGGGTGATTCGGCCGTTACCCTCCTCCGCCTCGGTGGAGAGTATTTTGCTTTTTTTTGAGACCTCTTCGAAAATTTCGGCGGTGCTGCTCACCTTAGCCGCTATCTCCTCTAGCCCGGAGGAGGAGTTTTTAAGGCCGTCTCCCTGCTCGTCTATGAGGGCATCGAGCTTCTCGATGTGTCCGGCGATCTTCTGGGCCGAGGCGCTCGACTCTCCTACCTTCGCGTTCTGATGTTTCGTTTCCCCGCGTATGCGTTCCACCGCCTTAGCGCCGGCGGCGATTCTCCCTCCGGTCGATACAACGTGTTCGCGCAGTTCCACCCCCGTCTCTGCGAGGGAATCGAAGGCGCTCAGCAGCTCACCGATCATTCCGCGGAGTCCGCCGATGAAGAGATTCATTTCGGCGACGATCTCTCCTATCTTGTCAAAGTGAAGAAGCCGGATTTCTCTGGTGAGATCCCCGCTCGCCGCCGAAAGCTCTTCCATACGCTCCTTGAGATTTTCCACCTGTGCCGTCGTCTCCCTTCGTGACGCATTGAAGAGAGCGGCGACCAGGATGATAAGACCCCCTCCGGCCAGCGCCGCTGCCGTTTCATATTTCAGGTATCCGTATCGCAGCGGGATTTCCGTTGAGTAAAAACGGCCGAGATAGGTCATCACCACCGCCGCCACCGCCACCGCAACGAGGAGGATGAACCAATCTTTGCTCATGACGAAGTGATCGACCTCACCCTTATGGATGCTTGTCATGTTGAGGGCCCGGCGGGCGGGGATGAGGATGCCGTTTATCGAAAGGGCGGTTAAGAGACCGGTAAAGAATGCCGCCGAAAGGGCTATGGCGGTGGACCAGAGGTAGGTGAGCCCTCCAGGAGCCACCCAGTTATAGATCACCGCGTACATCACCGTATTGCCAACGAGCCACAGCAGCACATGGAGCAGAATGAGGAACCAGGGTACCTTCAGGGCCGCCCGCCGGGCCCGCCGGCGCTCGGCCTCGCCTCCTCCCCTCTCCAGATAATGCAGGAGGGGCTTGAGCATGCGCATTACGATCAGCCAGGAGATAAGAGCGAAGACGAGGACCAAGGCATATACATCCGGCTTCGAAAGGGCGAAGCGGATTCTCGCAGATGCGCCGAGATCGAGGGACGGGTTGAATAGGGAGATAAAGAGCTCCCTTCCCACACTCACGGCGCTGGGGATGCCCACCGCAGCTAATCCTATGCGATACGCCGGTCTCTTATAATCCGCCATTTTTACCTCCCAAATGTGCAATTTCTGTTTTCTTCATTTTCCTATTATAACGACACTAAGAGAACATTTCATAGTAAATTACGCTTGAAAGGGCCATGGGAAGGGGCTATTATTGAATATATGAAGATAAAAGAAAGATCGCCGAGGAGTGCCGGCGCCGCGGCTTTCGCCGCCCTGCTGATTCTGCTTATCGGCGCATGCACCACCACTCCCTACTCTCAGCGGGAGGAAAACGTACAGAAGATAGTCGAGCTTATACAGAAGGGGGAGAGCGCGGCCTTAATCGCCCAATCGCAGCTTCCCTTCCTCTTCGACGGAGAGATCGTCATGCTCGAACGGGATCTGCGGACTCTCTGGACCAATCTGGCAGAGGCGGGTTTTTCCCTGCAGAATCCGCAGATCGAGTATCTCGGCCCGGCGGGCCGCTACTCCTATTCGCCCTTCGCCGACTCCATGGAGGTCCGTACCTTCTTCAAGAAGTATCTCCCCGAAAAATCCTCCATCGTCCGCATCACCGCCGAGAACGGGGTATTCTTCCTCCTCCTCGGGCCGAAGGTCGAAAAGGCTCCCGCGATAATCGGCTACAGGATGAATCTATGAGGTATCACAGAACGCAGGGACAATCGACTGCCGGCAGTGCCCTTTCCGGCAGCTTCGGCAGCCGCCGCCGGTTTTTCAGCTTTATCATTACCCTTCTTATCGCCTGCGCCGTCGCTGTCTCTGCTCCCGTCGGACTGGGAGCCCAGGAGGCCGACGTGGTCTACACCGAAGGGGATGTCCGCACCAAGACCCTCTCGGGCAGCATTCAAGATACCTACATCGGCGACCCTCTCCGCGCAGGAGAGAGCGTGATAACCGGCCGCACGGGTTTTGCCGAGCTGCAGCAGAGCGACTACCGCACCATCCAGGTCTTCTCCGATACCTGCTTCGTTATCCAGGAGAAGGAGGTCGACGGCGAAAAGCGCCAGGTAATGGAGACGACCACCGGCTCGGTTTTCTTCCGCTTTCAGAAGATGGCGGAGAAGGAGCCGATCATCCAGAGCCCCAGCTACGTCTGCGGGGTCCGCGGCACCGAGTTTACCGTCTACGCCGGCGCCGACGGCTCATCGATGATCCTCGTAGACCAAGGTCTGGTGGACGTGGAGGCGGAGGGAAAGACGGTCTCCGTCACCGCCGACCAGGGCGTAGAGGTCGCCGCCGGCGAAGCACCGGGAGAGGTGTTTGAGCGGAAGGGAAAGGCCATCGATTTTAGTGAGTGGAATGCGCAGAAGAAGAAAGCCTTTTTCGAGGATCCCGTTGCGAGCCTGGAAGCCATTCAGCGGCGTTTGGAAGGATTCCAAGAAGAAACGCAGAAGCTCATAGGCATGTATAACGAATACAAGAGTGAGTTCGATGTAGTATATGCACAGCTGAAAGAGGCCATAGATAGGTATGGAGCGAAAAGTGAAGAGGCGGAGAAGCTTCGAGAGGAAATAAAACCATTTACGGAAAAAACTACCGCCCTTGCCTATAACTATCGATATTATGCCTTATCAGCCTTTTCTCTGAAGCGGTATGTTATCGCTCCCCTCTACATCGATCTAAAAACACGGAACATCAATTCTCTAAATAATTCTGAAATCAGCACCTTTTTTGACAAGTATTATGAAATTCTCGACAGCTTCGAAGACGACATCGGTTCAATCCTCATGGAAGCCGATATTTAGGAGGAAAAAATGAGGAAGCAAAAAGCTGCTAAATTTGTTCTTGCAACAATTCTCATAGCCCTTTCGGTGATAGTGTTTACTCTCAGCTCATGTAAGATGGAAGAGACAATATCGAGAGAAGACCGCATAAGCGATTTCTTCAGCGATGTACAGAGCAACCGTAACGGCATCTGGGAGAATTTTCATCCGGATTCCACTACCAGATCGGCGGGAAAAAACCCCACAGGTTTTGACACAAGATATTCCCAAAAGGCCTATTCATATAAAATAAAAAATGTCGGATCTACAACCAATATCACTATCAAAAACGGAGGGGCCCACAAACCCCGAGAAAACCCGAA
>CAZQNO010000043.1:0-24098 GCA_964594775.1 uncultured Spirochaetaceae bacterium
TAATTTGTTTCGCGATTTCCATCGGATTTAAGGTTACCTGTGTGTAGAAATACGCGAAGAATATGATAAGCAGGGTGTAGATAACGACGTAGGGTGCACCCTGCGGTCTTAGCCATGAAGAAAAATTTGCCAGCCAACGGACATCGTTGCCGAGATTTCCCGCGATCTGCAACGGGAAGGTGAGTACCGAAGAGGCAAAGATAACCGGAATAACGCCGGACGGGTTTATCTTGAAGGGAATGTAGGTGCTCTGGGCTCCGTACATCTTCCTTCCTACCACGCGCTTTGCATAGTGGACCGGAATTTTTCGCTGCCCCTGCTGTTCGTAAATCACCAGGGCCACGACGCCAACGAACATACCGAGAACGATGATAACAAATACCGGATTGAGCTCTCCACCCTGGACCTTGCGGAAAAGGGTGATGATCGCATTGGGCATTCGTGCAACGATACCGGCAAAGATGAGCAGCGAAATGCCGTTTCCTATGCCCCTCTGCGTTATCTGCTCTCCCATCCAGATGAGGAAGACCGTCCCCGTCGTTACGGTGAGCATAGCTATGAGGGTATATGGCAGTCTCGCCATCGTGATAGCGTTGGGAATCGAATCGGCATACACGGTCACCACATAGGACTGAATGATACAGACCAGAACGGTTCCGTATCTCGTGTAACGCTGTATCCTTTTTCGTCCGCCCTCTTCTTCGGAGATCTTCTTGAGACTGGGGAAGACTACGATGAGAAGCTGCATGATGATCTGCATCGAAATATAGGGCATGATCCCGAGCATAAACACACTGAAGTTCTTAAAGGCTCCACCGGCAAAGAAGTTAATGTATTCGGTAATGCCGATACCTCCGCCGCCTTCCTGCGCCATAAAATAGAGTTTGAGGGCGTTTACGTTGATTCCCGGAATAGGCAGTGTCGCGCCGAGCCGGAACACCACCAGTATACCGAGAGTAAAAAATATGCGTTGTCGTAGATCTCTTATGCGAAATACATCTAAGAACGCGTTGTTAGCCATCGTTTCCTTCTTCTGTTCCTTCTATCGTTCCACCGGCAGCCTCGATTTTCGCCTTTGCCGAAGCCGACACTTTGTTGACCGAGATGGTGAGCTTCTTGTCCAAATCCCCGTTTCCGAGGATCTTAACAAGCCCGCGGGTGTTCTTCACTATGCCCTTTTTCTGAAGGCTCTCGTGATTGACCGTCTCACCGGACTCGTATCGCTTGTTGAGGGTACTGAGATTCACAATCTCGTACTCTTTTCGATAGCGAGCATTGGAGAATCCCCTTCTAGCGAGTCTCCTGTAGAGGGGCATCTGTCCCCCCTCGAAACCGAGACGCACGCCGCCGCCGGACCTCGAGTTCTGCCCGTCGTGACCCTTTCCGGAGGATCTTCCGTGATTGCTGCTCGCGCCGCGGCCGATAATCTTCTTCCGCTTCCGCGATCCCTTTGGTGCTTTCAACGGTTCCATCGCTATTTCAACTCCTCCACCTCGACGAGGTGCGATACCTTTTTAATCATACCGAGAATCGCAGGATTGACCGGCAATTCCACGGTCTTGCCAATTTTATGCAGGCCCATTGCCTCAAGAGTTTTCGCCTGTTTCGGTTTTCTGCCGTAGCGGCTCTTCTTGAGGGTTACCCGAACCTTCGCTTCTTTCTTCTTCGCCATCGTTTAGCCCCACATTTCCTTCACTGTCTTACCGCGATTTTTCGCCACCTCTCCGGCATCGAGAATGTCGTCGAAACCGGCGAAAACCGCTTTCACGATATTCAAGGTATTCTGCGAACCCTGAGACTTGCTCATGATATCGTGTATTCCGCAGGCATCCATGATCGATCGGACCGGACCGCCGGCGATAACTCCCGTACCGGGGGATGCCGGTTTGAGGAGCACCTCGGCGCTTTTGAATTTACCGATTACCGTGTGGGGGATGGTGGTGCGCTGCATCGGCACGTGCACCATCGCCTTTTTCGCCCGCTCGATGCTCTTACGGATCGCTTCGGCCACGTCGTTGGCCTTTCCAAACCCGTAGCCGACCTTTCCCTTCTGGTCTCCTACCACGACGAGGGCGGAAAAGGAGAAGCGCCGGCCGCCCTTGACGACCTTGGCAACTCGGTTGAGCTTGATGAGTTTTTCTACGTATTCGTTGTCTCTATCCCTGTCCACTGTCTCCCCCTAAAACTTCAAACCGGCTTCGCGCGCACCGTCGGCGATTCCCTTGACGATACCGTGGTAAAGATATCCGTTTCTGTCGAAAACGACATGGTCGATTTTCTTCTCTAAAAGACGCTCACCGATTACCTTGCCGAGCTTCTTCGCATTCTCGACGGAGTTGGAGAGATCTTTGTAATCCTTCTCTACGGTGCTTACCGATGCGACGGTGCTGCTCGCCGTATCGTCTATTACCTGCACGTACAAATGCTTATTGCTCTTGTAGATGCTCATCCGGGGTCTCTTCGGCGTTCCGGAGATGGACCGTCGAATGTGGAGCTTTCGTCTTCTTCTTCTCGTATGCTTGTCGTCAATTCTTTTCATCCCACTACCCTACTTCACACCGGATTTACCGATTTTTCGTACGATCCTCTCGTCCTCGTACTTGATTCCCTTCCCCTTATAGGGCTCGGGAGGCCGCAAGGACCGGATTTCAGCACTCACCTGACCGACCTTCTGCTTTTCTATCCCGCTGACTACGATCTTGTTCTGACCTTCAACGGAGATCTGTATACCTTCGGGAACGACATACTCTATTGGGTTCGAATAGCCGAGATTGAGATTAAGAATCTCACCCTTCACCTCCGCCCGGTAACCCACTCCGTTGACCAAGAGGGCTCTTTGGAAACCCTGAGAGACGCCGGTAACCATATTGCTGACCAGCTGCCGGTACAAGCCGTGATACGAACGGGCCTGCTTGGATTCATCACGCCGGGTAACGAGCACACTGTCGTCCTCGACGGCGATACCGACATCCTCCATGAACTCCTGTTCGACGGCACCCTTGGGACCTTCGACCTTTACCACGTTATCTTTGACCTCTACCTTTACCCCGCGGGGTATGGTTATAGGTAGTTTTCCGATTCGCGACATAGTTATCCTCTCTTTCTACCACACCGAACAGATCAACTCGCCGCCGACCTTCCGCTCGGAGGCCTTCTTTCCGGTAATGACCCCCGTTGAAGTCGACACAATGAGAATGCCGTGCCCGTTGAGCACCCGCGGCATCTTCCTATATCCGGAATAAATCCTTCTACCGGGGGTAGAGATCTTCTGCAGACCGTGAATGATCGGTTTTTGCGTGTCATCGTACTTGAGAAAAATACGTATAATATTGTTTCCCTCGCTGCTCACCTTCTTGAAGTTCTTCACGTATCCTTCGTTTTTCAGGATCTTAATGACCTCGAGTTTGAGCTTCGACGGAATTATATCGACCTTCTCATGTCCCGCTTTCACCGCGTTCCGTATTTTTGTTAACATATCCGCAACAGGATCGGTAATTGCCATACACTCTTCTCCTACCAGCTCGACTTCGTTACACCGGGGATCAACCCTTGGCTTGCAAGCTTTCGAAAACACACCCTGCACATTCCGAATTTCCTCATGTAACCCCGCGGTCTTCCGCAGATCTTACACCGATTGACCTGTCGAGTTTTGTATTTCGGTTTCTTGTTCGCCTTTGCAATTAATGATTTTCGTGCCATGCTATTCCTCTTACTTCCTAAACGGCATACCTAATTTCTGAAGCAGCGCCCGCGCTTCTTGATCGGTTTCTGCAGTAGTGATAATAGCCACGTTCAACCCACTGATCCGCTCGATGGAATCGTAATCGATCTCTGGAAAGATTATCTGTTCCTGTATTCCGAGCGAGTAGTTTCCGTGCCCATCGAAGGCATTAGGACTTACTCCTCTAAAGTCTTTCACACGAGGAAGCGCAACGTTTACCAATCGATCGAAGAACTCCCACATGATGTCTCCGCGAAGAGTAACCTTTGCACCGATCTCCATACCCTTTCTCAACTTGAAGTTGGAGATCGACTTTCGTGCCTTCGTCTTTACCGGCTGCTGTCCGGTAATCATCGCCAGCTCTTTTACCGCAGACTCGAGAAGGTTCTTGTTCTGCGTCGCCTCTCCGATACCCGAATTGACGGAAATCTTTTCCAATCCCGGGATCTGCATCGAAGAGCCGTAAGCGAACTCCTCCTTCAACTCCGAAGCGATACGCTCTGTGAACAGTTGTTTTAATCTTGGTACGTATCCTTCCATTACACCTCTTCCCCAGTCTTTTTCGCTATGCGAATTTTCTTGCCTTTTTCGAACTTATATCCAATGCGGCTCGATGCGCCGCCCTTGGTTAGCACGGCGACATTAGAGATGTTGACGGGACCCTCGAGCTCGATTATCCCTCCCTTGTCTTGCTGACTCCGTGGTTTTCGCGCCTTCTTGACCATGTTGAGTCCCTGCACAAAGACCTGTCCCTTCGTTCTATCGATTCGCAGAACCCGCCCGGTCTTTCCCTTGTCCTTTCCGGTAAGTATCTTTACCGTGTCGTCTCGTCTTATCTTTACCTTCATGCCTAGAGTACCTCCGGCGCAAGGCTTATGATTTTCATATACCCCGCATCTCTCAATTCCCGGGCAACGGGCCCGAAGATTCGCTTTCCCTTCGGATTCATATTGGGGTCTATTATGACGCATGCGTTATCGTCAAAACGAATATAGGTACCGTCGTTGCGGCTCAACTCCTTCTTCGCTCTCACAATTACCGCTCTCTGCACGTCGCCCCGCTTAATCTGAGCGTTCGGCAGAGCATCTTTTACCGCCACCACAATAACATCTCCTATGCCTGCGGTTTTGCGTTTACTCCCACCTAGAACCTTGATGCACTGCACCTTCTTCGCGCCGCTGTTGTCCGCCACGTTCAAGTAAGACTGCATCTGAATCATACGGCAACTCCTTCCTTATCCCACAACGTCTCGTTATTTCGCCCTCTCGACGATCTCGGCCAGACGCCAGTGCTTGTCTTTACTGAGAGGTCTGCATTCGACCACGCGCACCAAATCACCCTCTTTTGCCTCATTCTTTTCGTCATGGGCCTTCAGCTTTTTCGTGTGCGCCACGTATTTCTTATAAAGACGGTGAAGCTGCATCGTTTCGATCGCCACTACTATCGTCTTGTCCATCTTGTCGCTCAACACTCTGCCCTGATAGGACTTCTTCGTCGCTTTTATCGTCGATTCCATCTCTTGCCGTTTCTCCTCGTACCTAACTGCCTATCTTTTCGCCGGGTGCACGGATTTCCAGAGCATATTCATGAATAATGGTGTTCAAGCGGGCGAGCTGCCTCCGGAGGTTCCGCTCTTGGAGAGTATTCTCCACGTGTCCCATTACCTTGTTGATGCGAAAATCCATGTACTCCTTGCGCAGCTGTTCACGCTTTTCCGTCAACTCCTGGAAGGTCAAGTCGTTGAATGAATTCTTCATATCCTAGTCTCCCTGCGCCCTCGAAACGAACTTCGTTCGAATCGGGAGCTTGCTCGCCGCCAGACGCATCGCTTCATCGGCAAGTTCGCGCTTGACGCCGGCCATTTCGAACATCACCGTTCCACGCCGGACCGCGGCGACCCAGGCTTCGGGAGTACCCTTGCCCTTCCCCTGCCGTGTCTCGGCCGGTTTCTTTGTATAGGGTTTATCCGGGAATATGCGGATCCACACCTTCCCCCCCCTCTTGATATGACGGGTCATGGCAATACGGGCGGCTTCGATCTGCCGTGCGGTGATCCACCTCGGCTCGAGAGCAATGAGTCCGTATTCGCCAAAGGAGATCGTGTTCCCCTTGTGATGAGCAACTCCGTCTCGTTTACCGCGCTGCATTTTCCTGAATTTTGTTCTCTTAGGTGTCAGCATTTACTCTCTCCCGGTGGAATCTCCACCGTCCTCCTTTCGTTTCCGCACCAAGAGGCCCGCATCCTCCTTACGGTCCCGCTGAAGAACCTCGCCGTTGAAGACCCACACCTTTACTCCGATGGTCCCGAAGGTCGTCTTCGACTCGGCAAAGCCGTAGTCGATGTCGGAGCGGAGAGTGTGAAGGGGTACCCGCCCATCCTGATGCCACTCCGTGCGGCACATCTCGGCGCCGCCGAGTCTCCCCGAAACCTTCACCTTTATTCCCTCTATGCCTGCCTGCATGGCTTTGCTCACCGACATCTTGAGGGCTCTTCGGAAAGATCCCCGGGAGCGCAGCTGACGGGCCACGTTTTGAGCGATTATCTGTGCATCGGCCTCGGGCCGCTTGACCTCTTTTATTTTGATCTGGATCTTCTTTTTCGCCAGCTTCTGAAGCCTCGCTCCGATCTTTTCTATGTTCGATCCCTTCGCACCGATGATGATACCGGGACGAGAGGTCTTAACCACGATGGTTATGCGTTGGGGATGCCGAATAATCTCGATATCAGAGATCTCCGCACCCCTGGTTTCGGGACAGTTCTCGAGTTCCCGCCTGAGGGCGAGATCTTCATGAAGCGTTTCGACGTAGTCGCGGGGATCCACGTACCACTTCGACTTCCACGTCTTGTTTATTCCCAACCTAAGTCCTATCGGATTGACCTTCTGACCCATTTATTCCCCCATCCGTGCTATTTCGTCGACAGTTACGGAGATGTGGCTCATCCTCTTCAACAGGATATCTCTTCTGCCCCGCGCACGCGGCCACACCCGCTTCATCCTGGGCCCTTCGTTGATCAGAACCTCGCTGATGTAGAGAGACTCCTCATCGAGTTTGTTGTTCTGATAGAGAGCGTTCGCCGCCGCCGACTGCACCACCTTCTTCAAGAGACCGGCACCTCGTTTGGGCGTCATCTCGAGTATAGCGACGGCTTCGTTATACGGTTTTCTGCGGACCGTATCGGCGATGGGACGCATCTTCGTCGGTGAGATCAAGAGATGCTTCGCCTGTGCCTTATAGCCTTTCTTTGCTTCCATAATCACACCTATCTCTTTACCACTTTCTTGTCCGATTTCGCGTGTCCGCGGAAAAACCGGGTCGGTGCGAATTCACCGAGTTTGTGCCCGACGAGGTTTTCCGTGACATATACGGGAACCCACGTCTTTCCGTTGTACACCGAGATGGTAAACCCAACCATCTCCGGAATAATCGTGGAATACCGGGAATAGGTCTTGATCATCTTCTTGTCACCCGATTTACCGGCATCCAAAACTCTTTTGTAGAGTTTCTTCTCAATAAAAGGACCCTTCTTTATCGATCTAGACACGCTCTACTCCTATCTCTTCTTTCTTCTTCGCACGATATGCTTATCAGAATATTTCTTCTTCTTTCTAGTCTTATATCCCTTCGTCGGTGTGCCCCAGGGAGATACCGGATGCCGGCCGCCTGAGGTCTTTCCCTCACCTCCCCCATGGGGGTGGTCGACGGGATTCATTACCACACCGCGCACCTTCGGACGCTTACCGAGCCATCGCGAACGTCCGGCCTTGCCGAGAGAGACGTTCATGTGCTCCTCGTTGCCGATCACACCGATGGTCGCGTAGCACTTGCCGAAGATCATCCGAGACTCACCGGAGGGCAGCTTCACGGTTACGTAGTCTCCCTCTTTGGCGATGAGTACGGCGCCGACTCCGGCAGAACGCACCAGCTTCCCGCCGCGCCCCTGGGAGAGCTCGATGTTATGCACCTCCATGCCGAGAGGAATCCTCTCTAAAGGAAGAGCATTTCCCGGCACGATCGGAGCGTTTTCACCGCTCATGATCTCCGATCCCACCTTTATTCGGCGGGGGGCGAGTATGTAACGCTTCTCTCCGTCGGCATAGAAAATGAGGGCGATGAAGGCGGAGCGGTTGGGATCATACTCTATCGCCGCAACCTTACCGGGTACGCCGTATTTATCCCGCATAAAATCGATTATGCGGTATTTCCGCTTGTGGCGTCCGCCCTTTCTCCGGACACTGATTCGTCCGTCGGATCCCCGTCCCGCATGGAACGGTGTGCCCTTCATCAGGGTTTTCTCTCCCTCCGTCTTCGTTATCTCGTCAAAGGTCAATCCGGTCTTGTACCTCTGACTCGGGGTTCTCGGTTTATACTTCTTTAGTGCCACGTGCTCCCCCTCTCCTATGCACCGTCAATTGCTTCGATCTTTTCGCCGTTCTTGAGTGTAACGATAGCCTTTTTCCACTTTCCCGTGCTGCCGGCCCGAACCCCGGAACGCGTCCGGGAACTTCTGGGCTTTCCCTTCGTCCAGAGTATGTTACACTTCGTTGTCTTTACCTGAAAAAGCTGTTCTACCGCCCACTTTACCTGGCCCTTATTAGCCCTGGGACTGACACGAAAAGTGTAGGCCTTCTCGTCTCCCTCCCGCAGCTCGTTGGCCTTTTCCGTTAGAACCGGTTCGAGTAGTATCTCTTCGGGTCTCATTTAGCTTCCCCCTTCGACCGGACGCTCTTGGAGTAGAACTCGCCGAGCTTCTGCGCCGCCGTCTCCGACATGATGACGCTCTGCCCGTAATAGAGCTCGTGGGCGCTGAGTCGGTTGTACGCCATCATCCGCAGCCAAGGGATGTTTCGGCCGGCCCTTTTGAGCATCGTATCGTCTTCATGATAGACGAAAATGGTACGCCGCGTGTGTGCCAGTTTCGAAAGGATCGATACCAGATCCTTGGTTTTACCGGTTTCTACGGTAAAGTCCTCTACGACCTTGAGGGCTTCCGCCTGAACCTTCTTGGTGAGGATGGACCGCATGGCGCTCCTCTTCACCTTCTTAGGAAGGCGCACGTGGTAGTCCCGAGGCTGCGGACCGAAAGCAGTCCCGCCGCCGACCCATAGGGGAGACTTCCGGTCGCCTGCTCGGGCGTGGCCGGTTCCCTTCTGCCGCCAGGGCTTAGCGTTGCTGCCGCGAACCTTCTTGCGATTCTTCACGCTCGCCGTACCGACCCGTCTATTGGCCAGCTCGCCGTTTATCGTGTAGTAAATGGCGCTGTCGCTCACGTCGGCCCCGAAGACCTCGTCGCTCAGCGTGATATCTTTTATCTCTTCGCCCTTAATCGAAAAGACCTTAGCTTCCATGTCTCTTCCCCTACTTCTTCTTCGCCTTCGTGACAATCACGATTCCCTTGCGGGGACCCGGCACCGCACCCTTCACAAGAAGGAACTGCCGTTCTTCATCGACCCGTACCACGCGAAGGTTCTGCACCGTCGTTGTTTCATTGCCCATGCGTCCGGGCATCTTGGTACCCTTGTGGATCTTCGAAGGATCCGCCGCCATACCGGTGGAGCCTAAGCCGCGATGAAACTTTGAACCGTGGGTCTTTCTTCCCCCACCGAAACCATGCCGCTTCATAACACCCTGGTAGCCCTTACCCTTGGAAGAACCCCGGATGTCGACAAAGGTCACATCCTTGAAGAGTTCTGCCCCGATAGTCTTGCCGATTTCGTATTCACCCTCGAAATCGCGCATCTCGACCATGTGTCGTTTCGGAGAATAATCTCCGAACTGGCCGGCGTACGGCTTCGTTACATGCGTTGGTTTTGCCTCGACGGCACCGAGGATTACGGCACTGTAGCCGTTCTTCTCCTCATTACGCTCGCCGACCACCTGATTTTCCTCTATCTTGATGACGGTAACGGGAGTGAGTACCCCGCGTTCGTCAAATACCTGCGTCATTCCGACCTTTCTACCGATCAGCCCCAACATCACCTATACCTCGATTCCCGAAAAAAGGGTTTACTGCTTGATCTCTACGTCGACCCCTGCGGGAAGCTCAAGCTTCATCAGGGCGTCCATTACCTTCGAGGTAGGATCAAGAATATCTATCAATCGCTTGTGTGTCCTCATCTCGAACTGTTCACGAGCCTTCTTATTCACATGCGGCGATCTAAGAACGGTGAACTTGTTCACCTTGGTAGGGAGAGGCACCGGTCCGGCGACCTTCGCTCCCGCCCGCTCAACGGTCTGCACGATAGCCCGAGAGCTTTGATCGATAAGCTCGACATCAAATCCTCGCAGCCGCACGCGTATTCTGTCTTTGGCCATCTTTTCCCCCGAAAAGTGAGCCCCGCGCCGGCGGATGAAAGCGTTACCGCTTTCATCCAGGCGGGGCCCCCGTATTCGTCTTACTCTGCTATTTCCGTTACCTGGCCACTCGCTACGGTGTGTCCACCCTCACGAATAGCAAAGCGGAGTCCCTTTTCCATAGCGATAGGATGTATCAGTTCCACGTTGATTTCCACGTGGTCACCGGGCATCACCATCTGCTTGTCGTCGGGAAGGGTAACGGTACCGGTAATATCGGTGGTCCTAAAATAGAACTGGGGCCGATAACCGGAGAAGAAAGGCGAGTGACGACCACCCTCTTCCTTCGTCAATACGTATACCTGTCCCTTGAACTTCTTGTGGGGGGTGATTGAACCGGGCTTTGCGAGGACCTGTCCTCTCTCGACCTGGTTCTTGTCTACACCCCGAAGCAGAGCGCCGATATTGTCACCGGCCTGACCATCCTCGAGGATCTTGTTAAACATCTCGACACCGGTACAGGTTGTCTTCTTGGTATCCCTGATCCCAACGATCTCAACCTCGTCGCCGACATGGACCTTTCCACGCTCGACACGACCGGTAACTACGGTCCCTCGCCCCTGAATAGAGAAAATATCTTCTATCGGCATAAGGAAGTCGCCGTCGACGGCCCGCTGCGGTTCCGGAAAGTAGCTGTCCATCGCATCGAGGAGCTCCTGGATGCACTTGTTCTTTTCATCATCGCCGGGATTGCTCATAGCCTCGAATGCCGATCCCTTGATAATGGGAATATCGTCTCCGGGGAACTCGTACTCTTTCAGCAGGTCCCGCATCTCTTCCTCTACCAGCTCGATGAGGTCGGGATCGTCGACCTGATCGGTCTTATTTACAAAGACGATAAGCGCAGGCACACCAACCTGACGGGCGAGAAGGATGTGTTCCTTCGTTTGAGCCATTGCACCGTCGGTTGCCGCAACAACGATAACCGCGCCGTCCATCTGAGCAGCACCGGTAATCATGTTCTTGATGTAGTCGGCGTGTCCCGGACAGTCGACATGGGCATAATGCCGCGCTTCGGTTTCATACTCGACGTGCCGCGTATTGATCGTTATACCACGAGCCTTTTCTTCGGGAGCATTATCGATTTGATCGTAGGTCATGACCTTCGAGTCGTCTCCGCGAGAGCAGTACATGGTAATCGCAGCGGTAAGCGTCGTCTTACCATGGTCTACGTGACCAATGGTGCCAACGTTGATATGTGGCTTCGTTCTTTCAAACTTAGCTTTCGCCATCACTTCCTCCTTGTGATTTTCCCCAAAAAATAAATATTTATCGCACCCATATCAAAACGGCCCTTCAGATGGGCCGCAGATCCCCGGTCGCCGTTCACAATTTCACGTGAGCGTAAAGAAGAGTGAAAAGGAAGGATCCAGAGGTCGTCTCATGCAGACCGAAGTCCATGCACGACGTGGCTGATAACAGCATCTGGAACCACCTCATCATCCTTGCATCACCACTACGGTAATTTCGGACGATCGGTTTGGCCCTCTATAAGCCTACTAAGCGCAACACCGCATTTCGACGGTGCGCAGCAATAGTACGAAAAATCGGAAAAAAGGTCAAGCCCTTTTGAATTCTACCAGCGATAGTGGCTGAACGCCTTGTTCGCCTCCGCCATTTTGTGCGTGTCTTCCTTCTTTCGGAAGGCGGCGCCGGTGGAGTTGGCGGCATCGAGAAACTCGTTGAAAAGCCTTTCGCCCATCGTTTTTCCACTGCGCGTCCTCGCCGCCTGAATGATCCAGCGCATAGCGAGGGCGTCCCGGCGCTTTTCGCGTACCTCTACGGGAACCTGATAGGTCGAACCTCCGACCCGCCGGGATTTTACCTCAACCGACGGCTTCACGTTCTCTAAGGCCTTGAGAAAAACCTCGATTGCGTCCTTCTCGGTCTTCTTCGCCAGTCGATCGAGGGCATCGTACATAATTCGAGTAGAAGTCGCCTTCTTCCCGTCATACATCATTCTGGTGATGAATTTTGAAACGATCTTATTGCTGTAGTGTGCATCGGGAAGGATCTCCCGTTCTCGTATGAAGGTTTTTCGTCCCATGATCAGCCGCTCCTTAGGCCTTCGGTTTCTTCGTGCCGTATTTAGACCGGCCCTTCTTTCGATCTTCGACCCCAAGGGTGTCCTTGGTACCGCGCACGATATGATAGCGTACCCCGGGCAGGTCTTTTACACGGCCGCCGCGGATCAGCACAACCGAGTGTTCCTGCAGGTTATGTCCTATTCCTGGAATATACGCAGTTACTTCAATACCGTTGGTCAAACGAACTCTCGCCACCTTTCGGAGGGCCGAATTCGGCTTCTTTGGGGTTACGGTCATGACACGGGTGCATACTCCCCGCTTCTGCGGGCAGTTTTCAAGGGCCCTCGCCTTTCCTTTGGCCAAGACTCTCTTTCGGCCCTTTCGAATCAACTGATTAATTGTCGGCATCTCTCATTCTCCATTGCTATTTGCAGTCCTCCGGGTCAGCATGACCGGGCGAATCCGCCTACTCCTCGCTCTCGCCGTCTTCTACCGTCTCTTCTTCTTCGACGTCCATATCCTCATCGTCATCATCATCTTCTTCGACGTCGTCGGTATAATCCGGCTCCTCACCCCCCTCCCGGGCGGCCTGTTCTTCCTGTAATCTTCGCGCTTCTATTATCCGCTGAACCGAGGTATCGAGGTCCTCGGAATTTTCATCGTACAACTTGACATCACGGTAATTCCGCATGCCCGTTCCTGCGGGGATGAGATGCCCGATGATGACATTCTCCTTCAGCCCGCGCAGGGCATCATTACTACCAGCAATTGCCGCGTTTGTCAATACCCGGGTCGTTTCCTGGAAACTGGCGGCGGAAATAAAGGAATCTATGTTGAGAGAGGCCCGGGTAATACCGAGAAGCAGGGGTTTGGCCACCGCCGGCTGACCGCCTTCCCGCATGACCTTTCGGTTCTCTTCATGAAACTTGTACTTGTCCACCTGCTGGCCGAAGATAAAGTTCGTATCACCGACCTGCACTATCTCCACCTTCCGCATCATCTGCCTGATGATGATACCGATGTGCTTGTCGTTGATGTTCACTCCCTGCAGCCGATAGACCTCCTGCACCTCGTTGACCAAAAAGGACTGCAGGGCATTCTCGCCGAGGATTTCCAGAACATCATGAGGATCCCTGCTCCCCTCACAGAGCTCCTCACCGGCGGCAACAAGGTCTCCGTCTCTCACCAGGAGATGGCGGCCCATCGGCACGAGGTGCTTGTACTTTTCACCGAATTCGTCCTCGACGTAGATGACCCGTTTGCCCTTTACCACCGTATCAAACTCGACCTTCCCAAAGATTTGTGCTAATACGGCGGCATTCTTCGGTCTTCTCGCCTCAAAGAGCTCTCCTACTCTCGGCAGACCACCGGTAATATCGGAGGTCTTTACGCTCTCCTTCAGCAGCTTGGCCAGGGTACGGCCCTTTTTGACAACCTCTCCGTCTTCAACGTTGAGATAGGAGTTTCCGGGGAGGAAATAGCTAGCCTTTTCATTACCCTCTTCATCCTGCAGCACGATCCGCGGCTGAAGACTCTCAAGGGAAAATTCGGTGATCTTCTTTTCTATGTTTCCTGTATCCTCGTTGACCTCTTCCTTGAGGGTAGTCCCGAGGACCATGTCTTCAAACAGGACCTTTCCGTTCTCTTCGGCGATGATCGGTTCGGTAAAGGGATCGAAGACCGCGACGGTGTCGCCCCCTTCGACTATGTCGCCGACCAAGACGTTGAGCTCGGCACCGTTGCGCACGTCGAGCTTCTGATCCTGAGCCACCAGCACGAGTTCCTTCTTGTTCAGGTGGGCGAAGGCGTTCTCCTGGGCCACCACCTCTTCGCTCTTCCTCTTGATGAGGGTGAGCCCGGAGGTAATTTTGTCTCCCTCCTTTACCTGAATATCGTCGTTTCTCTTCAGCGGAATCCTCTTGAGCACCTTGGCGATGATCATATATCCTTTTCGGGTAAAGAGGACCATGCCGCTGTTCAATTCCACCGTATTGCCGTAGATTTCTTTTATAAGGACCGGATAGGAGAAGGATATGCGGTTTTCCTCGCTCACCTTCGTCGCCGCGCCGCCTATATGGAAGGTACGCATCGTCAGCTGCGTACCCGGCTGACCGATCGACTGGGCGGCGATGATACCGACGGACTCGCCCACGTTCACCGTCTTGTTGGTAGCGAGGTTCCGCCCGTAACAGCGGCGGCATACCCCGTGCTTAGCCTCACAGGTGAGCACGGTGCGGATCCGCACGCTCTCGACACCTAAATCCTCGATTTGCGCGGCAAAATCGTCGGTGATTACTTCGTTTACATCTACGATAATTTCACCGGTAATGGGATGCTTGACCCGCTCGAGGGTAAAGCGGCCGGCGATACGGTCGCTGAGGTACTCAACGATCTCCTCGCCCTCTTTTAAGGCGCTTATCTCGATACCGTTGATGGTCCCGCAGTCCTCTTCGTTGATCACCACATCCTGGGCGATATCCACTAGCCGCCGGGTGAGGTATCCCGCGTCGGCGGTTTTGAGAGCCGTATCGGCCAGTCCCTTACGGGCGCCGTTGGTGGAGATGAAGAACTCGATAACCGAGAGCCCCTCTTTGAAGTTCGAACGGATGGGAAGCTCGATGATGTCGCCCGAGGGCTTGGCCATGAGGCCCCGCATGCCGGCGAGCTGTCGAATCTGTGTTCTGCTTCCTCGAGCACCGGAGTCGGCCATGAGATAGACGGGATTGAAACCCGATTGATCGTCTCTGAGAATGCTCATGACCTCATTGGTGAGATCCTCGTTCGTTTTGCTCCATACTTCGATGACCCGGTTGTAACGCTCTTCCTGGGTTATGTGACCCTGCACGTACTGATTCTGGATTTCCATGACCCGGTTGTTGGCCGTTTCGATCATCGGTCGCTTCTTTTCCGGCACCACTACGTCGTCGACACCGATGGTGGCGCCGAAAACGGTTGCATAGCGAAAACCGATATCTTTGATTGTATCGAGCATATTCACGACCGTGTCCGCGCCGAAATCGTTATGGGCCTTTGCAATGAGTCTCCGCAGCTCCTTCTCTCGAAGCTGCTGGTTCACAAAGCCGATTTCCTTGGGCATCTCCTCGTTGAAAATCACCCGTCCGGCGGAGGTTTCGTGCCACTCGCCTTCTATCTTTACATTGATCTTCGTGTTGTAGCGAATACTCTCGGCATCGAGGGCCATGATAACTTCATCAATATTGTGAAAGTACTTTCCTTCGCCGGGGTCTCCCTCGCGCATTCGGGTGAGATAGTTGATTCCTACGACCATGTCCTGTGAGGGAAACACGATGGGCGAACCGTTGGCCGGATTGAGCAGGTTCGTCGAGCTGAGCATGAGGGTCCAGCATTCGATCTGGGCCGCCTGGGTAAGCGGCACATGCACGGCCATCTGGTCGCCGTCGAAGTCGGCGTTGTAGGCATGACAGACCAGGGGGTGGAGCTTGATGGCCTTCCCCTCGACGAGCACCGGCTCGAAGGCCTGGATACCGAGGCGGTGAAGGGTCGGCGCCCGGTTGAGGAGCACCGGATGTTCCTGCACCACTTCATCGAGAACGGAGAAGACCTCCTGGGTCTCCTGTTCGACGAGGGTCTTTGCCTTTTTTATATTATAGACCACGTCCCGTTCGACGAGCTTCTTCATGATAAAGGGCTTGAAGAGTTCGAGAGCCATCTTCGTCGGAAGTCCGCACTGATGGAGGCGGAGCTCCGGCCCGACGACAATAACCGAACGGCCCGAGTAATCCACCCGCTTACCGAGGAGATTCTGCCGGAACCGCCCCTGCTTACCCTTCAGCATATCCGAAAGCGACTTGAGGGGCCGGTTGCTGGCACCCTTTACCACCCGCTTCTTCTTGCTGTTGTCGAAAAGGGCGTCCACCGCCTCCTGCAGCATCCGCTTCTCGTTGCGGATGATGATGTCGGGGGCGTTGAGAGACATGAGCCGTTTGAGTCGGTTGTTACGGTTGATGACCCGGCGGTAGAGATCGTTCAGATCGCTGGTGGCGAACCTTCCGCCGTCGAGCTGGACCATCGGCCGCAGCTCCGGCGGTATCACCGGGATAACGTCGAGAATCATCCACTCGGGGCGGTTGCCGGAGTCACGGAAGTTCTCTACTATCTCGATCCGCTTGAGCAGGCGCTTATCCGCCTTCACTCCCTTTTCGATCATCTTTGCCCGCAGATCCGCGGAAAGCGCATCCAGGTCTATCGTTTCGAGAAGCGTTCTGACCGCTTCGGCGCCAATGCCCGCCGTAAAGGTCATTCCGTAACGCTCCTGAGCCTCCATGAATTCCTCCTCGGTGAGGAGGTCCATCTTTTTGAGGTCCGTATCTCCTGCCTCTATAATGATATATTTTTCATAGTAGAGCACCGACCGGAGGGCGGCAATGGAGAGATCCAGCAGGAGCCCCATCCGCGAAGGAACGGATCGGTAATACCAGATGTGCGAAACCGGTGAGGCGAGTTCGATGTGCCCCATCCGCTCACGACGGACCTTGAAGTGGGTAACCTCCACCCCGCAGCGATCACAGATGACCCCCTTGTAGCGGATCGACTTGAACTTGCCGCAGTAGCATTCATACTCCTTAGTGGTGCCGAAGATCCGTTCACAGAAGAGTCCGTCCTTCTCCGGGCGAAGGGTCCGATAGTTGATGGTCTCGGGCTTCTTCACCTCTCCGTAGGACCACGCACGGACCTGCTCGGGAGAGGCGAGCTTTATCATTATATTGTCAAAATCTTGAATGTCTCTCATTCGGTCCTCTCCTTAGAACTGGCTTCCCTTGCGATTTATCAACTCCTCGTCCCGCTCGGTGAGAGGGATCTGCTTGTTCTTGGAGTCGTAAATCGACACATCGAGGGCGAGGCCGCGAAGCTCCTGAACGAGAACGTTGAATGATTCGGGTACTCCGGCACTGGTAGCCGGTTCGCCCTTCACGATGCTCTCGTAGATCTTCGACCGACCGTTCATGTCGTCCGACTTTATCGTCAGCAGCTCTTGGAGGGTATTGGCGGCACCGTAGGCTTCGAGGGCCCACACCTCCATCTCTCCGAGCCGCTGTCCGCCGAACTGCGCCTTTCCACCGAGGGGCTGCTGGGTAACCAGCGAATAGGGCCCCGTGGACCGGGCGTGCATCTTGTCGTCCACAAGGTGGTGGAGCTTAATCATATACATGTAGCCGACGAAAACGGGATACTCGTAGCGTACTCCCGTACCTCCGTCGTAGAGATGGGTCTTTGAGTTTACCGGAAGGCCCGCTTCCTTGAGCTTTTCCTCGATCTTCTGCGGGGTAGCGGACTGAAATACCGGGGTATTGTACCATTCTCCCAGTATTTTGGCCGCCCAACCGAGCTCGGTTTCGAGAAGCTGTCCGATGTTCATACGGGAAGGAACGCCGAGGGGATTGAGGCAGAGCTCGAGGGGCGTTCCGTCTGCCATGAAGGGCATATCCTCTTCAGGAAGAACCCGGGCGACGACCCCCTTGTTTCCGTGGCGACCGGCCATCTTGTCGCCCTCTCGGAGCTTTCGCTTGGTGGCAAGGATGACCTTCACCACCTCGTCGACACCGGGAGAAAGATCGTCTCCCTCCGAGCGCTTGAGCCGTTGAATATCTATGACCGTTCCTTCCGTTCCGTGGGGAACCCGTAGGGAGCTGTCCTTGACCTCTTTCGCCTTCTCACCGAAAATCGAATTGAGGAGCTTGAACTCGGGAGTGGTTTCGGTTTCCGACTTCGGGGTGACCTTTCCCACGAGGATGCCGCCGGACTTAACCCTCGCCCCGATGTAGATGATCCCCTCCTCGTCGAGCTGTTCGAGGGCTTTTTCACTCACATTCGGTATATCCCGGGTGAGTTTTTCCGGCCCCAGTTTGGTTTCCCGCACGTCGATAGAAAATTCTTTTATGTGAATGGAGGTGTAGATATCCTCCTTAACGATCTTCTCGGAAATGAGGATGGCATCCTCGTAGTTGTAGCCGTTCCAGGGAACGAACCCTACCAAAATGTTCCGGCCGAGGGCCAGTTCGCCGTTGTCGGTCGCCGGTCCGTCGGCTAAGACGTCACCGGCTTCAACGTGTTGATCCGCCTTTACGATGGGGATGTGATTGAAGCAGGTGTCCTGGTTGGTTCGCTGGAATTTGAGGATGTGATAGACATCCTGCTCATCTTTCTTCTTCGCATCGTCGGGCTTTATGATAATCTCCCGGCTCGAGACGTACTCCACGACCCCGGCCCGGCGTGCTTTCACCAGAACCCCCGAATCGTAGGCGGTCTTCGCTTCCATTCCCGTTCCCACCAGCGGAGCTTCGGGAAAAACGAGGGGAACGGCCTGGCGCTGCATGTTCGATCCCATCAGGGCCCGGTTTGCATCGTCGTGTTCGAGAAAGGGGATGAGGGAGGTGGACACCGAAACGACCTGTTTCGGAGAGACATCCATGTAGTCGATGTCCTCCGGCGCCTTCGTCGTGTAATCGCCGGCCTTGCGGACCGAAATCATATCGGCGTCGAAATTTCCCTTCTTGTCTATCGACGCGTTGGCCTGGGCGATGAAGTGACGCTCTTCGTCCATTGCCGAAAGGTACTCGATATCCTTCGAAACCTTGCCATTCTTGACCTTCCGATAGGGGGTCTCTAAAAAACCGTATTCGTTTACCTGCGTGTAATTCGCCAGAGAAACAATGAGGCCGATATTAGGCCCTTCCGGCGTCTCGATGGGACACATCCTCCCGTAGTGGGTGTAATGCACGTCCCGGACCTCGAATCCCGCTCTCTCCCGGGAAAGTCCGCCGGGACCGAGGGCGTTCAGCCGCCGCTTGTGGGTCAATTCCGCTAAGGGATTGACCTGGTCCATAAACTGGGAGAGCTGGCTGGAGCCGAAGAACTCCTTCAACGAAGCCACGATCGGCTTAATTGAAATGAGGTCCTGGGGCTTTACCGTGTCGGTTTCCTTCAGGCTCATCCGCTCCTTGGCAATCCGCTCCATCCTGGTAAAAGCCGTCTTGAGGCTGTTGGCCAAAAGCTCACCGACCGAGCGGATCCGTCTGTTTCCAAGGTGATCGATGTCGTCGACATTTGCCTCGCCGATGTATACCTGAATGAGGTAGAGCATCGTGTTGCAGATATCCTCGCGGCTGAGAACCTGACGGTCGCCCTGTTCCTCGTAGTTGAATTTCTTGTTGAGTTTGTAGCGCCCTACCCGTCCGAGATCATACCGGCGGGGACTGAAAAACATCGACTGGAGATCCTTCTCGGCGCTTTCCAGAGTAATGGGCTCTCCAGGCATCAAGACCGAATAGACGGCAACGAGGGCATCCTCCTTGCTCGGCTCGTCGACATCGATATCGTCCCGGGTAAACTTGACCTCCTCCCGCTCGAAGCAGTTGAGAATGATCTGAGAGTGGAGAGATTCCTCGTGGGCATCATCTATCACATCGATCTTCTTGATCCCCGAATGCAGGAGTTCGTCCACGTCGTGGGGATGGAGCTTCTCTCCGGCCCGGTAGAGCTTTCTGGTCTCCCCCTCCTTCTTTACATAGACCGCCTTCGACAAGACCCGGCCTATGACGGTCTCCTTCTTCTCGTGATCGTCTTCGACCTTTATGGTCTCGCTCTTGTAAAACGCAGCTATTATCTGCTCCCTCGTTTCGAAACCGAGGGCCCGAAGAAAGAGCGTGCCGAGAATACGCTTCTTTCGATCAACCTTGGCGTATATAAGCTCCTTCTTCTGGTCTATTTCGAACTCGAGCCAGGAACCGCGGTAGGGAATTATCCGAGAGGAATAAACCCCCTTCTCGTGGGAAAATATAACGCCGGGAGAGCGGTGGATCTGACTGACCACCACCCGCTCGGCACCGTTGATGATAAAGGTGCCGCGATCGGTCATCAGGGGTATGTCGCCGACATAGATGTCCTTTTGACGTATCTCTCCGGTTTCCTGAAAAATGAGGTTTATCCTCGCCTTTACCGGGACGGCGTAGGTAAGGCCCTTGAGCTTGCACTGCTCTTCGTCGAACTTGATGTTCTCCTCGTCCAGGCCGTAATGGGTGTACTCCAACAGCATGTCGCCGTTCGGACTCTCGATGGGGAATATGCTCTGGAAGACCTCTTCCAAACCCTGAACCTTGTGGGGTTCTCCCGCCAGGAGCCGATTTCGCTGGAGAAACCGCTCATATGAATTGAGCTGTATGTCGATGAGATTGGGGAGTTCCATCACTTCCTGGAACTCTTCACCAATATAGGTTCGTTTTCGTATGGCCGTACCGTCAGTACGCATCACCACCCCCCCCGGTCAAGACACCCCGATTAATACGGGGCGATTTGCTTTGCGTTTTTCTTCCAAATCATAGCAAAAGACATAACCTGCCACCGGAGACACTCGGTCCCGGTGGCTTGCGTGGTTCATGTCTTCTTTTTCCGCACCGGCGATGATGCTATTTGACTTCAACAACTGCGCCGGCTGCTTCGAGTTTTTCCTTCATCTGTGCCGCTTCTTCCTTGGAAACCCCCTCTTTTAGGGCCTTGTCTCCCGCCTCGACGATCTCCTTTGCCTCTTTCAGGCCGAGACCGGTAATGGCGCGGACTTCCTTGATGACGGGGATCTTCTTTCCGTCGGCAATGCTCTTGAGGATGACGTCGAATTCGGTCTGCTCTTCTTCTTCTTCTGCCGCGGCTGCACCGGCGGCGGCGGGAGCGGCGGCGGCTACCGGTGCAGCGGCGGTAACGCCGAATTTCTCTTCCATCATCGTAACGAGCTCCGAAACTTCGAGAACCGTCATGTTCGAAATTGCTTCTAGAATGTCTTCCTTTGTTGGTGCAGGCATATTATCTTCTCCTTTGTCTGTACTGCCGGCGATAGCATGCTACCCGTATCGAAGACTAACGCCGGTCGAAATATCGTAATCCCTTATGGGGCTTACTTCCAGTTTACGCTTCCGTTTTTTCGCTTCCGCGTTTAAAGGCGGAGCTGTTCAGCCTTCCCCGCCCTTCTTGTCCGCTACGGCCTTGAGGGTCCGTACCAGCTTGCTCGGAATGCCGTTGATCGCGTAGGCCAGGTGCTGAAGCGGGGCATTGATCGTCCCCATAAGCTTGGCAATAAGCTCATCTCTCGTCGGCAGCTTGCTGTACGCCTCCATCTGCTTCGCGTCGAAGACCTTCCCGTCAATGATACCGCCCTTTATCTCAACCGGGGCGTCCTTACCGAACTCCACTAAAACCTTGGCGACGGACCCGGACTCGTCCTTCGGCAGCGCTACCGCCGTCGGACCGATAAGCATATCGTCTACCTGTGGCATCTCGAGGTTTTTCAGGGCGATCTTCGCGTAGCGGTTCTTCACCACCCGAAAGGTCGCGTTTTCCTCACGAAGCTTCGTTCGAAGGTGCGAAATCTGCGCAACCGTAAGCCCGCGGTAATCGGTGAAGATGTAATCCTTGCTCTCTTCGAAGAGGTCTTCTAGGTTTTTTACAAAACCCTTCTTCTCTTCGGTTATTCTTGTCTGATAATCACTCATACTGCTCGCTCCTTCGTCCTATACCGGCTGCTGCACGAAGGCACGGTGTTCGATTTTTACACCGGGCCCCATCGTCGAGGCGACGTATACCGATCGAACGAAATCGCCCTTGATATCCGCGGGACGCTTTTTATCGATATCACCGAGGACGAGTTGGATATTTTGCCGGACCTTTTCCGTCTCCATCGACACCCTGCCGACGGAGAAGTGGACAACGCCGGTCTTGTCGGAGCGATATTCGACACGACCCTTTTTCAGCTCTTCGAGGGCCTCTTTTATGTCGAAGGTAACCGTCTGCGTCTTCGGGTTCGGCATGAGTCCTCTTCTTCCGAGGATCGGTCCGAGCTTCCCGACATCTTTCATCATGTCGGGAGTCGCAACGGCCACATCGAAATCGAGCCAACCGCCCTGGATCTTTTCCACTAAGTCCGTGTCGCCGACGTAAGCCGCTCCCGCCTCCTTGGCCTCTTCGGCCTTTTCGCCCTTGGCGAATACGAGCACCCGCTTTTCCCCCCTAAACTGGTGGGGAAGCACGAGGGTGTCCCGCACCGTCTGACTCTTCTTGAGATTGAGTTTAACCGACAGTTCGAGAGTTTCATCGAAACCGGCAAAGGAAAGCTCCTTTACCAGATCGACAGCCTCAGGAAGCTCATAGCGCTTGGTCCTGTCTACCTTTTCCTTTGCGTCGGAGTACTTCTTTCCGTGTCTCATACCGGTCCCTCCACTTCGACTCCCATGCTTCGGGCGGTACCCGCGACGATTTTCATCGCCTGCTCAATGGTAAAGGCGTTGAGGTCGGGCATCTTCGTCTCGGCGATCTGCTGGAGCTGTGCTTTAGTCAGCTTGCCAACCTTGATCTTCTGCGGCTCCGCGGAGGCGGTCTCGAGACCCAGAGCCTTCTTTATAAGGACCGCCGCGGGAGGCGTCTTGGTGATAAAGGTGAAGCTTCGGTCCGCATAGACCGTGATCTCCACCGGCACGGTGAGGCCGGCTTCGACATCCTTTGTCCTGTCGTTGAACTGCTGTACAAACTGCGGAGCGCTCACGCCGTGAGGTCCGAGAGCCGGTCCTACAGGAGGAGCCGGTGTCGCCTTCTGCGCGGGCACCTGCAGCTTGATTACGGCAGCTACCTTTTTCTTTGCCATATTTGTCTCCGTATTGTGGTGCTATCGTCCGCCCTCAGGCGAACTCCCATCTACGTAGGCCCTCAACGAGGGCCGCAATGCTCACTAAATTATTAGACCTTCTCCACTTGGAGAAAATCGACCTCAACCGGCGTCGACCGGCCGAAGATGCCGACGGATACGCGAAGCTTGCCCTTTTCGAGATTCACCTCTTCGACACTTCCGGTAAAGGTTTCGAATGGCCCCTCTACGATTCTCACCATCTCTCCGGCGGAGAAGGTCTGCCGCGGCTTCATGATCTTGTCCGACTTTATTTCTCCGGTCTTCTGCAGGATCTCCCTGGCCTCGTCGGCGGATATCGGCTGAGGCTTCAAGCCGCTCATGGAACCGAGGAAACCCGTTACTCCCTGGATCTTCCGGATCTGAGATGTAACGATCTTCCATCCGTGATCGGGAAGGTCCATCTCCAAAAGGATGTAGCCGGGAAGAAATTTCTTCGTCAAAACCCGCTTCTTTCCGTCCTTAACCTCAACCACCTCTTCCGAGGGGACCTTAATATCGTTGATCACCTCACTGAAGGGCGGTTCTTCCATGAGTTTGCGAATGAACTTCTCTACCTTATTCTCGTATCCCGAATAGGTATGAAGGACGTACCAGCCTTTTGCCATCGTTATTCCTCTTCTTCCTGCCCAGTGATGCGGTACGAGCCGCCGATCGGAGAATTGATCTAAAAAATAAGATCCATCCCCTTAAGGAGAAGGAAATCCACCACGCCGAGCACCAGCGCGAAAAAAACAACGGAAACGATGACCACCTTGGTAGAGGAGGCAACGGCCTCTCTGCCGGGCCATACGACCCTCTTAAGTTCCGCGTAACTATCTTTGAAAAACTGTACTATTCTCCTCATTTCGGCTCCCTGTCCATTTAGAAAAAGCAGGCCAGGTAGGATTCGAACCTACAACATTCGGTTTTGGAGACCGACGCTCTAGCCGTTGGAGCTACTGGCCTGTGAAACTAACTACTTGATCTTCGTTTCTTTGTGAAGCGTATGCGTGCGATCGAAGCGGCAATACTTCTTCAGCTCAAGCTTTCCCTGCATATTCCTGCGGTTTTTCCAGGTGGTGTAGTTCCTGCGCCCGCATTCGTCGCACTTCAATGCGATCTTTTCAACTGCACCCTTCTTCTTACTAGCCATGGATTTACAACTCCTATCGTATCGAGCATACAAGCCTACCGAAAACGGCACATTATGTCAAGCAGACACTCATGCAGCCGGGAAGACGAGACCTCTCAACGTGAGCCCTCGATCGGACTTGAACCGATGACCCCCTCCTTACCATGGAGGTGCTCT
>CAZQNO010000044.1:0-4524 GCA_964594775.1 uncultured Spirochaetaceae bacterium
CTATTGAGCTTTATTAAATAGTGAAGGTTCTTCGTTTCCTTCAAATCCTAATAGCTGAGACAGTTTTCTTGTGGCTTCAATAACGGCTTTTCGCAAGCAGTGAAAATTTTCACCAACAACACGAGGGGTAAGCCCGGTAACCGTTATTACACCGACAATATCCTGTGTATAATCAAAAACAGGTGCGGAAATACAGGTAACCTCCGCTACCGATTCTCCGGAAGCAGAGCCCCATCCACGTTCGCGAATCTCCATAATCTCTTTTTCCAGGAGATTTTGATCGACCACGGTTGTTTCGGTATACTTCTTCAAAGGCCTATTAAAGACCTCCTCACGAAATTCTTTCGAAGTATAGGCGAGCAACACTTTTCCACTGGAACCAACATGGAGATCGAATACTGCGCCTTCTTTTACCTTATACCGCACAGGATAAGATCCCTCCTCCATACAGAGACAAACACGTTTGGTACCTTCAATAACGAACATCTTCGCAGTCTCACCCGTAAAAGATGCTAAATCTTGAAGTATCGGTCGTGTGAGAGTAATGAGTGAATTGGACTTTTCGTATACTTTTCCCAATAATAATAGTTTTGCTCCTAAGCAATATTGACGCTGTATCGATCTCGTAAGAAATCCATTTGCCAATAGAGTCCCACAGAGCCTAAGGATTCTGCTTTTATGCAAGCCGGTTTTTTCACTTAGCTCTTTTAGCGTCAATTCGGGAGTTTCTTCAGTGAAACACTCTAAAATACTTAAGGCCTTCTGTACACTTTCGATTTGTTTACCCAATTCAATAGGCAATGTATTCTTTTCTCGCAAAAAAATCTCCTCAAAAAGATACTATCATAAAATCAGGGACTATTGTAGGCGCTGATTTTACATTAGATAAGAAAATTTTGCAGATTTTTCTACTTCGTAATCGAAGATAAGGTTTTTTGAAGAGCACTTTCACTCACCTCATTAGTTACAAATACATCCCCAATATCTCGCACTACAATAAAATGAAGCCGGCCTTCACGTCTTTTTTTATCTCTCTCCAGAGCTTTTCTCAAGGAATGAGCACTAATCCCTTGCGGTACTCGCCTCGGAAGTCCATTACACTTCAAGAGTGATTCGATTCGTTTCTTTAATTTATCTGAGCAGAACCCTAACCGTTGTGACAGATCGGCAGCAGCTACGAGACCGATTGCGACGGCCTCTCCGTGAGAGAGCGCGTGTTCGGTAGCGTATTCGATTGCATAAGCAAAAGTGTGCCCTAAGTTTAATACTTTCCTCCGGCCCTTTTCATAAGGATCCTCCTGGATGATGTGTATTTTAACCTGAATAGCTTGTGCAACAAGACTCTGCAGAGATGCAAGCGACGGGAGGAGTTCTCCCGATTTCAGTCTCCAATTCCCATTTTCAATCCTTTTTAGAAGATCGTGATTATTTGAAACGATAGCATGCTTAATGACCTCCGCCATACCCGATAAAAACTCCCGTTGAGGAAGGCTTTGGAGCGTTGCGACATCAGCAATGACAGCTTTTGGTTGTTTGAAGGCGCCTATAAGATTCTTACCCTGTGGAAGATTAATACCCGCCTTTCCTCCAATACTGGTATCAATCATCGCTAAAAGGCTGGTAGGACACTGAACCAAATCTACTCCTCGCATATAAGTTGCGGCTACAAAGCCGGCAATACCGACTACTACTGAACCTCCAAGCGCGATCAACGTACCGCTTCGATCGAAGCCCTTTTCAACTAATTCTTCACAGATTGATTGAACCGTTGAGAGAGTCTTATGATCCTGACCGGATTGTACGCGTATAACTATATCAACCTGTCCGCAACTGTTCTCGTATAAGGGTCCGACATTCTCATCGGTAATCAGCGCAATAGGTCCCTCGATACCGGCTAATTGGCTGACATATGGAAGAATTCCTCCTCCGACCATGAATTCATAACGATTATTCTCGACCGAAATCGAGAAACGAATATCGAGATTTGAACGAATAATACCGCTTAAATTTTTCATTACTTCTATAGGAGATTTTTCAGATGTTACCATTTGGGCGAAACGATTATATCCTTCTTTGCGTTGGTCCAACAACTCTACTACACGTTCAATCGGATTGGAAACCTGAAGCAAGGGTCTCTCGACCGTTTCATCTGAATGTACTCTATCAATTATTTCCTCAGGTGTAGCAATAAGACAAAAAACACGCCCGCTTTTTTCGAGTTCGTCTGCATTTACCGGATCAAGCATCATTCTTCCACCTGTGGAAATGACTAATCCTTTTTCTTTTGCTAGTTCTTTCGCTACTTCAGACTCTATTCTCCTGAACTCTAATTCTCCCTTTTCACGAAATATCTCAGCAATAGACTTCCCGTGACGAGACACAATCAGCTCATCAGTGTCTACAAACGTATAGCCCAATTCACCGGCCAATAACTTACCTACGGTAGTCTTCCCGGTTCCCATAAAGCCGGTCATAATAATGTTTTCTTTGAACTTAGTTCCATTTTTCAAGGCGGTTTATCCCTCGGAGTATAGTGATTCAAATACTTCCCAGTAGCTTGGAAAAGACTTCGCTACACATCCTTCGTTTCTTATGGATACACCCGGGACCTTGAGACCGCAAATACTAAAACTCATTGCGATTCGATGATCATTGTACGTTTCAATCTCAACTCCTCGCGGATTTCCACCTGATACTTCCACTACACCTTCGTCCTGGCGCACTCTTATGCCCATCTTTTTCAGCTCGTTCGCGAGAGCAGAAATCCTATCGCATTCTTTTACTCTTAAATGTGCTATGTTACGTATTCGGGTAACACCATCTGCGAAGGCGGCAACGACTGCAACGGTCGGTACCATGTCCGGCATATCTCCCATATCCACATCAATTGCTCTTAGCGAAGCTCCGGTAACTCGTATTCCATCCTGTTCGTTTTCTACTATACAACCCATTCGTTCCAAGCAATGTAAAAACTTCATATCCCCTTGGGAGGACTCACCAGAAAGCCCCATTACCTTCACACTTTCTCCCATCACGGCCGCAGCAGCCCAGAAATATGAAGCATTAGATGCATCAGGTTCTATAGTAAAGTCACCGGCTCTATAGCTCTGCATACCATCTAAGCTGAATTCGGTATAGCCGTTTCGTGATAGCATTATGCCGAAAAGTTTCATAACTTCTAGTGTCATATCAATATACGGTTTCGAAACCGGCTCTCCAATTATCTTTACCCTTATCCCTTGCCTTGTCAGAGGTGCAATTAAAAGAATCGCAGAGAGAAACTGACTGCTAACGGTACATTCTAATTTGATATCCCCTCCCTCCGGGATACCTCCCTTTACACAAACCGGCGGGTACCCATCAGATTCAAGTGATTCAATTAGCACACCAATTCGTTGCAGCCCTAGAATGAGATCGCCTAAGGGCCGTTCTTTCATTCTATCATTGCCTGTCAGTACCGTTTCACCCTCGGCAAGAGAAGCGACGGCAGTAAGAAATCTCATACTGGTACCCGAATTTGCAAGGAAAATTGTTCCTCCGCCGGTAAGCCTTCCTTTGCTTCCGTGCACCAATAATTTTTCCTTTACTTCAGTAATTTCAACTCCAAAACGTTTTAATGCTTTTATGGTGAGATCGGTGTCTTCGCTCTTCAGCGCATTGCTGATGGAACAGACTCCGTCCGAAAGTGCAGAGGCAATCAGTACACGGTGAGTATAGCTTTTAGAACCAGGGACCCTTATCTGCGATGATAGGCTTTTTACCGGCTTGATAACATACATTATTTCGTTGGACACACCTCAATAGAAAATGAAGTCATCAGATTCTATAAGAGCTGTGATGATATAAAATATGCGTATCCGGGTCAATAGAAAGAACGCTTAAGCCTCACCGACCCTTTACGCAAAATATTTTTTTTCAAAATAGCACATTAATTCTGTTGACTGAAACAATATTCTGTTTTAATCTGAGTGAGAGTTTTAAAGCGTTTGGTAAGACTGTCTACAATTAAAGGGGGAAATACAATATGTCAGGCAAAAAAAAACCGGTAAAAATTGCAATAATCGGAGCAGGTCTCATTGGACATCGTCATATTCAGCATGTAGTCGATGAACCACGTTGTGAACTCACCGACGTGCTTACCAGAACAACAACACATAAAAACTTAGTTGAAAGAGCAGGAGCTCGACATTTTACCGATCTGAACGAATTTCTCAAACACACAACTTCCGAGGCCGTCATAGTGGCTACACCGAACGATACACACGCTCCCATAGGAATCAAGTGTGCCGAAAAAGGTCTCCACCTTCTAGTCGAAAAACCAATAGATGCCGATTTAAAAGCTGCCGCAAAGCTTGTAGAAACAGCCGATAAGGCCGGAGTAAAGGTACTGATTGGACATCACCGGCGCCATAACCCCTATGTACTAAAAGCAAAGCGCATCATTGATTCGGGAAAACTCGGGCAGATTGTCGGAGTAAATGCCTTATGGACTCTATTGAAGCCTCTTCCCTACTTCGACGTTAC
>CAZQNO010000044.1:4624-18753 GCA_964594775.1 uncultured Spirochaetaceae bacterium
TCGGAGTAAATGCCTTATGGACTCTATTGAAGCCTCTTCCCTACTTCGACGTTACGTGGAGACGCGAACCCGGCGGCGGTGTAGTGCTTATTAACTCAATACATGACATTGATCTTATGAGATACTTTTTTGGTGATATTACGCGTATCTATGCCGAATCCAGCAATGCAGTAAGAGGTTTTCCGGTCGAAGAAACCGTCGCCCTCTCTATAAAGTTTAGCAGCGGAATTCTCGGTACGATGTTTATTTCGGACACCGTAGCATCTCCATATAATTTTGAATCAGCTACGGGTGAAAATCCTCTCGTGCATGCAGTGTATGAAGATTGTTACAGAATATTCGGTACCGAAGGAACCTTGAATTTTCCAGAAATGACTTTATGGAATTACGATGAAACTGCACAGGGTTGGAACGACCCGATCTCGAACAAGAGATATGGAGTTAGCTGCACTATTCCATTAGAAAATCAACTACGCCATTTCTGCGATATTATTCAGAACGGTGTTCAATCACGATGCTCCGGAGAGGAGGGCATTAAAAGCTTAGAAGCCGTCAACGGTCTCGTGGAAGCGATGCAGAAGGAGAAGATTGTATATCTCTGACTTGTTGCAAGGAAATATTGCTGCATAACTTCTCTATCTCCTCACCTCGTTAAACACTCTACTCCTTCGGAAGTAACCGAGATGGTATGCTCGAAAAGGGCTGTCGGCCGGCCGTCGGTCGTCCGCAGACAATACCCGTCCTCTCCGCGCTCTATCTCCGGTCGGCCGAGACAAACGACCGGTTCAACAGTAAACACCATCCCCGGAACGATGGGAGCGCCTATGCCCCGCTCACCCCTATGCAATACCGTCGGTGCTTCGTGAAGACTTTGGCCCACGCCGTGGCCTGCAAGATTCTCCACCACTCTCATCCCCGTTGTAGCTAAAAACTCCGCTATTGCCGCACCAATATCTCCTAGTCTTCCGCCTCCGTGAACCGCCGCAATACCGGCCTCATTTGCTTCTCGTGCGGCCCGCAGTAGAGCCATGTTTTCCGGCGAAACGGGACCGGCAGCGACGGTGAGGGCCGAATCTGCAAACCAGCCGTCTATTCTCAAAGCCAGATCGAGAGTCACGAGGTCTCCCTGTCGAATCCTCGCCGAGGAAGGTACCCCGTGAACAGCCGTTTCATTGAGAGAAACCGAAAGGTAGGAGGGAAAGTCTTCCGATTTCTCAACGCGGTATGACGCGTAATCCCGCTCCAAGATCTTACGGCAGAGTTCTTCCAGATAACTGCCAGGCAGTCCCGGTTTTACCTCCGAGGAGAGTCGCCGAAGCACATTGGACACACAGGCTCCGGCACTTCTCATTTTATCCATATCCCGCCTGGTTTTTAGGATTACCCCTTCCTCGAAGGGCCGCCTGGTAAGCATTGGGCCGGTCATTGTTTCACCACAGAAACCAGCTGTAGAGGAGATTTATCAGGATAAGAAGCCCGAGGCCATAGAGAAACCCGATAAATGAGGCGATCGGTGCGGAAAAACTCCCTCCGCCTCTTCCTATTTTCACCGAGGCAAACACCCCGTAGTAGAAATCGGAGATACAAAAAACGAAAAGAACCCATTCGAGGATACGCAGCAACAGGAGCAGAGTTTCATCGAGAAACCCCTGTAAGTTCCCGACAAAATAGAGAAATCCTATGATAAGTGAGAAGAAAAAAAGGTATAGGGAAAAATGACCTGCAATTCGCGCCAAATATCAACCTCATCAAAGAATAATATGCCCTGCGCTTCTCTCCCTGCCGCCTCCTTATCGGTCTCCGGCGAGGCCGGGCGATTAGCTTCTTCCATAGTATATCTCGACGACAATTCCCACAAGGCGAAGCATACACATTCAGCAGCGGTTGCCTTCTGCCTCGATAACGTCGTACAATACTATCGACGTGACACACAATGCGACCACCATAACCATCGAAGATGTGGATACCGCAGTGCGGCGGCTGAAACGGGAGCTCCTCGATGCGGTCCTTTCCTATCGCTCCGATATGCGTCCTCTTCCCGCTGCTACGGAGGCGAGAATTGCCGTCCTTCCCGACATCGAGCTGGTGCTCTTCGACATCTACGGGACTCTTCTCATATCCGCCGCCGGAGAGGTAGGAACGGATCTCACGGCGCTATCTTGTGTGAATGGCGACGAAGCCATGCACAGAGAATATGCCCTCTTTCAGTCCGTTCTTCGGCAACTCGGTTTCTCCATAGGAGCCGATTCCCCCATAAGGGCTCGCGAACTCTATTTCGGGGGAATCGAAGAGACTCACCGAATGCGAAAGGAAAGAGGCACGGTCTATCCCGAGGTAAACATCGTAGAAATCTGGATGC
Source organism: uncultured Spirochaetaceae bacterium (assembly GCA_964594775.1). Lineage (GTDB taxonomy): Bacteria > Spirochaetota > Spirochaetia > DSM-16054 > Sediminispirochaetaceae > CAYFVU01. Next base: position 6,984 of record CAZQNO010000044.1, read on the forward strand.
ACGTTCTTCGTAATCTATCGAAAGAAGAGCTGATATCGCCTCCCCTTTCCGGAGCTTTCCAAGATGCGTTGGAAACTGCAGTGCGGGCGGCCCTCACCTACGAGCTAAAGTCAAATGTCGTCTCCGCCATGCCCGGCGCCGTCGAGATAATCGAATTGCTGCGAAGGCGAGGCCTCCTGCTCGGCATCGTCTCGAATGCGCAATTCTACACTCCTCTGGTCTTTGAGGCACTCTTCTTTAGGACTCCGGAAAAACTCGGGTTTCGCCGGGATTTCACCGCCTGGTCATGGATTCTTGGCGAAGCGAAACCCTCCGGTCGTATCTTCGAAGAAGTGCTTGTGCGTATTGAGGAACAGGAAAATATTCCTGCCTCCCACGTCCTCTATGTGGGTAACGACATGAGAAACGATATCGCCCCCGCCGGCAGGCTCGGCTGTAAAACTGCCCTTTTCGCCGGCGATAAGCGCTCCCTGAGGCTAAGAGAGAAAGACGAAGCACTTCGTTCGATCGAACCGGACCTCATTCTCACGGAACTCACCCAACTTTCTCGAGTCTTTCCGGAAATCCCGAAAAGACATGATACCTTGTAGAAAAAGGAGTATCGTATGAAAGCGAAATTCTTTATCCTTAGCATCCTCTTCCTCGCCGCCGCAGGTGCGGGCTTCTATTTCGGCTGGGTGCAGATCATGCTTGCCGAACACACCTATGGAGTAATCTTCACCAAGACCGGCGGCTGGGATGAAAAGGCGGTGGAACCCGGGACCTTTTCCTGGCGCTGGGAGGGCCTCATTCCCACCAATATGCGGATTCACCGCATTCCCATAAAGCCACAGACAGTCACCGTTTCTCAGCAGGGCAGTTTTCCCTCCGGAGACGTATATGCGGCCGTTCTCGATGGAGACGGAGACTTCGACTACTCGATGGATTTCACCCTTACCTATTCACTCGATCCTAGCTTTCTATCCCGGCTGGTCAGGGAAGAGGGGCTGGAAGCCGCACTGATGGACGAGTGGTATGCGGGGCTCAACTGCCGGATTCTCTCGTCCCTGGCTCTCGAGCTGTCGGAAAATTATGAAGAAATCGGCCGTTTCGATGAGCCGGATGCCTCCTTTTCCGCCTTGGAAGAAAACCTCCTCTCGGCAATGGAGGAGGAGTTCCCCGCCGTAAACTTCCAATCCATTCAACCACAGACCATTGACGTACCGGATATCGAACTGTACCTCGCGGCAAAACGGTATTATCTCAACCTTCTCGAAACGAGAGAGGATATCGAGAGAGACACTTTGGAGAAACAGCGTGAATGGATGGTAAGCGAAGAGTCGAAATTGGAAGTACTGCAACAGTATGGCCGTCTCTTCACCGAGTATCCGGGTCTTATCCGCTATTTTTTTCTCAAGGAGACGGGTGAATTCAAGGAACTTCTGCCGGATGTCGACCTCATACAAGGTGAGCTTGATGAGGCCGAAGCCTCCGAATAATCCGAATTTACCGGAGCATAACGGATTGGACTATTTTTTTAACTTTCAAAAAATGGCATATCTAAAGAACCCAAAACCGGATGAATGCATCATCTGTCTCGTCGTCAAGGATTCTCCTCTCGTCGAATCTCTCAAAATATGGGAAAACGATCGCTTCATTGCGACGGTTAATCTCTACCCTTACAATCCGGCCCATCTTATGATCGCTCCACGGCGGCACATTACGGACATCAGAGAGCTCAGCCCTCGGGAGGCGGCTGAACTCCACGCCGCAGAACGCTACCTGCTGAACATCCTTGATGCGGTGTATTCTCCCTCGTCTTTCAATATCGGCTACAATATGGGACTCGAGGCGGGAGCCTCAATAGAACATCTCCACCTCCATATCATTCCCAGATATCCACGGGAAATGGGCATCGCCGAGCTGATAGGGGGTAAGCGCGTGCTGGTAGAAGACCCGGTGCATACACAAAAACGTATTATCGAGGAGATTGATCGGTCCCCCGCTCCGCTCTGATCTTCGCATATTGCCCAAGCATCTGCTCGAGGTTGGATATCTTCCTTATCGTTTCTTCTATCTTTGCCTTTAATTCCATTGGCCGGCCACGAAAAAGATACCTTTTCCCTATGCTTTCCTGTATTTGCCGGTCATTCGCCTCAAGGAGCTCCGTGAAGATCTTCTTCAGACCGGCCATGGCTTCGCCGCCCCGCTCGGTCAATTCCTTCGCCTCCCGATCCTTCTTAATCACCAGCGTTCTTAAGATTCGTCTCTGATCGACATCGAAGGTGCTCTGCATCCGCATGCGATTGAAGGCCCGTCCCTCCTCCTGTTCCTCGGCCAGCGATTCATCTAAGAGCTCAATCTTGTCCAGAACCTCCTCCGCATTCGCCGCATGGCGTACGATTCTATCACGGGTAATACGATCTTGTGCGGGAATAATCTGTTCACAAATTTGCAGAATCTTCTGCACATCACTCTTATAAAAGATGAGAAGGTAGTTGTAGAGCACGAAAAGCGCCCGCTGATAGGCAAATGGAGGGACGCCTATTTGATGGTAATCGAGACGGGAATACAATCGGTAATGTTTGAGCTCCTTCAGCATGCAGCCGACGAAAAGGCTCTCCCGCTCCTCCTCCATTGCCTGCTCGATGATGCGTTCGATCTTTTCTTCCAGCTGCAGGTGAAGCCGCATCTTCTTGATATATCGGTAAAAAGAAACCACATCGAAACTCGGCATATAGACAACGAGACGGTAGTAGGGATCTTCTCGAAAGTAGCGGATGATTTCCGGTAGAGGCAGTTGCTTCATCTTCGTTTTTATGGCGTGGGAGAGGTCCTTCAGTTCGTCGATTATCACTCCGTAGGTCATCTCTTCTTCCCGCTCGGCGTCGACATCAGGCTCTTCCTTTTCCTCTTCCTTTTCTTCCGGTTCTTCTTCCGGTTCTTCTTCTGCCGAAGAATTCATGACCTCGGAGAACACCTCACGCACCCAATCATTGCTTATCTCTCCGGTCACATCGGCCTTTGAGGCGTTGTACAAGGCATAGTAGAGGTCCTCCAGCTCTTCGAGGGAAGCTATCACCGAGGTCGACTGAAAGAGCGGGACTCTTTCCGGTTCCTCCGGTCTGAGAGCTCCATGGAAGTGGTTAAAAAAATTCTTATAGGGAAAGAGCACAAGGTCCTTCATAAGGTAGATCGGTCGGACCACGTTTTCCACCAGCTCGAAATGCTTCTTGGAAATAGCGCCGACGAACTTATCGACTCTTTTATCGAGTTCGGCTAACAGATCTTCCTTGCTGCCGCGCCGCTTGTACTCTTTGACTATCTCCTCGAAGGGAAAAAACGTAAAGACATCGTCCTGTTCGGCCTGCAGGTTTTTATCTACGAGACGAAAAAAGAACTCCTGCAGCTTTATCGAGTTCTCACCGTCTCCCCATATTGAACGAAAAAAGTCACTCACCGGAAGAACGCTGAGATAGAGCTCATAGACGAGTTCGGGGCACTTCTTCTTCAAAGATCTCGTATCGAAACCGACGATCCCCGGCGCTCTGCGGTTGATCCGTTTCTTCAGCTCCTTCATCTTGTGCCGGTAGAGCAGTTCCTCCCGAGTTCTTCCCGTGAAAATGCCGAGAAAAAAGAAGACTATGTGGTAAAAGGGAGAGAGTTTACGCAGATCCCGCTTGATCCACACAGTCCTCTCCTCATCGTCCGTTTGATGACCGTAGCGCCGCTCATCCCGCGAGTCATCCATATTCATGTTGCTCCGTATCTTTCGGAGAAACTCCTTGCGCTCCCTCTCCGAGAGATTTTGGACGAGAGAATCGAATACAGAGCCTTGTTCTTTCCGGTTATCCAAATTTGTGCTCCTCGCAGGAACAGATGAGTATGGCCCTGCCCTCTATTGGCTCGAGTTTCAAGGTCTCATCGGTCACCACATTGCTAATGCCGGCGTCTCCCTTTTTCCATACTAATTCGTCGAGCGGCCATTTCAACCCGCTGCTCTTCATTCTACATCTTCCCGCGCCGACGGGGAACAGAGAGACCGTTCTGCCCTTCATGCCTGCAATAGTGAGCTCTTCTTCAACCGATCTTATCAATTCTCTCGCCGTATACCACTTCCATGGGCGTATTTCTCTGTCGAAGAGTAGTACAATTCCTAGTAGATGGTCCAGCCGGCCTCCGCCGCCGCCGATAATCGTGACCCTTTCGGCACCCATCTCCTGCAGCCTTCTCAAGCCGATTTCCGTATCCGTTTCATCCTTTTCCGCGGGTACGATTTCCCTCTGTTTACTGGGGAGAGCTTCGATTATCTCCCTGTACTGTGTCGAATCCATGTCGCCGAATACCAAATCGGCCTCCAGGCCTGCTTCATACAGCGCGTCGAAGCCGGAATCGGCGGCGGCGACAATGTCCATGTCCGCTAAAATTTTTTTCACTTTTTCAATTCGAGGAATTTCACCCCCGATACACAGGGCTGCATTCATTCTATTGCGCTTCCTTTCTTGTTCATCACTACAAACTAGTGTATAACGTAGGGCACAATGACACAAGGTTTTTTCATTACACCGAAAAAACATATGTAAGGAGGACTATAATGGCTTTGGCGCATGAAGATCGTCTGCAAAAACTTGGAGTCTCTATCCCAAAAATTCTCCTGCCGAAAAGCGGTACGGATATGAAAAAGTGGGCCGTTGTCGCCTGCGATCAGTATACCTCCGAGCCGGAATACTGGAAGAAGGTGGAAGACTACGTTGCCTCCGCCCCTTCCACCCTCAATCTCATCTTCCCTGAGGTCTACTTAGAAGATTCCGACAGCGGTGCACGGATCAAAAAGATCCAAGCCGCCATGAGGGAATATCTGGATAAAAATATCATACAAGAAGAGGAACCGGCGTTTTTTCTCATAGAGAGGCAGACGGAGGAATCCCTGCCGCGATGGGGCCTTATCGCGGCGATCGATCTCGAGCGTTACGACTATTCACGTTCTTCCCGCAGTTTTATCCGCGCCACCGAAGGTACCATTGAAGAGCGGATTCCGCCGAGAAAAAAAATACGAGAGAAGGCACCGCTGGAGCTTCCCCACATCATGGTCCTCGTCGATGACGAACAGAGAACGCTTATTGAACCGCTCAGCAAAAAGTGTGATTCCTACAAGAAAGTATACGATTTCGATCTCATGATGGGAGGCGGTCATGTACGGGCTTACAAAATCGATTCTCCCGATGACTTTTCCCATATTTGTCAAGCCCTCGAATCTCTTGCCGATTTTGAAAATTTTTACAAGAAGCATGGAAATAAAAATGTAGTGCTTTTTGCCATGGGAGACGGTAACCACTCCCTTGCTACGGCAAAGGCAGTTTGGGAGGATATTAAGGCAGCCCGGCAGGATCGAAAGAATGAACTTACATCCCATCCTGCACGTTGGGCACTTGTCGAAATAGAGAACATTTACGACCCGGCTCTTGTATTCGAACCGATCCACCGAGTAGTTTTCGGTGGCTCTTTTGATCTCTACCGGAAGGAGTTGGAACGTATCGGTACCGTGTCCTTCCAAGAGTTCGATACGGTGGAGGGGGTATATCATCGAGTCGAAGAGGCTTCACAAAATAAAAATGCCCACTGCATAGGGTATCTCGACGCTGAGCGCAGGGGAGTATTCACGGTACAACAAGATCAGTACACCATTGCCGCCGCAACGGCTCAGCAGGCCGTCGATTCTCTCATAGAACAATGCGGCGACTGCCGGGTAGATTATATCCATGGAGAGGAGGCAACGGCGAAGCTCGGCACGAAAGCAGGAAACTTCGGCATCCTCCTGCCTCCCTTGCGCAAGCAGGACTTCTTTCGAACGGTTGTTCACGACGGAGCCCTGCCTAGAAAGACCTTCTCGATGGGTGAGGCCTACGAAAAGCGCTATTACATAGAGGCAAGGAAAATACTTTCTTACTAGGAGTTTTCTTCGGTGCCTATCTTTGCCTGCGGAATCGGGCGACGACGTAGGTTATTGCGAAGAGAAGCACCGATACTATTCTGAACACCGTCTTCTCGACATTAGCCGCCCGATACTCTCCGATGGAACTGCCTACAAGGTAGTAGGGTCTCTTATAGCGGTAGTCTTCGATAAGCACTTTTGTCTCATCTTTCCGATAGTAGCCCAGAGAACGGGCGGCAAGGGCAATCGTTTCTCTGTCGTGCACGTATCTGTTGAAGCTCTCCTCAAGAGTGCTTTGTATTTCTTCTAATTTCTGTTCGTTTTCTTCCAGTCTTTCCGCATAGCTGCTTAAGCGTTGATATGCAAGAAGTCCCCTTTCTCCCCAAATGTAGCTCTGGAGACTGAGGCTCATGAAGCCGATGTAGAGCGCAATAACAAAAGCCGAGCTTCTCTTCATATTTGATATTACGGCTTCTTATGCCCTAAGCTTTACGCAATAAATGATTGTTATTTTCCTCTCTTTCTGTTATTTTCTTAAGAGAGGAGGGGTATTTTTCCGTGTAATTGGCTTAACACCTTCTCATTGACTTCCGAGAATATAGTATCGCTGTGTTTCTAGGAGACGAGGATGGCCTTTGATTATGATGAGAAAGAACTAGAGCAGTACGGAGTTTGGGTTAAAGTAGGGCCTGAAGAGTTTACGCCTGAAGAGGGAGAGGAAACGGATTCGGAAGACTTTTCTCTTCAAGACCTGCCCATCGAAGAAATACGTGAAGACGGCGATACGGGTCTGACCGAAGAGGAGGAGACTCTTCTCGGCGAGCTCGAGCAGGACGATCTCTCGGAAGTTACCGATAATACCGAGACCGACTTCACGAGTGAGTCCATAGACGACGAATCGATTGACGAGCTCGATGTCGACCTCGACGATCTTGATGTCAATGAAGCCGTTTCGGAGGAAGAGGAGGAAGAATCCGACGATCTCGGTCTTGATGAAGATCTTCTTCTCGATACCGAAGAACTCGACTCAGAACTTCAAGACCTCGATGTTGATGCTCTTCTCGACGATGAATTAGCAGATGTACAGACTCCACAGAAAGAGGATAATCGAAAAACAACTGCCGACTTAGAGGATGAAGATCCTCTCTCAGAACTCGACGACCTCGGCGGTGAAGAAGTTTCCCTGTCGATAGATGCGGAGGAGGAAGCTGCTGCCCCGTCCGAAAGCTCCGAAGAGCTCTCTCTTATAGACGAGGAAATTGAAGATATCGATCTTGATGATCTTGAACAGTCCGATTTCGGCGTCGATCTCCAGGAACTCGCCGAAATTCAGGATGAACCCGAAGAAGGGCCCGAAGCAGTGTCCGAAGCAGAACCGGAAACAGAGAACGATGATCTCACCGACTTCGACGATTTAGATGCGCTGGAACAGGAACTTTCCGATGAAGCTGTCGATTCTTCTAAGGAGCCGGAGGCGGATATTCCCGCCGCACGCGCAGATGAATCCTCTCAGGTCCTCGGGAAAATAGAACAGGAGCTCCTTTCCATTAAGGAGGAACTTTCTTCTTTGAAGGAGGAGCTTGCCGGCCTCCGGTCCTCTGAGCACGCACCCTCGACTCCATCTGCAGTACAAGCCGACTCTCAAGGTGCATCCGCCGCTGATGAAACTGAAGATGAGGATGATGCCGGTTTCTTTGAAGACGACGAAGACGAAACCATCGCACTCACCGGCGACGAGCTGGATAATATTCTCAGCAGCGCCGATATAACCGAAGAATCGGGACAAGAAGAGGAGCTCCCGGATGAGCTCTCCATTGAGGAAACCGCCTCCGACAAAGGTCCTGCCGAGATACTTGAAGAGGAGACTCTCGAGCTCGAGGAAGATCTCGAGGAAGATCTCGAGGAAGAGCTCGATTTGGACTTAGGCTCCGTCCTAACGGATGAAGAAAATGAGGAAGACAATAACGAAGAGATCGAAACAGCTCCCGTCGAGGAAGAGGAGCTTGAGCTGGACCTTGACATTCCCGGTTTAGACGGAGGAGATGAAGAAGATCAGGAAGAAATCGGCGATATCCCTGAGCTCGATACCGGCTCTTCGGAGGAAGAGGAAAACGAGCTTCTCATCGATCAGGATGACATTCTCAGTTCGGAAGATACCGATGAAGATGCAGATGAGGACATCCTAGACGAAATCGAGATCGATATTCCCGGTTCTGAAGCAAAAGACGCAGAAGAAGCTGATCAAATTGAAGAAGAGCTGCTCGGCGAAACCTCCATCGAAGCGGAAGAGCACACCGATCTTCTCGATGAAGAGATTCTTTTCGATGAAGAGTCTATTCCCGAAAAAAATCAAGATGCCGGCGATGAAATTTCATCTGCAGATGATTCTCTTGAACTTGAAGGGCAAGAGTCGGACGCCGATTTTGCCCCTGATGAAGAGGAAAAGAACTCAAGCGTCGAGGATATTCCCGATGACCTGCGAAGCGAGATTAAATCCGTTCTCGGTTATATGGATCAGCTTTTAGAATCACTGCCGGAAGAAAAGATCCAAGAATTCGCCGGGTCGGAACACTTCGACGTCTACAAGCGCCTCTTTGAAGAGCTCGGACTAAAAACATAGGAAAGGAAGCGATACCTTGACCGAGAATAGAGACATTAATATGCAGTTTGGCGGGCTGCTCAACGCAGCCGTTCATATCCGCCATAAGCTTCCGGAAGATAAAAAAAAAAGACCTCTGATAAAAATCTCTCCTCACTCATCAAAGAGGATTTAGCCTCTCTTCCTATTTCCACCGAAGCACCGCTTCAATTCTTCTCCCGTTATGCAGATATTTCAGGAATACAAAAAGGAGCCTTTCTCCTTTTCGATGCCGAACGCGAGCTGTTTGCCCCTTGGTTCGTTATCGGTATGGATATCACCAGCGATAGAAAACTCAGGATCCCCCTCTCTGTTGTTTCCCGACATTTTACTCCTCTCTCTTTTTTTACGGGAAGCAGAGATTCAGCGCCCTTTCTCCGAGACTATTTTTCCGTCAGGCAGTTCGATTCCCTTGATGATATTCTCATAGTTCCCTTTCATCATGAAGAAACCATCATCGCCCTATTGTTCATAATAGAATCTTCTCTTTCCTTCGATCAACAGATGTCCGCTCTCAAGGAAGAGCTTATACCCATCTCGCAATTCATCTATCGGTGCAGGCAGCTTTTTTATCGCAGTTCCGGGCAAAATATGCGCTATATAGACGAAGCGGTGAATGAAACGGATAAGTATTTGAAAAAGGCGGGAAAGGAAAATAAGAACCTCATCCTGATCCGTCTCGAAATCTCCCCCATTCTCGAACACCTCTTCTCCCGTGTCATTGGTGCGGAGCCTTATCGCATCCGTAAGGATCTTATCGGTCTCATCTCATCCATGCTTCATGGTACAGGAAAACTCATTTACTCCTCTCATGATTATTGTATTCTCATTGTAGAAAGCCGCTCCTTGAGCCATGGCACGCTTCTTCTCCATCAGGTGCAGAAAGCTCTCGGGAAACTTTTTTCTTTAGACGACGAACCGCTTCCTGCACTCGACTATCGAGAGCGTCTCTTCCCTAGAGACGGAAAAAACGCGGAAGAATTGTTAGAGGATTTTCTCTAACGGTCGTGGGGTATTGCTGTGCTTGACATCGTTTCGACTCGAAGCGGCCATCCCTCCGCCGTATTCGACGGAAAACTGCTTCATTCAAAATATGATCCCCGCAGAGAAGCCGAACGTTTTCTTTCGCGCATCGACCTTTCCAAGGCAAAGATCTGTATTCTTTTAGAACCGGGGCTCGATTATCTTAGCTCGCTTATTCGTGAAACAGATGAGGAATTTCGCTGTATCTCCCTTCATTGTATCGATGAATTAAAAGAACAGGCAAAATCCGACCATCCGGTATATTTCCCCTCAAGTAAGGAAACGGTACAATCTTTTCTCTCACGGCATATAGCGGACCTTGAAATTCCACAGTGCATCTATGTCGATTGGGAACCCTCTGCCCATGCCTGTAGAGACGCCTATACCCGTCTTCGTAATGAAGTCTCACGTTTTTTCAAGTTGAGAAATGCGTCCCTTACAACTACCGGTCTTTTCGGGAGACTCTGGTTCTCCCGCATACTGCGAAACTATCTCTCCATTCGCCGTCTCGCCGCTCCTTTTTTTGAAGAACGCCCGGTGCTCATATGCGCATCGGGCCCCTCATTAGAAAAACTTCTGCCATCTCTTCCCTCGTACCGATCACTTTTTTCCGTTTGGGCGCTCTCTTCATCCATTGATCCTCTGTTAACTGCCGGTATCGTTCCCGATCTCATATTCCATACCGACGCCGGATTCTGGGCTCAACGAAATTTTCATGGTTTGCGGAGATATCTTCTCGGCATCGACGAGGGTAATGCGCCTGTTCTTGCCGCTTCTCTCACCGCTTCTCTTCATGATACCGATTTTCACACCTTTCCCGTTCTGCCGATTCTTAGCGAGAGCGCGTTAGAATCCTTTTTGCTCTTCGATGATACTTTCCCCTTCGTTTACCTGCCCTCTCATGGAACGGTTTCCGGTACGGCCTATTATTATGCGCTTCGCCGCTGCCGGAGAGAGGTGTTTTTTGCCGGCCTAGACCTGGCCTTTCTTGATATCAAACCTCATGCGAAGGGCCATAGTTTCTTTCCCGTCCATCTCAGTCTCAGCAACCGGTATCACCCTATTCACGACTTCTATTTTGCCCACTCCCCCATTGCGGAAGGCTCGGCTCGAAAACTTGGGAAAGATTCTCCCTACTGGCTGCAGAACTCCGCATTGGATATCTACAGCCGTTGGTTTGCCGCCCAGGAAACTCGACACGGTTTTTTTAGAATAGCGGCATCTGCGGTGATTACGCCGGGTTTTCAATCTCTCGGTATTGCTGATTTCCAAAAGATGATCGACGGTTTCTCTAAAAGCAAAAATGAAAAGGAAAAAATTACCTTCTCAGAAGCGCCCTCATTGGAGAAGCGAACGAGCCGTCTTTTCGAACTCGCCGAGCTCTTGAGAAAAAAGCTTGATGCGCTGTCTCAGCTAAAACAGATCCATCAGATAAGAGATATCCTTCAAGCCGACCCGCTTCTCTATGAGATTGCCGGTTACGCGGATATGCCTGCTCTTCTTCGTCTTTGGAGACCGTCTTCGGATGCTGCGGATGCCGCAGGCGATCGTTCTTCGCTCTACGAATCTATCATGATTCTCATTGAAACCATTGAAAAGAGATCGGCACAGCATGGAACAGACTACGTACCTTAAGCAGAATCTTCTCGCCCTCAGCTCGAGTCATCCCGCACTCTCAGTCGAAGTGGGAAAGATCGGTGAATCTCCGGAAGTGACGTTCCGTGAAACACGTAACGGCATGAGAATTCCGGTTCTCCTCCTCGACTCGCGGGAGTACCCGCTCTACTCCACCATCGATCCCTTACGGGAGGCGAAGCGTTTTTATCAATCATCAGCGGCCGGCGGCTATCTTGTCTTTTTCGGTCTCGGCGCCGGTTATCACATTCGTCCCTTTTTGGAAAGAACAGATATCTCCGGCTTTCTCATAATCGATTTTGATGTATCCCTTTTCCGTTCTATTCTCGCTCACTTTGATCTGAGAGACATTATTCTCGATGAGAGAGTGCGTTTTCTCATCGATCCGACGGAGGAAGAAATTTCTCAGGATATTCTCCATAATTATCTTCCAGCCGTCAGCGGCGACCTTCGGATTCTCAGCCTGCGTTCTAGAGTGCGCACCCTCGAAAAATCCTTTTCCGGTGCAGGAAGGGCTATGAGGAGGGTTATAGATCCTCTTTCGGAGGATTACTCGGTCCAAT
>CAZQNO010000044.1:18853-23564 GCA_964594775.1 uncultured Spirochaetaceae bacterium
GGAAGGGCTATGAGGAGGGTTATAGATCCTCTTTCGGAGGATTACTCGGTCCAATCCTACTTCGGCAAACGGTGGTTTTATAACTCCGTTATGAATCTCAGCATTGCGGAAGAGACCGCTAACCGTCTCCCGCCGCTTCGCAAAGCCCTTATTACCGCCGCAGGCCCTTCTCTTGAATCGCAAATCGATGAGTTAAAAGAGGAACGTAATGACGGAACTCTTATTGCTACCGATACCTCCCTTTCATTTCTTCTTAAAAAGGGGATAATTCCGGATCTCGTCATTTCTATAGATTGTCAGCATATTACCTATCATCACTTCATCAGCGGATATCCAAGAGAGATTCCCCTTGTTCTCGATTTGGCCTCTCCCCGACATCTTACCGGTCTCTCAGATAAGCCGGTCTTCTTTACCAGCGGTCATCCTTTCTCCCGCTATGTCAACCAGAATTGGCGCCGTTTTCCCTATATAGATACCTCGGGAGGAAACGTCGGTCATGCGGCGGTGAGTCTTGCCGATTCTCTAGGTGCTCACCGCATTCTCCTTTACGGTGCCGATTTTTCCTTTCCCCGCGGAAAGAGCTACGTGAGAGGCTCCTATCTCTACCCATATTTTCACGGCATGGAAATGAGGACGAAACCCGCAGAGGGGCTCTTCTTTGATTTTATCTTCCGTAATCCCGAGATTTTACGCAGTCGGAAAAATGAGGTGCTGCGCTATACTACGAAACCGATGATTAGTTACAAGCGTCGATTGGAAGAAGCCTCAATAGCTATTCGCGGCAGACTAGAGGCGGTTGAGGGAGACGGTGAGACGGTGTTATCGGCGGAAAAACCCTCTCAGAGACCCAGATCGGCAATCGTAGGAACGATGTTTAGTGCCGGTTCGCCGAGCATGCCATGGAGGGATTTTCTCCTTTCCTACGATCAACTGTTGTCCCGCCTCCCGGAACCGAAAGAATCTTTGGCACAGTATCGTTCGATTCTCAGCCAAGAGCAGCTCGATGTGGCAACTACCCTCTTCCCCACCTCCGCCGCTATTCGAAGAGAACAGGAAATGAAGGGACACACCGCAGGCGGTGCACACATCCTGAAAGATGTTATTTCCTGGAGCAGAATGATTATCGCTCACCGGTTGGCGTCTTCGGAGTAAGCTATTCCGGCATATCCTACAAAGGAATCGTCGGGATGTATATCATGACTGGTGGCATACGCGACTAAGGTTCCCTTCCGTATCCCGCTGCTTCGGGCAAATTCGATAGCGGCAACCGCCGCACCGGAGGAACACGCCGCCTTCCGTTCATTTCCTAAGCGAAGCACCTCCTTTGAATTCATATCCCGCATCGCCTGAACTATCTCCGCATCATTGGTGTTCTTCATCCAATTCAAGGCCTCAGCACCCAAACCATGGGGAGTAAAGCCGTAATTTGGTCCGTAGTGGGTAAGATCCGTCGAACCGATCACGCATATCCTCTTATTCAGAGCTTCAGCGCTCTCGGCGCATGCCCTTCCTAAGGCTATCGCCTCGTCTCCTGCACCGCATCTCAACCATACGATTTGTAGTGCGCAATAGAGATAGAGAACGAGGGGCAACTGCACCTCCACCGTATTGTCCGGTACCGTATCGCTTCGTATCACTATTCGTTCAGTCAGTGAATCGAGAAACTCAAGATCGTTCTCCACGGTGCCCAGAGGCGTGTCGAAGAGCTTCTCCTCTGCCGCCAGAACCCCCTCTCCTTCATGCATATGTCCCCCAACGATGATCACCGTGTCACACTCACGCTTCAGCTCTCGCAGGGTTTCGAAGGCAATGCGCCCCGAGAAGGTCCACCCGGCGTGGGGAACAATGACCGCCGCGGCATTCTCGCCGGCATTAGCCCCCCGCTCTTGCGCCGCTCTTTGCCAATTTTCGAGAGTAGCTCTTACACCGGCCTCCCCGCTCGGATACCATCCGAGAGGAAGAACCCGTTTTCTCATTCTACCGCTCATGCATAGAGTGTACTAAATGTCGTCGCAGTTCTCAAGCGTAAGCCGCCCGATAGAACGCGGGAAAATACGGCAAAGAAAAATCCTTTGTCTTTTTCAGTTTTTTCTATATAATGAGACTATGGAATCGAACAGGCTCACGCTTATCAACATCACCGCGGCCATACTTCTCTTTATCTTGATCGGCTCTTTCCTCGGGCTTGCGTTTCAAACGAGGTCAACTCGCAGCGAATCGGCGAAGACACATTTTGCCTCTCTCTGGGAGAACTCTCAAGCCTTGTTCGATGAAAAGACGCTTGATAAGAACGAAAGCTTCGACCATCTCCGCTATCTTCTAAAAAATCGAAAATCTCTGAGAAGCTTCATCCTCTACGATGACGATCAGCGGGTGCATTATGTCTACGGGCAGAATTCCGCCGACGTGCATTTCGCCGTTTCTGGAGAGAATAAGTACCGTTCAACGGTCAAGCTTATCCACGATTCACCCTTCGACATTGTCTTTGTAAGGACCGGTTCCCACGGCATTCGCATCGAAGCCGTCTATCGGACCCTTCAGCGGGGTGAACTGTTCCGTGCCGGCCAGATCTTGCTCATTGCCCTTCTCATTATTGCCGTAGCTCTTGCCGTCGCACTCGGCTTTTTAACCAAGAGTGCGCCCTCTCCTCGACGTTCCGCTGCCGTCAGCGACGGGTTTGCCCTTTCGGGCAGAGATTCCGGCAAGACGGAATCTCTTATCCGAAAAGAAAATGGCGGCGGCTTCTGCAGCGAAACACTCCTTAGCCCGCGTCTCGAAAGTGAGCTCAAACGAGCGGCATCCTTCGATCAAGATCTCGCCCTTGCTCTTATCCGTGCAATAGCCAAAAAGGATACACCCCTCGATTTTAACCATGAAGAGTTCTATGCGCAGGCTGCCGGCTTCTTTCCCTTTAAAGACCTCCTCTTCGAATACGATCGACATACCTATTCGGTAATTCTTCCTAACACCGACCTCGATCGAGGAGTCGAGCTGCTCAATACATTTCAACACCAAATCTTTGAGGTCGAAGGCTGCGGTCAATTCGAACTTGCAGTCGGCTTGAGTTCCCGCAATGGAAGGCTTATCGATGAGAAACGGCTCATCACCGAGGCATCGGCGGCTCTCGCGAAGGCTGTCGATGATCCTGAAACAAAGTTGATCGGCTTTCGTCCCGACCCGGGAAAATATCGAAGCTATATCGCCCGCTCAGGACAGTGATTCTTCTTTCGGTATTCTTCACCGTTTCAGGAGTCTCAGCACTCTTTCCATCCTGCTCTTTTCCAATCCAAAGAGTAATCTCCTCGTAGTTCCCGCGGCGTAGGCGCCCTTATACGCGTAGATCCACAGATCCTCTTGCGCACCCCGAGCGCTTTCCAAACCGAAGCGAAGGAGAGGTTTCTGCTCGCGTGTTCCCTGCCTGCCGATAAACACGTTTCCCTCGAGGAAAAACAGCTCGTCGATAATTCGCTTCACCTCTTCGTTTTCGGTCGGCATCCGGTAGCTCTCACTTTTACCGCTTTCTATAAACGTATACGCAAAGGCGGTGATTTCTTTTCTTTCCAGATCGCGGGGAATAATTGACAAATCCGCCCAATGATTATGCGGTAAAAAAAGAAAATCGGTGATATCGTCGGCCTCGTAGATTCCCTCACCTTCGATCAATAGAAAGCGCCGCTTCTCTCCGGCAATAGCGTCTCCCTCTTCAAAAATGAGCTTCCCGATCTCCCCCGAATCGATCTCACCAAGCAGTTCTCTGCGTGATTCTCTCGTCGACTCCTTCGCGGAAAAACCCCCGGCAAAGAGATAGTTGAAAAGCAGAATAAGGGAAAGACCGATGAGCACCGCAGCCCGAATTCGGTAGTTCATCTTCTTCACCTTCTCATCCAAAACCGACCGAGACCGAATAGTAGTACAGACAAGGGGAGGAGAAAGATATTCACCAAATATGCGAAGCGGTATTGTGCGGTTTTCCTCTCTTCACTCATTGCCGTGAGTTTTCGGCCGAGTCTCCTGAAGGCCGCAGGGAAACCCAGTGCGGATATTTGTCTAAAATCTCCCATGCGGTTCCGTCGATTCTAAACGCCCCCTCTTTCCTATCCGTACGCCTTCTACTGCGAAGAGGGCTCTCCCTCCTGCTTGCAAAAACTCCTCTATTCGTTCAACTATATCGGCATCGATCGAATAGGCCCCCATGACGAAAAGCAGATCGATCTCGTTGATCGTCTTCGATATCCGCATAGGTCTTTTCGTTTTCTTCCACCACTTCGATCTGTCTCACAACAATTCCTTCGGCCTCTATTTCTCTGCGCTGCTCATCCTGTTTCGGATCAACAGTTTTAATCCGTATTTTTCCCCGGCCGTAGGCTGCGTATTCACGAAGAATATCCTCAATTTCCTGCGGTATGCCGGTAACCCTTTTTAGTGTGTCGCTTGCATAGCAGGTGACGGTCAGCGTACCGTCAATTTCTTCAAAAAGCTTCTTCGAGACATCGGAGATGCGGTACATTTTATCCTCCGTGAGATCGAAGCGGGTAAAGAATTTTTCCGTGTTCATCGCCGTCGGAAGCAAGAGACAAAAGGTGAGAAGAGTGCTGCAGATTTCCCAAGAAAGTTTTCTCCTCATTTCTCCTATCTCCACTTTCTAAAGACGATAACCCTTTGATAGTGGTTCAAAAGATGTGGGAAGCTGAAGCAGGAGGATCGATACCCC
>CAZQNO010000045.1:0-19389 GCA_964594775.1 uncultured Spirochaetaceae bacterium
TTGATACAAGCCGAACGCCGAATCTGATTCACTTTTTGCTTCATTTACTTAGGAAAAATTTCATTTTCTAACGGTTGGAGGCATTCTCATTTTGAAGTGTTGACCCAGGAAATGCGTGAAAGAAGTGAGCGGGTACAAACCGGTGCAAGGTTTCGGAACATCGCCGTGATCTCGGTAGCTTCGGTAAACTTCTTTCAACCGTCAACGCGCTTACCAGAGACACCGCCCGGGAATACCTGGGTATCGACCAATCGTCATCCATGTGTCTCTTCGGAGAGGATTTTCGTGGAGGTAGTATCGGCGAAGTCGTGGATTAAAGGAGGAAACTTAATCTTATTGTCTCCCTCAACACAAGCAGCAGCTTCTCTTCTGCCCTAGTGGGGAGAAGAGGAGGTGATCATGAACACGAGAAAAAAATCCGCCGGTCCTGCTGCCGGCCCCGCGGTTAAGGCTCTCGCCGCCGAAGTAACGACCGCCGCCGTCCGGCTATGCCTCATCGCGGCCCTCGTGCTGCTCCAGGTCTCCTGCGGAGGCTGCAGCCTGCCTCTGGAGGCCCGCCCGCCCGAGACGCTGAGTATTCTCAGCTATAACGTGGAGAATCTCTTCGACGATGTGGGAAACGGCAGTGAATACCGGGAGTTCGACCCGGCACACGGCGAGTGGACCACCGACCTCTTTCACCGGAAGCTTCTCGCCGTCTCTCAGGCGCTTCTCCATACCCCCCGCGGAGGAGCGGATATTCTGCTGCTGCAGGAAGTGGAAAACCTCAATGCCCTGGAAACCCTTCGGGACCACTATCTGAAAGGGGCGGGCTACCGCTATCTTGCGATAAGCGACGAGCAGGGGTCGGCCGTCGAGCTTGCCTGCCTCAGCAGGTATCCCATCGTTTCGGTACGCGCCCACCATGCCTACATCGATGGGCTGCGGCAGAGCAGGCCAGTTCTGGAGTGCCGCATCGATGTCGGTGGAATCCCGATCAATCTGCTGGTAAATCATTGGAAGTCGAAGTACGGCGGTGCCGAAGAAACGGAACCGCTGCGGATTGCCGCCGCCTCGGTGGTGTCCCGTCGCTTATGGGAATTATTCGAAGGGGATCCCGGACAGGAGGTAATCGTTGCAGGAGATCTCAACGAGAGAACGGACGAATATGAGCAGGTGGAAGAAGCATATCTTACCGCCCTCATGCCCGCCGAAGCCGCTGCGGCAGCACCGAACTCCCTCTGTCTCACCGCAGACCCCGGGCTTGCCGATGGAGTTTCCGTGCTCTTCAGTCCATGGCTCGGCTGCGAGAGCGAAACGCAGGGATCCTACTACTACGGGGGAGAATGGGAGCAGATAGATCATTTTCTCTTCGGACCGGGGCTCTTCGACGGAAGGGGTTTTGATTTCGACTCTTTTTCCGTGGTGGCCACGGAGATGCTGTTAAACCGGGACGGTAAGCCCTACGCATGGAGCCGGCACTCCGGCACGGGATTCTCCGATCATCTTCCGATTCTTCTAAAATTGGAAACTGTGGGAAATTGATTGGTTGGAAACGAATAATGGAAGAACTACTTGGCTTTGAGCTTCTGAGTGAACGCGCTTAAAAGTCCGCGCCTACTCCTCCGCCTCCTCGGCGCTTCGCCCAAGACGATCGCTCAGCTCCCGCAGATTCCGGCCTCTTTTGCCGACGGCGTCGAAGCTTCCCCCCAGGTTCTTCAGGTGGGTTCCGGCGGTGGAAAGATCGGAGGACAGCGCCTCAACCTCGGCCCGCAGGCGGTAGCTCAGCTCGGTGAGCTCCCGGGCCCGTTTGGGAAAGGCGAAGCCGCGAAGGCCGTAGGCAACGGTCTGGATGTAGAGAAAGAGGGCGTAAGGGCCTGTCGGGATGACATTGAGCCGAAGAAGCTCCTCTGCCAGACCGCTTTCCCGGACGAAGCAGCGGTAGTAGACTGCTTCGGAGGGAAGGTACATGAGGGCGAACTGGAGGGTCCCTTCGTCGGGACGGATGTACTTGTCGGAGATAGTCTTCGCGTGGTTTAACAATGCCCGGCGGACGGAGGAGGGCAGGGGAGTATCGCCGGTCGCGCCGGTTGTCTCTGCCGCCCCGCCGGACTCGGTTCCTTCCCGCGGGAGGAATGCGGCCTGTACGCTCTCAAGGGGAAATTTGGCATCCACCGCCACGAGGTAGCTGCCGAGGCGTATAACCGCGTCGGCCCTGGCGCCGCTCTTAAAGCCGTATTGAAAGCGGTAGGATTCGGCGGGCAGCCAATTCTTGATCAGCTCTTCCAGCAGTGTTTCTCCGGCGCCTCCCCGCAGATGCGGGGTTACAAAAACCGTATGCAGTTCGTTCAGACGGTCGGAAATTCTGTCCAGCTCGCGCAGCCTTTCGCCGAGTGACAGCTCGGTTCTGCGCCGCTGCCCGGCGCTGGAGTGCAATCGAAGAGAGACCAGCAGCACAGTCACTGCGAAAATGAGGGCTGCGGCAAATAGGAGGAGTGCCGGATTTGTTGAAGAGATATTGATCAAAGGCGGAGCCCCCTCCGGGATCCTTCGTGATCGTTTTTGACTCTACGCGTCCGTATCTTCACTCAGCTCGGCCTGCTCATTTTCGGCTTCTTCGCTGTTTACCTGATAGAAGAGGTGCTCGAGTTCCAGGGCGATGTTTACATTATGTATCTTCACGCCGTGAGGACAATTTGTACGGGTGCACTTGAGCTCGACGGGGGCGAAGTTGAGGATCCCCCGAATGCCCGCGTCGATCATCTTGTCGAGGATACGCGATGCCTCGGCATCGGGAACGGTGATAATGCCTACTTTTATTTCGTGTTCCTTACTGAAGGATTCCAGCTCGTCGATGTGATGGACCGGTACGCCTCCCGTCTTTCCCACCGATTCGGGGGCGATGTCGAATCCCGCCACGATGGTAATGCCGTCGGTGTTGAAGCCGCTGTATTCCATCAGCGCGGTGCCGATGCGCCCGCAGCCCACCACCACTACGTGTTGGGGACGGTCTCTGCCGAGGAGCTTATCGAGTTTTTCGATAAGGGTATCGATGTGATACCCGCCCCGCTTGTTTCCCGGCAGGTTGAGGGTGGAAAAGTCCTTGCGTACGAGGGCGGGGGTTACACCGATCGCGTCCCCCAGATTGTTAGAGAAGACTCTCTCAAAGCCGAGGGCCTTGAGTTTATAGAGGAGACGTTTATACTTGGTAAGCCGCAAAATAAAATCTTTATTCATAACGCTACCCTATTACAAAAAATGCTGTTATAATGAACGGTGTGTTTCGGTACGGTCCTCACCGAAGTAATAATCTTATTTTTCTCACAAGTAGTTTATGTGTGAGAGTGTAAACTAGTGAATATGTACTGTTCTTCACATAAACCATCAAAATTATACGCCGATTTCCAAAATAAATCAATTAAACCGAGAAAGTTTCACAATATTTTTAATAATAGATCTTTTTTTATTGATTTATTTTTACAGATTAACTACGTTGAGGGTGTACCTGATGGGTTTGCTCATATTAATATGATACTATATGCCTAAGGGCGAAGATTCTGGAGGTTCCATGGCAGTAAAAAGCGATATCAATATCACCTTCTCCGACGAGCTGATGCGGCACATCGAGGAGTGGAAGAAAAAACCCGGTAATCTCATCATGATTCTGCACAAGGTGCAGGAAGAGTTCGGGTATATCCCGAGAGAGGCGGCGATGAAAGTTGCCGAACTCATCGACGCTCCGCTGGCGAAGATCTATGGGGTGGTGACCTTTTACCACTATTTCAAGCTGAATAAGCCGGGAAAGCACAACATTCAGGTCTGTATGGGAACCGCCTGTTATCTCAAGGGAGGCGAAGACATCCTCGGCGAGCTGGAGAACATTCTCGGCATCGGTACCAACCAGGTAACTTCCGACGGCCGGTTTTCCATCGAAGCGGTGCGCTGCGTCGGTGCCTGCGGTCTTGCCCCGGTTCTCGTGATCGGCGAGGAAGTCTATGGAAAGCTGACCAAGGACCGTCTGCCGGAAATATTGGCGAAGTACCAGGAAGACTAATGCATCGAAGCATAAGCGATTTCGTTCTGGACATGCTGCATAATTCCATCGAAGCCTCTTCCTCCCTCATCATCCTCGATGTGAGCGAGTCGGCAGAAACCTTCTCCTTCATCCTTTCGGACAACGGCTGCGGAATGGACGAGGCCGAACTGAAGGCGGTGAGAGACCCCTTCTACAGCAACGGGACGAAGCACAAGAGGCGAAGGGTGGGGCTGGGGATTCCCTTTCTCGCCCAGGCGGCGGAACTGGCCGGCGGCAGTTTCGACGTGGCTTCTCAAAAGGATATGGGCACCTCGATCGAGTCTAGTTTTCCTTTCGATCACATAGATACACCGCCGCGGGGAAATCTCGTCGATACCTTTTTTGCCGCCCTTACCTATCCCGGAGAATTCGAGCTGGTAATTCACCGAAAACGCTCAGGACCCGGCGGGGCTGAAGAGTCCTATTGCCTCCGGCGCTCAGAGCTCATGGAGGCGGCGGGAACTTTCGATACGGTGGCTTCTCTCAGGCTTTTGAGAACATACCTCAGAGACCAGGAAGAAGCCCTAACGGACAAGGAACTACAAAGGAGCCTAGTATGGGAAAAATGACCCTCGAGGAACTGAGAAAGCTCAGAGATACACAGAAGAAAGAGCTGAACAAGCGCAGCAGTGAAAACAAGGATATCGAAATTATCGTAGGGATGGGTACCTGCGGTATTGCCGCCGGGGCGAAGGAGACCCTCGATGCCTTCGTCGAAGAGCTCGAAGAGAAGGGGCTGGACAACGTGAAGGTCACGCAGACCGGCTGCATGGGACTCTGCTACGCCGAGCCGACGGTGGAAATTTTAATGCCGGATATGCCCGATATCATCTACGGCGATGTAAACGGAGAGGTCGCCCGCAAGATCGTCCGCAAACACGTGCTTGGAAAGATGCTGATAAACGATCACGTCTACGACCGTCCGGCGGCAGACATCGTACAAGAGGGAGGAAAGGCGTAATGGCGTTTCAGAGTTATATACTTGTCTGCGGGGGGACCGCCTGCGAATCGGCTAAGTCCGATAAAATTTATAAGAATCTGATCAACGAATGCGAGCGTCAGGGAGTGAAGGAGCGGGTGCAGGTGGTAAAAACCGGCTGCTTCGGCTTCTGTGAACAGGGTCCCATCGTCAAGATCCTCCCCGAAGAGTCCTTCTACGTAAAGGTAAGTCCTGAAGACGCGAAGGAGCTTGTCGCCGAGCATATCGTAAAGGGCCGGGAGCTGACGAGGCTCCTCTACGATAAGACTGAAAGCAAGAAGCGGGCCAAGGTGGATGAGCTCGATTTTTACCAGAAACAGTTCAGGGTAGTTCTGAGAAACTGCGGTGTCATCGATCCGGAGCAGATCGATGAGTACATCGCCAGAGACGGCTATCGGGGACTGGAAAGGGCCCTCTTCGAACTCGATCCGGACAAGGTGATCGAGGAATTGAAGACCTCTGGGCTGCGGGGCCGAGGAGGCGCCGGATTTCCCACCTGGATGAAGTGGAATTTCACCAAACAGGTGGACAATCCGCAGAAGTACGTGGTCTGCAATGCCGACGAGGGTGACCCCGGCGCCTACATGGACCGGAGCACCCTGGAGGGCGATCCCCATTCGATTATCGAGGCGATGACTATCGCCGGCTACACGGTGGGTGCACACTACGGCTACATCTATATTCGGGCGGAGTATCCTCTGGCGATCCGGCGGCTGAAGATCGCCATGGAACAGGCCAGGGGGTATGGCCTCTTGGGCGAAGACATCCTGGAAAGCGGCTTCAGCTTCGACATCGAAATCCGCCTCGGCGCCGGGGCCTTTGTCTGCGGCGAGGAGACGGCCCTGCTTAGGTCCATCGAGGGCGAGCGGGGCATGCCCACACCGCGGCCTCCTTTTCCCGCGACGATGGGAGTCTTCGGCCGGCCGACGGTCATCAACAACGTGGAAACCTGGGCCAACATTCCCGTTATCATCCAGCGGGGGGGAGAGTGGTTTTCCAAGATCGGCACCGAAGATTCCAAGGGAACCAAGGTCTTCGCCCTCACCGGAAAGATCCGCAACAGCGGCCTCGTTGAAGTTCCTATGGGGACGACCCTCCGGGAGATCGTATTCGACATCGGCGGCGGCATCGCCGGGGGCAGGGAGTTCAAGGCGGTGCAGACCGGCGGACCCTCCGGAGGAGTAATTTCCAAGGACTATCTCGACACTCCCATCGACTACGTGCATCTGGCCGAGCTGGGCTCGATCATGGGCTCCGGCGGGATGATCGTAATGGACGAGGACGACTGCATGGTCGACGTGTCGAAGTTCTACCTCGGCTTCGCCGTAGACGAATCCTGCGGTAAGTGCGCCCCCTGCCGGGTGGGCGGACGCACCCTGTACAACATCCTCGAGCGGATCACCAAGGGCGAGGGCGAGCAGGAGGATATACAGAAGATCCACACCATCGGCCTTGCGATGAAGAATGCCTCTCTCTGCGGCCTGGGACAGACCGCGCCGAATCCGGTCCTCTCGACCCTTCACTACTTCGAGAGCGAGTACAAGGCTCATATAAAGGAAGGAAAGTGTCCTTCCGGAAAGTGTAAGACCCTGATCTCCTACCACATCCTGGCGGACAAGTGTATCGGGTGCGGGGTCTGCGCCCGAAAGTGTCCGGTCAACGCCATAAGCGGCGAAATCAGACAGCTTCATTCGATCGATCAGGAGATCTGTATCAAGTGCGGCGAGTGCTATCAAGCCTGTAAGTTCGACGCGATTTTCGTGCGCTAAAGACAGCGCGTATTTTAAGGAGCCGAATGCAATGGTAAACATAACGATAAACGGTCAAGCCCTTCAGGTAGAGGACGGTACGACGATTCTCAAAGCGGCGAAGCAGGTGAATGTGAATATTCCCGTTCTCTGCTATCACTCCGACCTGCCGGCCTGGGCGGCCTGCGGTATCTGTGTAGTCAAACTGGAGAACTCTCCCAAAATGGTGAGGGCCTGTGCGACCCCCGTTTCCGAGGGGATGGGAGTGATCACCCACGATCCGGAGCTCCACCAGATCCGCAAGACGGTGATAGAGCTCATTTTGTCGACCCATCCGAACGACTGTCTGATGTGCGGGCGAAACCAGAACTGCGAGCTGCAGACCCTGGCGGCCAACTACGGAATTCGTGAACAGCCCTACGAGGAGCGCCGGCGGGACATTCCCTGGGACGAGTCGACGCCCTCCATAATTCTCAATTTCGACAAGTGTGTCAATTGCGGCCGCTGCGCCAATGTCTGTCAGGTTCTGCAGGATGTCTGGGCCCTGGAGTTTATCGGACGGGGAGAGCACGTGCGGATCGCCCCGGCGGGAGACGTGGCCCTCAACGACAGTCCCTGTATAAAGTGCGGCCAGTGTTCGGCCCACTGCCCCGTAGGCGCCATCTTCGAGCGGGACGATACGGGAAGTTTTCTCGAAGCGGTGCGCAATCCGGACTATCACGTGGCGGTACAGATCGCCCCGGCGGTCCGCGTCGCCCTCGGCGAGGCCTTCGGTTACGAGCCGGGAGAGATCTCCACGGGAAAGATCTACGCCGCCCTGCGGCGCCTCGGCGTGGACGCGGTCTTCGACACAAACTTCTCTGCCGACCTCACCATAATGGAGGAGGGAACGGAATTCGTGCAAAGAATCACCGAGGGGGTCGGCGAGCTTCCCCAGATCACCAGCTGCTGTCCCGCATGGGTCGACTACATGGAGAAGTACTATCCCGACATGATCCCCCACTTTTCCACCGCTAAGTCCCCGATGATGATGCAGGGGGCCATTACCAAGACCTACTATGCAGACAAGATAGGCAAGGAGGCCTCGCAGATTGTGTCGGCGGCCATCATGCCCTGTACGGCGAAGAAGTACGAGAAGGACCGCAGCAAGAAGATGCAGTCCTCCGGAGAGCAGGACGTGGATGTGGTCCTCACCACCCGGGAACTCGCCCGGCTCATCCGCTCTTCGGGCGTCGACTTCAACACCCTGCCGGAAGAAACGGCCGACAGTCCCATAGGCAGCTACTCCGGTGCCGGTACGATATTCGGCAATACCGGAGGGGTCATGGAGGCGGCCCTTAGAACGGCCCATTTCGCCTTAAGCGGAAAGGAGCTCCCCGGGATGGAGGTTTCGGCGGTCCGCGGGCTGGACGGTGTCCGCGAAGGCGAGGTGGAGATCAACGGAAAGAAGATCCGCGTGGCCGTCGCCCACGGCATGGCAAACGTGAGCACCATCCTCGAAAAAGTTCGGGCGGCAAAGGATGCGGGTGAGGATCCCCCCTACCACTTTATCGAGGTGATGGCCTGCCGCGGCGGCTGCATCGCCGGCGGCGGTCAGCCCTACGGCACCACCGACGAGATCCGTCGAAAGCGGATCGAGGGAATCTACCGGGACGACGCCCAGTCCGAAGTACGCGCCTCCTACCTCAATCCCGATATAAAGAAGCTCTACGACGACTTCCTCGGCGAACCCTTGAGCGAGAAGTCTCACCACCTGCTGCACACCCGTTACACGCCGCGGCCGCTGTACCGGAAGTAGCGGGGAGCTGGGGCTGCGGTGACCCGCGTGCCGGGGGGACCTAATCCCCATAGGCAGGGGCTCTGTTTCTTAAGACAGAGCCCTATCCCATTTTTACTGGTCCCAATCCTGCTAGCCGTCCCTTCCACTCGCCGAAAGCGCCTAAAAGCCGGACAAGTCTTCACGTAACGGCTTATCTGGCCACACGGCCCTGCTTACAATGGCGTCCAAGCGTTTCCAGTCATAGGCCAAATTGAAGTAATAGCGTTTGAAACGGCGAAACTTTAATAGCTCGGCCATGTCGTTATGTACCTTATCGGAAAGCACCCGAGGCCGCAGGTCCCGTACCTGCAGAGTCATCTTATCCGGCAGGCCCTCCATGGGATTCGAGAGTCCTTCCAAGGCTCTATCAATATCGAAGGACTCATCCATAACAGCTTCAGCATACATCCGGGGCAGGTGAAAATCAAGAATCGCCTGCGGAATCCCGGCGGTGTTGTACAAAGGGCTGCGGGTATATAGAATCTCGATAGAGGTGCAAGATGAAGAAGCGGCAGAACGACAATATGAAGGTCTTTGTTATCGACACTAATGTGTTCATCCACCGGCCCGACGCTATCCTTTCCTTTTGTGACAACGAGGTGGTCGTTCCGCTCTGGGTCCTCGAGGAGCTGGACAAGCTGAAGACCTACAGCGACGAGAAGGGCAGGAACGCCCGGCACGCAATCCGCTTTCTCGATAGCATGGCACAGCACGGGGACATTCACCAGGGGGTAAAGATGGAGAACGGCTCGATCCTCCGCGTGGCCCTTACCTACGATACCGAACTTCCCGTGGACATTTCGGCGGAAAACCCCGACAACAAGATCATTCTCACCGCCTTGACCCTGCAGAAGGAGGGACGAAAGGTCTTCTTCGTCTCAAAAGACATAAACGCCCGGGTAAAGGCCACGGCCCTGGGAATAAAGGCGGTGGACTACGAGAAGCAGAAGGTCAATATCAAAAAACTCTATCCCGGCTATAGGAACATCGATGTCTCCGCGGACACCTATCAGGAGTTGGAGCGGCGGGAAAAGGTTCGCTGGCGGGACCAACTTCATCCCAATGAGTTTGTCGTACTGAATGAGAAGAGCCATGGGGAGCCGAAGCTCGGAAGGTACAACGAGGAAACACAGGACCTCGAGCTGGTCTATCCCATACCCGGTACGGTGAGCGGAATTTCCCCCTTGAACATCGAGCAGCGGATGGCCTTCGACCTCCTTTTGGACGAAAGAATCTCTCTGGTGACTCTGGTGGGAAAGGCGGGGACGGGAAAGACCCTGATAGCCCTGGCGGCGGGATTGAAGAAGGTCTTCGACGACGGGGCCTACTCCCGCGTTCTCGTCTCCCGGCCCGTGATTCCCCTGGGTAAGGACATCGGTTACCTGCCCGGGGCGAAGGAGGAGAAGCTTTCCCACTGGATGCAGCCCCTCTTCGACAACCTGGAGTACATACTCTCCGTGCACAAGAGGCCAAACCTCAAGAGCATAGATTCGATCCTCAACAATAAGATGGTGGAGCTCGAGGCTATTACCTACATCCGCGGCAGGTCCCTTCCCAACCAGTACATCATCATCGACGAGGCGCAGAACCTTTCGCCCCACGAGATCAAGACCATCGTCAGCCGGGCCGGCGACGACACGAAGGTCGTCCTCACCGGCGATCCCTATCAGATCGACAGCCCCTATCTCGACGCGAACTCTAACGGACTGACCTATCTGGTCGAGACCTTCAAGGGGCAGGAGATCTTCGGACACGTGGTTTTGGAGCACTCAGAGAGAAGTCTGCTCGCCGAGCTGGCGGCCGAACTCCTGTGAGTTCTCCGGTGGCCCGGATGCGGCCCAAAGAGGACCCGGTTTGACCATCGACTTTACCATTCTGGGAAGCGGGACTTCCACCGGCGTGCCGGTTCTCGGCTGTTCCTGCCGGGTCTGCCGCTCCAAAGACCCAAAAGATCGGCGCAGCAGGGCCTCCCTGTGGGTGGAGGCGGGCGGACTCTCTATCCTCTTCGACACGGCTACCGAGTTCCGCCTGCAGGCCCTGGCGGCGGGGATCGGTAGCCTCGACGCGCTTTTCGTCACCCATGCCCACGCCGACCACATCCACGGTTTGGACGATCTGCGGACCCTCAGCCACCACGGTGAGATCCCGCTCTATTCCTCCCCGAGTACTCTGGAGGAGATCGAGAACCGCTTCTCCTATATCTTTCGGGGCCTGCGGACGGGAGGCGGCAAACCCCGCATCCGGCTCTCTCCCGTCTATGCCGAAGGAGAGCCGGTCCGGCTGCCGGGTCCCGAGGGAGAGCTTTCCGTGCTGCCGGTGCCGATTTTTCACGGCAGCATGCCCATCCTCGGCTACCGCATCGGTCCCTTCGCCTATCTTACCGACTGCAGCGAGATCCCGCAGAAAAGCTATCGTCTCCTCGAAGGCGTGCAGGTCTTGGTAGTAGACGGGCTGCGCTTTCGTCCTCATCCCACCCACTTTAGCGTCGACCAGGCGATCGCGGCGGTGCGGCGGATAGGAGCGCAGGAGGCCTATCTTACCCACCTCTGCCACGAGGTCTCCTACCGGGAGCTCGCCGAGTATCTGCCCGACGGCATCCATCCTGCCTTCGACGGACTGAAGGGGCGGGTGGAGACGGACTGAAAGGCAGCGAATATCCGGCGGCGGTGAGTTGATAGAAATCCCCGCAGCACCTATACTTAGGGCATGAAAAGGGATCTCTTGTGCGAACACTGCGGCGGGAGACTCGCCGAAGGGACGGACAGCTGTCCTCACTGCGGTCTTCCCCTTTCTGCCGACGGTTTAGACGGACTCTTGGAGAAGCCCTTTGCGGAGATGCAGAAAATGGTGTTGCACAGATACGGGGAACGATTGGAGGAGGCGGCGAGAAAACTCACGATTTTAGCGGCCGAGCTCGATGTCTTTCTCGAGGATCGATGATTTTTCCTGAATTCTCCGCACGATTATGCCGATGGTGAGAATAAGATGAGGCGACTTCCATTAGTTCTTTTGACCCTGACGTTTTCTCTCTGTGTTCTGCCCCTCTGGGGACAGGTGCGTTTTACCGGGCTCCATCTCTCCGAGGAGAACGATCTTCTTTTCTCCGCTCAGGCCGAGAGTCCTCTTCACGGTTCTTACAAGACCCTCCTGAAGGCGAATCTCGGTGACCGGTCGAAGGAAGTGTTGACCTTTTTTCCCGAAAAGGTCCTCTATCTCGAAGATTCGGGACTCCTGCAGATCCAGAACCGTCTCGGTCTCTTCCGGGCGGACAGAGAGCTCAAGAAGGTAAGCCCTGTACCGGGCTTTCCCTCCTTTACCGGGGGCAAGGTGGTAGAAACGGGAAAGCTCGGGACCATTGCCAGCTCCCCCGACGGGCGCTACATGATCTACATCGACAAACGGAGCCATGCCTACGGGTCATTGATCCTCTTCTTCGTGGAATCGGGACGAGAGGTCCAAATTTCTCAAGAAGTAGGGCTCTCCTACGATGAGCCCGCCGTAAGCTGGTCCCCCGATTCGCAGTACTTTGTCTATCGAAAGAGGGGAAATCTCTACTACTACTCCGTCGATCAGCTTCTACGGGAAGAGGTGGTGGAGGAGAAGTTTCGGCGGATAGGCGAGGGGAGCCTCCGCAACACCGGATGGTCCGGCAGAAGCTCCCTCATCTACATAAAACGATCGGCGGTCTACCGCATCGGCGGGGCCGAGTTTTTTACCCGTTCTTTTTATAGTGAACTGCTCGATGCGGGAGAGATCGTCGGGAAGATCCCCTTTCGTTTCGACCCAAACTTCGACGACTTCTACGTTTCTCCCGACGGAAAGAAAATCCTCTTCAATAAGGGGGGAAGAAACCTCCTTCTCTACTTTCTCAGCAGCGATGATTACCTTTCTACCGGTGAAGTTACCTCCCTTCCCTATCTCTATCTGCCCCGAAATACGAGAACGAAGGAGGTCCTCTGGTCTTCCGCCGACATCGTGACGGTGTTTACCGGAAGTATTCGCGGCGGCAGGGACAATCCGGGTCTCTACCGTCTCTCCCTCTTCGACGAGAAGAGTGGAAAGCTCCGCGAACGACTCTCGTTCGAAACCATAGAAGCAGAGGGGGTGCGCAGCGTCATACTTTCCGACGATCAGGACCGGGTTGCGGTGGTGCGGACCGACGGAGTGGAAATACGACGCTATTCGGATTGGCGCAGGGTCAATTCGGTGAATCATCCTTCGCCTCTCCACGCGGTGTGGAAGAACAGTGAGGAGCTCATAGTAGCGGGGGAATATCGAACGGAGATCGTCGACTTAGAGTCGGGAGAGACCGGCGTCATTGCCCTCAGCAGGGCCGGAGAGTACGGTTTTACCGAAGGCGGAGGGATCCGCAGCAACGTGGGCGGCAGCGCCTACCTGTACGCGGACGGAAGCTGGGTCAAGGGTACCGCTGAGGACTTTCTCCCCCCTCAGACCACCTCCGCCTCCTACCGGGTGTATGTCGAGCCGAATCCTCCGGGAGTCTATGTCAATTCGATCATGATACGGGACATTACCGGTTACGGTACCGAATCCCTCTTCGACGTGCCGACCCTCACCTACGAGCCGTTTCCCGAGGAAGATGAGACGGTAAGCGAGGTCAACTTCGCCCACGGCAGCAGAATACGGCGCCGGGAGGTGGCCCTGGTTTTCAACGCCGTCGATACGGTTGAGGGGCTCACTGAAGTCCTCACCATTCTCAACGACTACGGCATCCGCTGCACCTTCTTCGTAAACGGCGAGTTTGTGCGAAGGAATCCCGAGGCGGCCCAGGAGCTTTCAGGTTCGGTCCACGAGATCGGGTCGCTCTTCTACGCCTATTTCAATATGACCGATTCGCGCTACCGGATAGACCGGGAGTTCATTAAGCAGGGCCTTGCGAGGAACGAAGACGAGTTCTATCAGGCCACGGGAAGCGAGTTGAGCCTTCTCTGGCACGCTCCCTACTACTTTATCAACAGCGAGATCATTCGAGCTTCGGTGGAAATGAATTACACCTACGTGGGAAGGGACATAGACCCCTTAGACTGGGTGCCTCAGTCGGACTGCTCGGACGGCATGTACAAGCCCGGAAGAGAACTGGTCGAGCGGGTTCTGCAGAAGAAGAAGCCCGGTTCCATCATCCCGATCCGCATAGGAAGCATGGAGAAGGAGAGAGAGGATTATCTTTTCCAATATCTCGATCTGATCATCAACGGGCTCATGTCTCAAGGATACGAGGTGGTGCCGGTATCGAGCCTCATCCATCACGCCAAATAACGCAATACTCACGGGATGTTCGGCAGGAAACCTTGAAAATCGAGGAATAAAGGCATATAGTTTTAAAGGTGACGGACCGGCTGGCCGAAAATAGAGTAGACCACTACCGGGAGGGGAGGAGTTCCTAAGATGCAGAGCAAGTTAAATGCCTACAAAGAGACCGCAATAAAGACGGCGAGCCAGGGCAAGATCATCATCATGCTGTACGACGAAGCGGTACGGCAGCTGGATATATCCGTTTCTCTGCTCGAGGACGAGAACACGAAAGAATTCGACAAGGTGAACAACGCCATCCTCAGGGCGCAGGACATGATTACCGAGCTCATGGTCTCTCTCGATTTCGAGAAGGGCGGAGAGATCGCTCAGGGGCTGTTCAGTCTCTATATGTTTTTTAACCGACAGATGATGGAAGCGAACATGAAGAAGGACGTCTCCTCCCTCAAATGGGTCCGGGGGCAGATAGCGGAGCTCCGAGAAGCCTGGATACAGATTATCAATAAAAGCGGCAACGGAAAACAATCCGCCGGCGGGGTCAATATCGCCGGATGATTCCTTCCTCCCATACCGAAAGAGCGGTATCCTTCCTTCGCCGGAGGGAAGAGGCGATGGATACCTACCTCGACGTATTGGGCTTTCTCAAAAACGACATTGAATCCGCCGATATGGACAAATTCGAGGTTCATGCCCGGCTCGAGGCAGAGCTCATCGCACAGATCGCCTCGCTGCAGCGGGTAATCGGTGCTCTCGATGTCGGAGACCCAGGGACCAACGGCTCCGGGGCCTTTGGGAAACGTTTTTCCCGCCAGTGCGAGCGTGCCCTCGAGAAAAACAGAGAAAACCAGTGTCTGATAGCGCGGGAACTCGAGGAGACGAAAAATCGATTGTCGAGCATGCGGCGCTTTTCCGCCCGTACCGGGGCCCGGTATCTTGGAGCCGGCGGGCGCAGCGGAAAACCCCTCTATATCGATATCACGCAATGAGCTACACACAAGGAACCTTCGACATGGAATCGGCAGAACCCCTCTATCTCTTAGACGCTTATAGTCTCATCTACCGTTCGTATTTTGCCTTCATAAACCGGCCGCTGCGAAATCCGAAGGGCGAGAACGTCTCCGCCTTCTTCGGTTTCTTCCGCACCCTTCTTTCTTTTTTCGATGAGTACACGCCCCGCCACTTTGCCGTAATCATGGACTCGCGTACGCCGACCTTCCGCCATGAAATGTACGAGCAGTACAAGGCAAACAGGGAGAAGGCGCCGGAAGATCTCCACGCCCAGGTCCCCCTCATCGAGGAGACGCTGAAAGAGATGCATCTGGGTCACCTGCGCCGCGATGGAATGGAAGCCGACGATATAATGGCCAGTCTGGCCGAACAGTGCCGTCGGGAGGGACGAAGGTGCTATCTCATCTCCGCAGATAAGGACCTGCTGCAGCTGGTGGGAGACGGCGTGTGGATGCTGAGGCCCGATAAGGGCGCCTACCGGGAGATCGGCTCCGAAGAGGTAGTTGAGGATCTGGGTGTGCGGGCCGATCAGATTGTCGACTACCTCTCCCTAATTGGTGACCAGGCGGACAACGTACCGGGAGTGAAGGGGATCGGACCGAAGACGGCGGTAAAACTTCTGCAGGCCTTCGACAGTCTCGAAGGAGTCTACGAACATCTCGATGAATGCACGAAGGCAGAAAAGGCCAAGCTGGAAGCCGGCCGGGAGTCCGCCTTCCTCAGCAGGAAGCTCATTGTGCTGAAGCGGGACCTCGAGATAGACAGCGGCGAGGAGATCTTCTCTCTGCAGGAGCTCGACCGCTCGGCTGCGGTGCCCATATTCGTGCGGGAAGGGGCCAAGGGCCTTGCCGAGCAGGCGAAGGGCAAAGAGCTCTCCGCCGAACAGCGGCGGCGGGCGGCGGGTATCGCCAAAAGCGCTGAGAACGAGCCGGCTAAAAATCCCGCATCAGGCGGCGGACGAAACAAAGCAGCGGGCAAACTCGAGGCCCGCTTCTCGCGAAGGGGAAGCTACCATGCGGTAAACGACATGGATGAGGCCCGCCGCCTCATCGAAACGGCAAAAAACAGCGGAACCTTCGCCTTCGACGTGGAGACGGACAGCATCGATGAGATGAAGGCCCGGCCGGTGGGCTTCTCTCTTGCCGCGGGCGCCGGCGAGGCCTGGTACTTTCCCTTGATCGCCGGATCTCAAGTACTTCTTCCCGAAGAGGAGCTGAAGGAAGCCCTTCGCCTTCTCCTGGAGGACCCCGGCTTGCGTTTGATAGGACACAACTTCAAGTACGACTACAAGGTCCTGAGCCGCTGGGGAATTGAACCGAAAAATCTCTTCTTCGACACGATGATCGCCGCCTGGCTCATCGATACGACGGCCTCCTCCTACGGGATGGACGCCTTGGCAGAGAAATGGATGGGCTACCGGACCATCGCCTACAAGGATGTCGTGCCGAAAGGAGAAGCCTTCTCCGTTGTCGAGCTGGAGAAGGCCGCAGAATACGCCGCCGAGGATGCCGATGTAACGTACCGCTTTTACGAACTCTTCTCTGCTAAGCTCGCCGAGGAGGGACAGGAGAAGCTCTTCTACGAGATGGAGATGCCGCTGGTACCGATTCTCTCTCGAATGGAACTGGCCGGGGTCTGTCTCGACGCAAAGCAGTTGGAGGATTATTCCGAGGAGCTGGAAGAGGAGCTGGGAGAGATAGAGAAACGTATCTACGAGGAATGCGGCGGCGAGTTCAATATCAATTCGACCAAGCAGCTGCAGAAGGTCCTCTTCGAGGACCGCCGGCTCAAACCAATAAAGAAGACCAAGACGGGCTATTCGACGGATGTCTCGGTACTCGAGGAGCTGGCTAAGGAGGACGTGGTGCCGGCCCTCGTGCTGAAGCATCGCAGTCTCTCCAAGCTCAAGTCGACCTATGTGGATACGCTGCCGGCCCTGGTGAACGGGGAAACGGGGCGGGTGCACACGCGGCTTCTGCAGACGGGGACCGCTACCGGACGGCTCTCGAGCAGAGACCCCAATCTCCAGAACATTCCCATCCGCGAGGAGGCGGGCAGGAGGATCCGAAACGCCTTCGTGCCTGCGGAGGGACGGCTTCTGATCAGCGCCGACTACAGTCAGATAGAGCTCGTCGTCCTTGCTCATCTCTCCGGGGATGAGGGGCTGGCCAAGGCCTTTCGCGGGGGGGAGGACGTGCATCGGAGCACCGGCGCGCTTATTTTCGGCCTTGCCCCGGAGGAGGTGAACACCGAGCAGCGCAGGATAGCGAAGACCATCAACTTCGGCGTGATGTACGGGATGTCGGCATTCCGCCTGTCCCGTGAGCTGGAGATTCCCCGGGCTAAGGCCGACGAGTTTATCAATGCCTACTTCAACCGCTATGCCGCCATCGCCCGTTTTATCGACGATACGGTGAAGAAGACGGAGGAACTTGGCTATGCCGAGACCATGTTCGGCCGCCGCCGAATCATTCCCGGCATCTCGAGCCAAAACCGCACGGAGAAGCAGGGCGCCGAGCGCATTGCTGTGAATACCCCGATCCAGGGCAGTGCGGCGGATATCGTCAAGACGGCGATGATCCGCATCGCCCGGCGCATCGAGAAGGAGGAGCTCCCCCTCGTGATGCTTCTGCAGATCCACGATGAGCTGATGTTCGAGGCACCGGAGAAGGAGGCGCAGGCTATGGCGGCGATCGTTCGGGAGGAGATGGAAGCGGCGGTAAAGCTCGATATCCCCCTTAAGGTGAGCGTCGAGGCGGGAAAGAGCTGGGGCGAGTTTCATTAGGATAGGGGCCGGAAAATGACTCTAGGACTGACCGGCGCCTGCTGCGCCGGCAAGAACGAGGCGGCCAGGATTCTCTCCGGCAGAGGCTGGCAGATTATCGATGTCGATAATGTGGGACACCGGGTCCTCGACGAGATGAAGGGCCGGGTCGCCGACCGATTCGGCAGCGAGATCTTGAGACCGGAAGGAGGGGTGGACCGCCGACGGCTGGGAGCCCTCGTATTTGAAGATCCCGCCGAGCTCACCGCTCTTGAGGCGATAGTACATCCGGAAATGCGCAGACGGGTAGTCGATACGCTCCGAGACTCCGGCGAAGAGAATGTATGCATCAACGCGGCTTTGCTCTTTCCGATGGGACTGCACCGTCACTGCGATGCAGTGATACGGATCGCCGCGCCCCTTCCCCTCCGGTTCTTCCGGGCCTGGAAGAGGGACCGCCTTCCGCCGCGGCAATTACTGCGCCGCTTTACCGGCCGGCGCGCACTCTTTCCTAAATTTAGCGCCGATATGGTCGATATGTATACTATAAGGAATCTAGGATCCCGTGAGCGCCTTGAAAAAAAGCTCGTACGGACGCTCAGCAGGATCATCGGAAATTTTGAGAGAACGGTAGGGTAGAAAATGGAACAGAAGAAGCTGCTGTGGATAATTTTTTCCGTAACCCTCTTCCTCGTGGTGGTTGTCGGCGCCGGGTTTATCTGGTTTTATCCCGGAGACGGTCCGGAGTATGCCGCCGTGGGTGCTGAGACGCCCAGTGTAGATACGAAAACGGAGTTCGATCCCATAGAGTGGGTGCGTACTTCCAACGAGTATCCCGCTTTCTCCGACAAGGCGGAGCAGGAGAAGGAAGACGGTTTTGTTGTCGTATACGGTGAAGGAAGCGAAGAAGACAAGGATCAAGAAGAAAAAGGCCGTGAGGTCGACACTGAACCGGCGGTGACTCCTTCCCCCTCCGTGGACGAAGAGGAAAAAGAGGCCGTAGCGGCGAAGCCGGCGGCGCCGAAGGTCGAACCGAAGGCCCCCTCGGGAGCCAAAGAATACACGGGTACGAAGAAAACGATTCGTATGACGGAATACTGGATACAGGCCGGTTCCTACACCAGCGAACATCGGGCCGAGAAGGTCCGCAGCCTTCTGAATGAGAAGGGTTTTGCCGGACGGCTGGAGACAAAAGAGATAGACGGAACGGTCTACTACCGCGTCCGCATAGGCCCCTACGGCAACAAGGCGGAGGCGGATAAGTTCCTCAGCTGGGTAAAGGGGATAAAGGATTTCGAAAAGAGCTACGTATCGAAGGTGTACAGGACGAAGACCGTCCGTGAGTAAGGCGAGACTCGGCGATTGGCGGGACCAGAGGGCCCGCATGATACGCGGCATAGACGAACTGACCGAATATATTGACCCGCTCCCCAGGGAGCGGGCCTTTTTTTCGCATCCCTTCGAGGGTGCCGTCGATTTCGCCGTAAGTTCCTACTATCTCTCTCTCATCGGCCCAAAACCGGATGATCCGATCCGCCGGCAGTGCATCCCCTCCGATGAGGAGAGGCGGGTGCTTCCCTACGAGAGCAGAGACCCCTTAGAGGATGAGGCCCATTCGCCCCTGCCGAGGCTGGTGCACCGCTACCGTGACCGCGTTTTGCTGCTGGTCACCGACGAATGCGCCGTCTACTGCCGCCACTGCTTCCGCCGCCATCTGGTAGGAGGAAAAGAGGGAGCTGCGGGGCG
>CAZQNO010000045.1:19489-23554 GCA_964594775.1 uncultured Spirochaetaceae bacterium
GGGGCGGCAGGGGCGGCAGGGGCGACGCGGCGCCTTGACGAAAAAGCAGGCGGGCGCGGCGGCGGACTATCTTGCCGCTCATCCCGAGGTAAAGGAGGCGATCCTCTCCGGCGGCGATCCTCTGACCCTCAGCGACGAGAGAATCGATGAACTCCTCCGGACGCTCCGCAGCAAGAGGGCGGACCTCGTCCTGCGGCTGGCAACGCGAATACCCGCCGTCCTGCCGGCGAGAATTACCGGCGGCCTCGTTTCAGTACTCGAGGAGCACAAGCCCCTCTATGTGATTAGCCAGTTCAACCACCCGGCGGAGATGAGCGAAGAGAGCAGAGCCGCCCTGGCGCTGCTTGCCGATGCCGGACTGCCGATTCTCAACCAGGCGGTGCTGCTGCGCGGAGTAAACGACCGGGTAGAAGTCCTGGAAGAGCTCTTTCACGGCTTGACGGCACAGCGGGTCTTTCCCTACTACCTCTTGCAGGGAGACCTCGCCGCCGGAACCTCCCACTTCCGTGTTCCCTTGAGCCGTGGACTCGAACTAGTCCGAAAGCTGCGCAGGCGGCTGTCCGGCCTGGCGATGCCCGTGTATGCGCTGGACCTGCCCGGCGGGGGCGGGAAAATACCCCTTACCGAGAATTATTTTGTCACCGATTATGAAACCGGATTCGAACCCGGCTCCTCAGCGGGCAGGGACGGAGAGTCCCCGCGGGGCTTTCACTTTCGGTCCCTCGACGGGACCGTCTACTTCTATCCCGAGGAAGAGTGAAGAGCGAAAGCGGTGAAGCTTGACTTCTCCGCCGCCGTCATCTCCCGCTGGAGGGAGGCAGGGATTCCCGCTGCCATAGAGGCATCCACGCTTACTGCCCTTCTGCGGATCTTTTTCTTTGCCTCTCTACCGGAGGAAGAGGTGGGGGAAGGATACGCCGAAGCGATGGCTTTCGTCTGCCGGGCCGCGGCGGCGGGACCCGGACGAATACGGCTTCCCTCGCTTCTCCTTGGAATGCTTCTGTCCTCCGTGTTTTTTACCCTCTTTCTTCCCGTCCTAGAGCTTCTTGGGCTGTGGGGACATTCCCTGCTGATTCTCCTGCCGACGGGAGCAGCGCTACGGCTGCTCATCCCGGCGGCGGCGGTTTTTGCGTTGATCCTGGAGGGGCTGTTTCTCCTTCTGCTGGTCCGGGCCCTGAACAGGGCGAAGAAGCTGCCTCTTGTGTTTTATCTGTTCGGGGAATAGCAGCGGAGAATGTCTTGTAGAGGCAGGAAGTCGAGCTCCGGCTCCTCTCTCAGCGGATTAGTACTTCAACCCGGCGATTGAGGTATTGCCTGTGTTCATCGGTGGTAACCGGTTCTTTTCCGCCCATGCCGGTGATCTTCGGCGGGCTCTGAGGTCTCCAGCCCGCTTCACGCAGATAGCTGTACGCCTCCCGGGCCCGTTGGCGGGAGAGTTCGATCCGTCCCCGCTCGGTCCCGTAGAGGGCGCAGTGTCCCCGGATACGTACCTGCGGTCCTTCGTAGGGACGGAGCTCCATTGCCAGCTTCGCAAGCTTTTCCTTCGCCGCCGGGGTAAGGAAGCTCGTGTCGGGTTCGAAGTATATCGTCCCGCTTTCCAGTATCGGCGGTTGTCTGCCCTCAGATGCGTTCGTTTTTTGTTCCGCTTCCTCTTCTTGAGAGGTCGTCGCGGCAGGTGAAACCACGGTATCGCTCACGGACACGCTGCGTTTATCGGTTTCGGAGTCGGCGGAGGATACAGGGGCGGAATCTGAGCTTGAGCTGCCTCTATCGCTCGCAGGGCTTTTAGAAGCGGCTTCGGAAGCCGAACCGGTTGATCCTGAACTTGATTTCGCCGGCGCGTCGGTATCTGTACCCATCCCCGTATCCGTTGGGCCCGTCTTATCGCCTGCGGCGGGAGAGGCAGTCTCGGGGGAGGCGATTTTGGGGGAAGAGGTCTCTCGGGAGGGCTCTGCGGATGGCAGCGTCTTTTCGGCGCTGCAGCCCCGCAGCAGGAGCCAGAGGAGAAGAACGAGGACACAAGCGGCGGCCAGCAGGCCGGCGATGAGGCCGCCCCTTCTTCGCCGAAGATAGCGCCGCACCTGCAGGTCCTGCGATGCGTAAGGCTTACCGTTTATCTTGAGGGCAAGACGAACGGTGTGGTTGCCGTCGAAATTTCCCGATAAGAGCAAACGGGGTTCGCCGGCCCTTTGGGGAGGAAGAGAAGTAACTTTGAAATTGTGCAAAAGCTCCTTCTTCCCGTCGACGACGATGAAGATTTTCACCTCCGCCCTTCGCTGCTTATCGACCAGGGTGGTGAGGTTGGAGCTTCTCCTGTCCCTTCCCTCGAGGCTGAGAAAACGCGCATATTTCGAATGTTCGATCTCGACGGCTAAATACTTGGCCACACTATAATTCTACTACATTCTCATGGATAATCAAGCTAGTTATCCTAATCGATGAAATTTCTCAGCCGCTCGCCCGCCTCAACGGCTTTCATGGGAAGGTAAATATCGGTGATCGTGTCGGTGTAGTTCGAAGGAGCGGGGTTGATCTCGATGATGACAGCCCCTCGGCGTGAGGCGATCTGCGGCAGCATTGCCGCCGGATATACTTCGCCGGTGGTGCCGATGAGGACCATGCAGTCCGTCGCATAGGCTGCCTCCTGCGAGGCCTTCATTGCGCCGGCGGGAATCGCCTCTCCGAAGAAGACGAAATCGGGTTTGTAGATTCCTCCGCAGTCACAGCGGGCCGGCAGCCGGGAGATAATCTCATCGGTGACCTCGCTCTTTGTTCCGCAGGAGCTGCAGATGAGCTGCCGCGAGTTCCCATGGTATTCGATAATCCTTCGGCTGCCGGCCCTGTAGTGCAGATCGTCGATGTTTTGGGTGATGAGGGCCTTGAGCATGCCCCTTTCTTCCAATTCCGCAAGCAGAAGATGGGCCGCATTCGGTTTGGCTTGGCTAAAGTGGTCGTAAAATATCTCTCGAATTACCGGCCAGCACTTCTCCGGATAGCGGCGAAAGAAGGAGAGTTCCAGGACCGAGGGATCATAGCTGTTCCACAGTCCGTTTTCTCCGCGGAATGGCGGCACCCCGCTCTCGACGGATATTCCCGCTCCGGTAAAGGCGCTCAGGTAGGATGCCTTCATCATGGCATCGGCGGCTTTTTCAATCAACGAGTCGTTTTTCATGAATGAATTGTAGCATCTTCGTTCCATCTTGAAAAAGATGCCGCTACTTGATAGACATGATTTGATGGATGAAAACTTTATAGAACTTCTCGAACTCATATTTCAAAGGCCCCTCGAGCTGGGGGGCATGGAGTTTCCCTTTACCCTTTTGGATCTCCTTCTCACCCTGGTCCTCCCGCTCATTCTTGCCGGCATTAAATCAGCCGCTCCTAGAATCCGGCTCCACCAGCATCACCTTCATCACCATTCTCTTTACCATTCCCGTTTTTTACCTAGCCTCGTGGGCGGGGAAAAATTCTCGGCGGGTTTTCATCGGCTCGATGCTGGCTCGAATGGGTTTGGATGAGGCGCAGCAGTTTTCGCTGACCAACCTCGTGCGCTACACCGTCATGGTGCTCGTCCTTCTCGTGGGGCTTTCTATCATCGGTATCAACCTCTCGGCCCTCACCGTTATCTTCGGTGTACTCGGTATCGGTCTCGGTTTCGGGCTCCAGGCCGTGGTTTCCAACTTCTTCTCCGGCATCATTATAATACTAACCCGACCGGTGAAGGAGGGCGACCGCATTCTCGTAAACGGTCTAGAGGGGGATATTGTTCAGATCAGGATGATTTCCACCGTTCTCAATACCATAACCAATGAGAACATCATCATCCCCAATTCTCACCTGGTAAGCGAGGCGGTTCACAACCTCTCCTACAACAATCCTTCTATCATCATACGCAGCGACATCGGTGTAGCATATTCCAGCGATGTGGACCGGGTCTTGGAGGTATTGAAAGAGGTAGCAAAGAGAAACCCGTTTAGGTTGCCGGATAAGGAGCCGACTATACGTCTAAAGGAGTTGATAGTGGTTCAAAAGATGTGGGAAGCTGAAGCAGGAGGATCGATACCC
>CAZQNO010000046.1:0-22902 GCA_964594775.1 uncultured Spirochaetaceae bacterium
ACCCGTAAATCCTTATGTTGTAAATTCCTATTTTTTCTTCAGCAAGCCCTAAATACAAAGCTCGAAATCGCATAGGACACCTCCCTCCCAAATATAGATATAGGCATCACGGGAGGAAAGTTTTAATGAGTATTTTAATAAACTATTTTCTCCTCACGCCGAATATATCTGCTTGCCCCCGTCTATGCGGATCACTTCGCCGGTAATATAGGTGTTCCGGTCGGAAACTAAAAAACCGACCAGCTCAGCGACCTCTTCCGGCCTGCCGTAGCGCACGAGCGTGCCCTTTTCGACCATGCGCTCTTTGTCCGGAGTACGGCTTGCGAGAAATCGCGGCGTTACTACTTCACCGGGTGCGACCGCGTTGACGGTAACATCAGAGGCCCGCAGTTGGGCGGCGAGACACTGCGTGTAGTGGTGCACGGCTGCCTTTGTAGTGGCGTAGATGGCGCTGTGTTCTCTTCCTACAAAACCGGCGATGCTGCCGATATTGACAATAGAACCGGACTTTCTTTCCACCATTTCGGGAGCCGCCTCTCTGCAGGTGAGTATGCAGGTCATTACATTCCTGTCGAAAAGCGTCTTGATGTCGGCGACGGAAATCTCGACGGTGTCGTTCTTTTCCGGTTTGCCGGCCAGAGGTCCCGAAGTCCCGTTGACACCGATGTCGCCGCCGGCTGAGTTTACCAGTAAATCGATCCGCCCGAATCTCTCCCTTATTTGCCCGGCCAGCTCACCGACCACCTTTTCATCGGAAAGATCACCGTGCACTTCAATAACCTCAGTCCCGTTTTCATGAGCAAGCTCTTCAGCTGCTTTTTCGAGGGTTTCACCTTCTCCGAAGGCCTGTACGGAGGTCTTCGTGGTCCCGTGGATCGCTACTTTTGCCCCCCGCGAGGCTAAATGGGCCGCGATTACCCGGCCTATTCCGCGGGAAGACCCGGTCACCCATGCGGTTTTTCCTTCAAAATCCCGCGCATGCCTCTTTTGTGCATCATTCATCTTTTCATTTCTCCGCCTTGTCCACCAGAATTTATGTCACCTAGGAGCCGAAGGAGAAGGCGCTCACCTTCAATCCCGCTCGTCCCCGTCTTCTCTACTGCAGGTAGCAAATGTACGAAATTTTGCGCCCCGGCGGCAAGGAAGCGGCTGCTTACACGTCTCTCTTGTAGAGCCTGTGTACCTTGTAAGGCTGTGCTCCGAGACTGCCGGCGTCGCTCAGCATCAGCTCGGTTTTCTCCGAGATCTGCACCAGTTCTATGCGGCTGAAACCGCGCTCATGAACGATCCTCTCGAGCTCACGATAGAGCAGGGCGTTTCCGCCGAGTCTTTGGTACTCGGGCAGGATCCCGATGCCGTTGAAGATGATTTTCTTTGTGCTCGTCGTCGCCTTCAAAATGCGCAGTATTTCGACCGGTCCTATTCTCCCCTTGTTTCGCCGGAGCGCTTCACTTATGTCGGCAAAGCCGAAGGCGTAGCCGATAATTTTACCGTCATAGGCGAGCAGCGAGATGAGCTGCGGATCGGCTACCGTAAGAAGATCTTTCTTCACCTGCTCGAGTTCGGCGCCGCTGAGCGGATAGTCCTCCAGGTGATGTGTGAGGGTGGTCCCGTACAAGCCTTTGATCTCTTCGGCGACCCTGCGGATTTCCCTCTTCGAACCAAAACGAATGACACCGAAGCGTCCCCTTTTGAGCACCGTTTCGGCCATGCAGGATATCCGTTCGGGAAGCAGAAAATGGTCGGGAGGGATGGAAAAGGAGTGGAGGTCGACATACTTTGTGAATCCCGCCTGCTCCAGCAGCTCCCGATAGTAGGGGAAGTTGTAGCGCATCATCGTCATCGCCGGAAGTTTTTCGAAGCCTTCTACCAGAATTCCGGCCCCGCTCACTCCCCCGGAGAGCATC
The DNA here is from genome assembly GCA_964594775.1 of uncultured Spirochaetaceae bacterium. GTDB lineage: Bacteria > Spirochaetota > Spirochaetia > DSM-16054 > Sediminispirochaetaceae > CAYFVU01. Next base: position 1,908 of record CAZQNO010000046.1, read on the forward strand.
GGTCCGACGAGGCCCTTCAGTCCCCGGGCCCGCGCCCACCTCGAAGCATAGGCAAAGAGGGCGTCGGCGGCATCTTGATCCTCAATGAGATCGAAGAAGTCGAAGAAGGCGAATTCCGTTTTATGGTAGTCGTTGTAGCGCCGGTTTTCGGCGACAAGGCAGCGGCCGATAAGCTCTCCATCCCGCAGGGCAAGGAGGAACTCCCCGTCGGAGTGAAGGAAGAAGGGGTGACGTTTTTTCAACAGGACCCGCATGTCGATGTCGAACAGAGGTATATAGCGCTCACAGCGGCGGTACAGCTTTTTCGGGAAATTGATAAAATCCCTGCGCTCTCTCCATGACCCCGAAAGAGCTCGCACCTCGATGACTTCGCTGTTATTCATTGTAGGGAGTATAGTCGAACCTTATCGTTTGTGCTATACAGGGCTCGCTTAGCTATATGCTCGTTCGTTCGGCCGGTTCAGTCCGCCGCGGACAAGGGCAACGTCTCTGCCCCCGCCCCTGTGGCCAGCTGCCAGTCGAAATAGGCGTTGAGGTAGTCGAAGCCGGCGCTCAGATAGCCGAGGCGGGCCTGCTCGAGACTCACCCGGGCGTCTTTCAGCTCCAGCTGGGTCGCCAGTCCGTTTTCCACCGATGTCTGACTGACGGCGTAGGCCTTCTCAGCCGTCTGCAGGGTCTGACGAGCCGAAGAAATCCGCAGATTCGCCTCCTTCAGCGAGAGCTCGATGCTTTCCAATTCGGTGGAAATTTCACTCTCCATCTGCGCGATGCGGGTCTTCGTCTTCTCAAGCTCGAGTTTCGCCTTGTTCAGCGATACGAAGCGGCTGCCGCCGTAGAATAGGGGGACCGTCACGGATATGCCTGCGCTCAGGCTGTCGGCGGGATCGGAAAAGTCGAACTCATCGCTCCCGCTCTGCATGCCGTAGGTAAGCGAAGCGCTCACCGAGGGATAGAACTTCGAACGTTCGACGGAAATATTGATCTCCCGAAGCTTCCGTTCATTCTGAAGGATGCGGTAGTCAGGCCTCGAGCCCTGCACTTTCGCCGGCGGAGTAAAAATCGGCAGAGGCGGCATCTTCTCGAGACTGCCTTCCAGCCGCAGTTGCTCATCCTTCGGCAGCCCGGCGAAGCTCCGCAGATTGGCCGTCACCAAATTAAGGTCTTTCTCCGCCTGGCTGGTATTCGGTTCGGTCAGCTTCCAGCTCACCTCGGCCTGCAGGGCTTCGAGGGGAGAGGCGACTCCGCTCTCCAGACGCTTCTTCGTTTCCAAGTAGTTTTCGTAGGCGATCTCCTGCGAGATTATCCGCACCTTCAGGACCTCTTGCAGGAGAAGAGCCTGGAAGAAGAGCCGCTTCGCCGCGCTTACCGTTGCCTGTCTCGTCATGTCGTAGGTCGCGGCGGTGAGCTCGGTATACTGACTGCTCGCATCGAGCCCGCGGAAGACATTCATGTCGAAGAGCTTCTGCTGGAGGGAGAGACCGAGCATCAGCTCGTTGTCGCTGTTCATGTCGACGTCCTGGTACATCAGCTCGTAGGTGGGCGGTACTGCGGCCACCGGCATGGGCTGCAGTATGTCTATGAAGTTTCTCGTGTAGTCCAGCTGCCCGGCTATAACCGGGTAGAGCTGGGTTTTGGCAAGACGCTCCTGAGACTCGGCGATTTTCCGTTCCCCCTCGGCGATCTCCAGCTGAAGGCTGTTCTCCTCCACCATCTTGATGAAACTCTCAAGATCGAGGGCGCTCAGCCGGCCCCCGCCGGTTCCCGCGTCGGCCGAAACCGGAAAGGAAACATACAGTGCAAGCGCAAGAATCAGCGCCAGCCGTCCGGCCCTTTTGGTACGATTCTTTTTGCCAAAAAACGGCGCTCTCTTTATCAGAAATTTTCTCTTCATTTCTTTTCCCCCCCGGCCTTGCGGTACTCCACCACGTTTTCGATTGCAGGAATTACGAAAAGGGACAGAAAAGTCGCTGCGAAGAGTCCGCCGATGCTCACGATTCCCATGGGCCGGCGCATCTCCGCACCCCAGGCCCCGATTCCCAGCGCCATCGGGAGCATGCCGAGCATCGTGGCGATATTGGCCATAAGGATCGGCTTGAGTTTCGTCGGCGCCGCCTCCAGAAGAGCCTCCCGGACCCCCTTGCCCTTCCGGCGAAGCTGGTTGCTGTAATCGAGTATCAGAATCGCGTTGTTCACCACCAGCCCCACCAGCATGACGATGGCCAGCATCGACACGATGTTCATCGTCTTTCCCGTCAGCAGGAAGGCCGCCACCACGCCGATGAGAGAAAGCGGAATGGTGGAGAGGATAAGCAGAGGCTGGCCGAAGCGTTCCAGTATCGCCGCCAGGAGCATATAGGTCAGTACAACGGCCAGCACGAAGACGAAGACGAACTCTCTCACCGTTTCGTTCAGCATCTCCGCGTCGCCGCCCCAGCTCAGCCGGTAGCCCGCCGGAAGACCCAAGTTTTCCACTGCCTTCTCAATCGGCCCCTGCACCTCCCCCAGCACGTAGCCGGGCGCCAGACCACCGCTTATCTCCACCGAGGTGATCTTATCATCCCGCAGGATCTGGTTGATCCCCTCTTCTATGTCGACCTCGGCGAAATGGCTTATGGGGAAGAGCCCTGTCCGGGTGGGGATGATGATGTTACGCAGGTCGTCGTAACTGGAGACGTCGCGATCGCTGAGTGTAACCCGGATGTCGTATTCCTGTCCCCCTTCCTTGAAACTGGTCATCACCATGCCTTCGACGGCGGCCCGCATATTGATAGCTAGTTCCTGAACGCTCAACCCCGCATCGCTCAACTTTATTCGATCGGGGACGAGGATGATTTCCGGTTTCCCCGGTTTGCTCGAGGTGTCGATGTTGATTAAACCGGGTATCTCCGCCAGTTTCGGCTTGAGCTCTTGGGTGATGGTATTGAGGATATCCATCTCGTCTCCCTGGATGTAGAAGACTACCGGGGCGGTCCCTTGGCCCATGCCGCCGGGCGTACTGACCCGTATCCGGGCACCGGGAATGTCGGAGAGTTTCTCGCCCATCTCCGCCGCCAGAATGGTATTGGGCTTTCTCAAGGTCTTGTCTACGAGCTTCACGTTGATGCGCGCCAAGTTGGTCCCCGTTTCCGTCCCGGATATGGAACCGATGGAGGTGACCACCGTGATCACTTCGTCGAAGGCCGCCACCCGCCCTTCTATATTCCGCAGGACCTCGGCGGTTTCCGCCAAATCGGTACCCTGGGCAAGCTCCACCTCGACCTGGATATTCCCCTGGTCCATCGAGGGGGCGAACTCGAAGGGTATCCGGCCGAACTGCAGAAGGGCGAAGATGAAAACCCCAAGGGTGCCGCCGATCAGCAGGGAGCTGCGCAGGCGGCTGTGCAGCACCTTCTCCAATACGAAACCGTAGTTTTTTTCCAGTTTGTGAAAACCTTCCTCGAGCCGCCGGCCGATGGGATGTTTCTTCTTGTCCTGCTCCGGCAGCAGCTTCGAAGCGAGCATGGGGGTGAGGGTAAAAGAGATGAGCATGGAAAAGACCGTGGCAAGGGAGACGGAGACGGCAAACTCCTTGAGAAAGAGCCCCGCCATGCCGCTCATCGTGGCCATGGGCAGGAAGACGGCGATATTCGTCAGCGTCGAGGCTATGACCGCCACCACCACCTCGGAGGTGCCCGATTGGGCGGCGGTTATCCGGTCGTGGCCCATCTCCTTGTGTCGGAAGATATTCTCCAAAACCACCACCGAGTTCATCACCAGCACTCCTACGGCGGTGGAAATGCCCATCAGAGACATCAGGTTGAGGGACATGCCGAAAAGATTCATCAGCAGGAAGGAAGGGATGATCGACATGGGCATGGCAAGGGCGACTATGATCGTCGAACGGAGGTCATGAAGAAAGAGCAGGAGTACCAGTGCCGTCAGGCCGATTCCCATCATGATATTCGTCAGCGTGTCGTTTACCGTCCCCTCTACGGCAACCGAATCGTCGCTGGTAATCGTCAAAGCGACCCCACGGGGAAGCTCTTCCTCCAGCTCGGGAAGAAGCTTCTTGATCTCTTCGGCGATATCCACAGCATTGCCGCCGGGACTCTTGATTATTCCGATAAGTACGGAGTTCTCATCCCGCCGTCCCGTCTCGTTGTTCAGGAAAATGGTCCGTTCCCGTACATCCTCACCGCTGTCCTTAATCTCCGCGATACTGCCGAGCCGTCGGGTTCCGCCGGAGGCGGGAATTTCCAGGTCCTTGATATCTTCGAGGGCGCGGAACTGTCCCTCCAAACGTACGGCAAAATCTCTTCCCTCGCTCTGCATGTTGCCGCCGGGCATGTCCAAGTTCGCCGCCGCGAGGATCTGTGCGACCTGAGCCATGCTGATGGAGTTCTCGTAGACTATCCTGTTTTCGAACTCCACCCGGATCTCCCTTTCGCGATTTCCGGAGACCGAGACCCTTCCCACACCGGCAATCCTCGAAAGCCGGTCCTTCACCGTCGTCTCCGCCAAGCGGCTCAAGCGCACCGGTTCTATATCCCCGCTCATGACGATATACACGATCGGCATGGCGGTGATGTCGATCTTCTCTACTATGGGCAGCTGCGCGTCCTCGGGTAGGTCGTTGAGAATGAGATCGACCTTGTCTTTGATCTCCTGCGTCGCCACGTCGGGGTCCTTGGAGAGTTCGAATTCAAGGACGGTAACGGACGCGCTGTCCATACTGTAGGACTGGATGTTCTTTATTTGGCTGACCGTGCTTATCTCGTCCTCGATCGGCCGGGTGATCTGGTTCTCTATCTGTTCGGGAGAGGCCCCGGGATAGATCGTCTGAATCGTCACGAAGGGGACCTCCACATCCGGCATAAGGTTGAGGGCGAGCCCTGCGAAACCGATCAAGCCGAACAGCAGAAGGGCGGCTAAAAACATCGTCATCATTACCGGCCGCTTAATGGACACGTTTGATAGAAACATCTGCCTGCTCCTCTTCCCTTCGGCTAGTTTTGCACGAGGGGCGCTTCTTCGGCCACCACCCGGACCTTGTCCCCGTCCTCGATCAACTCGATTCCCTTCGTCACGATCAATTCGCCTTCACGAATTCCAAAGGCCAACTGCCGGAAGAGGCCCTCTTCCCGGAGGACCTCTATTTTTCTCCGTTCTACTCTGCCCCCCTCGGCAACGAAGAGAAAGCGGTCTTCTCCAGCGCCTACTATCTCCCGTTCATGGGCGATAAAGACGTCCTCTTCCTTAAAGGTCTCGATCTCGACCTCCGCCGTTACCCCGCTCTGTACGGCAAGGTCCTCGTTGCCGAATTCGAGTTTTACGGCAAAGGCCTTTCGCTCCTGGTCCATCGCCAGATCCACCTGCACAACTTTTCCCTCGATTTTTGCCTCTCCCCATCTCGCCGCTGCCTTCTGGCCCACCTTCACCCTAGTGATGTCCCGGTCGGAGACCCAGACGGTGGTGTTCAGACGAGCGTAATCTGAGACGGTGAACAGTTCCGTACCGGCTGCGACACTTTCCGACTCGAAGACCCGTATTCTCGTAATGTAGCCGGAGATAGGGGCCGAGACACGGGTCATCTTGAGAACCGATTCCCAATTCGCCTCGGCGATTTCGAACTGGGTGCGGGCATTGTCGTAGGTCTGCTGCGAGACCCCCTCGTCCTCGTAGAGTTTTTTCATCCGCTCATAGGCGGTGCGGGCGCTTTCGTAGCTCACCCGCGCCTGCTCGTAGTTCAGCGCGGGATTGTCCGACGGAAAGAGGACCACGGGACTGTCCGTTTCCACATAATCCCCTACCTCGTGGAGAATGGCCGCTACCTCGTCGGATATCATTGCCGAAGCGGTGGATTCCGCCGCTCCCCGGAGTCCCGCGAAAAAGGTAAGGTGCGTGGAAAAAGTCGCCGTTTCGGCCCGTCGGACCGAAACGGGGATTCCCTTCTCATCGTGAATTTCTCCGATGCTTTTAATCTCTGCATCATCTCTTCCCCCGCATCCCATCAGCATCGGCAGCACAAGCGCCGCAAGAATGATGAAGCACAGAGTGTTACGCAGGGTCTTGCGATAGTTCCTCATTTTTCTTCTCCTTGCCGGGCCGCAAAGCCCCATACGACAAAATCGGCGAGTTCGTCTATCTCATTTTCCGTGAGGGACCTATTCGTCCGGATACGGGGACGGGGCAGGAACAGCTACCCTTTCTCCAGGGTGAAAGAAAAGCTGCTGCCCTTTCCTTCTTCACTTTCCACAGAGAGGTTCCCGCCGTGCAGCTCGACCATTTCCTTACACACGATGAGCCCCAGACCGGTCCCCCGCTCCTTTGCCGTACCGCTTTTCGACGCTTTACTCGAGTTAGAGAGGGAAAAAAGGCTTTTCTGCGTCTCTTCGTCCATTCCCCCTCCATTGTCACGGACGTTGACAAGCACCTCTTTCTCGCTGCGCTCGGCGGCGCTCAGCTCGATCCGGCCGCCCCTTTCGGTAAATTTCACCGCGTTATTCAGGAGGTTCCGCAGGATGGTTCGCACCATATTCTGGTCTGCGCGAACCGTGGTTTCCGGAGAGATTTGCGTGCGGATTTCAATTTCCTTTTGGGCGGCCGCAGTTTCGCAGACATCCACACTCTCCATGACCAGCGTGATGAGAGGAAAGTGAGTGGGACAATATTCCATCGCCCCCCGTTCAAGCCGTCCCCAGTCCAAAAGATTCTCCAAGAGTTTGTAGAGCTGACCCGCCGATTTGTGGAGCTCCTGATTGTATTCCCGCAATTCGTCGCTGCTAAAATCGTCGAACTCTTCGCTGAGCACCTCGGTGAGCCCGAGAAAACCGCCGAAGGGATTTTTTAGGTCGTGGGCAAGGATCGAAAAGAACTTGTCTTTCTCATCGAGAAGGCGGCGCAGTTCCTGTTCCTTGGCCTTTTGTTCGGTAATATCGAATACGATTCCGGTGACCCAGAGGGGCTTTTCTTCTTCATCGAACTCCGTGGTGATGCCCCTGTCGTAGAACCATTTGTACTCATCCGTCTTGGTACGAATGCGGTACTCCGTCTCGTAAGCCGGGGCCTCTTTTCTAAGATGTCTCCGCATCGCATCCATGGTTTTCTCATAATCTTGCGGATGGATCAACTCGGTAAAGCTTTCGAAAACCGGCTCCAGCTCCTCCATCGTATAGCCGAGGGCCTTCACCTTGAGGGGATTGCATATGACCTCGTGGGTTTTGACATTCATCGACCAGCGGCCGAGGTTTCCGGCCCAGGGGAAAACCATCTCATCCTGCATGCGGGTGCTTTTCTGCAGGCGCTCATTTGCCTCGTATAGCTCATGCTCGAGCCGGCGGATCTTTTCTTCAAATTCGGCGATTATTTTATCTTTCTCTTCCATGCTTCTTAATAATAATAAACTCGGAAAGTGTTCTGCAAGACATTTTTGCCCCTAAGCTAGGGGCCCGCCTTTCCCTTTTCCTGTCCGGCGTCGAAGACGATGGTCGTCCCCTCGATGTTGACCACATCTCCGTCGCTGAGAGTCCTGTTGCCGCTCAACTTTCGATTGTTCACCGTGATATTCCCCTCGCCGACCAGCGTATAGGCCCCGGTCTTCTTGTCGTGCATGATCGTAGCGTGTTCGGGCTTGACCGCACTCATCCCGCTTATCGTCAGATCCGCCCGCTCGCCGCCGCCGATGACCGTCTTATCCTGCCCGAGGGCAATCGTCATCGAGCTCACCTTCGTTTTATAGCCCTTCTGCAGGACCTCCAGCGCCGCTTCCTTCCGCTGGGTGCGGTAGCGCAGGATCAAGAGGAGGAACCAGAGCAGCAGGGCCAGGAGGGTCAGCAGGAGGATGAGGGAGGGATAGGGCTGCACCGGTACGCCGAAGATGGTCCCGGCATAGTAGTAACGCTGCGCCGCGGCGAGGGGCCCGGTATCTTCGCCGGCGGCCTTTCCGCCGCTATACTCGACCCGGACGAACTTCCGCTCCGCCGGGAGCATTCCCGCCCGGTAGGTGAGGCGGTACTCATTCTCTATCTTTTCCTTGATGTCCCGGTAGATGGCGGCCAGCTCATCTTCGCTGCGGGCATCGTAGACGTTTCCTCCCGTCTCCATGGCCATGTCTCCCAGGTTTTGGTCCTTGTCTATGCCGAAATGAACGGCATAGAGGGTAATTCCCTCCATCTGGTAGGCCTCCACCACCTCCTCGGAGGAAACCAGTTCGGTGCCGTACTGAGGATGAGGATTGCCGCTTTCCGCGTAGTAGGGATAGTTCTCTCCGTCGGAGAGTACCACCACTACCTTCCGTCCCCGGTAGCCGGCGATGTCGAGGGCCGATTCTTCCAGGGATCGGTAGAGTTCCGTGTAGGCCTCCTCGCTCTCCGGTCTTCTTATCGCCTCCAAGAGTCCGTCGAGGGCGCTGGGGTCCTTCAAAGCTTCGGAGTGGATGTTCAGATTCGTGTTGAAGGAGGAAAGAGAGACGACATCCTTGGGATTGAAGGAATCGTCGATAAAACGGCGGATCGCCGCCTTTGCATGGGTGCTGCGCATCTGCGCGGAGTCATCCGTTGCTTCTCCCTCGAGCGTGTCGTACATACTGCCCGAATTGTCGATGAGCAGGAGGATATGGATACCCTGCTCCTTGTTCGGTTTCGCCGCCAGCGATTCCACCGCGGGCACCGGCTCGAAGTCTTCGCCGTCGGCCGATTCATATACCCGCAGGTCCCCCAGCTTTACCCCCTCAACGGGATTTCCCTCCTCATCGCTCAGGCTGAGGTAGAGGTTCACCTGCTGACTGAGCAGGAGAGAGCTCGAATCTATCTGGGATATCGAAAGAGTCTCGGCGATTGCGGCCATCACCGGCACCGAGAGAAGCACCGATGCGAAAACAAGGAGGAGGCCTGCCCGCTTGATTGAAATACTACTCTTCATCGTGTTCCTCCTATTCGGTCTTGTAGAGGAGCTTCGCCCCGCCGAGCTGAATCACATCTTCGTATTTGAGAAGATGCTCCTTCTCCACTGGACGTTCGTTCAGGAGGACCCGATGCTTCGGGCTCTCCACCTGCACATAGACGTCTTTTCCCCGCACCCTGAAGCGTGCGTGGGTCTCCGCCACCCCATGGTACTCCTTCAGAACGATGTCGTTCCGGCCTGCGCTGCCGGCGCTTATGCGGTTCTGGGCGAAGCTGTACTCCTTGCCCCGGCGGCTTCCATTGAGAACACGGATCACTCCCAGGGAAACCCCCCGCTCCAAGAGGGCGTAGAAGAGGCCGATGAGCAGTCCGAAGAGGGCAAATCCTATCAGCCGGGTATAGATGAGGTCGGGATAGCGGGTCCGAAGGTACTCTATCGCCGCCCCTCCCAGGGCACCGCCGAGCAATCCTCCCAGGGCCCCCACCAAAGTCCGCTTGAGAGAACGGGCACGAAGACCGTCGGCGAGTCCGACGGCGACGCCGAGAATCGCCCAGCCGACGATCTTCGCCAGCGGAACCGCGATCATCTGTCTGCTCTGGTAGGAGCTAACGGTCCGCCGGACCACGAGAAGGAGCACGCCTTGGCCGGCAAGGAAACCGAGAATACCGCCGGCGACACCCACCGCCGCTCCGGTAAGAGTACCCCGTACGATCTTCCCGCTTTCCTTCGTGGTAAGCCCCTCGGCGCTGCCGAAAAAGGCACCTACAATCGCCCCCAGCAGAGCGCCCTGCACGAGACTGAAGAGAAAATAGCTTGCAAAGGCCTCCTGGAAGCGTAAAATCAACTCCATCAGCGGCCAGGCAGCGACTCCCGCCAAGAGGCCCAATATGCTTATGATTACTCGTCTTAAAGCTGTCGACATCGAACTCTCCTTTTCCTTCCTGTTCCGTTCTATTCCGTCGGTACGAGCCTCGGATTAAGCCGAAGCACGTTCTGCTCGGGACGAATGAGCAGGCTGAAGGTCTTCGCCTCGTAGCCCGGCGCGCTGAAGTGAAAACGATAGACCGTTCCCGTTTCAAGCTCTTCGGCGAGCTCGGCCGACCAGGCCCGCCGCCTGCCGTCCACCCCTTCGACCTCGATCAGCACCTCTTCGGTGATGTTCTCCCAGCTGTCGCGGTCCTGAACGAAGAAGTGTACCTCCAGCGGTAAGGGCTCCCCGCCGCCGTAGTGAAACTCCAGCACCCTGCCTTCCCGAGTATTGATGTTTTGCTTCTGCGTGTCCCGAGTTTCGAGATAGAAACTCTTCCAATAGAGCGCGTTTTCTATCTGAAGCTTGATCCGATACTCGTCCTCCGGCAGGTAGAGACGACGGCTGGAAAACTCCAGCCCTTCCCCCTCCTTTGAGGCCAAGGGACTGAAGTAGAGGGCATCCATCTCCAGCTCCACAGCGTTGTCCACCGTATCGGTGAACATCCAGGCACGGATGTAGTAGTCCTCGGGGGACTTGTAGGCATCGTCTATAATCACGCGAAGATTAAGGGCACCGACTTCCTCCTTCTTCAGCCACTCATGGTAGTAGCCGAGGGAGTAGAGTACCGCCGCCGCCGCCGAGAAAAGAAGAAGGCCGCCGAGAGCCGCCGCCGGAAGCTTTTTGAGCCGCGATCGTCCGTCGCTCTCCAGGGGCTGTACCGTCTTTCCCTCCACCGCCCGCTGAAGCTGCCGGCGGTAAACCTCTATGCTCTTTCCCTTGAAGAAGTTTCGAAGGATCTTCAGAAGACTCTCCAGGTCCTGATACCTCCGTTTGCGCTTTGGATGGACGCACCTGCGGATGATTCTCCGCACGAGGCGGGAGACCTTGGGATTATACGTTGCAGGCGGCGGGTACTTCCCCTTCTGTATCGCCGCAACCAGTTCGGCGGAGAAACCGCCGGGAAAGGGTTTCTTTCCCGTTACCGACTCGTAGAGCATCACTCCTATAGAGTAGATGTCCGCCCGTTTGTCCACGCTTCTGCTGCTTTCGAACTGCTCGGGGGCCATGTAGGAGGGAGAGCCGAGGGTCATACCCTCCCGGGTCAATCCGCTCTCGGCATCCTCCGAAGAGGTGGCTATACCGAAGTCCACCAGCTTCACCTCGCCCCGCTTGGACAGGAGGATGTTCGCCGGTTTGATGTCGCGATGGACGACTTCCTTGTTGTGCGCGTATTTCAGGGCCTTGCAGGCCTCGTAGAGGATGTAAAGGGCCATTTCGTTGGGAAGATAGCGTTCCCGTCGGATCAGCTGCTCTAAGGAGAGGCCGTCGATGTACTCCAAGACGATGTAATGGCTTCGTCCCTCCTTGAAGTGGTCGTACACATCGACGATATTGTCGTTGCGGAAGTCCATCAAGAGTCTCGCCTCTCGGCGGAAGCGCTCGACGAAGTCGGGATTCCCCCGCAGGGTCAGCTTCTTCAAAATGACGGGACGCTTGAGAGTAGGGTGGTTCCCCTTGTAGACCGCCCCCATCCCTCCCTGAGCGATGAGCCCGACGATCTTGTACTTGCCTATGCTCTCCGGTACCTTAGCCATTTTTTTCCTCCGCAATGACAACTATGTCTCGATCGGGTTCCGGCGCCTCTCCCGGAGTCAGGAGGGCAATACCGTAGGCGCCGGGATTGTGCAGCTGCACGTATCGGTCCTCCGCCCGCAGCAGATATCGACCGGAGACGGGACGGTGCCCGCCGAAGTAGAGGGCCTCCTCCGACCGGCTGCAGTATTCCCCGATCATCGCCTTCACGCTCCCCTCCTCCGCGGCGTCGTTGGCCGTCCAGGTAAGACCGAGGACCACCTCGGCCCGGTCTCGAAAGCCGATCACCTCTTCGGGGGAAAAGAATCGCTGCGGCTCGGCATGGGAGATCATGAAGGTCTCATCCGCCGCGATGAGCGGGAGTTCATGTTCAAATTCCGCATAGGTGGAGATAAAATCCTCGCCGTAGAACTTCAGCACCCACTCCTTTACCATCTCCCCCTCGTAGGCGAACTTCCTGAAGGGATGGTTCCCCCGCCCCTCCTCGTTGAGGATGTTTTCGTGGTTGCCCTTGAGGAAGTGAAAGCCGTCGGGCCGGGTGATCTTGAGATTCATCACTATTTCCATCAGTCCGAGACTTTCTCGCATCTCCTCGTCCATCGCCGCGTGCCGTCGATACTTGCCGGTAAATTCCTTGAAGGCCCGCTGCCAGCGCTCGGCGGCCCGGGCCTCGGCGTGGAACCCGTCGCCCACGCAGATGATCTGCAGCTCGCCCTTTTTCAGAAGCTCTTCCACCGTTGCGCCGCCGTATGAACCGGGGGCATAGGACAGCACGCTCAGGAGAAAGTCCGTTCTGCCGTGAAGATCCGGAATGACGATCGTCGGCCGTTCGTCGAGCCGCAGCAACCCCCCGGGGCGCTCTTCGGCGTCTCGGGGGCGATAGAGGGGATCCTCCAGTCGAAGGACCCGGATCGTCTCATTTACCAGATCGAGATAGGCCTCCCCCGCAGGGAGGCTCGCCCTTTCGGCGATATCCTTTAGGTGCCGCATCTTACTCCTGGATGATCGTCTTGTTTACTTCAATAAAATCTTCGGTGAGCGTTTGGGTTACTTCGGCCAGAAGCTCTTCCTGCTCCTCTTCGCCCATCTCCTCGACGATGACGGCGATCTTGAATATGGGTGAGCTCTTCTTGATCGGTCCGTTGGTGAATACCGCTCCATCGTCGACCTGGAGATCGCCGGCCAGATCGGTGTTGTCGGTTTCCGCCGACTCGGGCACGTCGTTGCGCATCCCGATGCTGTGATAGGCGACGAAGCGTCCGTTGTCACCTCGGGGGCCGAGGTTGATCAGACTTCCCGAGTAGGTCATCAGCAGCGCTCCTCTCTCGTCTTCCGCGTCGAACTCCTCCACCTGTTCCATGTCCCGCTCTTCGACCTGTTTTTCGAAGGAGTCGAGCTTCTCCTGCCAGGCCCTCTCCAGATTCTCAATAGACTCCTCCGTATCGGGAAGCCCGGCGGATTTCACCAGTTGCTGTATGTGCTGTCGAATTTTGTCATTCTGGTCCTCAATTCCCATATATAACCTCTCCTTTTATTGAATAGTATAGCTTCGAATTTAGTACGCCTTGCCGTGAAAAACAATCGCAGGAGGGGGTTTCTCCGATAAAAAGACTGTAAAAACAGCGAATATGGGGCTACACTAAGGGTATGAATCCAACAAATGATAAAATTGAAGCAATTCCTCAGGAAATCAGGAGTCACCTGCGTAAGCTGGTGGAGAGTCTCGAAACACCCGACGGTGAAGAAGGTTTCCCGCGCTTGGCAGCGGCGTGGCTCGAGAAGGAGAAACTCTTCTCCGCGCAGACCGCGAACCTCGACATGCAGGCGGTAGAAAAGGTGCCGGACGGTGACCAGCGGGGCATGCTCCTGCTCACCAACAGCGGCTCTCTCTTGAGCCTCTGGCCGGCGAAGAAGGGTGTTCGGGCAATGGAATATGCAAGCATCGCCCTGCGCAGCGACGTTCCCGACATCCTCAAAGGTGAAGAAATTCGCATCGAGGGAGCCGTCGAACGGGGCCGCCCGGCGGAAGTGAGCGGCGGTCCCCTGAAAAAGACCTCTCCCATATACCTCATCGCTCTCTGCTCAGCCGATCTCAGTTTCGACGAACAGGAAAAGCGGGTCCGCGAGGCTACGATCTTTCTCACCAACGGTTTCACCCGCATCAACAGAAAAACCCAGAGCCGTGAAGAGGGTCCGGTCGAGCACTTCACCAAGCAGGCCATGATATCCTACCTTGCGCAGCGAAGCGAGCTCACCCAGAAAGAGATCCGGCAAATTATCGACGATTACCTCACCATGGTGGAAACGGGCGCCTTATTAGGTGATTCGGTGAACATCGGAAGGCTCGGCCGGCTTTCGGTTAAGCTCAAGGCCGCGCAGAAGGCGCGGATAGGCCGCAATCCCGCCACCGGAGAGGAGATGACCATTCCCGCCAAGCCGGCCCACGGCGTACCGAAGTTCTCCTTCTCCAGCTATCTGAAGGACCGGGCGGCGGAGGTGGAGTTAGAGGAAAATTCCGCAGACGAGGAGTAGCGGCCCTTTCATCACCGCCGGCTCACGCTTCTGAACCCGCCATCTTCCTTGAGAGCCGCAGCATCTCTCTGTCGAGCTTGCGCACCTCCGACGGAAAGTAGCGGGAAACGATCAAGAGAAGGATGCCGCAGGGGATCCACGCCGCAATGGAAATACCAAGGGCCTCGCCGGTTGTTAGGATAACCGCCAACTGCCCGGCGAAGAACTGTCCTATTCCGTAACCAACCGAATCGGTGAGATTGAAGATAGAGAAGATCGCTCCCCGATCCTCCGGGGCGTTTACCGAGAGGAGCATGCTCCGCATGTTCGCCCCCGTGATCGCCACTAAGGCGGCGGCGAAGAAGCCGAAGATGCTCACCAATAGGAGCTCGGAAGGGGCGTAAAAGAGAAGAGAAATGGTCGCCGCCGCCCCCGCCATGGTGGTGATCCCGGCGAACTGCGGCTGCAGGGACATTTTCTTGGAGAAGAGCTTTCCCCCAACGATACCCCCCATGATTCCGCCGGAAGCAGCTCCGATACCGAAAACCGCGTAGATCGTCGTCGCCTCGCCGATGGAAAATCCCTTCTCGGTGGTGAGAAACTTAATAAGAAGAAAGAGCGCCCCCCAGGGAAGGTTGCCGACGATACCCTGGAGGAAGAGATAGACGTTTGTTTTCACCTTCACCAATCCGGCGTAATCCCGCAGGCTCAGCTTCCGGGGATAAGAGTAGCCCCGCTCCACCAGCTCGCCGACCCCCTCCTCAAAGGCCCCGGTTTTCGGCTCGGGGGCACTAAGATAGAAAAGAGCGATAAGGAGGAAGTTCGGCGCCGCGACCAGAAGAAAGGGTAAACGCCATCCGCCTCCGGCCTGCAGGGTGTAGCCCGCTACGAGTACGCCGATCATTCCACCAATACCCCAGCAGGTTGTGAGAATCGCCGCTCCGAGTATCCGACCCTTCTTGTCGAAGTAGTCCCCCAGCATGGAGAAGACGATGGGAAAGGCAGCCCCAACCCCGATACCCGTAAGGATACGGAGGGCGAAGAAGACGGAAAAGTTTGGAGCCACCGCGGTAAGGGCGCAGGGGATCTCCGCCAGAAGAATCGACAAGGCAAAGAGTCGCTTTCGATGCACCTTATCGGCCACATAGCCCCAAAGGAGACTCACCGTCGCACCGACGATAGAGAAGAAGAAAGAGACCATTCCCACCTGTCCGGAATCGACGCCGAACTCCCCCTCCACCTCCTGAAGGACCGCGCCGATTATGTTGTTGTCCGCGTTCAAAAAGATGATGTTCGCCGCCATCAAACTTATAATGGCGTAGGTCCGTGATTGCCGCATGTTCTTACCTCACTGCTTGTGTTCGTCTTCTGTAAGAATCAAAAACCGTTCTCTCGACAGACATCCGCATACCAGCGGCCGCTGTCCTTCACCCTTCGCTCCATCGCTCCTTCGAAGTCCACGTGTACGAGGCCGAAGCGCTTTGCATACCCGAGGTTCCACTCGAAATTGTCCATGAAAGACCAGACAAAGTAGCCCCGCACGTCCGCTCCCTCAGCGATTGCCCGATGCAGTTCCATGAGGTAGGAACGGAGAAACTCGATTCTCTCCTGGTCGTGGATGCCGTCCTCTTCGAGCCGGTCATCGAAGGCTGCCCCGTTTTCAGTGATGTATATAGGCAGCCTGCCGTAGCGGCGGCTCACCTGCAGGACAATCTCCCGCAAACCCTCCGGATACAGCTCCCATCCCATCTCCGTATACCGCGCCCCTTCGTAGCGAGGCTCGACGGGGCGGAAAGAATACAGAGGCCGCAGTGCCGGCTTGACTACATGGCGGTGGTAGTTATTGATACCGAGAAAGTCTATAGGCCGAGAGATGATCTCCATGTCGCCTTTCTCGATATTCCCCCGGTTCTGCCGCTCCACGAAACGGCGAATGCCCGGAGGGTAGCCTTTTCCGAAAACCGGATCCAGCCAGAGGAGATTCATGATCTCCTCGGCCCTCCGCACGTCCCCTCCCTCCCTGTCGATTCGGTAGGAGTAAACCGGTGAGAGAGCATGGCTTATCCCGACCCGCGCACCGGAGAAGGCCGAGCGAAGCGCATCGACGGACAGGCCGTGGGCAAGGAGAAGGTTGTGAGCCACTCGGAAGGCGGAGAAGGGCCGTTTTTTCCCAGGGGCGTGGATGCCCATTACATGTCCGGCGACGGTGACTATCCAGGGCTCATTGAGGGTGATCCAGTCTTCGACCCGGTCCCCAAGCCGTTCGGCGACTCGCAGCCCGTATTCGGCAAAATGCCGGGCCGTCTCTCGATTATACCATCCCCCTTCCGATTGCAAACGGGAGGGAAGGTCCCAGTGGTAGAGCGTCACAAAGGGACGGATGCCGCGTTCGCGCAAACGGTCGACGAGGCGGTCGTAGAAATCCATTCCCTCTTCGTTGACCGCACCGGCACCTTCCGGGAGAATCCTCGGCCATGAGACGGAAAAACGGTAGGCTCGATAGCCAAGCTCGGCCATCAGGTCCACATCCTCTTCCATCCGGTGGTAGTGCTTACAGGCAAGGTCTCCGGTATCACCGTTGCAAACCGTTCCCCGTCGGTGGGAAAAATCGTCCCAAATCGAAGGCCCCCGCCCGCCCTCGTTCCAGGCCCCTTCGATCTGATATGCGGCGGTGGCGGTGCCCCACAAAAAATTCTTTGGGAACAGGTAATTCACTTTTTCTATCGTTTTTTTCATGAAGGCAATAGTACAACGGGAAGGAGGCTATGTGCAAGAAAAGAAACAACCAAAACCCTGAAAACCGGGGAGACGAAAGGACTGCGAAGCATCATGGACCGGCTCTCCATTTTTTCCTTCATAAATATCCCCATGCTCTTCGAATCCGAGCTGGTGGGCTACATCGGTTTCGATTCGGTGCACGAGGAAACCGATTGCTCCGATGAGGTCCGCTACAACGCCTGGTTAAAGGATGCCGAGGGAAACTATGTGGCGGTAAACCGACACTTTCTCTCAACCCTCCAAAAGAATTCCAACGATGTCATCGAAAGCAGAGCGAGAAACCTCTTTTCGGAAAAGTTCGCTCGAAAAATAGCGGAGGATGAGTTTCAAGTGCTGAGGAACAGGCAGCGATATGTAACGGAGTTGCAGGTCTCCGAAAATCCCGATGTGTGGCACAAGGTTTTTCTCTCTCCCATCGTTCGGGAAGACGGCAGCGCCAGGGCATCTTCCTGGATAAGGAGACAACTACGATCGAATCATTACTGCAGGATAAACCGATCAAGCTCGAAACCCACGGTGAGAATATTCACAAGACCTGTGTGGACGCTCATATGATAGTCAGCGCCTTTGGCAACATTCTCACCAACGCAATCAAATTCACCCCCGAAGGAGGCACCGTCACGGTACGAATACAAAATGGGGGAAGAACTACGAAGTTAATAATAGCGGACGAAGGAATCGGTATCTCGAAAAAGCTGCTTCCCAAGATCTTAAGCTCTCAGCATCGGTTCAGTACCGAGCGGACAAATAACGAGAAAGGCACAGGTCTCGGCCTCATCCTCACAAAGAATTTCATAGAACAAAACGGCGGAACCCTCAGCGTGGACAGTGTCCCGAAAAAAGGGACGACGGTCACCGTTGAACTGCCGAAACTTCAGATAGGGTGATCGTAAGATCTGCCCGCAGAGGGCGGTCTACCAATCCCGATAGATCCGGTAGTCCTCCCCTCTGAGTATTCGCCTGTCTATGCGCACTTGCTTTCCCCTGTAGCCGTGTTCATTGCAGCGGGCCCGTACAACGAGAAATCTGAGATCGTCGGAAAGTTCGATGTTCCGCAGGCTCCGGGAGAAGGGCTGCGCTTCCACATGGGGATGGGCTAAGACCCGTTCGGCGATGACCCTTCCCGTTTCGCCATCTATGATTTGCCAAAGGTTCGCGTAGTGATCCCATCCCGTGTCGGCATGTTCCACGGTAACGGAAAAATTCCACGTGCCGTCGGCATTTTCCTCCATTTCCACATTGCGGACCTGTGCATAGCGCAGGTCCGTCTCGAAGGCCTTCGAAGCATTCGAGGATTCTGCCGACGGAGATGTCTGCGCGGATTGTCCCGCCGCGGAGAAGATGTTCAGCGATGCTGCAATTAATAGGAAAAAACCGATACGAATACTCTTGCTCATGCCGCTAAGATATGAATAAGGGCCGATAGAGTCAATCGGCGCATTCAGCAAGCTTGCGAAATTTTCCAGAAGGTGTATCATGGAGTAAGGAGATACATCAATGAGAAGGTATATTAACGCTGTACTCGTGATCATAATAATCGGCGCCGTCATGAGCGGCTGCGCAACCCAGACGCTGCTGTCCGTTGCCGACCCCCCGGGCTTCTTCTCCGGGCTGCTCCACGGCTTCATCATTCTCTTCAGCTTTATCGGGAGCCTCTTTACCGATTACGAGATCTACGCCTTTCCCAATTCGGGAGGCTGGTATAACTTCGGCTTCCTCCTTGGAGCCTCGATCTTCTTCGGGGGCGGCGGGGCCGGATCGCGGGGTAAAAAAAGGCAATAGGGCCGAGCCCCGAGGCGCCGCAGCACCCCAAGCAAATCCTATCGCCCGCTGCGGTCTCCCGCCCTGCGGCTCTTCAACTCGTAGCGCCATTCGTAACTCAGAGCCGAGAGAAGACTGAAAACCATTCCCACCATCACCAGGGTAAAGGGCAGGGCCGCCACTATCGCCATCCGCTGAAGGGCTTCCAAACCGCCGGTCATCAGGAGAATAACCGCCGCCGAAGACTGCAGAATCCCCCAGATGAGTTTCTTCGACATCGGCGGATTAAGATCTCCGTTGCTCGTCATCATCCCCAAAACGAAGGTGGCCGAGTCGGCCGAGGTTACGAAGAAGACGCTGAGAAGAATCACCGCCAGAACGCTCAACACGCTCCCCAGAGGCAGATAGGTAAACATCTCGAAGAGAACCGTCGTTACGTCGTCCAGGGCCGAAGCGGCCAGATCGACTCCGTGATGCAGCTGCAGATCCAAGCCGGTTCCGCCGAAAACAGAGAACCAGACGAAGGTGAGGAGGGTCGGCACAATGAGGGCCCCGGAGATGAACTCACGGATGGTCCTGCCCCGCGAAATTCCCGCTACGAAGAGGCCGACAAAGGGGGACCAGGAGATCCACCAGGCCCAGTAGAAGAGGGTCCATGACTTGGTCCATTCGTAGCCTTCGAAGGGGTTCGCCGAAAGACTCAGTGTGACGAATTGAGAGACGAACTCTCCCACAGTACTGGTAAAGATATTGAAGATATAGGAGGTCGGTCCCACCACCAGAACAAAGGAGAGAAGGAGGATCGCCACCATCACGTTGGTCTTGCTGAGGATCTGTATACCCGAATCGAGTCCGGTCATGCTCGAAATTAAATAGAGTACCGTTACCACCGCGATAATGAGAAAGGTGACGGTGTTGTTGACGGGAAAACCGAAGACCGCGTTCAGGCCGCCGTTTATCTGCAGGGCGCCGAGGCCGAGGGAGGTAACGATACCGAAAACGGTGGCGAACACCGCTAGGACGTTGATCAGTCCGCCGATGGGGCCGAAGACCCGTTCTCCCAGCAGGGGATAGAAGGTATTGGAGATCAGCGGTGCCATTCCGCGGCGGAAGGAGAAGTAGGCGATGGAGAGGCTCATCACGATGTAGATGGCCCAGGGCTGAATACCCCAGTGAAAGAAGCTGTGCACCATGGCGAAGCCGGCGGCGCTGCCGCTCTCCTTATCGATATAGGCCGGCGGATTGGCGAAATGACTCAGGGGCTCGGCGACCCCCCAAAAGATCAGTCCGATTCCCATGCCGGCGGCGAAGAGCATGCTGAACCATGCGAAGTAGTTATACTGGGGCTTCTCGTTGTCCCTGCCCAGTTTTAACCTGCCGAATTTACTAAAGGCGAGATAGAGACTGAATATCACGAAACCGAAGGCCGAGAGGAGGTAGGCCCAGCCGAAATGCTCGATTATTGAAGCGTGGAGGACGGCGCTCACCCGGTCGAGCTGATCGGGGACCAGAATCCCCAGTAGAATGAAGAAGAGAACGAGGGCCAGTGAAGAGGAGAAGACGCCTATGCCTTTTTTCATTTTACCATCCCTCCGTCGCGCGGAACAATGAGCACCGAACAGGGAGCGTTGTAGCTCACCTCCTCGGCCGTGGAGCCCAATACCGGTTCCCGGCTGCTCATGCTGTCGGCCTTTCCCAGCAGAACGAGGTTGGAGGAGCGGCGGCGGGCAACTCTCACGATCTGTTTTCGGGGTGAGCCGAGGAGATTCAACGTGCTGCTGTTCTCCTCGCTATAGCCGCAGCGCCGGCTCAGCTCCTGCAGCTCCTCCTCCACCCGGTCGCGGCGCTGCTGCTCGACCACCGGGTCCGGCGCCCTCTTGCCGACGTAGAGAAAATCTACCTCGTTGGCGCGAAATTCGTTGTTCCGAATGTAGGAGGCGATGACATCGTCCTTCCATTTCAGGGAGCTGGGGTAGAGAACACGAAACAGATCATCTTCACTCCGCCCCGTCCCCTTGAAAACGAATACGGGAATCCGGCTTTGACGAATCACGTCCTTGACGGTACTTCCCAGGATCGCCAGGCTAAGGCGGTTCTTCTTGCGGAAGGAAAAACTTATGTAATCGGCTTCGAACTCCTCTGCTGCATAGACAATTTCCAATTGGACCGAACCGGGACGCACGGCGAGCTCGGTGCGCACGCCGAGTCCTTCGATATGCTCGGCATACCGTGTCAAACGCGCCCTGTTGTGGGCGCCTCCCCTTCCCTTATTCGAGCCCACGTGGAGAAGGACGGCCCTGTCGGTACCGAGTTCTTGCAGAAAACGAAACATCTTAGTGAAGTAGTCCTTTGATTCATGAAAGTGAAGCGGGACAAGTACCTTCTTCAGCATAGAACCTCCTATTATCATTCTGATTAACAGCGGCGGGAGAAATCAAGGGAGTTTTTCTTTTTTTACTGGTCCCAATCCTGCAGATATTACAAGCAAACAGCCCTCCACCC
>CAZQNO010000047.1:0-22564 GCA_964594775.1 uncultured Spirochaetaceae bacterium
GAGGGGTATCGATCCTCCTGCTTCAGCTTCCCACATCTTTTGAACCACTATCTTCGGTTTACGGCATAGGTAACACCCTCATAGACATCGTCGTTCATGTGCAAGAGGCGGGGCTCGAGGTGGTCTTCGACCTGGCCGATCCCTTTGCCGTGAGCCGCAGCCGGAAGGGTCATTCAAAAATACGGGGCCCAGCTGAACCGGGCGGACAGGGAAGCTCTCGGCAAACTGTTCTGATTTCGGCGGACTGAGGGCCTAGGACGCCGGCGGGCCCGCAGCTCGGCACCGCCAACAAACTAAAACAGCTTCTTGAGCTCCTCCGCCTTGTCGGTCCGCTCCCAGGAAAAGTTGTCCCGTCCAAAATGACCGTAGGCCGCGGTCTCTCCGAAAATCGGTTTTTTAAGATCGAGGTTCTTGACTATTCCGCCGGGAGAGAGATCGAAGACCTCGAAGACGGCCTTCTCGATTTTTCCCTCGTCCGCCTTGTTCGTGCCGAAGGTGTCGACCATGACTGAGACGGGGAAGGGAAGGCCGATGGCGTAGGCGAGCTGCAGCTCACAGCGGTCGCAGACCCCCGATGCGACGAGGTTCTTCGCCGCGTAGCGGGCCATGTAGGCCGCCGAACGGTCTACCTTGCTCGGGTCCTTTCCGCTGAAGGCCCCGCCGCCGTGCCTTCCCATGCCGCCGTAGGTGTCGACGATGATCTTTCTTCCGGTAAGCCCCGAATCGCCGTGGGGGCCGCCGATGACGAAGCGTCCGGTGGGATTGACGAAATACTTCGTGTCCTCCTGCAAAAGCCCGGTATCCTCTAAGACCGGACAGATAACGTGCTTCTTGAGGTCCGCCTCTATCTGCTCGCGGGTTGCGTCGGGATTGTGCTGGTGGCTCATCACGATGGTGTTTATCCGTTTTGGCATGCCGTTTTCGTATTCCACGCTCACTTGGCTCTTTGCATCGGGGCGCATCCAGGAGAGCTTTCCCGCCTTGCGGACCTCCGCGGCCTTGAGCAGGAGCTTGTGGGCGTACATGATCGGCGCGGGCATCAACTCTTCGGTCTCCCGGCAGGCATAGCCGAACATCATTCCCTGGTCTCCGGCGCCCTGGCTGTGGAATTCGTTGGAGTCCTCGTTTACCCCTTGGGCAATGTCGGGGGACTGGGAGTGGATGGTATCCATTACCGCCATCGATTCCCAGTCCAAGCCGTACTCGGGCCGGTCGTAACCGATACGCCGGACGATCCCCCGCACCACTTCCTGCAGGTTTACGTAGGTCTCCGTGGTGATCTCACCGCCGACTAAGACCAGGCCGGTAGTGGTAAATGTTTCACAGGCAACACGGCTCGAGGGGTCATCCTGCAGGCAGGCATCGAGGACGGCGTCGGAAATCTGATCGCACATTTTGTCCGGATGCCCTTCGCTTACCGATTCCGAGGTAAAGATGTTGATTCGCCCTTTTTCCATTATTTTAGCTCCTTGTGGCTTTTCCGCAACGGTGATATTCTACCGATAGTATAGTGAAATGAGCGTGGCTTTTCTATAGGTTTAAATATAAGAGATGGTTTACACAGCGAGTATCCTTCTGCCGTTTTTCTTTAATATCTTCTTTACTCCCCTTTTGATTCGAGCGGCCCATCGTTTTGCCTGGTACGACGAACAGGACCATAGGAAAATTCACTCCGGCGACATTCCCCGCATAGGGGGAATCGGCATCTTCATTTCCTTTCTCATCGGCGCGGGGCTGATCCTTTTTCTTCACCGGGCGGACCCGGCGGTGAAGTGGGAAAACGTGGTCGAGTATCTTCCCTTCTTCCTTGGCGCGTGGCTTATCCATATCGTCGGTCTCCTCGACGACTTTGCAAATCTACGGGCCCGAATAAAACTCTGGGCGCAGATCCTCGTCGCCGTACTGGTCGTTGCTTCGGGACGGCATTTCGCCGCGGTTACTTTTCCCTTTATTGATTTTGTTCTCGATTTCGGGTTTTTCGGCCCGATCATCACCGTTGTATGGATCGTCGGCGTTACCAACGCCATCAACCTGCTGGACGGGATGGACGGGCTTTCCAGCGGAACCTCGGCCATCGCCGTTTTCTTCATGGGGCTCTGCGCATTGTATCTGGGAAACGCCTTCGGCACCTACTTGAGTTTCTTTACCTTCGGTGCGACCCTCGGTTTCCTCTACTTCAATTTTCCCCCGGCGAAGATCTTCATGGGAGATTCGGGCAGCCTCTTTTTGGGGTTCACCCTTGCCTGCATCCCGCTCTACGTCTTTCCCTTTGGCGACACCGCGCACATGGCCCTTCCCCTGGGAATAACCCTTCTGCTCATTCCCATCCTCGACACTCTGGCCGCGATTCTCCGCAGGAGAAGGCGGGGGCTTCCCATTCACGAGCCGGACCGGGAGCACCTCCATCACAAGCTGCTCTTCTTCGGTTTCTCGAACCGCTGCATCCTCTATTTCGTCTACGGAAAAACCCTGATTCTTTCGGCCTCCGCATATTGGTGGATCGTTGCAAGGACGAGACTTTCCCTCTCGGTCCTCTTCTTTTTCTGGATAAGCACTATCGTACTTTTTCTGATAATCGACAGGGTAAATCGGCGAAAGCTCGAAGAGGAAGACGGGAAAGCATATTGAGAGGGTAAGACTGGAGGCCCCGGGTTTCCTCCGCCCACCGTCTATCTTCGCCGGCTCCGGTAGATTACGCGCACCTGTTTGTACAGACCGTCGCCCTCGCTCTTGGTTTCGATGTCGTCCATGTCGTTGAGGGCCGTGTGAACCAGGCGGCGTTCGAAGGGGTTCATCGGCTCTAAAAGCCGGGAACGGCGGGAGCGGCGGACCTGTCCGGCGGTCTTCTTGGCATTGCGCACGATGCTCTCTTCGTGCCGACGGCGGTAGTCTTCCGCGTCCACCACGACCCGGCGGCCGTCTTCTCTTTTACCCGCCACGACATTCGCCAACAGCTGCAGGGCATCGAGATTCTTTCCCTTCTTGCCGATGAGTATTCCCGAGTGCTCGGAATCGACGCTGAAGCCAACCTTTTCGTCCTCTCGGAAGGAGACGTGGACCGTTCCCGGATAGCCCATCTTCTTGGTGACCGTTTCTATGTACTCAATGAGCTCTTCTTCGAACTCGTCCTTTGCTTCCGGGTCGGTGTTGAAATTCCGCTCGTGCTCGTCTTCGTAGTACTCCTGATCGTAATCATCTTCGTCCTCGTCTTCGATGAAGACGCGGATCTTGACGTTTCCCTTGCGGAAGATGCCCTTTCTCGATGCTTCGACGATTTCCACATCGAACTGCTCACGGTCTAAATTGAGTTCTTCGATGGCGTTATCGATTGCCTCTTGTTCGGTTTTTCCTTCAAATTCTTGTACCATAGTTTTCTCCAAATATTTCCTGTCCGCGCGGGATCACCGTTTCTTCTTCTTTTTCGTGCGGTTCTGTTTTGCGATAGCGTAGCGGCGGTTGACTTCGTCGCGGTAGCTCCTGTTGTTTTTGGCCTTGCCTCCGCCGGGTCCGGTCTTGGCCGCCGCCTTGGGCCGGCCGCCGCCGTCTCCGGAAGCGCCGGAGCCTCCGCCGCCTCCCGAGTCGTCACCCGCAGCGTCGTGGGCCATCTGTCGTTTTCCGATTACCTTCTGCTGGATGACGGTGAGAAAGTTCGTCATGATCCAGTAAACTAGGAGCCCCGAAGGTGCGTCGTAGAGGACGAAGAAGAGAAAAAGGGGCATGAAGTACATGATCATCTTCATGTTTCCCTGACTGCTGGTTGCCGGCGACTGCATCATCTTGCTCGATATGAGCATGGTAAGGGCGAAGATGATGGGAAGGAGCCGGATATCCGTCCAGCCGACTATGGGAATCTGGAAGGGGAGACTGAATATCGATTCGGGACTGGAAAGGTCGCTTATCCAGCCCTGTATAAAGACCGCCCCGCGCAGATCGAAGTGTTTGTTCAGCAGGCCGTAGAGAGCGATAAAAATGGGCATCTGCAGCAGCAGCGGCAGACAGCCGCCGAGAGGATTGACCCCTTCGGTTTTA
Organism: uncultured Spirochaetaceae bacterium; assembly: GCA_964594775.1. Lineage (GTDB taxonomy): Bacteria > Spirochaetota > Spirochaetia > DSM-16054 > Sediminispirochaetaceae > CAYFVU01. Next base: position 4,030 of record CAZQNO010000047.1, read on the forward strand.
TAGAGGGCTGCCATCTCCTGGTTCATCTTCTGCGGATTGTCTTTGTACTGGCTGCGGATCTCCTGAATCTTTGGATTGAGAGACTGCATCCTGCTTGTCGATTCGTAGCTCTTGTGGGTAATGGGAAAGAGGATGATCTTGATGGCTATGGTCATGAGGATGATAGCCACACCCCAGTTGGGAACGAGAGAGTGGAAAAACATCAGGAGCTTCTTCAGGAGCCACTCGAGCCATCCGAGAATCGACCCGGTGTCCATCACCTCCTCCAGCTGGAGGTCACTGGTGCCGAAACCGTTGCTGTCGGGGTCGTTGTACCTGGTAAGGACCCGGTTGAGCTTGGGCCCCGCGTAGAACTGGAAGATGTCCTCGTTTACGCTGCTCTTGATGAGGGGCCGGGAGAAGAAGAGCTGATGCGAGTGCTTCATGCCATCTATCGTCTTCTCAGAGGCGGTGATATCGTACTTCGTTGCGTCGGGAATGCCGATGACGGTGAAATATTTCCCTAAGAGGGCGATCCACGAAACCCGTTCGGTGATAAGCTCGTCGCCCTTGACCTTTAGCTTGTTTCGCTTTCCGTCGCCGAAACTGTAGAAACGGCGGTACTCGTAGCGTCCGTCCAGCTCTTCGATGGCCGGTCCAATTTCCGGTCCGTAGGAGAGGGTGTAGGCATAGCCGTCGAAGTCGAGGGGCGGATAGGCATTGATGCTGTTCTTTACTCCCACCCGCAGCTCGATGAGATAGTCTCTCGGTTTGAAGGAGAACCGCTTGGTGAGGGTGAAGGGCACCGGCCTTCCCTCGGTGGAGGGAACGGAAAAGTCCCGGTAGAACTCGACGGTCAAGTCGTCGATCCTCCGAACGTGAAAGGACGCATCGGTGTAGCCGTCGTAGGCCTCGCCGAAGGCAATGCCGAAAGCCCCAAGACCGGAACCCTCGTTCTGCACCATCTCGAGGGGCCGGCCCTCTTCGAGGTGGTCCTTAAGCTTTATGGAGGTTGCCACCGCGCCACGGCTGCTGAAGTTTACAATAAAAACCTCGTTCTCTACCCGAACTTCCTGCTGAACCGGATCTTCGCCGTGGGGCCGAATGTTCGATGAGGCGCCGGGGGCGATGCGGATGGTCTCTGTGGGAGCCTCTTCTGCACCATCTGCCCCGGTGCTCTTTTCCGCCGCGCCGCCCTGGGCCGATTGGGCCGTGGTTTCGGCCTGGCCGGCCGCTTTCGTTTGTCCTGCGTCCCCGCCCCCGCCATCCTGCGAAGCGGCCCCGCCGCTTCGCTCCTCGACGGGAGGCATGAAAAAAGTCGACTGTATATAAAAGCCAACGGAAATGACGATTACCGAGAGGACTACTGCAAGCAATGTATTTTTATCCATACTCTCTCCTGTGGGGGGTATCGGTGAGCGGGTCTTATCGAGAGCGGGAGGGACCGCCGAGCGGACAGGAACGACTTTAGGCTGATTCCGCCGGACTATTCGACGGGAACTGTCTCGCCGCCTCGGCCTTCGTCCTCTCCGAGGAGGATTCCGGCTTTTTCGCAGAGAAGGGCAAACTGTGCGGCCCGTTTCCGGTAGCTGTCCGTATGGGGATACAGGACCACTACCATGTCATATCCTTTTTTGAGGGAGGCCTTGTTCAGCCTGTACGCCTCCCGCACTACACGTTTTGCCCTATTGCGCTGAACGGCGGTGCCGTATTTCCTCACCAGGGTGACGGTCAGGCGGTTTCCCGCTCGGCCGTTCTCTCGATAGTAGAGTTTCGCACCGTAACAGGATACCTTCCTGCCCGATGCGAAGACCCGACTGATGTCGCTGCTTCGCTTCAGCCGTTCCCCTTTAGTAAGGCTTTTTCTCATCGGCAACGGACAGTTTCTTTCTCCCCTTTGCTCTTCGACGGGCGAGAATCATCCGGCCGCCCTTGGTCTTCATGCGCGCGCGAAATCCGAACTTTCTGTTGCGCTTTACCCGGCTGGGCTGATAGGTTCGTTTCATAGGAAAACTCCTTATTGTCTCGCAAAAAGCGGTATATCTCTTGTTACTGTGTTACTGCCGCATTCGGCAGTGGGACAGTATACTCAAGGGCCCTCGTCTCTGTCAACTCCACTGTCTTCGATGTATTTCTCGAGGCGCCTGAGGGCCGACTCCAGCCGGTCCCGGTCAGCGCCGGCTCCGTCTTCTTCTCCAGCCGCGCCCGCCCCTGCCCCGCTCCTTTCTTCCCCGCTCCCCGGTGTATCGGCGGGTGCGGTGTCGGCGCTGCCGCCCGCGTTATTTCCGGCGCCGCCGCCCGGCTCTTTTGCGGCCGGCTCTTTTGCGGCCGGGTTGCCCACTTCACCGCTCACGTAGCAGCGGATCTTTTCGATCTGCAGACCGGAGAACCGCTCGCCGAGTTCATGAAGAATATATGCCTGCCGCATCTGCAGGACCTGAATCCAGCCCGGGTGGTCGACCTCGACGATGAGGGTCTTTCCCTTCAGCTCCTTGGCACGGGTCCTTCCGGCCAGGTTTTCCCCCACAATTTCATCCCATGCGGAGAAAAAGCGGTAGTACTCCTGGGCCTCCTCGTTCTGCTTTTCGCTGAGCAGGGACTTGAGGATCTCACCGGCGCTTTTTATGGACTTCGAATCCATCCGTCCTCCACGCGAAAAATACGCGTTTGGTCGTCGGAAAACCCGGAAAACTCTTCGTTAGGGAGAAAGGTAAAGAAGGCCTGCTCGCAGTCGGGCAGACGCAGCAGAAAGCGCTCCCTCCGAATTGCGTCGAGCTCCAGCAGCACATCGTCGAGGAGCAGCACCGGCTTTCGGCCGGTTTTCGCGGTAAAGTAGCGGCACTGTCCCAGCCGTAATAGTAGCGAGATCAGCCGCAGCTGTCCAGTAGAGGCGATTTTGGTAAAATCCCGGTTCCGATAGCGAAAGAGAAAGCGGTCCCGGTGGGGGCCGCTGGTGCTGGTGCCGAAATCGAGGTCCCGCTGCCGCCGCTCCTTAAGGAGCTTGACTATAGACTCCAGGGGCGGTTCTGCGGCTCCGGCTCCGCCTTCACAAGCTTCGCCGCTGCCGCCTATCCACGAAGGCCGGTACTCCACGGTGAGGGGGTCCTCCAGCCCGGAAACTTCGGTAAAGAGCGGCGTGAAGAGCTCGGAGAACTCGACGCAGACAAGACCGCGGCGGCGCTGGATTTCACCGCCCTGTTCGGCCAACTGCCGGTCGTAGGCGTCAAGAAGGCCCGTCTGCCCCTCCTTGAGGGCGGCGTTGCGCATCTTGAGGATCTTTCTGTAGGTACGCAGGAGATCGATAAAGAGGGGATCGAAGAGACTCATCGTCTGGTTAAAGAACCAGCGGCGCCGGTCCGGCGGCCCGGAGATCATCGAGATGTCGTCGTGGGTAAAGACGATGGCGGGCATCGTTGAGATGAGGTCTTTTCGGTCGGAAAGTTTCTTCTCGTTGAGGAATACCTCCTTTTCCCTCCCGCTCACCCGCAGGGCAATGCGGCCGGGAATAAAGTCGTCTTCCGGCCGTGCATAGTTTCCGGAAATGAAGGCTTCCTTCGCCCCGTGGGTGACTATCTCGGCATCACTGCGGGTACGGAAGCTGCTTCCGTAGGAGAGGAGGTAGACCGCTTCGAGGAAATTGCTCTTGCCCTGTCCGTTTTCCCCTACCAGGAGAATTCTCGGCGCATCCAGAGAGACTTCCTGATCCTTAAGATTTCGATACGAGCCGGTGGAGAGCTTAAGGTAGCCCATGGCACCCTAGGGACGACCGGCTCAATCGAGCTGCATCGGCATGACGATGTGGAAAAAGTCCCGCTCCGGCTTGGAAAGAAGGGTAATAGCCTTGTTCGGCTCGCTGAAACGGAGAATAACCGTAGCATCCTCAATAATTCTCAGCGGCTCCATGAGGTAGAGATAGTTCATGGCGATGGTGGTGACTTCTCCCGAGTAGCTGCAGTCCATCTCCTCCATGGCCTTTCCTATCTCACTTTCCTCGGAACTGAGGGTAAGGGTCCCCTCGGAGAGGGTCACGTATATTCGTCTGGACTTTTGCTCCACCAGAAGAGAAACGCGTTTTAGTGCCTCATCGAGAATACTGCGTTCGAGCTCGGCCTGATAGTCCTGCTGCTCGGGAATTACCCGTTTATAGTTGGGAAACTGCCCCTCTATCAGGGTAGAGGAGATGCGCTGATTTCCCAAGCGGACAAAAAGATTCTTCTCTCCAACCGCTAACTTTACGTTCCCCTCACCGGCGGCCAGTTTTTTGATCAGATTCAAGACCTTCGTTGGAACGATTACCGGTTCAAAATCGGGAATTTCTTCGGTAAAGGGTTTTTCTATGTAGCTGAGTCTGCGCCCGTCGGTAGCAACCATGGAAAGACCGCCGTCCTGTTTTTCCAGATAGACCCCGTTCATAAAGTAACGCGTCTCGTCGTCGCTTACGGCAAAGATGGTGTGGCCGATCATCTCGATGAGGTCTTTCTGCGGAATTTCAAAGAAATCGTCATCCCCTATCTCCTGGAACTCAGGAAACTTGTCTCCGGCAATACTCTTTAGTTGAAAGTCGATTTTCTTGAAGAGGGGCCGAATAATAAGCCTTCCGTCGGCAAGCTCGAACTCTATGTCCCCCTCGGGCAGGGCCCGAAGGATCCCCAGCAGCTTGTCGCAGTAGATCGTTGTGTCTCCCTCCTCGGCAACATCGGCGGGTATAGAGGTTTGAAAACTCACCTTGAGGTCCGTGGCCTTTATCGTGAGCATCCCCTCCCTTGCCTCCAGAAGGACGTTCGAGAGTATCGAAAGGACATTGCGGGTAGAAATGATTTCTTGAGCAATGGTGATTTCCTTTAAGAGGGTGGTTTTTTCACAGGTAAACTTCATTTCTCCTCTCCTATCCCTATATTAATAAATTCAGTAGTAATAGTAATAGGGCCTGTGCATATGTGCACAAGCCGTTTAATCATTGCATCTACAATAGATTATAGGTGGGGAAAACACAAGGAAGAGATAACCCGGTTTTCCACATTTCCACCGTTCGCCTCATGTATACACCTAATATCCCCGATCTGTGCACAGCTTATCAAGACTTTGTTCCATGCTCCCGTATGTCGCGGATGAGCTTCGAAAGGGTTGTCTCGAGGGTGGGATCCATCTGTTTTCTGCTCTCTATTCTCTGGCAGGCGTGCATGACCGTGGTGTGGTCCCTTCCGCCAAATTCGTATCCCACCTCGGTGGTTGAGAGCTCGGTTATTTCCCTGCTTATGTACATGGCGATCTGCCGCGGAAGGGCGATGGCCTTTGTACGCTTTTTTCCCCGCAGGTCGTTGGGGGAGAGACCGAAATAATGGGCTACTACCCGTTGGATGATTTCGCTGTTGATATTGTTCTGCTTAGGACTGCTGAAGAGATCTCGAAGCTGTTCCTTCGCGATGGCCGGGGTGATTTTCTTTTTCAGGAGGTTCGAATAGGCGATAAGCTTTGTCAGGGCCGCCTCTAGATCCCGGACATGGGTGGTGATGTTACGACTTATCAGTTCGATAACCTCGTTGTCGATAGAGACGCCCTGCTTTTCTATCTTGCTCTTGAGTATGGCGAAGCGCGTTTCGTAATTGGGCGGCTGAAGGTCCACATTCAGACCCCGCTCGAAACGGCTCCTCAGGCGGTCGGTGAGATTCTTTAGTTCGGAGACCGGCCGGTCACAGGTAAAGACCATCTGCTTGTTCGAATCGTAGAGGGCGTTAAAGGTGTGAAAGAGTTCCTCCTGCGTTTGGTCCTTGTTTTGCAGAAAGTGAATGTCGTCGATAAGCAGGACATCCACCTTTCGGTAGCGGTTTTTGAACTGATGGTTCTTTTGATTGCGGATGGCCTCGATGAATTCATTGGTGAATGTTTCTGCGGTCACGTAAACTACTCGCGCGTCGTCGAACTCCTGCCAGATGTAGTTGCCGATGGATTGAATGAGATGGGTCTTACCGAGGCCGACTCCGCCGTAAATGAGGCAGGGATTGAAGGAGGTGCCGGGGTTCTTCGCGATGGCGATGCAGGCGTTGGCGGCGAGAACATTGTTGTCGCCTACCACGAAGTTGTCGAAGGTGTAGTCTGCCTTTAAATCGCTGTGCTGAGGCCTTGAGGAGGAGGGGGAAAGGCTGCGCTTCTTTTTTCCCTTGCTTACGGCGCCGGATGAAGCGGCTTCCCCCTCTTCATCGGTTTCGGCCGTGCCGGAAGAAGGAGGAGATGAAGCGGTACCCTTAATCGCGTTCTTATCTACGATAAAGGAGATGGTAAACGGTTTTCCCGAGAGGTCTTCGAGGATGTGCTGGATCTTGTTGAGGTAGCGCTGCTTGACCTGATCGCGGTAAAAGCTGGAAGGGACGGCAAGGTTGATTTCCTGTTCCTTGGAGCTGTGATAGGCGAGATTCTCGAACCACATAACGAATTCCTGGTCCGATATTTCACTGCGAAGACGTTTGATAGCTTCTTTCCAGAACACGAGATAGTCCCAATTTTCAACGGCCATATACCATTACTCCCGCCCCACGCCATTTTTTACTCACAACTTATCCACAGGTCAGTATAGCATAAAAAAAATATTACGACACGGCTCTTTCCGCGTATTTTTTAAAAGAAAAGATATAAGTAGTTATAAAATAATAATTTAGCAGCAAAGGCCCGCTAAATTATTAAAATCTCTAATATTCCGTTAACAGAGGGGAAATACCGTTCAAACACCGCCGCTCTGCAGGAAAAACTATGCACAACTTATCCACAAGAAGGAAAATGGAACTATTTGGAAGAAAAACGTTCCCCCGATCAGCATAGTATACAATCGCCGCCCTTAAATTGCAAAGGCAAAATCACAAAAAATGCTGTGCTATTAATGCTCACAAACCCTTAGAGAAAGCAAAAATGCTTAGAGACTGGTGCTATTTACTTTTCGAGGGAAAAAGGATATAATCTCTTGTTCTTGGGAAGGAAAGAAAATAGTCACTACATAAGGTATACACACTATGCATGAACAATATTCCGCTCAGCACATCCAGGTGTTAAAGGGGCTGGATGCGGTACGAAAACGGCCGGGCATGTACATCGGTTCCACCGGTCCGGACGGCCTCCACCATCTCGTCTATGAGGTGGTGGACAACAGTATAGACGAGGCTCTGGCCGGCTATTGCAGCCGCATCGACGTCACCGTCGAGCACGATAACGTGATAAAGGTTACCGACAACGGGCGGGGTATACCCGTGGATATGCATCCGCAGGAGGGCATGAGCGCGCTGGAGATCGTCATGACCAAGCTCCACGCGGGAGGAAAGTTCGACAAGAATTCCTACAAGGTCTCCGGAGGACTCCACGGGGTCGGCGTATCGGTGGTGAACGCGCTCTCCCAATGGTGCGAGGTAACGGTGCACCGTGCCGGTAAGGTACATTATCAGAAATATGAGCGGGGCATACCCCTCTCCGGGGTGGAAGAGATCGGAGAGACCGGCTCCAATGGAACGGTGACCCGATTCAAGGCCGATCCGGAGGTCTTCGAAGCCGTGGAGTACAGCTTCGACCTGCTTTCCAATCGGCTCCGGGAGCTCGCCTTTCTCAACAAGGGAATACTGATACATCTCGAGGACTACCGTTTTCCTCAGAAGAAGGAGAAGGAGTTCAAGTTCGACGGCGGGGTCAAGTCCTTCGTCAGTTTCCTCAATGAAAGCAAGAAGCCGATCCACAAGGAACCGGTCTACATCGAGGCGACGCGGGAGGGAGTGGAGCTCGAGATTGCCCTCGAATACAACGAGGGCTACAACGAGAGCATCTTTACCTACGTGAATAATATCAACACCCGGGAGGGAGGGACCCACCTCGTCGGTTTCAAGACGGCCCTCACCAGGGTCTTCAACGACTTCTTGAAGAAGTCTAAGTACATGAAGAAGGTGGACGATTCGCTCTCCGGAGACGACTGCCGCGAGGGGCTCACAGCGGTTATTTCGGTGAAGGTCCCGGAGCCGCAGTTCGAGGGGCAGACGAAGGCCAAGCTCGGCAATTCGGAGGTAAAGGGGATAGTCGCCTCCCTCGTCTACGAGCAGCTTATCTACTATTTCGAGGAGTTTCCCCAGGTGGTGGACAAGATCCTGGAAAAGGCGGTGATGGCGGCCAAGGCACGCCTGGCCGCCCGAAAGGCCCGGGACCTCACCCGGCGAAAGAGTTTTCTCGAAAGCAGCGGCCTGCCGGGCAAACTGGCGGACTGCAGCGAGCGGGATCCTTCCAAGAGCGAGGTCTACATCGTGGAGGGAGACAGCGCCGGCGGCAGCGCCAAGCAGGGCCGGGACCGGCAGTTTCAGGCGATCCTCCCCCTCTGGGGAAAGATGCTCAACGTCGAGAAGACGCGGGCCGACAAGGTGCTCTCAAACGACAAGCTGCAGCCCATCATCTCTTCTCTCGGTGCGGGGGCGGGAAAGGAATTTGAGCTGAAGAGCCTGCGGTATCACAAGGTCATCATAATGGCCGACGCCGACGTGGACGGATCTCATATCAGAACCCTCCTGCTCACCTTCTTCTTCCGCTACATGCGGGAGATGATCGAGGCGGGACACGTTTTCATCGCCATGCCGCCCCTCTACAAGATCGTATTCAAAAACAAGACCTACTATGCCTATAACGACCGTGACAAGGAAAGAATATTCGAGGATCTGCAGGTGGGAGAGGAAAGGGTCTCCCTGCAGCGCTACAAGGGCCTCGGCGAGATGAATCCCGACCAACTGTGGGAGACGACGATGGACCCGGAGACGCGGAACATCATGCAGGTAAAGCTCGAGGATGCGGTAGAGGCGGACCATATGTTCAGCACTCTTATGGGTGAGGATGTCGAGCCCCGGCGCCGCTTCATCGAAGACAACGCCCTCTTAGTCACGAATCTCGACGTATAAAATTAATAAGGAGCACCCTCCATGGAAGAGCTGCGCGGAAAAGTTATTCCCACCGCGATAGAAGACGAAATAAAGGAATCCTACCTCAACTATGCCATGTCCGTTATCGTCAGCCGGGCCCTGCCCGACGTGCGGGACGGGCTCAAGCCGGTACACCGGCGCATTCTCTACGCCATGCACGAGATGGGCCTCCGTTCCGACCGTGCCTACAAGAAGTGCGGCCGCATAGTCGGCGACGTGCTCGGTAAGTATCATCCCCATGGAGACCAGTCGATCTACGACGCCCTCGTACGGCTGGCGCAGACATTTTCGATGCGCTATCCGGTGGTCGATCCCCAGGGCAACTTCGGTTCGGTGGACGGAGATCCACCGGCGGCCATGCGCTACACCGAGGCGCGGATGGCGAAGATCGCCGAGGAGATGCTGAAGGACATCCAAAAGGAGACCGTCGATTACGGCCCGAACTACGACGATACTCTACAGGAGCCCCTCGTTCTTCCGGCGGCATTTCCCTACCTCCTGGCCAACGGAGCGAGCGGTATCGCCGTCGGCATGGCCACGAACATGCCCCCCCACAATCTGCGGGAGATCGGCGAGGCGATTTATGCCTACATCGAGAATCCCGAAGTGAGCATAGAAGAGCTGATGCAGCACGTAAAGGGGCCGGACTTCCCCACCGAAGGGATCATCTTCGGACTGCGGGGCATCCGTCAGGCCTTCAAGACAGGACGGGGTAAGGTCACCGTCCGGGCCCGCTGTTCCCTCGAGGAGACAAAGCGGGGCCGGGAACGGATACTGGTGACCGAACTCCCCTATGCGGTGAACAAGGCGAACCTCATCGTCCGCATCGCCGACTTGGTGAAAAACGCCAAAATCGGCGGTATCGCCGATTTGAGAGATGAGAGCGACAAGCAGGGCACCCGGATCGTCATCGAGCTGAAGAGGGGAGCCGTGGCCAAGGTAGTCCTAAACCAGCTCTTCAGCCACACGGCGCTGCAGTCCAACTTCAACGTGAACAACCTCGCCCTTGTGGACGGAAGGCCGAAACTCCTCAATCTCAAGGAGATGATTCACCACTTCGTCCGTCATCGGGTGGACGTAATTACCCGCAGGACCCAATTCGATCTGCGTAAGGCAGAGGAACGGGAGCACATCCTTATCGGCCTCAAGATCGCCCTGGACAACATCGACGAGGTTATTAAGACGATTAAGGAGTCGAAGGACGTAGAGACGGCGAGAAACCGGCTCATGGAACGCTTCGAGCTCTCCGAACGCCAGGCCCAGGCGATCCTCGATATGCGGCTGCAGAAGCTCACCAGTCTGGAAACGCAGAAGATCATCGACGAACTTGAGCAAGTGCGCAAGCTCATCGACTATCTCAAGGACCTCCTCTCCAGCGAGCTGAAGATCCTTCAGGTGGTGCGGGAAGAAACTGAGGAGATCGTTAATAAGTTCGGCGACGAGAGAAAAACGGAGATCGTCCCCGACGAGGTAGAGAAGATCGACGTGGAGGACCTGATAAAGCGGGAAGACATGGCGGTTCTCCTCTCCAACAAGGGCTATATTAAGCGGATCCCCATCAGCAGCTATCGCAACCAGGGACGGGGCGGGAAAGGCTCCTCCTCGGCGAACCTGCGGGACGAAGACTTTATCGAACAGCTCTTCATCGCCTCGACCCACGACTACATACTCTTTATCACCAGCGAGGGAAAGGCCTACTGGATAAAGGTCCACGAGATCCCCGAAGGATCGAAAACGACGAGAGGGACCCACATAAAGTCCCTCCTCGCCATTTCGGCGAATGAAGACATCACCGCGGTAGTGGCGCTGGAGGACTTCTCCGATGAGCATTTTATCTTCATGGCTACCCGCAGGGCCACGGTCAAGCGGGTAAAGACCTCCGACTTCGCCAATGCCAGGACCAGAGGAATCGTCGCCCTCAAGCTCGATCAGGGAGACAAACTGGTTTCGGCAATCCTCACCTTCGGGAAGAACGAGGTCATCCTGGTGAGTCGTGACGGTCACGTGCTCCGCTACCACGAGAGTGAGGTGCGGGCCATGGGCCGGAGCTCCCGCGGCGTGAGGGGAATGCGCCTGTCCAGGGGCGATGAGCTGGTGGGCGTGCTGTGGGTGGAGAACGAGGCCCGTATGTTTCTGATAAGCGAAAACGGCTACGGAAAGCGGAGCGAGTACGATCAGTTTCAGCAGCACGGCCGGGGGACCGGAGGACAGATTGCCTATAAGACCGACGAAAAGACGGGAGAATTAGTCGGTGTTCTTTCCCTCAAGGAGCAGGATGATATCGTCGCGATCTCCAGCAAGGGGAACACCATCAAGCTCACCGCCGAATCGATTCCCGTTCAGGGAAAGACGGCGAAGGGAGTTATCCTGGTACACATCGAACGGCCCGACCAGCTGGTGGGCGTCGCCAGGGTGATAAAAGAGGAAGAAAACGGCGATTAACCGCTGGTGCGGGGGCGGAGAGGCGGCTGCGGGGTTTTAAGCCCCGGGCCGCCTTTTTTGTTTCACGTGAAACAGGGGGAAGCGCCTATTTCGCGAGAACCTGGGCGGCGGCGAGTTTCACGATGCGTTTTTTCTCTGTTTTGGGGAGAAAGGAAGCTTCGATGGTGTTTTGAATGAGCCGAAGCGCTTGGTCGAGATCGAAAATTCCGTGCTCGATGAGGTTTGCGTATTCGTCGATAAGTTCGGCGCCGAAAATCGTTGGATCGTCGGTGTTGACGGTGACGAAGATGCCCCTGTCGAAGAAGAGCTTTATGGGATGGTCCTCGTAGGAGGAGACGTACTTCTTGGTAAAAATATTGCTCATAGGGCAGATTTCGAGGGGGATCTGTTTTTTCGCGAGATAGGCCATGAGCTTTTCGTCGTGCTGGGCGCTTATGCCGTGACCGATACGTTCTGCCTGCAAATCCTCCAGTGCGTGCCAAATAGATTCGGCACCGACATCTTCACCGGCGTGGGCTACCACGTGGAGTCCCGCTTCCTTGGCCTTCTGAAAGACTTCCTTGTAATCCTCCGCGGGGCCCTGACTTTCGGCGCCGCCGAGACCTATGCCGATTATCGATTTCTTCGGATGCTCGAGGGTGAGGTCCAGATTCTGCATGGCGTTTTTCGGGCCGAAGCTTCTCGACACATCCATAAGGAACTTGATCTCCCGGCCGCTCAGCTTCTTTATCTGCTCGGCGCCTTGATCGAGGAGCTTGACGATGTGGGAAAAGGAGAAGCCGTTACGGACGAACTTCGAAGGAGCGAAAAATATCTCCGCGTAGACGATGTTGTTTCTTTCGAGATAGTCTTGCGCGTCCTGAATGAGGTAGAGAATATCCTCTTCGGCGCGAAAGCAGTTCTGAATAACGTTGATGAAGAGGTCGATGAAATCGTTGAGACCTTTGACCTTGAAGCGACGGACCAGGTCTTCCCTTGACGTAATACCGTTGAGCTTGATGGCGTGCTTTTTCTTCAGCTGCCAAATGGTCTCTACCGTTGCGAGACCTTCTAGATGAAGGTGTATTTCCGCCTTTGGGATGGAGTAGAGAATTTCGTGAAGCGTTTTTTTATCGGTGCGTTCTTGTTTCATACGGCTCCATGCACGTCCTAATTAGAATTACGGCGAAAAAAGGATAAAATTTAGAAAAAATTATATATCATTCTGATATATAATCTTTTCCGCCGTCCTTCCTACATACAGTCTATCGTATATTACCGTATTTTCAATCTTTTTTTAGAAAATGATATGAAAGAATCTCGTAGTATTTCCGTTTAGACGGCTTCGACGGAGGAAACGCCGGGGACCGTCTCCTTGAGGTATTTTTCTACTCCCTGTTTGAGGGTCAGCTGGGCCATCGGGCAGCCGTTGCATGCTCCCTGGAGCTGTACCTTGACCAGTCCTTCGGGACTTACGCTGATGAATTGGATGTCGCCGCCGTCTGCCTGCAGAGAGGGGCGCACATCCTGGATTGCCTTCTTTACCTGTTCTTCCATACTATGCCTCCGTTTACAAGCTACTGTAAGGGTGGAAAGAGGTCAAGTAATTAGTAAACTCTGCTCTGTTGTATGAATGACAGGGGTCGTCTTTTCCTGTATAATCGGAAATCGTAATGGCAGCCGTAAACATCGTCTATGCGAATCAAAAGGGGGGGGTTGGGAAGACTACCTCCGCGGTAAACATTGCCGCTTTTCTCGCGGAATCGGGGAAGAAGGTTCTCTTAATCGATTTCGATCCCCAGGGGAATCTTTCCAGCAGCGTAGGCGCCGAGAGGGAGCGGCCGGGCATCTACGAGCTCATAACCGAACGGGCGGGGGCCGAAGAGACGATACAGGAGACGCCGGTAAAAGGTCTTTCGGTGATTCCCTCGAATATCAACCTTACCGGGGCGAACGTGGAGCTTATAGACGCGGAGGGCCGCGAGTTCTTCCTCAAAAACGCCATCGGCAAACTGGATGGACGCTGGGACTACGTGATGATAGATTCTCCTCCCTCTCTTGGCCTCTTAACCCTCAACGGGCTCGTGGCGGCGGACCAGGTCTTTATTCCCCTGCAGTGCGAATACTTCGCCATGGAGGGAATGAGTCAGCTCCTGAAGACGATCAAGCGGGTGCAGCGCTCGCTCAACGAAGGGCTGAAGATAGGCGGGATCTTCTTCACCATGTATGATTCCAGGACAAATCTCGCCCACGAGGTGGTGCAGGAGGTCACGGGCTACTTCAAGCACCTCGTCTTCAGAACGATCATTCCACGCAACGTCCGCCTATCGGAAGCCCCGAGCCACGGGGTGCCTATCGGGCTGTACGACGCTACGTGTATCGGTGCGAAGAGCTATAAGAAACTCGCCGAGGAGGTGGCTGCCCGTGTCTAAGAAGGCCCTGGGAAAGGGGATCGACGCGTTGATCAATCAGGTGGAGGAGCCGCAGAGAGCAGCGGGAAATGAGGTGCAGTCCATTCCCCTTCGCTCCATCGAGGCAAACCCATCCCAGCCCCGTACCCGTTTCGACGAAGGGAGCCTGGCCGAACTCGCCGCCTCGATACAGCAGCAGGGTATTATCCAGCCGCTGGTGGTGGAAAAGGGAGTGCAGGGCTACCTCATTATTGCCGGTGAACGCCGCTTCCGGGCCGCCGCAATGGCGGGACTCTCCGAGGTGCCGGTCATCGTGCGGAGCTTTTCTGAAGAGGAGAAGCTGGAGATCGCCCTGATCGAGAATATTCAGCGTGAAGACCTCAATCCGATAGAAGAGGCGAAGGCCTATGCCCGCCTGATGGAAAAGTACGGGTTGAGCCAGGAAAAGCTGGCCAAGAAGATCGGCAAAAAGCGCTCCACCGTGGCGAATGCCATGCGGCTGCTCAATCTTTCCGAAGACATGCAGGAAGCGGTAATGGAAGGCACAATGAGCGCCGGGCATGCCAGGGCCATCCTTTCGGTTTTGAATCCCGCCGAACAGAGAATACTCTTCTCCCGGATCCTCTCCGCCGGATTGTCGGTGCGCGAGGCCGAGCGTCAGGCGTCGGGTTTCAACAAGGGCATGCGTTCCTCGGAAAAGGCAAAGGCCCCGTCAAGCGGAGCTGAGCCGAAGCGGCCGACGGAGCTCCGGCAGATAGAGGAGAAGTTTCTCGGCGTCCTGGGCACAAAGGTGACCCTGCGGGGAGACCTGGAACGGGGAAAGATCGAGATTGCCTATTATTCGAAAGACGACCTTGAGCGGATCTACGATATCATTGCCGACGGCGAAGCGGAAGAGTAGTGATTTGTTATATTTTCTCAATCCATCAGTGAAGTAAAACACTCCGACCAGGCTGCAGTCTCTTGGCTAAGCTCCGTGATAAGCGGGTCTTGAGAAAAGGGGCCGAGGACCGCATCCCGCTCCCTCTCGTCGGTAAAAGTGACCGTACGCAGGGGATCTGTGTAGTCTTTCTTCCTGCTTTCGATCACGCCGCTGAGCAGGGCCTTCTGTTCGCTAATTGCTTGACGCAGGTTCTCGTTCCAGGAATTTCCGCCCTGCCCCAGTGCGCCGATGCGGATGAGGAGGGCGATGGCATGCTCTGTTATTTCATTGTGATATTTTTCTGCACAGGCCGCATAACGGTCGTGCATTTCTTCCCAGGAAGAGATTCTCCCGTCCTCTATTTTCGCGATGAGCTCCTCGATGTCTTCTTCGAGAAAGAGGCTTCCTCCGAGATTACGCCAAGGGCGGAGTTCGGCGGCCTTTACCGTGAAGGAATCCGCGGCGCCGAAGCGGTCCCGAAGGAAGGGAACGTTCTTTTCCTGCGCCTCCCGGCAGAGCAGTTTCATTGAGTAGAGGTGGAGGGCTTCCCGGTATGCCTTGCAGGCCCGGGGCACCTTGAGGATACGGCTGGGAATCCTGGAGCGTTCGTAACCGCTTTGTTCGACTTCTCCATCGGCACAGAGTTCGGGATGGTCGAGACAGAGGGTCCTGCCAATGCGGGTGAGGGACTCTGGGGCCATTTCGGCTGCTTTGACGCGGGCGATTTCCCCGGCGCCGCCTGTGTCGGCGGGGAGCTTTTCGAGGCCATGCTTCTCAATCCAGGCCTCGGCGAAAGAGGCGGCCAGCCGGTCCATGGCTTCGAGGACCTCGTTTGCCGTGTCGGGGGCCAGGGGCTCGTAGAGGAGGGGCAGCCTCCCCGCGTCGGCCGGCCGTTTGTCGCG
This sequence comes from uncultured Spirochaetaceae bacterium, assembly GCA_964594775.1. GTDB lineage: Bacteria > Spirochaetota > Spirochaetia > DSM-16054 > Sediminispirochaetaceae > CAYFVU01. The sequence goes on from CAZQNO010000047.1 coordinate 19,595, forward strand.
GTTTTTGAATTTTTTCCCGTTTCTCTCCAGGCCGTAACGGTTGTAGAGAAACCAGAATGCCGGAAGCAGCACGAGGCCGCCCGTTTGCTCAGATCTCGAGAGAAGGGAAAAGGGCAAGGAGATGTCCATCTCGTGGGGATAATCCTCCTTCGAGAGGAGGGTGAAGGAGGCGAAGCGGCAGGGATGCTTAATGCTCACGGTGAGGGCGGGCCAGAAACCGCGGCGGCAGAGGATCTCGCCGTCGGCCCGCCGGGAAGAGTGATTTGAACCAATGGTGGTACCGGCGGCGAAGTTGGACTGACCTTCGACCAGAGCGGAGATGAGAAAGGAGTTGTTGTGATGCTGTTCGTGAAAGGGCAGCAGAAGGGCGTGAGAGACCTCACAGCGGGCGATGGTGGAGTTTTCTCCCAGGTAGACGTGAGATAGGCGCACGCCGAGCTCGATCGTTGTATGGTCGGCCAGGATGAAGTGGTCGGCCTTGCTTCCCGTCGAAACTCGGCAGCCGAAGCCGACGATGCCGTGAGAGAGCTCCACTCCCCTTCCAATTTCCGTCGGTCTCTCGGGACTGCTGGAAATGTGGAGGTCCGAGAGACCGAGGCTTCCCACGATCCGGGCGGCCTCCCCTATCCGGAGATTGTTGCCGTGAACGAGTCCGTGAATAAGGCACCCCCGGCCGATGCGGCCCCATGGTCCATTGGCGGCCGCCGCCGGCGTCGCAGCGGAAGCTCGGCGGCTGAACTCCTCGAGCCGGGCCATGAGCTTCGCCCTCCCGCGTTCTTTCACCCAGAGGTGGGCGTCGGCGGTCCAAATTCCGTTGAAGGGAATGATGGCCCGGCCGCCGTTTTCGTTTACCAGTTCTATCGGCTCCGGAGAGGTGTTCTCGGCGGAGCTGAAGGTGAGGGCCCCGATGTCCTTGAGGAGGGATTCCTTCCCCACGCAGTAGCCGGCGAGGTAGGATACGCGGTAGAGTCCGACATTGTCCTCTAGGGTCGAATCGGCCACCGTTGCAGCGTAGAGGCCCGCGGGAAGGCGCATTCCCTCCTTCTCGATAATCGAGTCGTCGAGGCGGCCGATTCGCACTGAGCCGAAGAAGCGGCAGTTTTCCACCTTGGCCGGATCGAAGCCCTCTTTTACGGTGATGCGGCCCCAATCCGAGGCTCGGGAGCCACGGGCCTCTAGAAGCGCTATCTCTTCTTTCTTGAGGGGGCGGTAATTGTCCGGCATCGATTTCATGAAATCATAATGCCACAGCGACGGGGCGATGACAAGAATCAAGCGTTGGTCCGGGGGCCTAGTATGGGGTATACTGGGCACTTCAAGGGGGACTGAGCGAATTTATGGCAAAGAAACGAAGCATCTTCGAGTGCAGCGAGTGCGGACATGAAGAGCAGAAATGGCTCGGAAAGTGTCCTTCCTGCGGCCGGTGGAATACCTTCATCGAGATCACGCGGCATGAAGGGGGCTCTGCCGGCGGCTCTGGTGCCGCGGCCGGCGGAGAAAACAGCGGCGCTGCAGGTGCAGGCGGCGGCAAAAAAGGTTTAGGCGCGGGAGGAAGACAGAGCCGCGCCGCTTCCAAGCCGACTCCCCTGTCCCGCTTGGAGAGCACTGCTGCGGGGCGTTTTCCTACAGGTAGTGCGGAGATGGACCGCGTACTCGGCGGCGGCATCACCGTCGGTTCAACGGTTTTGATCGGCGGTGAGCCGGGGATCGGTAAATCTACCCTCATGCTGCAGCTCGCCGCATCGATTCGGTCCGGCGGAGCGGTGGCGTATGTGTCCGGCGAGGAGTCGGCTGGACAGATACGGATGAGGGCCGAGCGGCTCGGGCTTCTCGGGGCCGGCGGCGGCAGCGCCAACGGCTCGACCGGCAGAGGCAGCGCAGGAGGCGGCCGAACGGATCCCGCCGAAACCCAGCTGATCTGCGAGACCGACCTGGATCGAATAGTCGGCCACTTGCGGAAGATGCAGGCAAGGGTCGCCGTGGTCGACTCCATCCAAACCCTGCTCAGCAGAGAGGCGGGAAACGTACCCGGTACGGTCAACCAGCTCAAATACGGCTGTTATGAGCTTATCGACTGGGCCCGGGAGCACGAAGCTGCCCTCTTTCTCGTTGCTCACGTGACGAAGGAGGGATCGATAGCCGGGCCGAAGGTGATCGAGCACATGGTGGACACGGTACTCTACTTCGACCAGGCGAATTCGGGCTTGAGAATTCTTCGGGCGGTAAAGAATCGCTTCGGCTCGGTCGATGAGATAGGAATTTTCACGATGGAGCGAACCGGGCTCATTCAAGTGGCCGACCCGGCCTCTTTCTTTCTCGAACAGAGGGAATCGGTCCCGGCGGGCATCACCGCGGCCCCCGTCTATGAGGGCTCCCGGGTTCTTCTCGTGGAGATCCAGGCCCTCGTTATTCCTGCGAAGAGCGGATATTCACGGATCTATTCGGACAAGATAGATTCCAACCGAGTCTCCCGGATCGCAGCGGTCCTGGAGAAGCATCTCTCTCTCAGATTTTCCGACAGGGATATCTATGTGAATGTGGCCGGCGGGATAAGGCTCGACGAGGTGGGGATCGAACTGCCTCTGGCGGTGGCCCTCTATTCGGCCCGTACGGAGCTGGCCGTGCCGAAGGAGACCGCCGTGGCAGGAGAGATCAGCCTGGCCGGAGAGATCCGGCCAAGCGCGCACATGGCCCGGCGCGCCCGTACCGCCGTTGAGATGGGCTTCGGCCGCTTTCTCGGGGCTCCTGCGGCGGGAGAGGCGGGGCTGAGCGGAACAAAAGGTGAGAAAGGTAGCAAAGACCGGACGGCGGCGGACCCGACGGAGGCCTACACCGTGGTAACGAGCCTTGCCGAGAGCATAGAGAAGGTCTTCGGGAAGAGATAGAAAAGCCGGCCGTGTTTCTCCGGCCCCAATTTTTTTTACTGGTCCCAATCCTGCAGATATTACAAGCAAACAGCCCTCCACCCCT
>CAZQNO010000048.1:0-6126 GCA_964594775.1 uncultured Spirochaetaceae bacterium
GAGGGCGGGTGGGAATGGAGAGATAGACCTTGTCCGGCTCGAGTTCTCCGATCAGTGAGATGATCCCGTCCAGCTGTACCTGTGAATCGTTTACCTCTTTCACCAACATGGTCTCCGTGGTGAAGGACCCCTCGAAGCTTTCGGCGAAGGTGCGAATGCCGGTGAGCATGCGCTTGAAATCGATGGATTTATGCGGACGGTCTATGCGCCGCCATGCCTCCTCGTCCGCCGCGTCGATCTTGATCGAAATCCAGTCGAGCCCCTGCAGCTCCTCCCGCAGCTTCGGGTCCCCCATGAGCGATCCGTTGCTTATAAGGGCTACCGGCGGGCCGATTTTTCCCAGGCCCTCGATTAGTTCCCCGATGCGGAGGTCGAGGGTGGGTTCACCGTCCGGTACAATGGTGAGATAGTCGATCTGTTCGTTCCTGTCCTCGGCGCTCTTTACCCGGGCTTTCGCCGCTTCGACGAGTTCGGAGGGTTTGAAGAAGGTGCGGCGTTCTGCGCTCATCTCTATGGCTCTGCCGAGCTGACAGTATACACAGGAGTAGGAACATACCTTTGGCGGGATGTTGTTTATACCTATGCTCCGGCCCAGTCTTCGGGACGGAACGGGTCCGAATATGTTTTCCATACACAAATTATACAGGGAAAAGATCAATTTATACAGGAAGTAAAATGGTCGGGAATTTGGTGGCGCTTAGCTCAGGAAGCCTTTACTCACTGTTTCTCTCCCATTATGCTTAGCAAAAGGGGAGGTGTCTTATGATACGGGTAATAATTAACGGTTCAAGCGGCAGAATGGGACGTGCTGTGGCGGAAACCGCCGCCGAGAGCGAAGACATAAAAATAGTCGCGGGAATCGATGTAAACGCGGCGGCGGGTGACGAGCCTTTTCCCGTGTATGCATCTTTATCCGAATGCGCGGAGGAGGCCGATGTTCTTATCGACTTTTCTCATCACGAGGCTTTGCCGTCCCTTCTCGATGAGCTGGAGAAGCGTACGCTTCCGGCGGTAATCGCTACCACCGGTTTTTCGGAAGAGACGAAGAGGCGGATCGGTGAAGTTGCAAAAAAGACGGCCATATTCCAGGCGGCGAACATGTCGATGGGAGTCAATCTTATTAAGCACCTGGTGGCGGAGGCGGCAAAGGTCCTTTTCTACGGCTTTGACATAGAGATCGTGGAGAAGCATCATAATAAAAAGAAGGATGCCCCGAGCGGGACCGCCCTTGCGCTGGCCGGCGCGATAAACGAGGCCAGGGGGAGAGACCTTCACTACGTTCACGGGCGGGAGGAGAAAAACAAACTCCGAGAGAAGAGTGAATTGGGTGTTCACGCGGTCCGCGGCGGCAGTATCGTCGGAGATCATGAGGTGATCTTCGCAGGAAAAGACGAGGTGGTGACAGTGAGCCATCGTGCTTATTCGCGACGAGTTTTTGCCGCCGGCGCCGTTGCCGCGGCCCGCTTCTTGGCGGAGCGAAAACCGGGTCTCTATACGATGGACCAGGTCATTGAAGGCGGCGATAACAGTTAAGAGTTCGGTTCCGACCGGTCCGTTAATCTCCCCGTCCCTTCGGCCGAATCTATGTCTCAGATACTCACGCTCACTCCGCGATGCAGCAGCCTCTCGGCGGTCGCATGGCCGATACCCCGTGCGCCTCCGGTAACAACCGCGGTAAGTCCATCTAAAATTTCATCTCGAATTCCTTTTTTCGGTAAGTATATACCTAAATCAAGAAAATGAGCAAAAAGAATAAAATATACTGCAGTAAGTAATACAGCAGTATATAAATAGTTCGCCTTCAAAAGGAAAGAGTTTGAAGAGAATTTATTGAAAATATATAAAGTACTACAATATATGTAAATAAAAAGCTTAATTTTAATTGACCAAATATAAAATGGGGAGTATAATGTAAATGAATGTTTAGAGTTATATATTTTAGGAGGAAAACTATTATGAATACAAAAAAACTCGTTACTGCCCTATTGGTGGGTGTGTGGGTCGTTTCACTTGCGGGATTCTTCTCCTCATGCGATCGCGGGACCGAAGGAGAAGCCAAGCAAGAGAAACGCGCCGAGCCGGTAAAGATCGTTCTTGCCGACGCATCCTGGGACAGCATCATGGTGCACAACCGCATCGTCAAGATCATCCTCGAGGAAGGATATGGAAATTACGAAGTCGACATGGTGCCCGGCGACACTATACCGACCTTTCGGGGGGTCATTGCCGGCGATATCGATGTCTTCATGGAATCTTGGCACGAAAACTACCTGGAAGCCTATGAAGAGGCTATCGAAGAGGGCACCGTGGTGAATCTTGGCGATAATATGCCCGAGGCGCCCCAGGGCTGGTACATTCCCCGCTACATGGTAAAGGGAGATGAAGAGCGAGGTATCGAAGCGATGGCGCCCGGACTCAAGACCATAGAGGATCTGCCGAAGTATTGGGAACTGGTAAAGGATGATGAGAATCCCAACAAAGGCCGGATTTTCGTCGGTCCTCCCGGCTGGGCCGCCACGGAACGAAGTCAGAACATGATGAAAGAATTCGGTCTCACCGACACCTATGTCGGTTTTCTTCCCGGTTCCGGTACCGCTCTCGCCGCCTCAATGGTTTCGGCCTTCGAATCGGGTGAAGCCTGGGTCGGCTACTACTGGGAACCGACGGCGGTTATAGGACGCTTGGACATGATGATGCTGAAGGGAAGCGAATTTCCTCCCACCTCCGTCGACATCCTGATGAACGCCGAGCGGGCGGAAGAACTGCCTGAGTTGGTCGATTTCTTTGAAAACTACAGCACCAGTTTGCAACAGAACAACAAGCTTCTCGCCCTGATGGAAGACCAGGGACTCGATCACACCGGCGCTGCCGAGTGGTTCCTCAAGAACTTGGAAGAGAAGTGGACCGAGTGGGTCGACGAAGAAGTTGCCGACCGGGTAAGGGCCGCGGTAAAATGAGACGGTATGGGTGAAGAAAAATTAGTAGAGGTAGAAAATCTCTGGAAGGTTTTCGGCAACGATCCGAAGCGGGCGCTCAAGAAGGAACATCGCGGTCGCTCAAAGGATGAGCTTCAGGATAAACTGGGTCTGATAGTCGGTTTGCGGGAAATTTCCTTTTCCGTGAAGAAGGGGGAGCTCTTTGTTCTAATGGGCCTTTCGGGAAGCGGGAAATCCACTCTGGCGAGAACTTTCCTCAGACTGATAGAGCCGACCGCCGGTACCATCCGGATGGGAGGCGAAAATGTGACAAAGATGAACCGGGAACAGCTGCGAGACTTTCGGCGCCACCGCGTAAGCATGGTGTTTCAGCATTATGGTCTCTTCCCTCATTTCACCGTGCTGCAAAACGCCGCCTACGGCTTAAAGGCACGGGGCGACGACAAGGAGACCCGTGAAAAGACCGCCCTGGAGGCCCTGGAAACCGTAGGACTCAAGGGCTGGGAGGAGTATTTTCCCCATTCCCTTTCGGGAGGAATGCAGCAGCGCGTCGGCCTTGCGCGGGCCCTCGCTACCGAGCCGGACCTTCTCTTAATGGATGAGCCCTTCAGCGGCTTGGACCCGCTGATCCGACGGCAGATGCAGGACGAGCTCGTCGAACTGCAGGACAAGCTCCATAAGACCATTATCTTCGTTACCCATGATCTCCACGAGGCGCTGAAATTGGGCGATCGAATCGCGATCATGCGGAACGGAGAAATCATCCAGCTCGGCAGTCCCGAAGAAGTGGTTACCGAGCCGGCAAATGACTACGTAAAGGAGTTTGTTCAGGACGCATCGCCGGCAAAGGTGCTCACGGCGGAAAATGTCATGGAGGACCCGGAGATACTGCTCTATGCCTGGGAAGGGCCGAAAACCGCCCGTAAAATTCTCAAGGACAACAAGCGGGAATGGGCCTTCATGGTCAACAAGCGCCGTGAATTCCTCGGCGTCGTCACCATCGATCATCTCGACACACAGCCGAACCAGTCGGATGAAGAGTTCAGACGCGCCCAGTACAAGGAAACATTGAGCTGTGCTCCCGGCGATAGTCTGGAGGAGCTTTTCCCTCTTGCAGCGAAGTCTCAGTATCCCATTCCTGTTTTGGACGAACAGAAGCGGCTCATGGGAGTCGTCAGATACCGTGCCATATTCGACGGTATCTCTACGACTGAGGAGGAAGAATAACTATGTTTGAATTCCCTCAATCAATACGCATACCCCTTGGAACCTGGATCGATGCGGTCATGGAATGGATCATTAATAACCTCAAACCGGTGTTTGATTTCCTCGGAGACGTGGGACTCAAGATTCTTCTTGCCGTGGAGGATGTACTGGTCTTTATTCCATGGTTCGTTATGGTACCGCTGGTTGCCTTTGTCGCGTGGAAGACCCTAGAAAGTGTTCGCGGGGCCGCGGCGATGTCGGTAATGCTTTTTCTCATTGGTACCTTCGGCTATTGGAGCCACGCAATGACGACCCTTTCGGTGGTTATCGTCTCGGTAGTCATTTCTATCATTCTGGGCATTCCCCTCGGTATTGCGATGAGCAGGAGCGATAAACTCGAGGCAACTATTCGGCCGATCCTCGATGCTATGCAGACGATGCCGAGTTTTGTCTATCTTATTCCCGCCCTGATGCTCTTCGGACTCGGGCGGGTACCGGCGACCTTTGCCACTATAATTTACGCGGTCCCGCCGGTCATTCGGCTTACCAATGTAGGTATCCGGGAAGTTCCGTCGGATGTTATCGAGGCGGCGCGCTCTTTCGGCGCCACCGAGAGAGAGATTCTCTTCGATGCGCAGCTGCCGCTTGCTCGTCCGTCGATCATGGTAGGCATTAATCAAACTACTATGATGGCCCTGGCAATGGTAGTCATCGGCTCGATGATCGGAAACAGAGGCCTCGGAATGGAAGTGCTTTTAGCCATTAACCGGGTAAAGATTGGGCAGGGCTTCGAAGCCGGCATCAGCATCGTTTTTATGGCGATCATAATTGATCGTATTACCAATTCTTTGGCTAAAGACCGGTATCAGAAGGCGAAGGAAGAGGCCGGCTGAGCGAATCTCTCCGTCTTTTAAAACAACTGAACACTCAGAGTGACGGCAGCGATGGCGCCCGCCACTGCCAGAACCAGATGAATATCTAGGAGGGTGAGGACAGCCGCGACGAGGCCCCCGATAATCCCATACATAATATGGCTGCCGACATCGAGTATGCCGGGGAATATCAAGGCCCCTAAGACGGCAAAGGGCACGTTGCGCAGCATCCTCACCAAACGGGAGGGAAGCCTGTCTGTCCGCAGGGCTAAGAGCGGTAAGGCCCGGGGGATGTACGTTACCGCCGTCATGCCGGCGATTACCGCCCAGAGGCCGGCCGGATCGATCTCACTCATTTGCTGCGCCCCTCCTTTTTAGCGCCCTCCTCGGACCGGGGAAACAGGCTCAAGGCGAACTCCATGAGTATGATCGCCGCCGCCGCGGCGGCGATGATGGCCCAGCCGGGAGGAAGAAAGCGGAGAAAGAGGATATTGAACAGTGCCGCGCTTCCCGCCAAGATCAATGCTCTTCGGTTTTTCTTTACGGAGGGAACGAGGAGGCCGATGAACATGGCGTAGAGGGCAATGCCCATTCCCTCCTGCAGGGCCGTTGGGAGAAAGGAACCGACGATGAAGCCGAGAGCCGTATTCACGTTCCAGCTGGAATAGGCCATAATGCCGAGGCCGAATAGATATGAGGAGCCGATTGTCTCTCCCCGTGTCGAAGCAACGGCAAAAACCTCGTCGGTGATAAAGAAGGCGTAGGCGGCTTTTTTCACCGGTCCTTCGGAAACCGTTTTTTCATGTAGCGACATGCTCATCAGCATGTGGCGGATATTTACGATGAAGGTGGAGAGAACGATTCCCATTGCTCCGGTGCCGAGGGCGATGAGTTCCAGGGCCATAAACTGTGAGGCACCGGCGAAGACGAAGAGACTCAAACCCATGGTATGGCCGAGGGAGATACCCGTTCCCTTTGCTAATAGGCCGAAGGCGACGGCTATAGGCATATAGCCGATGAAGATGGGGATTCCCTGGCGAATACCGTCGGCGAAACCGGGCCTATTCATCTATCTTCTCCAGAAAGAGGCGGGCCTGCTCGGCGATCGCCGC
>CAZQNO010000048.1:6226-22282 GCA_964594775.1 uncultured Spirochaetaceae bacterium
GGGCCTATTCATCTATCTTCTCCAGAAAGAGGCGGGCCTGCTCGGCGATCGCCGCACCTACTTCAACGAGGGTCGTGCCCCGAAGAAAACGTACCAGCCAGTCCGGATGATCCTCCGGGATCGACCGCATACTCGAATGCATCTCCCTTAGATTGGAGAGTCCGAGGATCCTTCTGAACTTCGCAATATAGGAGTTCGCCATGCCGAGGTGGACACGGTGGAGGGGATCGGCGCGGTAAAAGGGAGACGACGTACGGAGGAAATCTTTCGCCCGAAAAGCATCGCTCTTATCCTCCGACCGAATGTACCGGTAGCTGTAGAGAACCCCGAGAGCGTAGTGCAGCGCCGCCCCGGGGGCCCTGATGAGAAAAATGAGAGCTGTAGTGGCGATTAAAGCTGCCGGTACGAGTTTCACGGGACCATTATACGGTGTTGTTTTGCCTCGTGAAAAGGCGTCAAAGCTTGAACGGGTTTACGCGGTCTTGCAGCGGCAGTTTTTATCGCCGCTTTTGAAGGGTCCCGGCCCGACTTTTACGGCTGAATTGTTCTTCAGGATTAAAATTCCCGTAATCAAAACCGGCTAAACGCTTCTTTGGAATCGGTGCTTTGAGTACTTTTTCAATACTCCGGAGAATCTGCTCGTCTTCCCTCACGGCAAGAGTGTATGCATCACCGGTCCTTTTCGCCCGCCCTGTACGGCCTATCCTGTGGGTGTATGCATCTACGGTATCCGGCATATCAAAATTAATGACATGGGTAATTTCCGAAACATCGATTCCCCGGGCCGCAATATCCGTGGCCACCAAAATATCGTATTTTCCGTTACGAAAACCGTTTATCGAATCCTGTCTCCGATTTTGCGACATGTTCCCCTGTAATGCGGAAACCCGATACTCCCTTTTCATGAGGAGAGCGGCAAGATTTTTCGCCCTATGCTTTGTTTTGGTAAAGATCAGCACCCGACCTGTAGCGGTTTGTTCTAACAAGGCGAAAAGGAGAGGTTTTTTCAAATCCGATGGAACCGGATAGAGTGCATGGGAGACCGTTTCCACCGGCGCACCTAAGCCAATTCGCACCGTCTCCGGGCTTTTTAAAATACTCTTAGATAAGTTCAGGATCTCCTCGGGCATGGTGGCGGAAAAAAAGAGAGTCTGTCTTTCGCTGGGTACATGATGCAAAATCCGTTTAATATCCGGAAGAAATCCCATGTCACACATCCTGTCGGCTTCATCAAGAACGAGGACTTCTATGTGGGAAAGATCGATGTTTCCCTCTCCTATGTGGTCTATAAGACGTCCGGGACAGGCTATGACGATATCGACACCCCGTTTCAGCTCGGTAGTTTGCCGATTTTTACTGACACCGCCGTACACAGTAATGCAGCGAATTCCGGTATGTCTACCCAGATCAACACTGGTCTCGAAAATTTGCTGTGCAAGTTCTCTCGTCGGGGCAAGAACTAGCGCCTTGATCCTTCGGCTTTTCTTTCCGTTCTTTTCGGTTTTTCCGTGCAGCCGCTGCAATATGGGCAGCATGAATGCCGCTGTTTTACCGGTTCCCGTCTGGGCTAATCCCAGAATATCCCCGCCCTTGAGAATAATCGGTATTGTCCGTTCCTGAATGGGGGTGGGGCTGTGGTACCCTGCGTTTGTGATCCCTTTCTGGATCTGAGGATCAATAGAAAATTGTTGGAATTTCACGATAAATTATAGTCCCTTGCCGTGTATAAAGCGCTGATTGGCGCAGATTTGCTCATTCGCCCAAGTTGTTCGTTTAAGCAGATGCTTACTATAGCACTTTTAAGAAAAGAAGGCGAGGGAAGGAAACGATTCTGAGCAATTATACCTTGTTGCTTCGGTCGGTGAAAAGGCGTAGGCTATGTATATGAGGAAAAAGCGACGGGCGGCTATAATCGGTGCAGGCTTCGGCGGACTCGCTGCGGCGATTCGTCTCGCCGCCGCCGGCTATTCGGTGAAGGTATACGAACAGGCCGAACATGCCGGCGGAAAGGCCGGCAGCATGGACTTGGGTGGCTTCCGTTTCGATACGGGTCCCTCTCTGGTAACGATGCGGCATGTCTTTGAGGACCTCTTTTCAGCCGCCGGAGTTTCACTGGAAGAGAGGCTGAATTTCGTGCCTCTGGACCCGATATGTACCTACTATTTCGACGACGGGACCCGCCTGGAGGCGGGGGCCGAGCCTCGGGACTTTGCCGACGAAGCGGGGGCGCTCATCGGGGAGAATCCCGCACATGTAAGAGACTTCCTCTCACACAGCGCCCGCATCTACCGCAGAACTTCGAGCCTCTTTCTCGAGCACAGCCTTCATTCGGCGGCGACCTATATCAAGCTGGATGTTCTTTCATCAATCTTCCGACGGGGAAGACTAAACATCTTCAGATCGATGGACGAAGTAAACAGGAGCTTTTTTACCGATCCCCGGATGGTGCAGCTCTTCGACCGATACGCCACCTATAACGGCTCAGATCCTTTCCAGGTGCCCGGTACCCTCAATATCATTCCCCACGTGGAGTACAACATGGGTGCCTATGCCGTGGCGGGAGGTATCTACGCTATTGCTCTTGCTCTCCGGAAATGTGCCGGGGACGTGGGGGTGGAGTTTTTCTTCGAAACGAAGGTGGAAAAAATCGAGAGGGGGAACAGGGCGGTCCGCGGAGTCTTGGTCGACGGACGCCTGCAAGAGGCGGACCTGGTGATCAGCGATGTAGATGTCCGCCGCAGCTACGAACTCCTTCTCGACGACTCCGAAGCTCCCTATGCCCGTAGATACCGTAAGCTCGAGCCCTCCTCCAGCGGCTTGGTTTTCTTTTGGGGCATGAAAAGCAAATACCCGGAGCTGGGGGTCAACAACATCTTCTTTTCCAAAGACTATAGGGCGGACTTTCGCTGTATTTTCGATGAACTGCGCTGTCCCGACGATCCGACGGTCTATGTCAACATTACCTCGAAGGTCTCCCGCGAAGATGCTCCGGGGGAAGGCGGAGAGAACTGGTTCGTCCTGGTCAACGCACCCCGCAACGAGGGGCAGGATTGGGAGGAAGAGACCCGGCGCACCCGCAGCCTGGTGCTCCAGCGGCTTAAGAAGGCTCTGGGCAGATCCGTTGAAACCGATATCGCCGTCGAAGGAACCCGAACACCGCAGAGCATAGAGGAGCAGACGGGCAGCACTTTCGGAAGTCTCTACGGCATCAGTTCGAACAGCCGCAGCGCCGCTTTTCTTCGACACCCGGCCTTTACCCGCCGTTATCCCAATCTCTTCTTCGTAGGCGGGAGCGTCCATCCCGGCGGCGGAATGCCGCTCGCCCTTTTGTCGGGAAAGATCGCGGCGGAAGCGGTAATTTCCCGCTTTCCCCCTACTTGAAACGGTGAAAACTGGAGATTTTCACATAAATTTTCTGTGTACCTTTGCTTTTTTTCCGTAATCTTGTTAGGATAAAGGGGTATTTAACGGGCCGGAGCACGCGAGAAACCTAAGCTTCGTCCCACGCTACTTAGCACAAGAGGAGAAAACATGGCCAACAAGAAACTGGTGATTGCTCTTTCGGTGATCGGCGGACTCGCCGTAGTGCTGCTCATCGCAGTGTTTATCGCGGTGAATATTGCGAACAGTAGAATAGAGAATGAGGTGAGCAGCCGGCTCGATTCGGCGATTTCCGATTCGGGGATTGAGGAGCACTTCTCCTACGGCGAGGTGAAATCTCAGGCGGCGAAGGGTATGCTCACCCTCACGGAGGTAAAGTTCCTCGACGTGCAGGGTGGATCGGACATACAGGCCGCTTCGGTCTCTCTGAAGATTCCCCCCGGCGAGGCAGCGGCTCTGGCGAAGGACCCCGAGAACGCGGTTTTGAGTAAGGCTGAGGTGATGGCCGAGTCCCTGGTACTCTCCAATACCAAGAGCGGTGGAAAGACCGAAATCGGCTCTCTTTCATTTGCGGCGGAGGGTGAGCTCAGTCAAGCTCTCATGCAGGAGACCAATCCGAAGGTCTTCTTGGAGAAGGTCTCATCGATACGGATGAATCTCAAGGATTCGAAATTTCAGCCCGGCGAACAGTTTATGATGCAGATGATGATGGTTCCCGGCGCGGCGGCCCTGGCCCAAGAGGCGGGAATGAACGTCAAATCGATGGACCTGGACGCGGACCTTTCTCCGGAGGGAATGAAGGTGAAGCAGATGGATATCGATTCGGGGCTTATGAGTTTCAAGGGGAACATGGACCTGAAGCTCAATGAGATGATGCAGCCCAAGGACATCGCCGGCGAGTTCTCCGTGGAAAAACTCCACGACGAGCTGCATAAGAACATGGCGCCGTTCTTCGAGCAGATGGGCCAGACCCTGCCGGACGAAGGCCCCTTCACGCTGAACTTCAAGATCCCGGAAAACGGGATACCCGAAATAACAATAGAGTAGATTTTCACACAAATGTAAGAGCCCGGTGTGAGGGGACCGAAAGAGCTCCTCACACCGTTTTTTTTGTGCTTTTTAAAACCGCACGGACAATGACCCGGCTCGGTTACGAGAAAGAGGAGATTACCAGAACCGCCCTCGATGGGACTCTTTTACTCGTTATTGCAGGTTTTTCAGCGCAAGCGGCGGTAGCGAATACGCTTTTTAGCCGGACTGCCGGCCCGGGGTCTGCAGAGCCTACAGGCCCTAGGGGGCCGGCACGAAGGGAATGACCGCCCGCAGGTCGTTGTCGGTGAGGCGGAGTCCCAATCCGATGAAGTAATCCCTCTTTTCGCTAAGCAGCGCATTGTCGATGCCGCCGCTTATGTAGAACCATCGCAGCGGATTGTCGCTGTCCGGATCGAAGAGGGGATAGTAGGTCCCGTAGCCCCGCAGGTAGGGGGCGGCGGGCTGATTGAATTCGAAAAGTTCTGTGGAGAACTTTACCTGTTTCGCCGGCTGCAGGCCAAGACCGATGCCGGCGCTGTTTTCTATGATGCCCCCGCGGATCGTTATCGGGCCGTAGATGCGGGCGAGCTGGGCATTGAGCTTGAGTTTGTTCGTCCGCTTCTCCTCGTAGACCGTCTCATCCGAATCGATGCTCCCGTCGCTGTTGAGGTCGGTTTGCGTGCGGGTCTCCGTTTCGATAATGGGGCCTTCGGGGGAGTCGACTAGACCAAAACTGTAGTACTTCGGCTTTGCCTCCGGAACCAGGCGCAGCTCGGCGTGATTCTTAGTGCTTCCCCGCAGGGTCAAGTATTCGGACCTGAATCCGAGCTGAACGTCCATGCCCATCGCCGAACCGACGAACTCATCCACGTTTCGGGTCACTCTGTCGACCCGTTCGTAGATCTTCTCGTCATGAACGAGTTTTCCGATATTGCCCTCGCCGCGGTCGATCTTCGCCGTTACCCGTTCTATGTTCGCCATGCTCTCGTTGAGCAGTTCGATGCTGCCTCGCAGCGAGGCGACGGAGGCGTCGATGCCCTCCTCCTGTTCGGCCAGTATTCGGTCCAGTCGTTCGGTGATGCGGGCGGTATTGGCTAAAATGGCCGAGAGTTCCTGGGCGTCCCGGGCGCTGCCGGCTTTGTAGTTGGCGGTGATTTTTGAAAAATTCTCCAGCGATTCGGAGAGAAGGAGGAGGTTTCGCTCCACCAGGAGGTTGGTATTGTCCACCGTCTCCTTCGTCAAAGTGAGGATCTCGCCGAGGGTCTTATAGCCCCCTTCGCCGCTCATGAAGCTGTTGAGCTCCTTCATGAAGCTTTCCATCTCCTGCGCCACTTGTTCCGCGGCGCTGAATGCCCTGTCCATCTCCGTGCTCGAAACGACCCGGGGTATTTCCTCTCCCGCCTTCACCGGTATCGCTTCGGGGCTTCCCGGGTCCAGAGAAACAACTGCGTTTCCGAGCATGGACTGGGTCCGCTTGCGCAGGACGGCGTTCCGATACACCGGGACCTCGCTGGATATCTCCATAACTAAAAGCGCCCTGCCGTTCTCCAGGGAGACTTCTCGAATCCGACCCACCGTCACCCCGGAGACCCAGACCCGGGTTCCGTCGTTCAGCCCGCTGGCATCATCGATATACGCCTTTACCTTGTAGGTGTTCGGTGCGTTGATGGTTTCCGCCGTTTGCATGAGGTAAAAGACGCTGCCGGTGCCGGTAATCAGGACGAAGAGTCCGATTTTTGCCAGTCTTGTCACTTTTTCCCTCCGTTACTCAGTGCCTCTTTCTCCGATACGAAGGAGTATTCGAGAAATTTTCTCAGTACCGGATGGGCGTCCTGGTGGACTTCCTCGGGGTTTCCGACTGCTCTTATTTTCCCCTTGTCGAGAAAGGCTATTTTATCGGCAAGCTGAAAGCTTCCCACAATGTCGTGGGTAATGATGATGCAGGTCATTTCGAGTTCCCGGTTTACCCGTTCTATAAGTTCGTTTATATTCTCCTCGAGCACCGGATCGAGGCCGGTGGTCGGTTCGTCGAAGAGGAGGACTTTCGGCTCTGCGGCCAGGGTGCGGGCTAAACCGATGCGTTTTCTCATTCCTCCAGAGAGCTCGTTCGGCATCCTCTTTTCTATTCCCGGCAGCTGCACCCACTGCAGTTTTTCTTCCACAATTTCTCTGATTCGCGCCTTGTCCTTTATTCCGAGGACCTCTCTTAGGGGAAAGGCGATGTTTTCCTCCACCGTGAGGGAGTCGAAGAGGGCGGCGTCCTGAAATAGATAGCCGAGTTTGGAACGCATGCTTCGCTTTTCCTCTTTAGAGAGAGGGACGATGTCCGTTCCTTCGATGAGTATCTCTCCCTCGTCCGGCTCGATGATACCGATAAGATGTTTCATTAAAACACTCTTTCCCGTGCCGCTCTGGCCGAGAATAGCCGTGATTTTCCCTTCGGGAAAGGAGATATTCACTCCGTCCAAGACCTTCATAGAGCCGAAGGTCTTATGTAAATTCCGCACTTCGATAACGGGTTTCATTAGAAATACACCTTCAGCATGATGTCGGTCATCACGTAGTCCGCCATGAGGATGCTCACCGAAGCGGCTACCACCGATTTCGTGGCTGCGTCTCCCACCGCCTTTGATCCGCCCTTTACGTAGTAGCCGTAAAAGCAGGATATGAGTCCCACTATAAGGCCGAGAACTCCCGCCTTGATTATGCCGGAAAGGATATCCTTGGGACTGACCATTCGATACAGTTCGAAGAGATACCCCGCCTGCTCGACATTCTTGAACCAGACCGAGACCATGAAGCTTCCGGCGATACCCACCACGTTGGCCATGGCGGTGAGAATGGGAAAGACGAATACCGCCGCCCATACTCGCGGCACCACGAGGTACTGGATGGGACTTACCGACATGGTTTCCATCGCGTCGATCTGCTCACTTATCCGCATCGTCCCCAGTTCGGCGGTGATGGATGATCCGTTTTTCGCGATCAGCATGAGGGCGGTCATGATGGGAGCGAGCTCCCTCGCCAACGTTATGCCCACCGCCGAACCGGCAAGGGTCTCCGCCCGGAACATAAGCAGCACGTCGATCATCTGCAGGGACATGATCATGCCGGTGGCGAAACTCGAGAGAAAAATGATGGGGACCGACGCGACTCCCATATGCTCTATGTGATGGGTGAAGAGGCCGAATCGAAGGGGTTTTCGAAAGGTCCAGAGGAACATCTCTGCGGTAAAAACGAAGAAGAGACCGAGCCTTTCGAGCATCTGTATAATTTTCGCCTTGATTTCCTGCATATACTTCGCCAAGTCATACCGTTCTTTTACTAGTAATACCACGCCGGGAAGCGGAATTCTACGGAGAAGGCCGGATAAAGTCAAGAAACGGTATAAACGCGGCAGCGGTATTTTTTTCCGGCTGTACGAGCTTTGACGGTACTGTTTCTTTAGATTTTTCAGGAGCCGAAGAGGGAAAAGACCATACTTGCTAGCTGCCCCCCTTAACCCCCTGCCCTTTTCGCGGGGTATCCTTCCTTTTCCAAAAGGGCAATGACCCGGTCTACTTCATCGCCCTGAATTTCTATTACCCCGTTTTTTACCGATCCGCCGGAACCGCAGGCCCGCTTTAGCTTCTTGCCCAGTTCATTGAGGCTCTCGGGATCGAGGGAGAGGCCGTAGACCGCCGTAACCGTCTTTCCACCCCGACCCTTTTTCTCACGCCGCACCTTGGCCCTGCCGTCGGGGTCGGCACTGGGGCGCACGGCGCCGCGCTTATCTCTCTTATCATGTTTTCCGCCGCCGCCCGACTTACCTTTACTGCCCTTCCTTAGATCGCCGAGATCTGTGGAATAGACGACTTCGTCCTCATCAGCTCTGCGGCTCATCTTGCTATCGCAGTCTCCCGAGGACCTTCTGAGGTGCATAGGCCTCATCGATGTAGGCGATTTCTTCTTCTGTGAGTATGACTTCAAGGGCCTTTACCGCATCGTCGATGTGGTGTTCTTTCGTCGCGCCGATGATGGGGGCGGTCACGCCGGGCCGGTGAAGGACCCATGCCAATGCGATTCGTGCCGGCGGCAGCTCGTGCTTCTCCGCCGTTTCGAGCACCCGCTTCTGGATCTCGAAATCTTCCTCCCTTCCGAACAATTCCTTCGAGAGTTTGTCGGATTTCGCCCTCGTGGTATCCTGCTCTTTTTTTGTGAGAAAACCCCGCGCCATCGGGCTCCAAGGAATGATTCCTACGCCTTGATCGATGCAGAGGGGGATCATCTCCCGTTCTTCCTCTCGATATACGGCGTTGTAGAGGTTCTGCATGGAAACAAACCGCTCCGTACCCATTAAATCGGCTGTGTAGAGTGCTTTGGCGAGCTGCCACGCGTACATGCTGGAGGCTCCTAGGTAGCGGACCTTACCCTGGCGGACGAGATCGTCGAGAGCCTTTAGGGTTTCCTCTATCGGCGTCTCTGCATCCCAGCGGTGGATTTGGTAGAGGTCGATATAATCGGTACCGAGCCTTCTTAACGAGGCGTCTGCTGAATCGAGGATGTGCTTTCTCGAGAGCCCTCCTCCGTTCGGATCATCATTCATCGGATAGAATACCTTGCTGCAGATAATGACCTCGTCCCGCCGGGCGAAATCTTTGAGGGCCTTTCCCGTAATCTCTTCGCTCCTCCCTTTTGAATACATATCGGCGGTGTCGAAGGTATTGATCCCGGCCTCTATAGCCTGCCGGTAGAAGGGGCGGGCTTCTTCTTCGTCGAGGACCCATTCCCTCCATTTGGACGAGCCGTAGCTCATCGTGCCTAATAGTATGCGCGATACTTTGAGTCCAGTTTTGCCTAGACGGGTATATTCCATTTAGTCCTCCTCTGTTAATGGTAGCGGGGAACTGAAGGAATGGCAAGCGGACACAGCTATCAATTGCCGGCACACAGCGGACAATTCGGCCGCTGCTGATGTATACTTGTCTATCTAAGGAGGATTCACAATGGCGGAAAGTGAATACTTTGCACAGGCAGTTGGGAGGAGCATATTCCTGAGAAACCGTCTCGAGCCGGGTGACTTGGGCAGAATTATCTCCTTTCACGGAGAGGTGTACGGCAGGGAGCACGGCCTCGGGCCGATATTCGAGGGCTATGTTGCGAAAACGGTGGGGGAGTTCGCCGCCGAACTGCCCGGTGCCGCCGGGGATTCCCTTGCCAAAGGCTCTAAGGCTGCTGAAAGCCGAACCCTTACCGCCACTTCCAGATCCGGAAAAAACGACAGAATATGGCTGCTCTCCGTAGAGAAAGGAGGAGACCTCGTGGGCTCCTGTGCAGTAATCGACAGGGGAGATGGGCTGGGACAGTTTCGCTGGTTTCTTGTTGATCCGGCCTATCGGGGTTTCGGTCTCGGGAAAAGACTTCTGGAATTGGCCCTTGCCTTTGCCAAGGGTTCGGGGTACCGGGAACTCTTTCTCTCTACCGGCGATTTTCTCGCGCCTGCGGCAAGGCTCTATCGAAAAATGGGCTTCCAACTGGAAAAAGAAATGTATACCGAGTTGTGGGAGATTCCCTTTCACGAGCAGTTCTATCGACTGATTTTCGATGAGCCGAAATAATACGTACAATACGCAGAAAAACGGTGTTACAATGTCCGTAAATATGCTATGTTGTCCGCAGAGGCAGATTAAGTGAAAATTTCAAAAAAAGCGGAATACGCGTTACACACGATTTTGTATTTGAGCAGACACTTCGGGGAGGCCCGGCGGCTCAGCGGTCTTGCGGAGGTACAGGGGGTTTCGAAGGACTATCTGGCCAAAGTGATGCAGAAGCTGTCGGCCGCCGGCATCGTCACCGCCCAACCCGGATTCGGGGGCGGCTACCGCTTGGCTCAAGCTCCGGCGGATATCAGCCTGGCGGACATTCTTCGGGAGTTCGAGGAACCCCGTGGAGCCTTCATCTGTCTGCATCGGACGAGAGACTGCGAGGTGTTTCCCGACTGCGCACTCATCGAACGAATACAGGATGCCGTGGAAGTGTTCTATCGGGAGCTCGAAAAGACGAGTTTCGAAGAGATTCTGAAAAATGAACAGGTCGAGCAGGCTCTTCCCTCATGGCTGCTGGGCAATTGATACAACCGGTTTGATAATCAGTCTACGAAAAAGTAGTCCACCGTGGTGACGACCCGAACCACCTTTTTGTCGGGGGAATTGCGGTCTCTCTCCGATATGGAGAAGTAGCCTTGGCTTGCCCGGCGGATCTTTCCCACTTCGCTTCCCGAGTCCTGGGCGAACTTTTCCGCCGCCTTCCGGGCATTTTTCGTCGCCTCTTCTATCATCGCAGGCTTGATGTCGTTGAGGGAGGTAAAGAGAAACTCCGTCGGTGTTTCCCAATTCTGGGCGGAGATGGCGACACCTCGGCCGACGAGGCGGGCCGATTCCTCCATCGTTTTCTTGACCAAAGCTACTTGCTCGCTTCGGGTGGTTACCGCGACGTTGGCGATGTATCGCTCCTGCGGGCCTGCCTGCTGCTGATACATCCGCTCGGTCTTTGTATCGATTAACTTCGGGGCGGAATAGGAGATTTCTCCTGTACCGAAGCCGGCTTCCCGAAGAAAATCCGTTACTTTTCCCCTATCCCGGTCTATCTCCTCCTGCAGAAGGGCCAGATCGTCCCCGGCAATGCGGAAGGTTATGGGCCAGATTGCCAAGTCCGCATCCACCTCCCGTTCGGCCAAGCCTTTGACCGTCACGTAACGGGCCTCGGACCTTCCGAGATAGAAGCCGCCGCCGACGGCCAGGCCGGCGAGGAAGAGTCCCAGAGCGATGATGATGGCCGGTATAGCGTTTTCTTTACTCATATGCTTTTTCTTTTCCCCACGGAATGGTGACGCCGATCCGATCGGCCACTGCGTTCATTGCTTCGTCGTCGTGGTAGAGGAGACCGGCGCTCTCAACCTTGCTCCCCTCGTCTGTGAGAATGTAGCGTTTTGCCGCGTGGTGGTACGCCGTGACATCGCTGCCATCTTCTTCGCTTTGGTCTGCTCCATGCTGATGGACTGTTCCATAACAGGTGCACACATAGGTGGACTTCGGATCCTCTACCTTGATATAGAAAACCGTCCCTCTCACCCCAGCGACCATGGAGGGAGTGGTAACGGTTATTTCCGTGTTCCCTGCTACCGATTTTAGACGGTCGAAGATTGCATCTATGGACCCTCTTTCGATGTCTATGGAGCTCTTACCCGGGACTATGGAGATAGTCGTGAGGGTGTTCGGCTCGATCCGGAAGATATTCTTGTTCGCGAAAGTAACATCACAGTATGAATCGGCTCCTGTTCGAATTCGGGCACCCGGAGCGACGGTTTGACCGAGTGAAGCTGCGTTTTTGTCAATACGTACGTAGCCTTCAAGGTAGGTGACGGTCGCTTCGAATGGCTCCGTTTCTGTCTGTTTTGTACTATTCGATCCGTTTTCTTCTTCGCCGTTACCTGCCGCCCATGCCTGCAGTGGGAGCATTATGATAATTATATGTATTAATAGAAAACGCCCGCTCTTATGATAGAGGAAAGTTATTTTCATTAGGAAAACCTCCTTACTGTTTCGAGGCTTTTTTAATTACTACCGACAAAGACCGCTTCAATCTAAATTCTTCCGCCATGAGGGACTGCGTTTTTCGAGGAAGGCGGCGATGCCTTCCTTGGCATCGGGGAGGGTGGCGTTAAGGGCCATGACCTCTTTAGCGTAGGCGTAGGCCTGAGGCTGGGAGAGTTGGAGCTGTCGGTAAAAGGTTTCTTTGCCTATGGCGACTATTCCCGGGCTCGCCTCCAGTAGTTTTTCCGCGAGTCTCATGGTTTCATCGGCCAAACGTTCCTGCGGAACGACTCTGTTTACCAAGCCGAAGTGAAGGGCCTCCTGTGCGTCGATGAATTCTCCCGTCAGGAGCATCTCCATCGCCTTTTTTGCGGGTATGGCTCTGGTGAGGGCGACCATCGGTGTGGTACAGAAGAGGCCGATCTTTACTCCGGGGGTTGCAAAGCGTGCGTCTTCCGAGGCGATGCAGAGGTCGCAGGAAGCGGCAAGCTGACAGCCGGCGGCGGTGGCGACTCCCTGAACTTGGGCGATAACCGGCTGCGGAATTGACTGAACCCTCTCCATCAGGCGGGTGCAGATGTCGAAAAGGTTCTGATAGAAATCCGCCTTTTTCCCCAGCATTTCGGAAAGATCGTGACCTGAGCTGAATACCTTTCCCGCCGCCTTTAAAATTACCACCGAAATATCACGGCTCCGGGCGACGGCGTCCAGACATCTCAGCAGCTCTATCATGAGATCTCTCGAAAGGGCGTTGCGCTTCTCCGGTCGGTTCAGCTCTATAGCTGCAATGCGATTGTCGACGGAAAAGTTGATGTGTGAATACGTCTCATCTGTTCCATCGTTCTGCGACCCCATTGCCTCCCCCTTGAGCCGATGGTATTCCTGCCGTGCCTGAGTGTCAAGCTCGATTCATTTTATGTGGTAGTTTTTTTTGTGGATGCAAGAGAGAAGTTCTAGTATACTTCAGCACAATGAAGACAAGCAAACGAATACGGAACATCTACTCTCAAGAAAATACCACAATACAGGAGAAGGCAGTCTCCCTCTTTATCCTCAATTCGCTGCTCTGCGTAGGGTTTCTTGCCCTCGGCGCACTACGTCTTTTCTCAGGTTCACTTTTACTCGGCAGCATGGAGGTGGTAGTAAGTCTTGTTTTAATTGTCTTCGTCGCGGCCTTGCTTCGCGGCAGCTTCAAGGCGATAAGCATGGGGACCATCATCCTCTTCTCCCTCGCCGCGGCGGGATTATTCTTTCTGCGGGAGATAACGGGAGGGAAGGATATCTATATTCAATCCACCTATATGATTCCCGCCTTTATTACCGCCCCGCTTCTCGCCTATACCCGTTGGCAGGTTGTCGGTGTTGTGGTTTTCGGACTCGTGACCCATACCGGGCAGTTTCTGTTACGGGTAAGACCGGCGGCATTGGCGGCCGGCGGGACGGAATCCATGGTGGAGTTTCTCGTTTCGCTTCTTTTGATGCTTTTCAGCGGCATGTTCATTTATCAATTGTTTATGATGCAGCATCGGAGTCTCGAAACCATAGAGGACCGAGCGGCAAAGAGAGACGAGGAGTATAGAAAACTCACTAAGCTCCTCGACACAACCGGCGATGCCTTCAATCTTGGAGAACGTCTTCAGGGCCACGCGAAGCGAAACTCAGACCACGCAACTTCCATAGCCGAAAGGCTAGAGAAAATGAATGAATCTCTTTCCGGTCTGAGCGAAGGAATGCGGGCCACAAAGGAGGCCAGCGGTGATATCGGACAGAGCACCGAAACGGTAAAAAATCGAATGCAGAGGCAGACCGATGCAATGCAGGAGAGCTCGGCGGCGGTCGAGCAGATTGAGGCCCAGTCCAAATCGATCGCCGAATCTGCCCGGTCGAAAAACACGATGATAGGAGAGCTCGTTGCAAAGGCCCGGGAGGGAGAAACACAGCTGGACCGGGCCATCGAAATTTACCGAAAAATTGAATCTTCTTCCAACGATATGCTCGAAGTAATTCAGCTTATTGAGGATATCGCCGAAAGGACCAACCTTCTTGCCATGAACGCGGCAATCGAGGCGGCCCACGCGGGCGACTCGGGTCGGGGCTTTGCCGTGGTGGCTTCGGAAATCAGAGGTTTGGCGAAGGAGGCCAACGACAACTCCCGTACCATTCGTTCGACTCTCGAGGACAACCGTGAACTCATCAAAGAATCAGTGGAAACGAGCGACGAAATGCAGAGTAAGTTCCGGCAGGTCATCACTACCGTTACCTCGGTCCGCGATGCCCTGCAGGAGATGATCGCCTCGATGAGCGAGCTCGACGAAGGTCATGCCCGCATAAGGGCAACGACGGATAGTCTTTCGGAAATCAATACCGAGGTCCACGATTCCATCGGCAGCATGGAGGGTAACATAGATGTCGGCATGCAGGGGATCGGCAGAATTGACGAAGCGGTACATCTGCTCGAGAGTCAGATAGAAGGCTTGAATACACTCTCGACCACGATTTTGCAGGAGGCGGAGACCCTTCAGCAAACGGGTGAGGAAAACATTGAAAATTATCGCAAGCTTCAGGCGGACATGCGGGACCTTTCGGGTTAGCAATTCCCTGGCAATAAGAGAGTGCAAAGTTACTCTGCTAGAGAGTAGCTGCCTCCCCGAAAGGATGCTTGCGAAAGTGACGCGGTTTGTGAAGCGAAGTATACTCAACATACGCAGGAGAAAGAGATCGAAGACTCGGTGCTGAAGAATGCCGTGCAGAGTTTTGAACTCGTAGTGGCTCGCGAGATATCCGGACTCCGCGAAGAGATGAGCCGCGGCGATTAGTCATTGAGAGAAGAAATGAAGGCGGGGGACGCCGCCCTGCGGAGTGAAGCGCACAAGGAAATCGGGATTTTAAGAAGTGAAACCCCTAAAACGAGTGCCCCACAAATAAAGTGGATGTTCGTGTTCTGGGTCGGTCAAATCGGCATTATCGCCGGCTTGTTCTTTGCATTCAGGGCCTGAATTGAAACCGAAACAACGGTTCAGCCGTTTAAGAGGTCCTGCGCCGCCTGTGTAATATCCGGATCCACATCGAGCTTAACGGCCTGCCGAAGGACTCGTTTTCCCTCGCCTTCCCGTCCGTCCTGCAGAAGGGAATATCCGTAGAAGTAGGAGCCTATCTGTTTCTGGGGATTTGCCGAAACGGAATCCAGATAGGACTTATAGACTCCCGCAGCATGCGAATAGTTGAGGCTTTCCAAGTACAGGCGGCCCTTTAGAAGAAGGTACTTCCCGTACTCTTCGCTCAACCTGTTGCCGTCGTGATTCATGACGGTTTTCAAGGCTTCACCGCGCCGTCCCGATGCAAGCCGCGCAGAGGCGAGGTAGTACCAATACTTCGTTTCATCTTCGAGGAGGGTCGGATCGACCTCTTCTTTCAGGATCGCAGCGGCAAGTGCATAGTCACCGTCTTCGTAGGCTGCTATCGCTTCGTCGAAGCTCAAGCTGTCCTCTTCAACCCATTCGAAGGAAAAATTGGCGTCTGTTTCGGCGCCGCGGACCCCCATTGCTGCGCTGGGCACCTTACTGCCCTCGCTGCCGATTTTTGCAACTTTACCGAAAATCGAACTCATTGCCGAAGAACTACTGTTTTCCTTCTTGGAAACCAGAGAGGAGAGCCGGTAGGTCCCTCCCTTAGAAAGGAGTATCGTCGAATCGTCGGAAATGAGCTCTGCCAGAGAACCATTTCCTAAGACTACACTGCTGTCTTCCGGGATGCTGCTGCCCACTTCGAGGTGTCTTCCCCCGGCGGCGAGTTCGAGAGTCCCGTCTAAGTACACGAGCTGGAAGTCTCCGGCTATAAGCGGGAATGCACCACACAGGAACGAGATTAACAGAGCGAGAATAAATTTATCTGACTTCATTTTCTTCTCCTCAAATAGGAATATAGCACAAGCGAAATAAAAAAGCAGTACGTAGCGCGAGCAATTCTGATATGGAAGTCTATTGACTTCCAAACGGGGTATCGTTGATGTTGGACCTTACCCGGATACGGGAGTCGTTAATCTCAGTTACCACCGTATGCAGCTAAAGGAGAA
>CAZQNO010000049.1:0-9243 GCA_964594775.1 uncultured Spirochaetaceae bacterium
GCGCGGGCAAAACTGGCCGGTGCCAAGACGGTGGGAGAAACGGCGGAAAGCTACAACGAGCTGGAAGGGGCCCTGAGCCGTCTCTTGGTGGTGGTGGAAAACTACCCCCAGCTCACGTCAAACGAAAACTTCAAGGAACTACAGTACGAACTGGCAGGGACCGAAAACCGGCTCGCCGTCGCCCGCAAGCGCTACAACGACAGAGTTAAACTCTTCAACCGAAAGATCAGACTCTTTCCCGCCTCGATAATCGCCGGAATGCTCGGATTCGAACAGCGGGAGTATTTCGAAATCGACGAAGGAGCACGAGAGGTTCCCGAGGTAGATTTCTCGAGCTGACCTTAGCCTCGCGCGACAGGCGAAGCGGATTAAAACCGCGGCATTCGGGCTATTCCTTTTTCAAACTTTCCGGGACGAAAAAGTACATAATCCCGGCGCCGGCGAAACCGAGGGCGGCGACCGCCAGAGAGGCCGCACCGAGACTCAAGACTCCCGCCACCGCCCCGACGACAAAGGGTCCGCCGGAAGTGCCGAAGTCCACGATGAAACGCCAGACGCCGAGGAATTCACCAGGCCTGCTGCGCGGTGCGAAATCCGTGCTCAAGGTCATATTCAAACCGCTGCCTATTCCATTGCCCAAACCGGTGACCATGGAGGCAAGAGTAATACCGACAAAACCTCCGGCTAGAGGGAAAAGCCCCAGGCCGAGCGAGAAAAAAATCATACAGGGTACGGAGACCACCTTTCTTCCCCATCTGTCTAAGACCATTGCGGCGGGATAAAAAATGAGCAGCTCAAAGAGAAAGGTCAATCCGACTATCAATCCTATCTGAGAGGCATCCAGACCCTTCGCGTCTCCCAGAAGCGGCACCAGCACCTGCCGGCCGGTCCTCATCAGCTGCAGAACGATGATCGCCGTTCCGGCGCTTGCGAAGACCCTTCCGTTCTCTTTTATTACCTCCCCTATTCTCCCCATCGAGGGAAGACCCGTCACCGAGGCATCGGAGCTCTCGGGGCACTCCGTTCGGCTCTGCATCGAAGGAAGCCACAGATACATCACGACAAAACCGAGAAAAAAGAAGAGTGCCGCCAAAAACAGCGTACGTTCGAAGCCGAAATGCGCTGCCGTATAGCCGCCGACAATCGGTCCGATGAAATTTCCCAAACGGTACTCGCCCGCGATTATCGCCAGTCTTCGTGCCCGAAAACGGGCAGGAATTATATGTCTGAAGTAGGACAATCGAATGAGGAAAAAGGTCGTCCGGGCCGCGCCGAATAAGAGCATGCAAAGACCGAGAAACCCTACTGAACTCACCATTGCCGGTAAAACCACAAACAAAACGGCGAGGGAAATGGCTATGAGCGAGACTTTGCGCTTGTTGAATCTGGAATCGATTAGTCCGGCGGGAATATTGAAGAGGAGGTTCCCGAAGCCGTAGAGGCCGACGATAAAGCTCGCCGCCGCCACGCTCGCCCCCAGATCCTTCGCATAGAGCGGAAGAATGGGAATGAGCATTCCCAATCCGGTAAACACAAAGGCCGCCGGCAGATAAAAGGGCAGTATAAGCGATCTAAAGGAATGGTTTTGTGCGTTCTCCACCCTAAGGCTCGTCCCTCACCTTCTTGACCAGCGCGCTGCGAAGGAACCCCGCGACAATGAGCTGCCAGAGGTGATAGAAGGAGAGAGGCACGATAGAAGCCGCCAGGAGCTCGGGACGATCGGCAAAGAAGATGGTGAGCAGGGGCGCTCCCATTGCCAGGGTCTTTTGGCTTGCCGTAAAGAGGGCGCTGATTTTATCCTCCCGCGGAAAACCGATTAATTCCCCGCCCCCCCAGATGAGGAAGAGAAAAACGAAGTGCGAGAGGGCCAGGTAGGCGAGGGAGGGAAGGAGTCCTCCCGATCCAAGGTCGAAGCGTCCAGCGGCAACGGCCTTGCTTATCGTCAGAAAAACGATGATGAGAATCATCGCGCTGGTGCTCTTGCGCAGAATTTTCCCGTATCTCTGCAGCAGTTTCATGGAGACTCTTCGCAGCATCTGACCTAATGCGATGGGAAGCATCATGAGCAGAAACAAACTCCTCAAAACACCGATGAGCTCATCGAGCGGCATCATTCTCCCGGTAGTCTGCAGGAGAAGGGAAAGCAGAAGGGGAGAGAGGAAGATACCCATCACGTTTCCCAGGGCAGCGTTGAAGGTGGTGGCCACCACGTTACCGCCGGAAGCTTGGGTAAAGATGATATTGCTCGAAATGGTGGTGGGTATGACCGCCGTGGCGTAAAGCCCTATCAGGGTCCACTCATCGATGAATCTCCCCAAAAGGGGAGCGGTCAAAGCAACGTAGAGGGGAATAATCACGAACACAAAGAGCTGGATGAAGATATGCAGCCGCAGATTTCCCAGTTTCGAGAGGATCGTCTCACTCTGCAGGGTCAGCCCGGTAATGAGGAAGATGACGATGATCACCACCTTCTGGGTGAGCCCGCCGAGTCCCGCCGCCTGTCCGTAAGCCGGTGCCGCAAGAGAAAAGGCGACGACGGCGATAAGTGAGAGAACAAACCAGTTTCGGCGCAGCCATGAAAACACTCTCATTCCTCTTCCTCTACCTCTTCAAGACTATCCTCAATGGGTGCCTGCTGGACCTCCAGACGATCGGAAAGCGCGTATCTTAGACCGTGCAGAGAAGACTTCGCCTTCATCATCGTTGCCAGCATCTGCCGATAGAGCGACTCTACCCTCTCCGTCTCTCCCGCCGAGCGGGCTCGTGACATCTCTTCGGTCAAATTGAGCAGAGAGTCGTAGAGGGAGAGGACTTTCTGAAACTCCACCTCTTCTCCAAAGAGTTTCATTGCCCGTTCATCGATCCATTTCTGCAGGCGGCCCTTTTCCAATCTCGGAAGCTTCTGCTCGCCGTTTTCGCCGTTTATCACGTGCCGCACATTACCGATCCACTCCTGCAAAAGCAGGGCGCCGACGGAAAAGCGGACCAGATCGGAAAAGGAAAAGGCCGGCGCCGCAGCTTCTTTTCCCTCGTCTATCGTGAACCTTCGTATTTCCGCCGCCATCTTTTCTGTGTTTTCACTGTTGCTGATTACCAGGTCGGTCATGTTCCCCTGGGCGTAGTTCACGTTGTCGGTCTTTTCTATGAGCTCTTCGAGACTACCGACGGTACTCCCGGAATACACCTTAAGCGCCTGGAGAGAATCGTTTATGTCACGAGAGCCGCTCTTCATTTCTTCACTACCGTCCTGGATCTCCTGGGCCACATCCTGCAGTGAGCTCACCGCGTTGAGCATCTCTTCACTTCCCGTAGAGAGCTCGGCGGTGCTGGAGGCGATCTCCTGGAAAGCGTGTATGAATTCCTTCATCTCGTTTTCGATCTTCTGAAAGGAGCTGCCCGTTGCCGTGCTCATTTCTGTGGCCTGCTGAATCCGTTCGACAATAGCCTTCAACTGGACCGATATTTTTTTTGCGCTGTTTCCGGTGGAGTTGGAGAGATTTCGGATCTCTTCGGCAACGACGGCAAAACCCCTTCCGGCCTCGCCGGCATGGGCCGCTTCAATGGCCGCATTCATCGCCAGGAGATTAGTCTGGGCGGCAACCTTGTTGATGATGGTGATCATGTTCATCATGTCGTTGATGCTTACCCCGATTTCCTGGATGATGCTGTTGGTCTGCCGGACGTTTTCTCCCCCCCTTCCGGTAATGCGCAGCAGCGAATCAGTTGCCGTCTGTTTCTCCTCCGCGATCTTCGCCACCGATTGAATCGAGGAGTTCATCTCCTCAATGGAAGCCGAAGTCTCGGTAACGGCCGTAGACTGCTGCTCGATCTGTTTGCTTACGTTCACAATGGTGGCTTGGATCTGTTCTACCCCGGAGCTCGCCTCGCTTATCTGTCCGTCGAGCCCGTGGATCTGTTTTCTCATCTCTATGAGCTGTTCGGTCATCTGATTGGTGAAAACGAGAGTGCCTTCCACCTGATTCGAAATCTTCTCTCCCGTTTCGTGGGAGGTATCGGTTACCTCACGGATGCTTCGCAGCATCTGCCGCATGTTCATTAACAGCCCTTCATCGAAGTTCTTTGAAAGCCGCTTCAGCTCTCGGATACCCGACTTAAGGCTTACTCGTTGGGTGAAGTCACCTTCTGCGACCCTATCTATAACCGTCTCGAGTCGGGAAATGGGACGGGCGAAGGCCGCCCCGATTATGAGCGCGGCGATGATTGCCAGGGCGGTAAAGGAAAAACCGATGATCAAGGTAACCCTTCTTACCGCCCGGATGCTGCCGGCAAAATCGTCCTTTACCGCCGATACACCCCACACCCAGCCCCATGGCTCGAAGTAATCATACACAGCGATCTTTTCCTGCAGCGCTTCCGTGCGGCTGCTCCTCCAGGGATACCGGATAATACCGACTTCTTCATCCGAAAGATTCGGGGCCCGCTTGACCATCTCGCGGATAAACTCACGGCCCGTCTCATCCTTCTCTTCGATAATGTTTTCTCCGTCCCGCTGCCGTCCCTTCGAGAGGACGTAGCGGCCCTCGGTATCCAGGATGAACACGTAGCCCTGTTCTCCTATTACCAATTGTTCGAGAAAATCCGTTACCTCGGCGCTTTCCTCAGAAAAACTGTTATATTCATTCTCAATGATACCCTCCACCAGACGGGCCTGCTCTTGGAGACTCTGTACAATGACCTTATCCATTTCCTTTACTACCTCTAAGTAGAGGACCGTACCGACTATTCCCACCGGGAGTAAAACAAGGAGAATCGTGACAATAATGAGCTGAAGCCGGACGGGAATACCCGTTGAAATGATGCCCTTAGCCATGAAAACGCCTCCGATTTTGAATTAATTCCCTTGTAAACTACTTCTCAAGTCTGTATAGTTTAGCACAAAATAAAATGTCGTTCATATATGCTTTACTAACAAGGAGTCCACGATGATTTTTAAAGGACTAACCCTTACCATTATCGGCATGTCGGTGGTCTTTTTTATTCTGATTCTTCTGGTAATTGTGATGAAGCTTCTTTCCGCCGTAGTGTTCCGCTACTTCCCGGAGCCGGAAGAAAAGCCAAAAAGTCCCGGCGGACGCGCAGGGAGTCAGGAAATCGCAGTGGCTATTGCCGCCGTCTACGCAAGAAAAAACGGTTAAGAGACGAATAGAGGAGTGTGAAATGAAGAAACCGGTAAAATTCATGGTAACCGCCTTTCGGGACGGATTTCAGTCCGTATTCGGAGCACGGGTTTTTACAAAAGATTTTCTTCCCGCCGTCGAGGCGGCGGTAGATGCGGGAATCGATCATTTCGAAGCCGGCGGAGGAGCCCGCTTTCAGTCTCTCTACTTTTACTGTAACGAAGACGCCTTCGACATGATGGATCAGTTCCGACAAGCAGCGGGTCCCGATGTAAACCTGCAGACTCTTGCGCGGGGAGTAAACGTGGTCGGCCTCGACAGTCAACCGAGGGACATCATCAATCTCCATGCAAAGATGTTCAAGAAACATGGAATTTCCTCCATTAGAAATTTTGACGCGCTCAACGACGTGAACAACCTCATATATTCCGGCCAGTGCATAGTCGACGCCGGGCTGAAGCACGAGGTTGTCGTTACGATGATGGCTCTTCCTCCCGGCGCCTCGGGAGCGCACACTCCCGAGTTCTACAACGGAGTTCTTCAGGGAATCCTCGATGCGGGAATTCCCTACGATTCGGTCTGTTTCAAGGACGCCTCCGGTACTTCCGTTCCAAACACGGTCTACGAGACGATCAAGCAGGCCCGCAAGATTCTGGGAGAAGACACGCATATCACCTTCCACAGCCACGAAACCGCCGGTATCGGGGTTATTCAGTACAAGGCCGCTTTAGATGCCGGAGCAAATCAGGTCGACCTTTCGATGGCCCCCGTCTCCGGCGGTACGGGCCAAACCGACATCATCACGATGTGGCACGCCCTTCGCGACACCGAGTACGACCTCGGCATCGACATAAAGAAGGTGGAAGAGGCCGAGGAGGTTTTCAAAAAGTGCATGAAGGACTATTTTATGCCTCCCGAGGCCAAGGCGGTTGAACCTCTCATCCCCTTTTCTCCGATGCCGGGAGGTGCCCTTACGGCCAACACCCAGATGATGCGGGACAACGGCATCCTCGACAAATACACGGAAGTGGCCGCAGCAATGGGCGAAGTCATCGAACGGGGCGGTTACGGGACATCCGTCACTCCGGTGAGCCAGTTCTACTTCCAGCAGGCTTTCAACAACGTGATGATCGGTCCCTGGAAGAAGATCGCCGAGGGTTACGGCAAGATGGTCCTCGGCTACTTCGGCAAGACCCCCGTCGAACCGGACCCGGAAATAGTAAAACTCGCTCAGGAACAGATTGGCCTCGAACCGACGACGAAGAAGGTCGTCGATATTAACGACGAAGATCCCAGCAAGGGCGTCGAGGTGGCAAAGAAGATGCTGGAAAAGGACAATCTGCCTCTTACCGATGAGAACATCTTCATCGCCGCAGCCTGCAAAGAAAAGGGCATAGTGTACCTCAAGGGAGAGGCTCGAACCAACGTGCGAAAAAGCGAGGAAGGCGCCGATAAGGAAGGCGCCGCCCCGGCAGCCGGACAGTCCGGAGCGGCGGGCGGAGCCCCGGCGGGCGCCTCCGCCTATACCGTCCGGGTAAACGGCACTCCCTATTCGGTGAAGTTCGAAAATGGAAAAGCGATAGTCAACGGCGCGAGTTACGATGTGGATGTACAGGCCGCCGACGGCGCTTCAGCCCAGGGCGGCGGCGCGGCTTCCGGCAGCGGCGAGCGTCATGAGGTAGAGGCTCCGATGCCCGGACTCATCCTCAGGATAGAAAAGAACGCGGGAGATCCGGTGCAGGAGGGAGACCTCATCCTCGTTATGGAAGCGATGAAAATGGAGACGGAAATCCATGCCCCCGCCTCCGGCACCATCAGAGAGATCGCGGTGAAGCAGGGCGACCAGCTCAAGGCCGGCGAACTGCTGGCCGTCATTTCCTAGGCTTGGAGGTCCCATGAATCTAACCAGTGCACTACAGAGTTTTTGGATTTCCACCGGCATAGTGAATTTCGAGCTGGGCCAGATCGTCATGATCCTCATCGGACTGCTCCTCATCTATCTGGCCATCGTCAAGAAGTTCGAACCGCTGCTCCTGCTGACAATCGGCTTCGGAGGAATCCTTGCAAACATCCCCGTCGCCGGCATCGCCGGGCCCGACGGCTTTATCGGAATGATTTACGCGATAGGAATCGATACCGGTATATTTCCCCTGCTCATCTTCATGGGCGTCGGGGCGATGACCGACTTCGGACCCCTTATCGCAAATCCCAAGACGGCTCTTTTGGGAGCGGCGGCGCAGTTCGGTATTTTTACCACCCTTCTCGGAGCTCTGGCCCTTTCGGGTCTCCAGGGTTTTAATTTCACTCTGGCCGACGCGGCAGCCATCGGCATCATCGGCGGAGCCGACGGGCCGACCTCCATTTTCGTCGCCAGTCAGCTCTCTCCGCATCTCCTCGGAGCGATCGCCGTGGCGGCGTATTCCTACATGGCCCTGGTACCGATCATCCAACCCCCCATCATGAAACTCCTCACCACCAAGGAGGAGCGGATGATCAAGATGGAGCAGCTCCGCCACGTAACGAAGATGGAGAAGATTATCTTTCCCATTGCCGTTCTCGCCGTGGCCATTATCCTGCTTCCTTCGGCCACGCCTCTCATCGGGATGCTGATGTTCGGAAACTTGGTAAAGGAGTGCGGCGTTGCCGAACGGCTCAGCCAGGCGGCGCAGCACGAGCTGATGAACATCACCACGATCTTTCTCGGCCTCACCGTAGGCTCAAAACTGCAGGCGGACAAATTCCTCAATCTCGAAACCCTCGGCATTCTCGTCCTGGGCCTGGCCGCCTTCGCCGTGGGCACCGCTACGGGGCTTCTGCTCGCTAAGCTTATGAACGTGCTTTCTAAGAAGCACCCGATCAACCCCCTCATCGGCGCCGCCGGCGTTTCGGCCGTTCCGATGGCCGCGCGGGTAGTCAACAAGATCGGCAAGGAGGAGAACCCGCACAACTACCTCCTCATGCACGCGATGGGTCCCAACGTGGCAGGAGTCATCGGCTCGGCGATCGCCGCCGGTGTACTTCTGTCTATCGTACCTATGATGATGGGAGGATAGGGGGACTGAGCGGTATCCGAGTATCTGATCAATCCGTTTATATGCGGGGTGGATGAAGGGCGGCTATGCCGTTTTTCCCGCCCCGTTTTTTGTGCACTCTATAGACGAAACTCATATTCACAGCGCCTTTCCGGATAATGGCTCATTTCGATAAACCGGACCCGGTGTTCTCTGTCGATGCTAATTAACGGGTAGCACATTCCCCGCCGGAGGTGTAGGCTGAGTGTATGAAGGAGTATTTCCGCAGCGCCGAAGCTTCCCGCCGCACAGCAGTAATCCTCTTCTTCAGCCTCCTCTTTGTTAGTTTCGGCGATTCCGTCCGGGCCGGCGAAGTCGTTCTTGAAGGAAGAGTCGTGCACGTTGCCGACGGAGACACCCTGGACGTGCTGGTCGACGAAGGGTCGGCACATGCGAACGGCGGTACCGAATACACCATCCGCCTCGACGGCATAGACTGCCCGGAAAAGAGGCAAGCCTTCGGCACGGAGGCGCGGGCATTTGCCGCCGAAAGAGCACTTGGAAAGCAGGTACAGGTCCGCGTATTCGACACCGACCGTTACGGCCGGCTCATCGGCGAGGTCATCCTGCCGGGAGGACTGAGCCTGAACGAGGAACTGATTGCCGCCGGTCTCGCCTGGTGGTACCGCCGCTACGCCCCCGGCAATCAGCGTTTGGCCTTCCTGGAACGGGAAGCGCGAAAACTGAATCTCGGACTCTGGGCGCAGGATGGCCCCGTTGCCCCCTGGGACTGGCGCCGGGGAAAACGCAGTCCCTTTCCAGCGGCCGCGGAAAAGGCAGAAAAAACCGGAAAAGACGATGACCCAGCCCTGCGCTACGACCCCTTTGGACCGGACCGCGACTGCGGGGATTTTCGCAGTCAGGAGGAGGCCCAGCGCTTCTTCGAGGCCGCCGGAGGACCGGAAAAGGACCCCCACCGCCTCGACTCCGACGGGGACGGCATTGCCTGTGAAGGCCTCCCATAAGCCTACCGTTTGGTAGGCCGAATGTTTATTTCCTACATTTTTGTATGTGCTGCTGCCTGCTCCAGCTGT
>CAZQNO010000049.1:9343-21594 GCA_964594775.1 uncultured Spirochaetaceae bacterium
CTGCTCCAGCTGTAAGACTTCAAGTTCATTTTAAAACATTCCTTATTAAATCTCTATCTGAAAACAACTTACGCATTTTCTTTTCTCGTATGCCGCATGTAGAATGGGAGGAAAAACAATGAAACTGATAATTGCCTACATACAGCCTCACAAACTCAACAAGGTGAAGGAGGAGCTCTACAAATCGGAGGTCTTCAAGATGTCGGTGACAAACTCTCTCGGATGCGGACAGCAGAAGGGCTACACCGAATCCTACCGGGGCGTAGACATAGAAGTGAATCTGCTGAAGAAGACCCGGATCGAAATTGCCGTCAATGAGGACTTCGTCGAGCCGACGATACAGGCAGTGGTTGCGGGAGCCCGCTCCGAAAACCAAACCCCTTCAGTACAGTTCAACAAAGTTATGATTCATGCTATGGTATAACGCACCTGAAAGCTACTACACGAAACGAGGCTCCAATGAATACCAACCCTGCCATTATCTACACCAAAACCGACGAAGCGCCGGCCCTTGCTACGAGATCGCTGCTGCCGATCCTTCGAAAATTTCTTCAAACCGCCGATATACGCCTGGAACTGAAGGATATTTCTTTAGCCGGCCGGCTCCTCGCGGCCTTTCCCGAACGGCTAAGCGAGGATCAAAGAATCGAAGACGCTCTTGTCGAATTAGGGCGAATGGTTAAGCAGCCGGATGCCCAGATTATCAAACTGCCGAACATCAGCGCCTCTACCGCCCAGCTCATTGCCGCCGTGGAAGAGCTCAGGGCAAAAGGTTACGATCTTCCCCCCTATCCGGAGGAACCGAAGGAAGAGACCGAGCGGGAGATCAAAGAGCGCTACGACACGGTAAAGGGAAGCGCGGTAAATCCGGTTATTCGAATGGGCAATTCGGACCGGCGCGTTCCCCGGGCGGTTAAGGCTTATGCCCGCAGCCATCCCCATTCGATGGGCACGTGGAGAAGAGATTCCAAGACCCACGTCTCGAGCATGCAGCGCGGAGACTTCTATGAGAGCGAGAAGTCCCTCACCCTGAATGAAGCGGTCAAAGGCTCCATAGAATTGCACGCGAAGGGCGGCGAGAAGACGACCCTTAAAGAGGGACTCGCGCTGCAAGCCGGGGAGGTGCTCGATACGGCGGTGATGCATACCGATGAACTGCGCTCCTTTATCTCCGCCCAGTTAACAGACGCAAAAGAGCGAGGCGTGCTCTTTTCGATCCACCTCAAGGCAACGATGATGAAAGTTTCCGACCCCATCATTTTCGGCCACGTGGTGTCGGTTTTTTTTGAGGAGGTCTTTCGCACACACCAAAAGACCTTCGAAAAACTCGGTATCATTCCCGACACCGGCATGAGTTCCCTTCTTGCAAAACTCTCCTCGCTTCCCGAAAACCGGCGCAGAGAAATCGAAGCGGACATTCAGAGCGTGTATGCAAAGCAGCCTGAACTGGCCATGGTGAATTCGGACAGGGGCATCAGCAACCTTCATGTACCGAGCGATATTATCGTCGACGCATCGATGCCTGCGGCAATCCGCGCCGGCGGCAAGATGTATGCTCCCGACGGCAGCATGAAAGACATGAAAGCCCTCATTCCCGATCGATGCTATGCCGGCATCTACGCCGAGACCATCGATTTTTGTAAGAAGAACGGTGCCTTCGATCCCGCCATTATGGGAAGCGTTTCCAATGTCGGCCTGATGGCGGAAAAGGCGGAGGAGTACGGTTCGCACGACAAGACATTCAAGATCCTCGGTGACGGTGTTGTCCGCATTGCGGATGAATCGGGCGCCGTTCTGCTCGAACAAGAGGTAAAGAGCGGCGACATCTTTCGAGCCTGCCGGACAAAAGACATTCCCATCCGGGATTGGGTCAAACTGGCAGTAGCGAGGGCCCGGGAAAGCGGTGATCCGGCGGTATTCTGGCTGGATTCACAGCGAGCGCACGACAGAGAGATAATTCGTAAAGTCGAACTCTACCTTAAAGAGCACAATACCGAGGGGCTCGAGATAGAGATCATGGCCCCGTCCGAGGCAACCCGGCTCAGCCTCGAAAGAATGAAGGAGGGGAAAAACACGATCTCCGTAACGGGGAACGTCCTGAGGGACTACCTCACCGACCTCTTTCCCATTCTCGAAGTCGGAACCAGTGCAAAGATGCTCTCCATCGTACCCCTCATCGAGGGCGGAGGACTCTACGAGACGGGGGCCGGCGGTTCGGCGCCGAAACACGTGCAGCAGTTTGTGCAAGAGGGTCATCTCCGCTGGGATTCCCTCGGTGAATTCCTTGCCGTTGCTGCCTGCCTCGACCGGCTGGCAAAAAAACACGGGAACGGAAAAATTGCCCCGTTGGCGGAGAGTCTGGACCGGGCTGTCACCCGCTTTCTGGAGGAGAATCGCTCTCCATCCCGGAAGGCCGGCGAAATCGACAACCGGGGCAGCCACTACTATCTCGCCCGCTACTGGGCCGAGGCGCTGGCCGAGCAGAGCGGGGCATCGACGGAATTATCCGGGCGATTCGCCGCCCTGGCCGAGGAGCTGCGGAGAAACGAAAAGGCCATAATCGGAGAGCTGGAGGCCGCCCAGGGCAGCTCGGTAGACATCGGCGGCTACTATCTTCCCGACGAAGAGAAGGCGGAGGCAGCCATGCGGCCGAGCCCGACCCTCAACGCTATTTTGGCGCGACATTGACCGCCGGGAGCGCCTGAGGTATCATTCTATATGTCACTACGAGAAGAACTAACAGCACGGGGGATCAGCCTCCCGGCACCCTTTCCTCCGGTGGCCAACTACGTGCGGGCGGTCAGAACGGGAAATCTCATCTATACCTCCGGAACCGGGCCCATCGATGAAGAGGGCGGTTTCGCCTATATCGGCAGGCTCGGGGTCGACTTGTCGCTGGAAGAGGGCTGCGAGGCGGCCCGGCTCACCGCCATGAACCTCCTCCTCTATCTCGATGAAGAACTCTCGAGCCTTGCGCAGATCAAGCGCATAGTCCGCCTCACCGGCTACGTGGCAAGCGGTCCCGGCTTCTTCGACCAGCCGAAGGTAATAAACGGCGCCTCCGATTTCCTTGTGGAGATGCTCGGAGAGCGGGGCCGGCACTCCCGCCTGGCCCTCGGGACGAACGTCCTCCCCTTCAATACCCCCGTTGAAATCGAGATGATCGTGGAGGTGCTTTCCTGATGAAATCGGCCCAAAATCTGCACCGCGAAGCCCTCGTCTTCGACTACTATCCCCTCGGCATTCCCCTTCCCCGCGACGAGGAGATCCACCGGGCCGTTACCGCAAAGATAGGCCCCGGTGTCAACGGCAATGCTCTGGTCTTCGAGATCTTCGACCGGGCCCTCACAATAATTGAGGGTACTGACGAGAAAGCCGCCGCGGCTATGCGCGGCTCGATGGAAAACGCCATTGCCGAGAGCGGGGTCAACGGTACAGCTCTGACCCTGGGAAATATCTCGAAATCCCTGTCCGACTACAACGGAGTTCTGGAAAGCATCGAGTGGTGGCATCGGATGGTCGACGCCCTTCCCTCCCTCAGGCAGGTGCGATCGGCCGACGAGATCGAGAAAGCGGCGGCCGACGGAGCCTGCGGCCTTCTCTTTGTCCTGCAGGACGGGGGCGCGGTCGAGGAGCTCGCCCGGATAGCGGAGCTCTACCGCCTCGGGGTGCGCATTATCCAGCTCACCTACAACCGGGCCAACGGCCTGGGCGCCGGCTGCGCCGAAGACCCGTCGAAGGGCCTCACCGAACTGGGCAGAGAGGCGATAGCGCGAATGAAGCGGCAGGGCATCGCCGTGGATTTTTCCCACTGCAACCGGCAGACGACCCTCGAAGGAATCGCGGCCTGCGCGCAGAGGAAGGCGGCCGACAAAAACGAAGCTGCCGCCCCTCCTGCCATTACCCACAGCTCCTGCAAAGCCGTCTACGGCCACTTCCGCGGCAAGAGCGACGAGGAGCTGCGGGCCCTCGCCGATGCGGACGGTTACTTCGGCCTCTATCTAATGCCCGGCTTCCTCACCAACGACGAAGGCCCCGACGGCAGTGGACCGGATTTCGACATCTTTCTCCGTCACCTCGAACACGCAGTAAAAGTTCTCGGACCGGAGCGGGTCGGCATCGGCAGCGACTGGGGCCTCTGGAGTCCCGACGTCCCCCCGGAGCTCTCCCAATCTATGGAAGAAGCGGCCCTCAAAATGGGATTCACCAGAGAGATGGGAATCGCCGCGGGGCTCTCCGTCGGCGGAATGAAGGACTACCGGGAGTGGCCCCTCATCACCGAGGCCCTGGTAGAGGCGGGACGGTGGAGCGAAGATAAGATTCACGGTTTTTTGGGAAAAAACTTCCTCGCCTACCTTCGCCGGGTAGAGGCGGCGGCCGGGTAAGGCCCGGGGTTTAGAACACCATAGCTGTCATGGAAAAAACCATTGTCTTCACTCCTGAGAAAGGGTATAAATAGAGGGATGGCCCAAGCATACGATTCATACGACATCATTGTAATCGGCGCCGGTATGGGCGGGCTCTGCGCCGCCCTCGAATCGGTAAAAAAGGGAAAACGCGTCCTCCTCTTAGAGCAGCACAATCTTCCCGGAGGTTTTGCCACGAGTTTCGTTCGGGGCCGCTTCGAGTTCGAACCCTCCCTCCACGAGATGCCCAATGTCCGTTCCATCGAAGAGGCCTCCGGCGTGGTCCGCTACCTCATCGACGACGCGGGTCTGGACATCGACTTCGTGTCCATCCCCGATGCCTACCGGGTCATCCTCACCGAGAAGAAAACGGATGTGAGAATGCCCTTCGGCGTCGAACAATTTATCGAAAAGGTAGAGGAGGCGGTGCCGGGCGGCGGACAAACGCTTCGCCCCTACATGGATCTCTGCCGGGAAATCCAGGACACCTTCCGCTATCTCGCCGAGCACGAGAAAGACATCGATTACCGGGTCCTCTTAAGAAAACACGGCAACTTCATCCGCACCGGAGCCTATACGGCGGAGGAGGTGGCCGACAGCCTCGCCCTTCCGAGGGAGGTGAGAGACATCATTTATCCCTACTGGTGCTACCTCGGGGTGCCTATGAACCGCATGTCCTTTACCATCTGGGCGGCCCTGCTGAACTCCTATATTTCTCACGGAGCGGTCATTCCGAAACTCCGCTCCCACGAAATCGCCACAGCCTTCGTGGAGAAGATTCGCGAGCTCGGCGGCGAGATCCGGATGAACACCCGGGTCGAGGAGGTACTCGCCGCCGATATCTCCGGAGGCGGCTCGGGTGAAGGCGGTCCGGCCGGCGAGAGGCGCATCCGCGGAGTGCGGACCTCATGGGGTGAGGAGATCCTCTGTGACGCCCTCATCGCCAATGTCTCACCGACCCTGATGTTCGATTCTCTGATCCGTCCCGCCGAGGCGGTGCCGGCCCTGGCCCGCAAGAGCATCCACGCCCGAAAGCACGGCTTCAGTCTCGTCGTCGTCTACCTCGGGCTGGACAAGGGGCCGGAGGAACTCGGCCTGGAGGACTACAGCTACTTCATAGCCCCCCACATGGACACCGACAAACTGTACGAGGCCATTTTCGACCTCCAATGCGACGGAATAATGCAGGCGGCGATCTGCCTCAACGCGGCACATCCGGACTGTTCACCCCCCGGCACCTCGATCCTCGCCCTCACCGCAGGCTTCCGTTCGGAAGCCTGGGCCGAAGTGAGCGACCGGGACTATTTCGAAACGAAGGAACGGGTGGCCGAGAAGCTCATCATCCAGTTCGAGGAAGCCACCGGGATCGGCATCCGCGGCCACATCGAAGAGATCGAAATCGCCGGCCCCGAGACCTTCGCCCGCTACACCGGCGCCTACGACGGCATCGTCTACGGCTACGAGCCGGAACCCTGGGACTCGATCGTACCCCGGGCCTTGGCCGCCGACGAAGAGGCCTTTTTTCCAAATCTGCAGTTCTGCGGCGGTTTTTCCTACCGCTGCCACGGCTACGGGAGCTCGATTCTCTCCGGGAAGACTGCGGCGGAAAAAACCGTCGAGAAGATGGGGGGTTCGCCATGAAAGTAACGGTAAAGGGAGCCCTTCGCGATACGGTCTCTTTCATTCTTCATATCAAGAAACGAAAACGCCTCTTCCGGAGGGCAGGGGCCGGACCCCTCAACCCTGGAGCCATGAACCTGCTCGCCTCCCGTCTCCACCCGCGCAGGCAGCTGTTGAGAGTGGAAACGGTACGGCAGGAAACCCCTTCGACGAAGACCTTTAGACTCGTCCCGGCCCATGAAGGCGGGCGGGTGGCTTATTTCAAGGCCGGCCAGTACATCGCCGTTGAGGAGGAGGTCGACGGGACGGCGGTCTCCCGCCCCTTCTCCTTATCATCGACTCCCGCCGAAGCGGCGGAGGGCAGCTACTACGAGATTACCATTAAGTCGGGAGAGACGGACGGCGAAAACGAAGAAACCGCCGTCGGCTTCTTCGCCCCCTGGAGCCTTCGGGAATGGAAACCGGGGAGAAGAATCGTCTGCTCCGAACCGATGGGCACCTTCACCTACGAAGCCCTTAGGGACGCGGCCCACGTGGTCTGCCTGGCCGGCGGATCGGGCATTACCCCCTTTAAATCCATCATAAGCGACGCACTCTCGCGGAGTGAGGAACCTGCCGGTGAGGGCGGCGGGACAAAAGGCCGGACGGACGGCCGTTTGCAGAAGCCGCGCTTCACCCTTCTCTACGGAGTGACAGACCCGTCGGAAATCATTTTTAAAAAGGAGCTCGCGGAGCTCGCCGAACGCTTTCCCGGTCGTTTTTCCATGACCGTCGTTGTATCCGGACCGGCGCAGAAAGGCAGCCTTGAAGTCGGCGGAGAAAATGCGGATTTTGAAACCGGTTTTATCACCGAAGAACTGATCCGCCGCCGGGTGAAGGATCCGGAGAAGGCGAGCTTCTTCGTCTGCGGTCCGCCGGCGATGCAGAAGGCCCTGGAGAGTGAATTCGCTCCGTTCGGTCTAAAACCGAAGCAGCTGCGAAAGGAGAGCTACGGCCGGGCGGCGGGAGACCTTCCCGATTCCGAAGGCAGTCCGGCCGCCTCCGGCGCCGCCAGCACAGCAGCATCCTACACAATCACCGTACGCGTCGACCACGGGAAGACTGCCGAGCGGCTACCAATCAAAGTACCGGCCCGCCCGCTCGAAACCGTCCTCCTCGCCCTCGAGCGGGCGGGACTCAACCCGCCGGCCCTCTGCAGAAGCGGCGAATGCGGCTGGTGCAGGAGCAAGCTGGTAAGCGGTGAGATCTTTAGCGCGGCAGGAAAAGACGGAACACGAGGGGCCGACAAAAAGTTCGGCTGGTTTCATCCCTGCGCATC
Organism: uncultured Spirochaetaceae bacterium; assembly: GCA_964594775.1. Classification (GTDB taxonomy): domain Bacteria; phylum Spirochaetota; class Spirochaetia; order DSM-16054; family Sediminispirochaetaceae; genus CAYFVU01. Next base: position 16,688 of record CAZQNO010000049.1, read on the forward strand.
GTATCCAAAATCGGACCTCGAAATCGAGGTCCCGAGAAATCCCATTCGCCAAACGGAGCAAAGGAGAAGCAGATGATAGTCATCGCCGATTCTGCCTGCCAGTTGAGTTATCCTCGGCTGCAGGAACTGGGAGTTAAAATTGTTGAATACCCTATGTACCTCAACGGAGAGCCCTACCCCGCCTCCATCGACATGTCGAAGGAAGAAAAGGAAAACCTTCGCGCCCTGCTCAAGGAAAAGAAGAACGAGTTTTCCACTTCCGGATTGAAGGAAGAAGACCTCATCCGCCTCTACGAAGAACACAAAGACGAGAAGATCCTGTCCGTACACCAGGCGAGCACCGCCTCCACCGTTACTATGACCACGGTGAAAAAGGTTATCTCCGAACATCCCGAACTCGACGTGCAGTATATAGACACCTCCTTTCTCACCGCCGCCTACAGTGCCATTGTCGCGGACATCGCCCTGGCGGTGAAAGAAGGAAAGAGTTTCGACGAGATAATGAGCCTCATCGAAACAATGAAGGCGGGGACCCGGCATTTAGGTGTCCTCTACGACCTCTTCTATCTTCACCGCACGGGTAGAATCGGCCTGGCCAAAGCCTTCATCGGAACAGCGATGAAGATTATCGCGATCCTCAGCTCCGGCGAAGAGCCGGGGACCCTCAAGTCCATCGGAAAAGCGAAGAATTACCACCAGATAAACAGCCGCTTCTTAAAAATTATTCAGGAGGAAATCGAGGAGAAGAGCGGGAAGAAGCTGCACGCCGTCATCAGTATTATCGGCCCCCATGAATTGGAGGCCGCGGACCTGAAACAGCAGGTGGAAGCCCTCGATATAGAAACGCGGGTGGAGATCCACTACAGTAACCACAGCAACATGGTTCACATAGGTCCCGATTACTACGATATCGGGTACATCATCTATCCCTGACGCGGTGATCTATGCGCGGTGAATCGATAGGACCTGCAGAATTGAAAAGCTGCCTCATTAAGGCGACGGATTATCTGGAAAAGAACTACGATATTCTAAACAGACTCAATGTCTTTCCCGTCCCCGACGGAGACACGGGCACGAACATGCTCTCCACCTTCGAGGCCGGAACGCGGGTGCTGCTGCTCCAAAGGGAAGAGGAAGACTCCATCGCTTCCATCGCCGCGTTCTTTACCCCCGAACTTACAAAAAACAGCCGGGGCAACTCGGGCTTTATCATCGCCCGCTTCTTCCACGGCTTTTTCGAAAGCATCGACGGAAAGACCCGCCTCGAAACGCACGATCTGGCCGCCGCCTTTTCCACCGGCCTCTACCAGGTACAGAGCTCCCTCTTTTCACCCGTCGAAGGAACGATGATCACCATTATCCGTGCGATGACGGAAGAGCTGTGGGCCCTTTCCGGCGCAAAAAAGGGGCCCGTTGAAAGCATCGTTTCGGCCGTTGCAGCGGGAAGAAAGGCCCTCGACGAGACTCCGAAGCTTCTGCCCATTCTCGCGAAGGCAGGAGTCATAGACTCCGGAGGTCTCGGCTTCATCTTCCTCCTCGAAGGCTTCCTCCGGGCGCTCACCCGCTCCGAACCGAAGCGTGAACGGGAAAAAGACTACCGCTTCGACCCCCGAGAAGCCGGGACTGCCGGCGCTGCGGCAAGCGAAGGGGCAGCGGCGGGCGGAGCTGCCAACGACACAACGGAAGAACAATTCTACGGCTACTGCACCGAGGTTTCCGTACTCCACGTCGAAAATCCCGACCGGCAGAAGATCTCCTCCTTTCTCGAAGAGCGGGGAAACAGCATTGCCCTGGTCTGTGAGGAGCATTTTCTCAAGCTCCACATACACACCGACACTCCGGCACAGATCATCGAATTCATGAAGAGCATCGGTACGGTGGAGCACGTGAAGATCGACAATCTGACCGAGCAGGTCAGCCGTTTTTCCGCCGTGGAAGATCCGGACGGAGAATGTGCCGTCCTCGCCTGTATTCCCGGCGAAGGCTTTCGGGAAATCTTCGATTCACTGGAAGTACGCCACTGCATTCCCTATTCATCCCACCTCCCCTCGGCAGGAGAGATCCTCGAAGAGATTGAAGCGCTAAGGGAAAAGAACATCATCCTCTTGCCGAACAACAAGAACATCCTCCCGGCGGCCATGACGGCGGCAGAAAAGACGGAGAAACATGTGGCGGTGATCCACAGCAAGAGCGTCGTGGAGGGCCTCACCGCCGCCTACGGATTCAGCGCCAACGACAAGATCGAAGACAACGTCGCGAACATGCAGGACTGCATCGACATGGCAGTCGGTATATTCGTCTACGAAAGCAGCGCGCCTTCCCATTTCGACGGCAGGGATATTAGGGCCGGAGAGTTCTTCGCCCTCTGCGAAGGCGAACTTTTGGCCTGCGGTCCTGAGCTGACCGGCGTCGTGTTGAACAGCCTCACCGAGCGGGGGCTCGAAGAATGTTCGAACCTCTCCTTCTTCTACCGGGATGAAGAAGTAAAGGGCCGGCTTTCCGCGTTTAAAGAGCTGCTTGCAGAGAAGACCGAACACATTGAACACGAATTCCTCTTCGGCGGACAAAGCCGGGAAAGCCTCATCATTTCTATGGAGTAAGCTATGTACAGTCAATTCGAATTAGCACTGCTCATTCCCCTTCTGCTCATCGTCTCCTACCTCTCCGGGTCGATGATGTACGCGGTGATCGTTACTAAACTGGTAGCGGGCAAGGATATCAGAAAAATCGGGAACAAAAACCCCGGTACCTCGAACGTGGTACGAAACGTCGGTAAGGGATGGGGCGTCCTCGTCGGCTTTCTCGACGCCTTCAAAGTTCTTGCTCTGCTGATAATCGCACGGATATTCCTGCTGCCGGAGAACTCGGAGCTCCACTTCGCCGTTCTCTACCTTATGGGGATATTCGGCGTCGTCGGGCACTGCAAGCCCGTCTTCTACAGGTTCCGGGGAGGCGGCGGAATCGGGACGATGCAGGGGGTCTCGCTCTTCTTCGTGCCGGTGGAGTACCTCGTCTCCATGCTGATAGGCGGCCTGGTGGTGCTGAACTTCTTCAAAAACGTTCAGTTCAAGTACGGCCAATGGACACCTATCATGTTCGTCATCCTCACCCCCTTCATGACCCTACTGAGCACCCTCACCCTCGATATTCCGCTCTTCGCCCACTTCTCCATCGGCGGCCATCCCTGGTCCGTCGCCGCCGGGGCCTTCGCCATATCTTTCACCATTCTGGGAATGAACATCGGTTTCATGCAAAACCGGGCCAAGGAACTGAAAGATATCGAAGAGAAAGAGGGAGAATAAGAGCAGCCGCCGGTAGCTGCGTCGTGAGCAGCAGCCCGAGCAGGATAGAGAGAACGCCGGCACGAGGATCAATCACGCCGCCGGCCCTTCTGCCGGATTTCCAATCCGCCGAAGATCACCAGGGCCCGAATGTAGATGGTAGGTGCACCCTCAAAATATTCCCCGGAGGCGCGGTTTTCCACGCCTCCGAAAATGGGGATGCTCTCTACCTCTACGTTTATTCCTTCCGGCACCGTGATCTCTCCTCCGCCGAAAAGACAGAGCCCGTCTATGTAGCTGTCCCCCGGCGGGAGCTCGGCTTTGCGAAAGTCCAGCTCTAAGCCGCCGAATAGGGCGAGGAGCTTGGAACTCCGCGCCGGCCGCCAGCGTCCCTTCCGAGAAACTCCTGAGAAAACCGCCACCATGTGCTCCTGCTCACGGATCCGGTCCGGCCGCCGGTCTCCGTACTCCTCGGTCTCCCGGGCTTGTGCGGCGGCAGCCGCCGAACCGCCCCGATGTATCGGCAGGTCCTGTACAAGCTTGAGAAGCTCAAAACGGTCCTCCGAAGCGGTGGCGAGTTCGAGACGGCGCTCGTACTCCTCCATCTCGATCACATCGCGGGCATAGTTTTCCTGCAGCTGCTCTATCACCTGATCACGGAGTCGTTCAACGGGAATTTTCTTGATATAGAGGAGATCCGACACTTCTCCCTCCTGTTACCGCATAGAGTACGGCAGTTTGACCCCGGGGTCAAGGAGAGCTGCACCTACAAGGGAATGAGCACTGAGCAAAAGCTGCAGAAAGCGGCCGGGAGAATATTCGCTTTCTCGAGCGCTTCTTTCAATAAAAACACTTGCACGAGCGGAGAATATCGGTACAATGGGTCGAAAGGCTGAACATGGCGATAGTACTGATTCTCCTATCAACCGGTATTTTTCTTCTCTCCGGCGCGGGCCTCGCCTATATAGTGGGCGCCCTCGGTGTAATGGTCTTCTGGATCACCGGAAACGGAAACTATCTGGCCGTCCTGCCTCAGCGTATCTTCAGCCAAATTGACGTATTCAGCCTGATGGCCATGCCGCTCTTCATGCTTACCGGCGAGGTGATGAATCGCATGGGCAGTACTCGAGCCTTGATCAACTTTTCAAAGTCCCTGGTCGGTCGCTTCAAGGGCGGGTTGGGACACGTGAACATTCTCACCAGCGTCTTCTTCGCCGGGGTCTCCGGCTCCGCCGCCGCCGATGCGGCGGCCCTCACCAACACCCTCGTTCCGGCCATGGAGGATGAGGGCTACAGCAGACCCTACGCGGGGGCGGTCACCGCCGCGTCGGCCATCATCGGGCCGATCATTCCCCCCAGCATAGTGATGATCTTCTACGGCGCCCTGATGCAGACTTCGATCGGCGGACTGTTCGCTGCGGGGATCATCCCCGGCATCCTACTCTCGGTGGTACTGCTGGGAGCAAATACGGTCTTCGCCCATAGGGGCGACCATCCGGGAGGACGGGGAACAGAGCTTCCCGCCTTTTTTACTTCTTTCAAGCAGGCGGCCCCGGCCCTCAGCCTGCCGGTAATTATCCTCGGCGGCATCGTCTTCGGCGTGGTAACGCCAACCGAGGCGGCGGC
>CAZQNO010000050.1:0-21298 GCA_964594775.1 uncultured Spirochaetaceae bacterium
ATTCTCTTGAACTTATCTTGGATATGGGGTAGTTTCATGCCAATGAAGAGACTCTCCACCCTTTCTCTCGATCGATTGCCGCTGTTGAGCTGTATTCTGACGGACATCGATGATACCTTGACCCGAGACGGTAAACTGCTTCCCGAAGCGTATGACTCCCTCTGGCGTCTCAAAGAGGCGGGATTTCGGGTCATCCCGGTAACCGGCAGACCCGCCGGCTGGTGCGACATGATCATCAGGCAATGGCCGGTGGACGCGGTGGTGGGAGAAAACGGGGCTTTCGTCTATTACAACGATATGTACGAGGGAGATGTATCCTCTAAAGGACCCTATAAGATCTTTCTCCATCCCTCCGCAGCCGCGGAAGACGTCGGGGGCCGGCTCAGGGAAGTAGAAGAGGAGGTTCTCCGGCAGGTGCCCGGAGTGCGCCGTGCGAAGGATCAGCCCTTCAGGATCTACGATCTTGCCATCGATTTTCGTGAGGATGAGCCCCGGTTCGGCTTGGATACGGCGGAGCGGGTCGTTGAAGTGAGCAGGAGGCGGGGAGCGAAGGCACGAATCAGCTCGATCCACGTGAATATCTGGTTCGGTGCCTACGATAAGCTTGCTATGAGCCTCCTCTTTCTTAAGGAGAAACGGGGTATAGAAAGAAATGAGGCGAAGGAGAGGGTGCTCTTCTGCGGCGATTCGCCGAACGACGAACCGATGTTCGCCTATTTTCCCCTCTCCTGCGGAGTGGCGAATGTGAAAGAGTATCTCCCCTTGATGTCGCATCCCCCCGCCTTCGTCTGTGAAAAGTCCTCCGGCGAGGGTTTCGCGGAGCTTGCCGATTATCTTTTGAGACGAGAATAAATGAGTTTCGTTCCGCTTGTCCCGGACCCGCCCGCATTTTCGGGTATAGGCGATTTTTCTAAAAGCAGCAATTCGAAATGTGAAGAAGGTAAATCATTCTTCACATTTCAAATACCTCCAACCGTTAGGAAAACGCGTGTTTCTAAGCATTTGGAAGTGCTGTGCGAAAAAACTTATCCTTGACAAGTCGAATTGAGAGGGTATACTAAGGACAGGGTGTGCAACCGTGTGCATAAATAAGCAGGAACATTATTCTAAAAAAACTGCCGTTACCATCCGAGATATCGCCAGAATCGCCGGAGTAAGCCATTCGACCGTATCGCGGAGTCTCAACGACAGCCCCCTCATTTCCGATAAGACCAAGCGGCGAATCCAAAAACTTGCGAAAGAACTCGATTTCGCCTTCAATGCCAGCGCTCAGAGCCTTTCGACGAGAAGAACGGGGACCGTCGGTATTATCTATCCCGAGCTTTTCGACACCTTCGGCAACTCTTTGTATCTCGGACTCCTCATTCAAGGGCTTCGTCATGGATTCGAGAAGGCGGCCCTGGACAGCATCGGCAGCTTCCCCCACAATCATTTCTCCGGCGAGAGCAACATCATCAAGCTCATCAGCCGGAAAAAGATCGACGGTCTGCTGATTATTCATCCGGAGGTCCCGGTAGAGGATTGGGAGTTTATTCGTAAGTCCGGTATTCCCTTCGTTGTTCTGCATTTCAAGCCGAGGAGCTATGACTATTCCTGGATGGACTATCTCTTTACCGACCATGTGCGAGGCGGATTCATGGCCACCGAAAACCTCATAAAGGCCGGCTGCAGAAGGATCATCACTCTGAGGGAAGAGTCCAGGGAGCTCCAATTTCAAGAGAGAACGGCCGGTTATAGGAAAGCCCTCGAGACGCATGGAATATCGATTGAAGAGAAAGGGATTATCGGAGGAGACTGTTCCTTCGATTTCGGCTATTCATCGATCATGCAGCGGAGGGATGAGCTGAGCGGAATAGACGGCATATTCGCTCAAGCGGACCTCGTTGCTCTCGGTGCCATAGAAGCTTTAAAAGAATTGAAGATAACCGTACCCGGCGACATCAAGGTGATCGGGTATGACGATACGGAATTGGGAAAGTACTTCAGGCCCAAGTTGACGACGGTCCACCAGCCGCGGGAGGAGCACGCCAGGCTGGCCTGCGAGAGGCTCATAAACCTTCTCGACGGGGTCGATGTGCAGCCTCCCATGCAGGATGTCCTCAGTCCCCTCATGATCTATCGCGAGACCTGTTGAATGAACAAAAGCAGCGAAACGCCGGCGGGGGATCAGCTTCTCGTTGCAGTGGGAATGAGCGGCGGAGTGGACTCGAGCGTGGCGGCCCTCCTGCTCCTGCGGCAGGGGTATAGGATCGCCGGCGTCTATCACCGAGCCTGGACCTCCCCCGATAATCCTCATGCGCGGGCTGAAGCAAGGGCCGCAGAAGTCTGTGATAGACTCGGTATTCCCTTTCTGCCGCTGGACATCGGCGGGGAGTTTCGCCGCAGAATAATAGGCGATTTTGTTCGGCGCTATCGGCAGGGTCTTACCCCTAACCCCTGCGTGATCTGCAACGAAGAGATAAAATTCGGCCTCTTTCCCGATTTACTGCAGCGCAGCTTGGAAGATGAAGGCATTCTCGCCGGACATGGCGGCTGGAAATTGGCGACGGGTCACTACGTCCGGATCTACGAAGGGGAGGAGGGAAAACTCCTTCGCCGGGCGGTGGACAGAAATAAGGACCAGAGCTATATGCTCTACCGTGTTTCCCCGGAAATTCTGAGCCGCTGCGTCTTTCCCCTCGGCGAACGGGAGAAACCCGAAGTGGTGGAGATCGCCGCGGAGGCCGCCCTTCCCTTGGAGGGGGTGGGAGAGAGTCAGGACATCTGTTTCGTCGAAGGAGAGTATACCGACTACATCGAAGAGTATCTGCGAGAGAACGGCCAAGCCGAGGCCGATACCGAAGCGGGCGTCGTCACAGGTGCCGGCGCCGAATTGCAGGCCGCATGGGGTATCAAGACGCCGGGAGAAATAGTAGACACCCTCGGCCGGCCCCTCGGTACCCATAGGGGCTACATGCACTACACCGTGGGTCAGAGGCAGGGATTAGGGCTCTCCGACGGCCCGTGGTATGTTTCCCGGCTCGATGCCGAACACAACAGATTAGTTGTCGCCCGCCGGGATGAGCTCGGCAGGCGGCGATTCTCCGTGGGGGGGCTCGTCCTCCATGTGGAAAGGGGGCCGGATTTCGAGGCCATGGTGAAGGTCCGCTACAATTCCGAAGCCCTGGTCTGCCGGATATCCGTCGATGAGGTAAATGCCCGCGCGGAGATTGAGCTGAGAGAGGATGCGGTGATCACCCCTGGACAGTCGGCGGTTTTCTACGAACGTGACCTCTTAATCGGCGGCGGTTTTATTCTTCCCTAAAGAAAAAGCGGATTCATACCCTTTACATAAAATAGTGATTTGGTATAGGAACGTACTATGACTGAAAAGGCACTGGTAATCGTTGAGTCGCCGACAAAGGCGCGCACCATAAGACGCTTTCTCCCGAAGTCCTATACGGTGGAAGCGAGCATCGGCCATATTCGCGATCTCCCCCAATCGGCCGCGGACATACCGAAGGAATTAAAGTCCGAAGACTGGGCGCGGCTCGGCATCGATGTAGAGAACGACTTCAAGCCCCTGTATATCATTCCAAAGGGCAAGAAGAAGATCTTAAGCGACTTGAAGAAGAAGATGAAGGAATCCGATTTGGTCCTTCTGGCAACGGACGAAGACCGGGAGGGGGAGAGCATCTCCTGGCACCTGGTGCAGGAACTCAAGCCGAAGGTACCGGTCAAGCGGATGGTCTTTCATGAAATAACAAAGACGGCCATTGAGCACGCCCTGGAGAACGAGCGGGACATAGATATAAACCTGGTCAATGCCCAGGAGACGAGGAGGATCCTCGACCGCCTCTACGGCTATACCCTTTCTCCCCTCATCTGGAAGAAGATCGCCTACGGGCTTTCGGCCGGCAGGGTGCAGTCTCCCGGCCTGCGGCTCATCGTAGAGAAGGAGCGGGAGCGGATACGCTTCGTCAAGTCCGTCTACTGGGGCCTCAAGGCGGCGCTGAAACGGGGCGAGGAGAAATCCCAGGAAAAATCCTTCGAAGCGATCCTGGAGTCGGTCGACGGAAGCCGCATCGCCGGAGGAAAGGATTTCGATCCAAAAACCGGCAAGACCGTGGAAAACAAACAGCTCCTCGTCATTGACGAAGCGACGGCGAAGGAATTGGAGAAGGAACTGGAAGAGCTTCCGTGGACCGTCGAGCAGGTGAGCGAAAAACCCGTAAAAAACCGCCCCGCCCCGCCATTTATCACCAGCACCCTTCAGCAGGAGGGAAATCGAAAACTCCGGATGAGCGCCCGCGAGACGATGAGGACCGCCCAGCGTCTCTATGAACAGGGATTTATCACCTATATGCGTACCGATTCTCCCGCTCTGAGCGAGGAGGGTATTTCAGGTGCCCGGAAGGCGGTAGAAGAGCTCTTCGGCAGGGAGTATCTCTATGAGGAGGCCCGTCAGTACAGTTCCAAGACCAAGTCGGCCCAGGAGGCCCACGAGGCGATCCGTCCGGCCGGTGAAAAGTTCGTCCATCCCGACGAGGCGAAGCTCGAAGGAAGAGAGAAGTCCCTCTATGGCCTCATCTGGAAGCGGACTTTGGCCAGTCAGATGGCCGAGGCGCGAAAGGTGACCACTACGGCGAAAATACGGGCCGGAAGGGCCGTTTTCAGCGCCTCCGGCACCCGCATAGAGTTTCCCGGCTTCATACGAGTCTACGTAGAGGGGAAGGACGATCCCGAAGCAGCCCTCGACGACAAGGAAACCTTCCTTCCGGCTATGGAGGAGGGCGATGAGCTCTCTCTCCTCGATTTGGAGGGGCAGTACCACGAAACAAAGCCCCCGGCACGCTACACCGAGGCGTCGATAGTGAGAACCTTGGAGAGCCTCGGTATCGGCAGGCCATCGACCTACGCGAGCATCATCAATACCCTCTTCGACAGGGGCTATGTACGCAAGCAGGGAAATGCGCTGGTCCCCACCTTTACCGGCTTTGCCGTCATCCAGCTCTTGGAGGACCATTTTCACTATCTCATCGAGTATTCCTTTACCTCGGACATGGAGGATTCTCTGGACAGCGTCGCCGTTGGGGATATCGATCGGCTCGAATACCTCCGCTCCTTCTTTCTCGGATCCGATGGCCTGAAGAGGCGGGTGGACAACCGGGAGAAGAACATCAAGGCCGATGAGGCGCGTACCATTCGGCTTCCGCATATCGATGTGGTCGAAGGAATAAAGGTCGGAAAGTACGGTCCCTACATCATTTATCACGATGAGGAGGAGAATGAAATCCACGCTTCCATTCCGGAAGAATACGCTCCTGCCGATCTCTCCGAAGAGGAGCTTAAAGAGATTATCGAACTGCAGAAGCGTGGGCCCGAGCCCCTGGGGCAGGATCCGGAAACCGGCGAGAATATCTACTGCCTGACCGGACGCTACGGACCCTACTACCAACGGGGCGATGTGGTGGAAGGGGGGCCCAAACCCAAGCGGGCGGCCCTGGAAAAAGGAATGAAGGCGAGGGAGGCAAGCCTCGAAGACGCCCTTCGTCAGTTGAGTCTGCCTCGAAGCCTGGGGGTTCATCCCGAAACAGGAAAGGAAGTTTTAGTAAACAGGGGCCGATTCGGACCCTACATCGTGCATGACGGTGATTTTAGATCTCTGAGGAAAAATGACGATCTCTTCGAGATCGAACTCGACCGAGCACTGGAGATCCTATCCGAACCGAAGAGAGGAAGGGGCGGCAGCCGGGTGCTCCGGGACTTTGGAAAAGACGAAAAACTCGGAAAGAAATTGGCAATTTACGACGGAAAGTACGGACCGTACATCAAGCTGGGCACGAAAAATATCCGTCTTCCCGACGAAAAACGGGAGGAGGCGGCTATAGAAAAACTCTCGGTAGAAGAGGTGAGAGAGATTGTACACGCCGCCGATGTAAGGGGGAAAAGCTCTTAATTTCGCAGTGTTTCGCAGTTCTCCCGCGCCGCTCTACCGGTCTATACGTGGTTTTCGAGCCACGATATTACAAGAGAGGAGAGTTCCTCTTTGCACTCCTCGTTGTGCAGCTCATGATACATATCCTCGAAATACCTCAGGGTCTTGTCCGCTGATGAAATGCCGTCATAGAGGGCCTGGGAGGCGAAGGGAGGAACGTTTTTGTCCGCCTTTCCGTGCAGAATAAGGGAGGGCGCCGTGATCCCCGCCAGATTTTCGGCATCGAGCATCTTTTCTCCCTCCACCATTTCCAAGCCCGTCGCTACTTTTAGCTTTCCCGTATAGTTCAGCGGATCATTGCGATAGTCTTCGATTACCTCACTCGAATGAGAGAGATGGTCTATATCGAAGGGAATGAGAGCAAGGGCCGGCGCGAAGAGGCGGATGATCCCGGCTATCGCCCGGACAATCGCCGGGCTGGTATGCATGATCCGCACGGCGGGGGCCGAGAAAATTATACCGGCGAGTCGAGTCTCTTCTTTGGCCTGTTTTGCCGCGGTTAACGCGGAGAGAAGACCGCCCATGCTGTGACCGTAGAGGAAAATCGGAACGCCGTCGTACAGGGCCTCGACGGTTTCTATGGCGATCTGAAGGTCCTCAACCAGGAGCTCAATCCGCTCGATAAAGGCACGGGGACCGTCCGACCGGCCGTGGCCGTAATGGTCGTGGGCCCATACGGCAAAGCCCGCTTCTACGAATCTTTCGGACAGTTCTCTGTATCTTCCCGAATGCTCGGCATAGCCGTGACATATCACTACGGTGGCCTTTGCCTGGCCGTCGGGGCGCCAAGTCCTGAAAAAGCGGGAAGACCCGTCTTTACCGTTGAAATAGGATTCCTCATACTTCATTGAAAAAATACTAACACAATGGGAGTTCAATATGAAGGGGGATTCTTATGCTCTCTAGTAAATGTTTGATTAGAAATTCCTCAGCCGCTCATTTCTACCTGAAGAGTGTAATAAGCCCCGATGTAGCCCGCCGCCGACCAGGCCTGATAGCGTTTTCCCATCGGTCTTCCGGTCTTCCCGTGGACCCATTCGTTGAATTCCCAGGGTTCCTCGATGCCGAGGTGGTTGACCCGGGCCAGGCGGTAGAGTTCCTGTTGTGCCAGGTCCCGCAGACCGAGGCGGCTGATGAACATGACCCAGTAGGCGCCGATGAAGGGCCAGACCCCGCCGTTGTGATAGTGGTGGGGGAGGTTGAGGAGATTGACCGTGTAGTAGGGCCTCCATGAAGGGTCTCCGGCGCTGACGGGGGGATAGAGATTGACCACCGGGCCCGGTTCGTTCGCGCCGACCCCCCACATAAACTGAAAAGCCGTCTTCGCCCGTTCCAGGCTCAGCACGTTGAACAGGGCGGCAAGGATATTGCCGTAGACGTCGCAGCGCCAGTCGTAGTTGAAGGGGGTGATCTCGGCGAGAAGATAACTCGTGTCTCCCAGGGAGAACTGCTGCTCGGCGAAACTCCTCGGGTTCTCCGTCTTTATCGAAGGCCAGAATTTTCGGTTGATCGTCTCCTTGATGTTCTGCGCCAGCCGCAGCCGGTAACCGGCAAGGTCGAAGTCACCCAGCAGCTCGGCCAGACGCCCATGGCAGATATTGGCAGAGTACCAGAGCACCTCGTCGTAGAGAACGTTGTAGCTGCGGCCGAAAAGATCCATCCAGTCTCCCGCCTCGGGAATCTCCAAGAGGGAATCTGCATTGCTGTCCTGGGCCTCCAGCCAGTCCATGGCGTGATTGATCTCTCCCGCCCAGTTGCGCATGAACTGGTAGTCTCTCGTCGTGCGGATGTAGTGGTAAAAGGCGATGACGAGCCACAGCCCGCTGTCGATGGAGGCGATATCTCCGACACCGGAATAGTCGGGAGTGACGCTGTCGATGCGGATATTGCTGGGGACCTGTCCTCTGGTGGATACATGCTCCAGGAGGGTAGTGAGGGTCACCCGCTGGGCCGCCCGGATATCCGGGTCTTCGATCGAGAGAGAGTTCATCACCGTGATCGCCCCGTCCCGGGCCCAGACACTCCGGTAGTTTTCGTCGGTGCTGCCGAAGCTGTTGTCGGTGAGAGAGCAGGCGGAGAAGCCGAGGGGAGTTATGTTCCTCTTTAATGCATCGACCGCTCTGTCGTACGCTTCGTCGATAAAGGCGAGCTGCTCGTTGCTGAGGGACTTGAAGCTCTCCGACTGGACGAGACTGTGGAGCTTCGGGTCGTACTGCAGATGCGTGAGCTCTTCGCCGCTCACATCGGCCACCCGCTCTATGACGCCGAAGTGGATGAGCCCTTCGAGGACACCGTCGGCGAAGGGTTTCGTTGCGGTAAAGGTGGGAAGCTCCATCGTGGCGAGAAGGAGCTCGGGCTGGGCGTTTTCTACGATGATGCCGTGGACTCCCTCGATATAAAACATCGAATTATCGTTTCCCGTATCTCCGGCTACGAGGCAGCGGTCGGCAGGGATTTCGAGGCGGTCGAGGAGCCAGCGAAGGGCATTGCCCTTGTTGGCATAGAGGGGAAGGATATCGAGGTCCCGGCTGGAGGAATAGACTACGTTCACCGAAAGCCCTCTGTCGCGGAGGTCCTGCCGAATAGTGTCTATTCTCTCTGCCGGCGCATCGTGGAGATACCAGCTGGATTTGAATTTGTTCTGGTACTTCTGCGGTTGTTCTCCGATATCTTTGTATTCCAGTATCGTCTCCCGTACCAGTTGGCGGTTCCAGCCGGTGTTGAGGGTGTCGGAGAAGACCTTCACTATGTGCCGTTCTCCGAAATCGTAGATGAGGGTGCCGACACCGCAGATGAGATAATCCGGATCCGGAAGACCGCACTGCTGGAGATGTTCGAGGGTGTGGGGCAGCAAGCGTCCCGAGTTGTACACCAGCAGCGGCCGCTCTTCGGCAGCACGCCCGCCGGCTGCCCGTTCCTCGCGCATGCGGTCCCAAGTCCTTCTAAAGGCAAGGGTGGCGTCGGGTTTACCCGTGAGCGTGCCGTCCAAGTCCGAAGAGAAGAGTCGAATCTGCTCCTTCATGTCTGCTCGCATGTCTGCCCGCCTATAAGTGGTCTTTCGGCTTAACGTGAAGCGCCTCTAAAGCGCTGGTTTTGTTTTCCACCGCGTTGAGGATCTGCTGTGCTATACCGGTCCAGGTAAAGCGTGAGCGGACTATCTGGGCGCCTCGTTCGGACATCCGCTTGTGGAGGCTTCTATAGCGCAGGGTCGTAACCATCGATATACCCAGTTCTTCCCGGTCGAAGGTGTCGGCGAAAATGGCGTGGATTCCGTAGTCCAGAACCCTGGCCAATCCTCCGTGGATCGTTACAATGGTAGGGGTGCCGCTGGCCATCGCTTCGATTGCGGTCATGCCGAAGGGTTCGTAGCGGCTGGAAAGGACGAAGAGGTCGGCCGAACGGTAGTAGTCGGGAAGCTCTTCGTCGGGAATAAAACCGACAAAGCTGACTTTATCCTCGATCTCATGTTTTTTACTGAGGGCGATGAGATTCTGAAAGATCTCCTCCTCCGATTTTGACCGGTTTTCATGACCGATGGCCAGAACGAGCCGCGCGTCTTCAATACGATCGGCTACGAGTTTAAAGGCATCCACGAGGAGATCGAGCCCCTTGTTGTGTGCCAGCCGGGAGACGGCGAAGACCGTCTTGCCGGTAAAGCCAAGCTGGGCACGTACCGCCTGCCGCGTCGGCTCGCCGACGGGGAAGAAGCGGTTGTCGTCGTAGCCGGGAGGAATCATGCGAATGCGCTCTCTGGGAATTCCGTAGTCTTCCTCTATCTTGTCCACCTGAATAGGGGTGGTCGCGATAATGAGTTCCGAGGCCCGATAGAGCTGGGTTTCGTGTTTGATCCGCTCGGAGAAGTTGTACTTTTCCTCGAACTCATCGCCGCTGTGGGGAAAGTCCGTGAGCATCTGCTCCTTCTTCCAGCTGCCGATGGAATGAGGGGTGTGAATGTGAACGATTCCCAGTTGATCGGCGAGCATGTCTCCTGCCACCCCTGCATCCCAGTAGTGACTGTCGATAAACGCGTAGTTGAGATCGTTCTCGGCAATGTAACGCGTTGCGTTTTTCACCCATTCGGGGATCTTTTTGTACAGATACTCCTTTGGAATGAAGTCCTTTCCGCCGCAGGGAGCGCGAATAATCCGTACGTTGTCATCAACCTCTTCCGTTTCCGGTTGTTCTTCGAATCGACGGGTCCAGATGTCGACCTTATACCCGAACTGGCCCATTTTTTTCGCCACTTCGAGGACGTAAACTACCTGTCCGCCCGTGTCCGGTGCGCCGAGGGGTGGTTCGGCGGCAAAATAGCCGTGGGTAGAGATCATCATTATTCTGTTCGCAAGGGGTTTTTGTGCCTTACTGCGCTTCTTCTTGTCTTTTTCTTTTTTTCCCATATGGGGTACCCTCTCTTTACAATATTTTACTCCTTTTATTATAACAAATTACAAGATTAATAGCAAATGAGGGTAAAAGACGGCAAATAAACCCCGACAGCTTAAGCCGAAGAGGTGGAAAAACCCTTTTAGATCTAGACGCCGGTCTGTTTGGTAACTTTGTCGGGATTGGAGGTTTGAAGCGCCCTGTGCACCCGCTTACGGTGTTCTTCAATATGCGTGCGCATCAGCTCGAGGGTGAGGGCATGGTCATCTTCCCTCATCGAATTGAGCATCTGTCGGTGCTGTTCGATACTGAGACGGCCGATACGGTCGAATTCCCCGCCCTTGTCCATGTGTCGCAGGATATCGATGAGGAACATGGTGTTGTGTATGAGATGTTTGATATGCGTGTTTCCGGAGGCCTCGTAGAGCACCTCATGAAAAAGGAAGTCCGTGTACATAAACTCTTCCCTTCGTTCCTCGACGAGGTCCTTTTCTGCAATATCTATCGATTCTTGCAGACGATTGCCGATCTCGTCGTCGAATTTTTCTATGACCTTTTCTATCGCCAGCATCTCAAGAACAAAGCGGATGTCGAGGGCTGAGTTACATTCCTCGACGGTAAGGTCCTTGACGAAGTAACCTTTCCACTGAACCCTTTCAACGATTTGGTTTTCCACCAGTTTAGACAGCGCCTCGCGAACCGAAACCCGGCTGACGCCTAAATCCTTTGATAGTTCGAGATCATTGATTCTGTGGCCCGGCTTCCAATATCCGGAGAGAATCCCCTTTTTTATTGACTCGTACACATCCTGCGCACGGCTTGTCTTGTTGTACAGGGGTTCAAAATAGGTCCCTTCCATCTGCATAATTATCCCTTTGTACGCTTAGTAGCTGTTTGGCTCCGATCCTAGTATAGCGAAAGAGTACAGGTATGGCAAGCAGCTAAAGGTTTCATTATATATTTAGTATTTAGTATTTCAAATTTTTAATTGACAATATGCGCTACCGGGAGTAGCATGTAGAAAATAACCGTTTTACACGGTCACTAAGGAGGTTCTTTATGAGAACAAAAGTATTGGTAACGGTGATTGTCGTGTTGATTCTCCTTCCGCTGGGAATGCTGTTCGCCGGCGGGCAGGGCGAAAAAGAAGCTGAAAAAGCGGAGAAGGCCGAGGAGAAGCCCATCGTGCTGGTGGGAGCGACCCAGCTTCCAAAGGATCATATCTACACCCAGGCTCAGTATAAGTTTGCCGAGTTGGTGAAGGAGTACTATGACGGGCCCCTTGAGGTGGATATGCACCATTCCGGAGACCTCGGTGGTGAGAAGGATTTCTTCGAGTTCATGATGCAGGGTGTCTCGGTAGACTATGCCATTGTCGCTCCTTCCTGGATCGCTACCTGGAATAAGAAGGCCGCATTCATGGATACTCCATTTCTTTGGGCCGATCGGGACCACTGGCAAAAAAGCATCGAAAGGGGTGTCTTCAAAGCTATCGAGAGGGAACTCCTCGAGGATCAAGGAGTACGAATCCTTGGCTACGCCGGAGGCGGGGTGCGCAACATGATCTTGAAGGATCCGATTCAGGACACTTCCGATTTACCGGACGTTCTGATGCGGGTCATGGGCTCTCCGATCCAGGCACGTGTTTTCAATGCCACCGGTATCAAAGCGACCCCGATGGATTATGGAGAGGTTTACAATGCAATTAAGACCGGCGTTGTCGACGGTTTAGAGAACGAGGCCTCGTCTCTGATTACTATGAAATTCTACGAAGTAGCCGAGAACATCATCCTCACCCAGCATACCATCACGGTACGCCCTTTCTGCTTCAGCGAGAAACGCCTGCAAAGCTTTCCGAAGGATCTGCAGGCCGCCGTTATCAAGGCGGGTAAAGAAGCTGCCGATTGGGCGCGGGAAACCGAATCGAGCAAGGATTGGGAGACGCTGCAGCAGCTTGAAGGCGAAGGCAAGATCGAGCTTTATGAGTTTGATACTACGGAGATGAAGGAACGAGCCCTTCCCGTGGTCAAAGCTTATGCCGAAGAGCTCAATGTAACCGATGTGTACGAGCAGATCGAGTCTCTGAGGTAAGTGACTGCATAAAGACGATGTAAGCGGCGGCTCGGTATGGGCCGCCGCTTTGTGAGCCCGAAGTGAAAGAGGAGTACCGATGCTTCACCGGATTCTCGATGTGTATGCCCGTATTCTTAAGACCCTCCTGATTATCCTTATGTTCACCCTCCTCATTGCTGTGGCGCTGCAGATTCTCGGAAGGTACGTCCCCTTTATTCCGCGGTTTTTATGGACCGTGGAGGTATCAAATTTCTCACTCATTTGGGCCATCCTCCTCGGATCGGTCGTCGGAGTAAAGGAGGGCCGCCATTTTTACGTCGACTTCCTGCCGAAGGAGCTGAGTCCTGCCCTTCACCGAGGCACCCGCATTGCCTATTACTTCTTTATGTTTGGGCTCACCTTTGTCTTCGTTTTTTACGGATTTCAGTTTTTTAAGATGGGTTATATCCAGGAGTCGGAGTTCACCGGGCTCAATCTCGGTACAATCTACATTTCGGTGCCGGTGGCAGGGACCTCCTGGCTCTTCTTCCTCATCGACAATATCATAGAGGAGTTTGTGCATGGAAGGATTCCCGTTGTTGAGGAAGAGGAGGAGCTGCTATGAGTGCCGGTATTGCCTTTTCCATCATGTTCGGGCTGCTCATTCTTCTGATCACCCTGCGAGTGCCCGTCTCCTTCGCCCTCGCGTTTTCGGTGGTTCCCATTCTTCTCCTAGAGCCGCGGGTACCCCCCGTGATGATGATGCAGAGAATGATGAATGCCTACGGCTCATTCATTCTCTTAGCGGTACCCTTCTTCCTCCTCGCGGCGAACATCATGAACCAATCGGGTATTACACAGCGGCTGATACGCTTCACCAAGTCGTTAGTCGGCTCACTTCCTGGAGGATTGGGACATGTAAACGTGGTGGTGAGCATGCTTTTTGCCGGTCTTTCCGGTTCCTCTCAGGCCGATGCGGCGGGAATCGGCAGCGTTCTCATACCCTCGATGATACGGGAAAAGTATGACACGCATTTTACCGTGGCGGTGACCGCGTGTTCCTCGGTGATGGGGGTCATAATTCCTCCCAGTATCAACATGGTCGTCTGGGGAGGAGTGCTCAACACCTCGGTGGCGGCGCTTTTTCTCGCCGGGCTTGTCCCGGGAGTTCTCATCGGCCTCGCTCAGATGGTCCTCGTCTACGCTTTTGCGAAGAAGCGAAACTATCCCGTTGCGGTGGGGATCGACTTAAGGGAGATCTATGAAAGTGGAAAGGAGTCGATCTTTGCCCTCTTAACTCCGGTAATTATCATTGGAGGTATTGTAGGGGGCATCGTCACTCCTACCGAAGCCTCACTGGCCGCGGTGGTCTACTCTCTCATTCTCGGTTATATTCTCTATCGTAGTTTGAAGGTTCACCATCTGCCGAAGCTCCTCTACAAGACAATCCGTCTCGCCTCCCTTTCGCTCTTCGCCGTAGGAACCGCCTCCATCTTCGGTTGGGTCCTTGCCTACTTCAAAATTCCTCAATTCCTTGTCGAGGCTATCGGTTACGTTACTTCCTCTCCTACCGTAATGCTCTTTATAATTGCCGGCATCTTCCTCCTCGTCGGCACCTTCATGGACACCATTCCCGCCATTGTGATTCTTGGACCCCTGCTCAGTCCTCTTGCCTCTTTCGCGGGAATCCATCCCCTTCACTTCGCCATCGTCGGAGTTGTTTCTTTGAGTTTCGGACTCATAACTCCCCCCTACGGCCTCTGCCTTCTCATTGCCAGCGAGATAGCGGGAATTAATGCAACCGAGGCACTGAAGGAGGTGGGAGTTTTTCTCCTCGCAATGCTTTTGGTTCTCGCCCTCATCATCATCTTTCCCAACATCAGCCTCTTTATCCCACGGCTCCTCCTGCCGAATCTTTTTTAAATGTGGGGGGGGGGTAAAAGACCCCGTTAAGCGGGAAAGAACAGGTGCGGATGCGATTCCTTCCGCTTATCGATACTTCCTGTAGTCGCAACGGCCGGAGTTTTTCCCTATTTCAGGATTCGTCAATTGGAAACATGATGGTGAAGGTGGGCGAGGGGCTCTTCGTTATTTCTATCGTTCCGCGCAGCTGCAGCACGAGGGTGGAAACGAGGCGCAGCCCGAGGGTGTCGGGATTCTCCAGATCTATTTCCGGCGGAAAGGGGCGGCCGTTGTTGTGGATAGAGGCCCTGTACTGTCCGGTATCTCTGTCGGAATGAAAGTGAACGGAGAAGAGGGGCTCTTCCTTTGGAGAGAAACCGTATTTAATCGCGTTTGTGGCAAGTTCATTGATGATGAGGCCGAAGGGCATGGCACTCCTTGTGGGGAGGGAGAGCGGTTCTACTTCGTTGATGATATTCACCCTTCTTTCAGAAAAACCGGAGAACAGGGTGTTGAGAATGTCGTCCACATAGGTGCGCAGGTTTATATGGGTGAATTCTCCCGAGCGGTAGAGTTCTTCGTGGACGATTCGTATGGCATCGATCTGATGTTCAATGTCCGAAAGATCTACAGAATCCTCTAGGGAAGTCTCTTTTAGATGAATGAGCGAAGAGATCATGAGGAGGTTGTTTTTGACCCGGTGGTTTATCTCCTTCATCAAGAGATCTTTTTCTTCGAGGGTCTTGTACAGGGCATCTTCGCTCCGTTTCTGTTCGGTAATGTCCTGCCCAAACTCCACGAGGGCTTGAACTTCTCCCGATTCATCGAGGACGGGATAGCCGCGTATCTGCCAGAAACGGTCGTCGGGGGTTTGCATAGTAGCCTGCTGAGGCTCCTTCAATTCCCTTGCCCGAAGGACGGGGCAATCCGCGCAGGGCTGTTCTCTTCCCTGCCAGATCTCATAACACTGTTTTCCGATCAGCTCATCTGCTGTCTTTGCGACTGATGCGGCGGATTTTTGGTTCGTCCACAGGATTCGTAAATGAGGATCGTAGTAGGCGATCAACTCGGCGGAGCTGTTGAGAATGAGCATTTTCTGCTGTTCGCTCTCCCTTAGTTTGTCGCTCATGCGTTTGGTCTCTGTGATGTCGACCATGGATGCAAGAAAGCAGTCCTCCCCATGTAGTATCAGAGGCCCTATGGAAAAGAGGATGGTCTTCAACTCCCCCGTTTTTGTCGGATAAGTGAGCTCTTGATTTATCAGATGCCCCTGTCCCAAAATTTTTGTTGTGAGTTCCTTTCTTTGCTCGGGGCTGAAGAATCCCAGCTCCCGCGAGCTGTGTCCCAAGAGCTCTTCCCGGCCGTAGCCGGTGATCTTCTCGAATCCCGGGTTTACCTCTATATAGGAGCCGTCGCTTTGACGGCTTATAGCAATTGCCACATGTGGGGTATCGAAGGCTTTGCGAAAGCGCTCCTCGCTCTCCCTGAGCTCCCGCTCGATCTGTTTTTCTTTACTGATGTCGCGGCAGGTGCCGAAGTAGCCGCGAACCTCGCCCTTTTCGTCTATGAGCGGAGTCCCGTTGGCGATGCAGTTCAACTCGTGACCGCCTTTATGAATCAGTCGGTGCTCAAGGTCGGTGATACGTTCACCCTGTTCCTTGAGCCTGCAAAATAGTGCTCCGACGTGTTCGGCTTCTTTAGGAGGCATGTAGTCAAAGGGCATGCTGCCGACGATCTCCTCCGGGGTATAACCGACTATATCAACGACATTGGGGCTGGCGTAGGTGTATCTTCCTTCCGCATCGACCTCCCACACCCAGTCCCGGGTGTTTTCTACGAGAGAGCGGAATTTGTGCGCCGAAGCCTCGATCCTGCGGTAGGACTCCTTTCTGTCGGTGATGTCCCGGGAGACCGTCATCACCGTTTGGACGCTGCCGTCTTCGATCAGCTCCGGGATTATACGACACTCATAGGATTTCTCGCCGCCGCCATGAGGGAAGCAGATTTCGATTGTTTTCGCACGGCCGGCGGCAAATACTTCATCGAGAGCATTATTCCATTGTGCAATAAGCTCTTTATACGGACAGAGTTCTTCGATTTTCTTACCAATATAGTCTTCAAAGGAAATGCCGGCGGCGGCACAGAGGGCACGGTTTACGTAGAGATGTCTCTTGTTTCGGTCGAATCGGCTCACCAGATCGTCGGCGTTGTCTAAAAGAGTGTTGAGCTGAATGTTCTTAGTCCGAATTTCATTTTGCGCCGCGTGGAGGCGGAGTGCCGTATGGATCGAGGCCATGAGGACCGCCTCACCTCCCGACTTTTGCACGTAGCCGTAGGAGCTGATGCCTTCGGTCTTTTCGAATAGTTCTTTTTCGGTGTGGCTCGAGATGAAGACGATGGGTATCTCCCTCTCCTCGAGTATAATTTTCGCTGTCTCTGTGCCGTCGGTCTCATTGTTACCGAGGTCGATGTCCATGAGGATGAGGTCTATTACGCTGTTTCGGGCCTCCTCTATGGCCTTTGCCGCATCGTGGGCAATCTCGACATCGTAGCCGTGACTGCGCAGCGTCGCCGCCTCGTCCAGTGCGAGGAGAGCCTCATCTTCCACAAGCAAAATGGTGCCGGCGGAAGTGAGTGTACGCCCTGTCTCAGTGCCGGTCAAATCTAACTCCAAAAACTCTACTAATACTATTATAGTGCAAAGCCGGCCGGAGTACAAGGGTTTTCTTAAGAAATCGAAAATGTGGTATAATTCCCCGTTCAAGGAGGAGTAGATGATCAGTCGAACACGTGCAGCGGCTCTGCTCTTTTTCATCTTTGCCGGCTTGGGGGTCCTCTCGCCGCAGCTCGCCTTCGCCGATGACGGGGATCCTACGTCTCTCGCCATACTGCCTCTTGAGAACTCATCGGGAGATCCCCGTTCCGAGTATCTGGGTAAAATCGCCGAAGCCCTCTTGTCCTTCGATCTCTCTTCAGCCGGAAAAATCGAAATCGTCAGCAGGAGCGATCTCGATGCGGTGCTGCAGGAGAAGCGTCTCGCCCTCAGCGGACTCCTCAATGAAGAGGCTGAGTTGCGGGAAGTCGGGGGCTTAAGCGGAGCCGACTTCCTCCTGCGGGGTGAGTACGTTCATCTTGGAGACGATATTCTTTTTATTATCCGTCTTATCTCCGTAGAGACCGGGGAAGTTACGGTCTACCGGCGGCGCGGGACCGACGAGAACACGATCCATGCGATTGCCGGAGAGGTCGCCGGTGATCTCTCCGGTAATGAGATTTCCTTCATCACCGAGGAGGGAAGCCGTTCGATCATCAGCATGAAGAATGAGGAGCCGGGCAGTCTTGCCGTTTTTTCTCCACTCATCGACGCGGAAATTTTCGTAGACGAAGAGTTTGTCGGTTATACGACGGGTCGGCCTACGGAGGCTTTCATCGTCGATACACTGCGGCCCGGCCGACACCGGGTGCGTACCCATCTCAGCAAGAACTTTGGGGTAATCGATCTTCCCGAGATCACCTTCCGCGATTGGGAGACGCAAGTGCTGGTGCGGCCGGGCAGACAATCGGTGGTCCGCGACGAAAGCCGGCACTTCAACGACTTCCTCTATCGGATGCAGTGGATTCTGCGGGAGGATGCCGACTTCGCTTCGTCGGACGAGTTGGCGGCCTTTCGGGCCGAGTATCCCTTCGAGTTTACCGATAGAGCGGGCGAGCTGCGGAGGGGAGTGTTGAAGGCAGGGGCGGAGAGCGGCAGCCCCCTGGGCACGCGTCTTCGTTTCGACCTTCAATTCGACGGGGCTGAAGAGACGCTCAGGCTCGATGTGCCGGAGGAACCGGGCAGCGAGAACGAAGAGACCGTCCTCGGCCTCGTCGAACTGGAGCTAAAGCTCGAATACCGCTACAACCGCTACGAGCTCGATATTTCTGCCGCCAGGACAGACGTGTATCAGGGGATGCACCGGGAGGAGTACCGGTAAATTGACTGTGGAACCCGCATTCCCCCGGTGAAGGGTTTCTTAGATTCCCAGACCCGCCGCTATGTAGAAGATCGGCGCGAAGTTGATATCCTGATCATCGTTGCCGCCTGTCGGCTGAGATAAAAAGCCGGTGTCCAGAAATAGGTAAAGTCCGTTCTCTTTCATGGACGGAGGTTGGTACTGCAGTTCGATGCTGAGGTTGATCCCTAGACCTTCGCTTTCGGCGGCGTCTGAATCTGCGTCGGTTGTTCGATAGCCGAGATTGAGACCGGGCTTTATCGCCGCCTCCGGGGAGAGCATGAATCGCGGTTTCATGGAGACGCCGAGTTCGAACATCGTTCCCTCTTCGTCGAAGTCGCTGATGGTAACCTTGGACAGATTGATGTAGACGCCGGTAGCGAACTTCGGCATGAGGTATCCGTCGATGAAGGCGCGGAAGAGAAAGGAGCCGTCCTTTTCATAGTAGTCGTCGGGAAGACCGAAGTAGATGTCGCCGCTTGCCCACAGTCCGATACTGGCGCCGAGATCATAGGTCGGATTGTCGAAGGACTGGGGCTCCGCCGCGGCAGCTGCAGAAAAGACGAAGAGTAAAACAACGGCACACAAGAGTGCTCTCTTTGATCGAAATTGCAGGTCCATTACACACCTCCGATAGTTTAAATGGGATCGGGGTAAGACCGCTGAAATGTTTTCGAGCAAGGCAGGTGCAAAAAGGCGTACCCTAATTGGGCATATGATAGCACGGCGTGCGGGGGAAGACAAGAAAAAAGAGAGTAGCAGAGCTATTCTTCTGCGGGAATTCTATTGACTTCTATCTTGAGAATTTGCTTCATCGTCTTTGCAAAAATTACCCTTGACGAATTCGTATTACTTTCCTATCATTGCAAAAGAGAATTATAAGCAAAGTAAAATAGCTCGTAAGGAGGAAGGTAGATAATGAACAATTTTGCACGAAGAACCGAGGCGATTCAGGCATCGCCGATTCGGAAGATCTTCGATATGGCTTCACAGATGACGGGGCTCACGCGGCTTGAGGTCGGCCAACCCGATTTCAATACCCCCGACTATATTTTGGAGGAGAGCCGCCGAATCCTCGGCGAAGGTTTTATCGGCTATTCACCGACGAACGGGCTGCCGCAGACGCGGAAAGCGGTGGCCGAACGCTGGTTCGAAGATTACGGTGTCCGCTACGACCCCAACGGGGAAGTCGTCATTACCCACGGAGCGAGCGGCGGACTTCACCTGGCCCTCCGGGTCCTGGTGGATCCGGGCGACGAGGTGCTGCGGCCCGATCCGGGCTTTGCCTCCTACGACGGCATTATCCGTGATGCCGACGGAGTGCCGGTTTTGTATCCCTTGCTGCCGGAGAAGAACTTCGCTGTGGACATCGATGCACTGGAGAAGCTCATAAGCGATAAAACGAAGGTGATCATGCTCAATTCGCCGAGCAATCCCACCGGCGGAATATTGGATGCCGAACAACTGACGCGGATCGGGGAATTGGCGGCGGAGCATGGGCTCTACATCCTCTCCGACGAGGCCTACGACAAGGTGATCTACGATACCGGACACGCCCCCATGGCCAAATACGCGAAGGATCCCTCTATGGTGGTGACTGTCGGAAGCGCTTCTAAGGACTACGCCATGTGCGGCTGGCGGATCGGCTTTGCCGCCGGCGATGCACAGATCATCCGGGAAATCGTTAAATTCCAGTCTCTCGCCAATATCTGTCCCAACATAATTGCACAGAAGGCCTATGCCACGGCCCTCACAGGACCTCAGGAAGATACCGAGCGCATGCGGCAGGAGTATATGAAACGGCGGGACTACTTTGTAACGGCCCTCAACGAGGTGGAGGGATTTCGCTGTGCCAAGCCGGACGGAGCCTTCTACGCCTTCGTCGATATTTCCCGGCATAACGAGGACGATTGGGCCTTTGCCGAATACCTCTTGAAGAAGGTAAAGATCACCAGTATCCCGGGAAGCTCTTTCGGGCCGACGGGAAAGGGCTACATCCGCTTTTCCTATGCCACTTCCTTAGAGGTGCTCGAAGAGGCGGTGGAAAAATTGAAGGCCGAATTCAACCGCTGAGCTTTACGGCTCAAAGCATGGAGCCGCGAACTTCCGGATCTAGTCCTTGAAGGGGGAGTAGATCCAGAGGGCGGTGCTCACCTCGTCACCGTCGTTTATCCAGCGATGGGTCTCTGCTGAGTGAAAAAAGAGAGAATCTCCAGGCCCCAGGCGGTAGACCTGGGTTTCGTTGAGGGTGAACTCGAGACTGCCGCTCAAGAGATGGATAAACTCTTCACCGAAATGGCTGTGATTGACATAATTGCCGCAGCCGGGGTCGATCGTGTACATCATGCTTTTTACATGGGCGGTTTTTTCCGCCACCAGGTTGCGGATCCGGACGCCTTCCAGCCCGATGTCGATGGCCGAACCCTCTCCCCGTTTTATCAGTTTAGCATTACTCTTTTCTTCCTCTTCGAAAAAATAGAGAATGTTCTGGTTGAAGAACTTCGCCAGCCGCTGCAGGACGTCGAATGAGATGTTTGCCTGTCCCGTTTCTATCTTGCTCAGATACGAAGGGCTTATGCCGAGGCCGGTACTGACCTCATCCAAAGTGTAGCCCGCTTCTTCCCGCAGGGTTCGCCATTTCTTGCTGAGAAATTTCTTGGACAGCTGTGGGGGGCCGTTTGCATCGGTCTGCTCCGAACTCTGCTGCATGATCTGCAAACGGAGCATTTTCCGGATAATATCGTAACTCAGGCGTTGGTCTATGGAGAGTTCCTTTACCCGCTGGAGAAAACCGATGTCTTCGAAACGGTAGACCCGGTAGTTGTTTTCCGTTCGCCGGGCGGCGAAAAGACCCTCTTTTTCCCAGTTGCGGATCGTACCGGGGACCACACCTATCTGCTTGGCCACTTGGTTGATGTTGAATAAAATTTCATCGCCGGCATTCATGATGGCCTAAAGTATATCCCATTCGCCTGAAGATTGGTAGCGGGAC
>CAZQNO010000051.1:0-21231 GCA_964594775.1 uncultured Spirochaetaceae bacterium
AACCGATGACCCCCTCCTTACCATGGAGGTGCTCTACCGACTGAGCTACAAGGGCGTAAGTGTTTGACTGGCGGAGATTAACAAAGGCGGGGATTTTTGTCAATAGCCCGAGAAAACGCTCTTTCCATCTTATCTTACTCCTCCTCTTTTTCTCCTATCCTGCCGATGGTGTTTTTGAGCGCTCGAACGCGGGTACTATACGTGCTCAATTTCACCTTTCCATTTACAGAGACATACGTTTCACTCTCATTTCTCTCATAATACTCCAACTCGTCAATGCTGCCGTCCTTCTTAAAAATTTGAAACTGTAAAACCGGATCTTCAGTTTTTTTCAGGTCTTCCGCGGATATGCCGTGTACGAACTCGGCAATTCCCGTGCGAAAAAGGCTGGTAAAGAGATCCATGAGCTCGGGATACGCTAAGCTCTTTCCCCGCAGCTCACCGGTGAGCGCCGTTGCCTGCCCGCTTATCTTTAACGCATATTCCCCTTTTCCGGAGGAAATGAGGATCCGATCGATCTCGGAAATATTTATGTGATACACCGCGTCTTTCATGAGACCCCGATGCTGAAGACTTCCCCACGGCACCGCTTCTTTCGCGATTTTATATACACGAGAAAGATCATCTCTGCGCACATAATAGGCATCTTCCCCTTCTTCAAAAGAGAGCGTGTACGGCCTTTGATCGAGCAGAATTTTCAGCCGGAAAACGGCGCCGTCTTCAAGCTCCGATATCCCCTCCGGGACCTCCGTTTCATCCATCGCCGCTTCCGGCGTGAGTGAAATAAGGGGAAAAACCAGCTCCGAGAGCACGCTTCCGTAATCCAAGCTGTACTCGAAGGGTTCGCTCAGGGTAAATTGAAATCCGGATGTGTTCCGTACGGTGAAATCCTCCTTGTGCTCGGACTCGAATTCGAGGCGAATCTCCTCTATCCGGCCCAGCTCCTGCGCTTCAATCTTCGGGAGTATGGTCCGGTTTCTAAAATTTTTCGGCTGCTTCAGAAACAGCTCTGCGTCGTTTTTAGAAATGAGATAGAGTGCATCTACCCCCTCTCTCGCCGCATAACTGCTTTCGTTTATTGGATTTTCTTCTCCCAAGGCTAAGCGGATCTTCTCCCCGTCTTTTAGTATGAGACTTATACGTGCTCGAGGCGGATCCAAACCATAGACTTGCAGAGATTTTTTTCTGGAAACCGCTCCTAACGCGCGAAGCTTCGACAAGCGATAGAGAAAGGCCTGCATTTCCTCCTGCGAGAATGCTTCCCCCTCCACCGGTGGTTCCATGACGATTCCCGGTGCTCGATGAATGAGCCCGAAACGGACATCTCCGTGAGAGACGGCCGCCGCTGCGATTTGCCCAACATGGATATCTACGATCTGCGTCTCTTCCAATTTCGAAGAAGGTTCCTCCTCATTCCTCTCAAGCAGATACATTCCCGCGAGCAATAACAGAAACAGCACCAGCAGAGCCGCGGATACTCTAATACCTTTTACCAGATTCATGACAGCCTCTTTCTGCGAAAAACAATAAGTATACCAAGGCTCAATATAAAGAGCGGGATGGGTACGGTAATGAGCACCCCTATCAGCAGCGCATGGGAGGAAAGTATGTTCAACGGAGCGGCTTCGATCTTCTTTGGAGCAATAGTGATACCCGTCTCTCGTTCATTCATCCAGTTAATGACCTGAACGAGAAATTCCGCATTGGCATAGCTTGTATACCCAAGAAGGTCATCGCCATATATGTTTTGACTTCCGGCAGTAAAAACCTTTGCATCCCGCTCCTCTCCATCAAGCACCACGGTCTTCGACGAAGTCAATGCGAGAAAAAAGGGGCCGCCCTTGTCGAACTCTTTTCGCTCCGTGCTTTCAAACTGGTACCCCGTTTTTCCGTAGGCATCACCCGTCGTTACCAGTACGGCCCGAACATCATAGGCCGCACCTGCATTCGGATTCTTGTAGAGACTCCGAGACGAAGGCATGGTGAGAAAAACCCGGTTTTCGGCAAAGCGGCGGTTTATCTCATGGGGTGCGTACATCGGTACGACGTTGACCGGATTGTTTCCCGTGTAGCCTTCCTTCTCCACGACCAGCTCGCTGCCGAGAACAATCCCCCACTCCTCCAACAGGTCTTCCAGCTCATTCAATGGAGTAAGAGAGGGACCGAGAAAGAACATCAAGGATCCTCCCCTACTCAAATATCTCTCCAGCAGCTCCACCTCCTCGGCTCTAAAATCACGATTCGGAGAAGCGACGACCAGTATCGACGGCTGATCTGCGAGAAGTCGAGCCACACTTCCCCGGTCTACTTCGTAGTTATTCTCTTCGAAGAGCTCGATGAGAGAGGCGGAGGGCCTTTCGTTGTGACCGTCGGTGAACCCTACCCTAGAAATCGACTGATCGTTCACATACAAAAGAGCGCTGGTCAGCTGCTGCTCGGCCTGTAATCCCTTTACTTTGGTCTTCTCTGCATTCATGATGTAGAGATCTTCTACAGAAAAGGACCTCATTCTGAAGCGGCCCTCCACGACGAGATCATTGAGTTTTACTGTGAGCCCCTTCTGCCTAAAATGATCTACGAGTACAGGGTTTTCATAGGGGTCGACATAGGTAAGCTCAATCAAGCTGCTCAAGTTCTCATACTTTTTCAAGAACTCTCTCAGCATGATAACGTAGTCTTCTTCACTATTGAATACTGTTATCTCAACCGCATTCTGAAGCGAAGCCGCTGCGCTGCGGCTGGTCGGGCTCAACTCGTAGAGTTTGTTCGCCGTCATGTCTAATTTAAGGGAGTAGTTCTCAACTATTTGATTGATAAAAACCGTTCCGGCAGCGGCGGCAGCGATTGTCAGCCCGACGAAAACCGCTTTTGTAAGACGGGCAGCTTTGTCACGCTTCGTACGGATATGAAACATCACCTACTGCCTCCTGTTATCCAGTACAAGAACGGTAAAGACAAGAAACAGCGTCGTTACGATAAGATAGTATATAATGGCAGCCGGATTGAAGATTCCATAGGTAAAATCAATATAGTTTCTTCTCAAGGAGAAGATTTTGACAATAGAGATAATATAATTGTTCGACACCAGAGCGGCTATCGTGTCGGAAAGCCAGAGCAACAGTATTGCCGCATAGGAGATAATTGCCGAAATTACCTGATTTTCACTCAGCGAAGAGAGAAACAAACCCAGCGAAACAACAGAAGCGAGGAGGAGTGCAATACCGACATAGTTGCCCAGCGTAAGCAGAAACTCGAAAGCCCCGAATAAAAAAAGAATCAGCGGGAATACCAAGGTCATCACCAGTCCTACTCCGGCTACCGCAAGCGTAGCGAAAAATTTTCCCAGCACTATATCCCGGGTCGACAGAGGCAGGGTAAACAATAATTGGTGGGTTTTCATTTTTCTCTCTTCCGAAAACTGTCTCATAGTCAAAAGGGGTACGAGAAAAACAAGTACGGTAAAAATGGCGGAGAAAAAACTCTTGATGTCGCCGCTTTGTGCGAGGAGATTGCCGGAGCTGAAAATAAAACCGCAGAGAAAGAACTGAATGGAGAGAAACACATACCCTATAAGAGAGGTAAAGTAGTGATTAAGCTCTTTAGTAAAAACTGCACGCATAGAACCCATTACCCTCTTTTGATTAATTCGATAAACACGTCTTCGAGCGTCCTGCTCTTCATCCTCATTTCCATAATAGCGAAGCCGTGCCGCGCAAGAAGCTCCGTCAAGTCTTTTCTTATATCATGCCCTTTCGCGAGACTGATGTCATAATCCGCGCAGCCATGCTCGGGTGACTCCTTAATTTCTATCTGTTCTACACCAAAGGCCTCCGAAATCAATTTTTGTACTGCTGCCGCATCTCCATAGATACGGAGCCGTAAGACGGGGGTCTGTTCGCAAGATAATAGAATATCACCCACCGGTTGATCCTCGACGATTTTCCCCCTGTGCAGGATGACGATCCTCGTCGAAACCGATGCAACCTCCGAGAGGATATGCGAACTTATCAGAACCGTATGGCTGCTTTTCAGTTTCTCTATCAGCTCTCTTATTTCGACGATCTGCTGCGGATCTAAACCCGATGTCGGCTCGTCTAAGACGAGAAGCTTCGGCTCTCCTATCAGCGCCTGCGCAATTCCCATCCTCTGCTTATACCCTTTCGACAGGGTGCGTATGATCCGATGCTGCATATGCGAAATGCTGCTGAGAGCGCACACCCGCTCGATCTCCGCTTCCCGCTCGGTACGCGCAATCCCTCTTGCCGAACAGACGAAGCGCAGCTGCTCCCTTACCGACATATCCAAATACAGGGGAGGGTTTTCCGGGAGGTAGCCTATATTCCGCTTGTACTCCAACGGCTCCTGCATAAGGTCATGGCCCGAGAGCCGGATGCTGCCGCTGGACGGCGGGAAATAGCCGGTGATCATATTCATCGTAGTAGTCTTTCCGGCGCCGTTTGCACCTAAAAGACCTACGACCTCACCCTTTTCGAGAGATAAGCTGATATCCTCTACCGCCGTAAAAGAACCGTAGTTTTTCGATACGTCCTTAACCGTGAGCACCTGCGTCCCCTTAGAAATTGAAGTATCACTATAGCAGAAAAAGCTCGTATGAAGAAAGACTTCGCCCTATTCGAATTTACTAGTGTGAAGAGAGGAGAGACTCCCCGCTTTCTCTGTCGAGGAAGAGCTTGGTTTTTGTCTTCCGCAGTATCGAGGCGGGCGTCGATTCGGCGATTTCTCCGAATAAGGCGGCCTTGACGGCGGGAGCCTTCTGCGCCCCCGGAACCGTGCAGAAGAGGTGCTTCGGGCGGATCAATTCGGGAATAGTTACGGTTATCGCCTGGATAGGGACCTCTTCTATCGAAGAAAAGCATCCGTCGTGTACCTGCTGCCGGCGGCACACTTCGTCCAAGCTCACCACCTTTACCTTGAGAGGATCATTGAAGTCCGCCACAGGCGGATCGTTGAAGGCGATGTGTCCGTTCTCGCCTATTCCATGCAGGGCAATATCGAGGGGATACTCCTCCAAGAGCCCCGAATACCGCCGGCATTCGCCCTCCACATCATCGGCCGAACCGTCGAGGTAAAAGACCTTCTTAAGCGGTACATGGTCGAACAAGGCCCTGTCGAGGAAGTTGCCGAAACGCTGTGGGGCGGAAGGCGCTAAGCCGATGTATTCATCCATATGAAAGGCGTGAATACGCTCCCAGGGGATGGCCCCGGATGAGCGCAGCCCGTCGAGGAGCTCCTGCTGCGAAGGAGCGGCGGCAAAGAGCATATTTATATGCTCCTTTTCTTCGAGGAGCGCTGCGATGGCCTCAATTACCTCCAAAGAAACGGCCTTTCCCATCGATTCCCGGTCTGCATATACTCGCGCTTCCAGTTTCCCAATTCTTTCGCTGTGTACTAGCATACTCTTTACATCCTAAGTCAGAATTTTCCTTTGAACGAGGTAATGGCGGAATCACCAAAGGTATCAACACTTCTTCTCTTTTCGTTATACCGCACCGCGTCTTTTATCCGTCCTGCAAAAGTGTAGTGGGGATCATTTTGGGCCAAAGGCAGGTCAACACGCCCTCCCGTGATTGCAGACTTGTATATTGCCGTGATCAACTCTATCGTCTTTCTCCCCTCTCTCCCGTCTATGAGGGGGGTGGTGTCGCTTTCTATGCTGTGGAGAAAATCGTCGATCTGCCCGGTATGATGCTCATACTTCAACGCTTCGAGCTCTTCATACTCGTCCTGTATTTTACGGACCGTCTCTTCGTCTTCCGAAGGGAATCCGTTCGACCGGGCGGCATTTGCATGAACGGTAAAGGGAAGCGAGAGGCCCGCCCTCTCCATCTGGAAATCGAGCTTCTGCGCCTCTCCATGGTGAATGAGCGAGCTGTTGATCTGGGCCATAGTCCCATCGGGATAGAGGAGAGAACTCATCGAAAGATCCTCTTCCTCGGAATTATCGTGCTGCACATTGCTCATAAAGGTACTCACGGTTTTCGGCAGCCCCTTCGCCCAGAGGAGCAGATCGATGTGATGGACCGCATGGTTAAGGGTACAGCCTCCCCCTTCGTTTTCCCAGACTCCCCGCCAGTACAGATCGTAGTAGTTCTGTCCCCGCCACCAAAAGGAGTTTATCTGCGCAAAGAGGAGTTTGCCGTAGGCACCGCTCTGCACAATCTGCAGCACCTTGCGGATCGAGGTGATAAAGCGGCTCTGTGCGACTATCGAGAGTTTCCCTCCCCCTCTTTCCGCGGCGGCGATAATCGCATCGCACTCTTCGAGGGACAGTGCCATCGGCTTTTCCAGAAGCACATGCTTCCCCGCCTCCAAGGCCCGCACCGCAATGTCCCGGTGGAGGGAAGGAGGGGTGCAGACAGACAGAACATCTACCGAAGAGAGCTCCTCTTCAAATGCATCGGTGGTCCGCACATCTATATCATATTTCTCTGCCAGTTTCTGCGCCCTGGAGACGGTCGGATTGGCGATTACCCGAATTTCCGCCCTCTCGGGAAAATTCAAATACCCTTCGATATGCGCCGGTGCTATCGCTCCGGCGCCTATAATCATTACCTTTAGCACTACAGAGATTCCTCGCTTGCCGCGGCAGCTAATAGATGAGATTCGGTAAGAACAGAATGACTCGTGGAATAAAAATCATTACGAGCACAAGGAACACAACGGCGGCGTAGAAGGGAAGCGATTCTCTTATAAACTGATCGAGCGGTGCATCGAGAATCTGACTTACTGTGTAAATGGCCGTACCCACCGGGGGGGTCATGGTGCCCATGGTAACGATCGTCATCATGAGGATGCCGAAATGAACGGGGTCTATGCCCACATTCCTCACCACCGGAAGAAATATCGGGGTAAGGAGCAGCACATTCACATTGCTGTCGATAAACATGCCGGCGGCTACGAGAAAGAGTACAATTACGATCAGCATGAGTTGGGGATTTTCCGTTATCATTACTAGGGCCGAACCGATTTTTCCCGGAACATTCTCGAGAGAGAGTGCGTAGCCGAATATGCCCGAAAGAGCGATGATCAGAATTATCGCGCCGTTGTCGATGAAAGAATCCTTCAGCGCTTCCTTGAACTTTTCCCAGGTCAGCTCCTTGTAGACAAATTTGCCGATAAACAGCGCGTATACCACGGCAAAGGCCCCTGCTTCCGAGGGGGTGAAGACGCCGAAGCGGATACCGACAATAAGAATCACCGGGAACATGAGAGCCCAGATGGAGTCTTTCAAGTCGTGCAGAATCTCCTTCGCGGTGGGCGGTTTCGCATCGGGGTCGGGCATGTCGTAGTGCTTCGCTTTTGCGGTTATGGTGACGGTCACCGAGAGAAACACCATCATGAGTAAGCCGGGAATGATACCGGCAACGAACAATCTTCCGATGGAGACCTCACCGACAAAGCCGTAGAGGATGAGGCCGAGACTCGGGGGAATAGTTGCAGTTATGAGTGCCGAGAGGCAGGTTATTCCGGCGGTATATCCTCTGGGATAGCCCTGACGGATCATGCTGGGGCCGAGAATTCTCGCCTGCATGGATGCATCGGCTACCGCCGAGCCGGAAACCCCTCCCATCATGGTACTGAGTACCACGTTGACCTGTGCCATGCCTCCTGCCATCCTGCGCGTAAGGAGCGCGGCAAAGCGGAGAAGTCGGGATGTGATGCCGGTCTTGTTCATGAGGTTTCCCGCAAAGATAAAGAAGGGCACCGCGAGAAAGGCAATCGACTGGGTCTGGGCCACAACTCTCTGTATCGTGATAGAGTAGGGAATGTAATCGCTGGCAAGGAAGAAGGCGGTGCCGGCGATTCCGACGGTAAAGCCTATCGGCATATTGATAATCAGCAAGGAAAAAAAGACCACTACTAATAAGGTCATTTGTCTATCTCCTCAATCCACCGTCATCTTTCGTCTGCTGTCTCTGTAGATGTCGTAGTCATCATCGTTGAAATATTTAATCAGCTTGTAGATCTTGATGGAGGCAGTAAGAATCATCAGCAGGGATGTTACGGGCAGAGATACCGTCACCACAGAATAAGTCATAAACGACAGCGTTTGAAAACTCCTGTCGTAGCTCTCGATGCTGAGGCCTACCCCGAAATACACGAAAGACGAGAGAAGAACAATGATTACCGAGAAGGTAAAAATTCGCAGCAATTTTGCCGTACGGAGCGGCAGTTTCTTGACTAGGAAATCCACCCCGACCAAGCGTGAGTTCCGCATAGCGACATCGGCTCCCAAGAGGGCGGCCCACGCGAAAAGAAACTTCGCAATGTCGTTGGCCCACACCAAGGGTCTGTCGAACAGACGAAGGAAAGCGGCCGAAAAGACCAGGATGACAATCGATACAAATATTGCCCCCGTAATGGTCTCTTCGATCTTGCAGTATCTGTTGTATAGTTTATTCATCGTTTTCCCGTATAAACTCAAGAAACCGGCAGATTCCTGAAAAACAGAGATCTGCCGGTAGCATTTTTAGTTTTTACTGTTTACTTACAGCCCGAGTTCCGCATAGAGTTCATCTCTGAGCTCAGCAAAACCCATATCATCATACACAGGCTGCACGGCTTCTACAAAAGGAGTCTTATCGATTTCGAGAACCGTTACTCCCTCGCCTTCCATCTCTTTGATGTAGTCTTTCGATTTAGAGACAACCAGATCCTGATTATCCTTGTAGGTCTCAAAGGCAACTTCCATCATCATGGTCTGGTATTCGGCAGGAATCGAGTTGAAAAACTTGGTTCCCGTAACCATTGCGGCAATTAGTGTGAAGTGCTCTGAAAGACTTATGTGGTCGCATACTTCGTAGAACCGCATCGAGTAGATACCGGGGATCTGGGCTTCACAGCCTTCCACAACGCCCTGCTCGATTGCCTGGTAGGTTTCCGCCCAGGGGACTGCCGTGGCGATAGCGCCCATGGCGTTGACCGACTTGACGAAAAGAGGACTTCCGATGGTTCGGATCTTTACGCCGCTGAGGTCCGCGGGCTTTCTTACGGGGAAATTGGTGACCCAGCTTCTAACGCCCGAGTATCCGTTGGAGGTAACCAGCTTGAGCCCCTTTGCTTCGAACTCCTTCTCCCACTTCTTGTAGAGATCGGTATCCATGATTTCATTCAGATACGTATGGTCGGGAAGCAGATAGGGCATCTGAATGAGTCCATAGTCAGGAACATACGCTGCCAAACGTCCGGGATCGGTAGCGTTGACAACGGGAACTCCTTCGATGGCCTGCTCGGTCACATCGTCGGTTTCACCCATGACTGCGTTGATCTTGACTTCAACATCGAAGACGCCGTCGGAAGCGGCCTCGAGGCGCTTCTCGTATTCGAAATGGCCCATAGACTGCGTGTCTTCGGCGCCGCTGGTGCCGGCGATGAACATTTTGATGGAATCCACCTCTTTCGCATCTCCCGCATCTTTTTGTCCGCCGGCGAATACCTGCGGTGCCGCTAGAAGAGCGAAAACCACAAGCATGAGTGAAAGCAATTGTACCTCTTTTTTCACATTAAGCTCCTTGAAAAGAATTTGATGCTAAATCATAGCACATCATTGAACAACAGACAAGATTTTTTTGGTAGTTTTCACTACTTCGAAATTTTTGAAAGCTTTGAACAGTTGAAATTGTAGTATAATAGTGTATAATGCTCACCCATCACAATAGTATTACGAGGAAGGAAAGGATGACACACCGAGAAAGACTGGAAAAAGCCCTGCGGTTTGAAGAGACCGATCGAATTCCCTGCGACATCGGGGCCACTACGGTCTCCAGCTTCACCAAGACAGCCTATGAGAATGCGCTCAGCCACAGAGGACTAAGTCCGGACTACGAGCCGATGGAGGAGTTCGACCCCATCCAGCAGATTGTCCAACCGCTTCCTGCCGTCCGCCGCACGCTCGGTATCGATACCTATAGAATCGGGGCGCCGAGGCTTGCCGGCCCGGAGGTCATGCCGGCATACGAAGAGGACGGCATCTTCCGGCTGAGGGACCAATTCGGCTGCTATTGGGAATACGAAACAGGCAAAGATTATTACTACAACATAAAGAATGCGCCCATTGGAGATTATGAGACCATCAAAGAGGGCTTGGCGGAGTATCGCTTTCCCTCCCTCGCCGATGCGGAAGAGGAATTGACGCGGGTTTTGGATAGACAGACGAAAGATATGGATACCCTGGCGGTGGTGGCGGACCGAAATGCCGCCGGAATCACCGAGGTTGCTTTCCGCATCAGAGGCTACGAAAAGTTCTTCATGGACATGGCTCTCGATCCCGAAGGAGCTTCGCTGCTGATGGAGAAGATTCTGGAATATAAGCTGGACTACTGGAGTTTTTTCGCCGGCTACTGCCGTGACCGCGGATTGGAGAAAGAAATTCTCGTCGCAGTCGAGTGCGACGACTTGGGGACGCAAAGCTCCCTTCTCTTCTCTCCGGAGATGATACGCACCCTGATTCTTCCTCTGCAGAAAAAGCTGGTTTCCCATATCAAAGAAGAACTCCCCGGGGTAAAGGTCATGTTTCACTCGGACGGTGCAATTTTCGAGCTGATCCCCGACTTTATCGACGCGGGTGTGGACATACTCAATCCCGTCCAGTTTACCGCCGCCGGCATGGAGCTCTCTCGCTTAAAAAGGGAATATGGAAAAGATATCGTGTTTTGGGGCGGCGGGGTAGATACCCAAGACACCCTTCCGCATGCAAGCCCCCAGCAGGTAGCCGATGAGGTAAAGCGGAACATCGATATCCTCGGGCCGGGCGGAGGTTTTGTCTTCGCAACGGTTCACAATATCCAAGCCGATGTTCCTCCGGAAAATTTCTGGGCAATGTGGGACACCCTTAAAAACTATTAGGAGTATAGTATGACAAAGCGCGAAGCGGTCCTCAAGATACTGAAGAGAGAAGACCCGGGCCGGATCGTGTATGCGCCCAACTACTGGCAGTGGTTTACCCACCAGAAAAACCACGGGCTCCTGCCCGATGAAATTGCACACTTCAGTGAACAACTCGACTGTATAAACTACCTGGGTCTGGATGTTTTTAGCCGCAACACCTACTCCGATCCCGTAGAGTACTGGTTCGGCGGTTTGACGGAGAGGGTTTTCGATAATGTGGAAGTAGAAAAACTACGAGAAAGCGATGGAAAAGACACCGTTACCACCATCAGGTACACAAGCCCCAAGGGCAGTCTTGAAGAGCGTCTGCGGTACGTATTCGAAGGCTCCACCCTGGTGCAGGAGAAGTTTTTAGTCGACGACCCGGACACACAGCTCGACATATTCGAGGACCTCATTTCGCGGACCTCTTATCGTTTTCTTCCCGACCGCTACGACCGGGAAGTCGAAAGAATCGGTGACAACGGACTGCCGATGGCGGGAGAGTTTTTCAGCCCGCTAAAGATGCTGCATCTCTATCTCGGCCCCGTCGAGACGACCTATCAGTTGACAGACAGAGAAGAGAGATTTCAGCCAATCCTACAACAGCATGAAGAGAGGCAGCTGCTGCTCCTTCAAGAAATGCTGGACCACGGGGTACTCGCGGCAATTTCCATGGACAATCTCGATGCAATGTTCCATCCCCCGCAGTATGTCGAGGCCTACTCCGCATCTTTTTATGAACGGGCAAGCCGGCTCAGCCGCGAGTGGGGAAGCTGCTTTTTCATTCACGCCTGCGGACAACAGAAGGCAAATCTCAAACTGATATCCTCACTGGGAGTCGACGGTTTGGAAGGTGTGGCTTACCCGCCTCTCGGTGATGTGGAACTCGATGAGGCTATGGAGATGACCGGAGACCGGTTTATCATTACCGGCGGTATCAGTGCGGCCGAAACGTCGAACTTGAGGGACAAGAAATCGATATTCGCCTACACCGAAGAGTTGTTCAAAAGGATTCATCCCTACCGAAACCGCTTTCTGTTTTCGGCGAGCTGCAACACCGCGATAGACACCCCTTGGGAGACTATTAAACGCTTCAAAGAGGCGTGGGAAGAATTCGGGACCTAGCTCGAAAAAGGAGGATAGACCTATGCCGGGACCCGGAGTATACATGATCGGGGATGAAGAGCGGGCGCAGGTTGAGGAGGTAATGTCTTCAGGACACCTCTCGAGGTTCGGCAGAGATGAAGATCCGGGATTCAAAAAGAAGGTATCCACCCTCGAAAGGGAGTTTGCACGGTATTCCGGTGCCGGCTACTGCATCGCGGTTTCTTCCGGGACAACTTCTCTCCTGGTCTCACTGCTTGCACTGGGAATAGGAAGAGGAGACGAGGTTATTGTACCGGCCTACTCCTTCATCGCCGGCTATTCAGCGATTATTTTTACCGGCGCGACTCCGGTAATCGCGGAAATCGACGAGTCTCTTACTCTCGACCCGGCGGATGCGGAGAGGCGGATCAGCGAGAACTGCAAGGCGATAATGGCTGTTCATATGGCCGGCAATCTCTGCGACATGGATAGAATCACCGCTGTTGCAGAGAAACATAATGTGTTCCTCATAGAAGACTGTTGTCAGGCAGCAGGCGCCTCTTACAGAGGAAAGAAAGTTGGAACATTCGGGGACTTCGGCTGCTTCTCCCTCAATATATTCAAAACCATAAGCGCCGGAGACGGCGGGCTCATTATCACCAACGATGAAGCACGGTACAGCCGGGCCTATGCGTACCACGATCAAGGCCATACCCCCGCAAGGCAATCGGAAAGCCGAATAGACCCTTCCATCGTCGGCCTCAATTTTCGCATGAATGAACTCACCGCCGCCGTTGCCCTTGCACAGCTGCGGAAATTAGACTCCATTGTTTCTGTACTCCGGAAAAAGAAAAACCTCATGTGGGAACAGCTTCGTACCATCCCGGGAATACGGTTCAGAAAGCTTGCCGACCTCGAGGGAGAATGCGCGACCCTTCTCGGGATTATCTTTCCGACACATGAAGAAGCCTCCAGAGTCGCATCGGCCCTGGGCGTAAATACCTTAGACAACACGGGGCTGCACGTCTACCGCAATATGGAGCAGATCCTGTACTTCCTAAAGAAGAGAGGAATAGAAATCGCGTACGGCTCTTTTCCCCGTACCGATGACATTTTGTCCCGCTCGCTGTTCATAAGCATTGGAGTGGTAGACGCAGGCATAGGGGCCGGTTTCGGAATAGCTATTCATTCCAGCGAACAAGAGATACTCTCTGTTGCAGACACCATAAAACAGGTAATCCTCGCCAAAGAGTGAATATCGCTTTGACATCGG
Organism: uncultured Spirochaetaceae bacterium; assembly: GCA_964594775.1. GTDB lineage: Bacteria > Spirochaetota > Spirochaetia > DSM-16054 > Sediminispirochaetaceae > CAYFVU01. The sequence goes on from CAZQNO010000051.1 coordinate 13,250, forward strand.
ACTTTTTTCATTATATTATGTTTCGCGAAAGCTTGCAAAAGCGGGGGAGAGGTGTATGAAGACCTTTATCGACGACAATTTTCTGCTCAGCAATGAATCCGCCCGGGAACTCTACCACAATTATGCCGAAGAGATGCCGATTTTCGATTTTCACTCCCATCTCCCGTCGAAAGAAATTGCCGAAAACGTTCAGTACCACACGCTGACCGAGGCTTGGCTTGGCGGTGACCACTACAAGTGGCGGAGCATGCGCACCGACGGTGTCGAAGAGCGGCTGATTACCGGAGATGCGCCCGCTTTGGAAAAGTTTCGGGCATGGGCTCGGGTGATGCCGCACACTATGGGAAATCCGCTCTACCATTGGTCGCATCTCGAACTGCTCAGGTATTTTTACATCGACGACCTGCTCGAGCCTGACTCGGCAGAAAGCATCTACTCGAGGGCCAACGAGCTGCTGGGCACGGAAGACTTTTCCGTTAAGCGCCTGCTTGAACGAATGAAGGTGCGGGTGGTCTGTACAAGCGACGATCCAATAGATTCTCTCGAGCACCATCGTACGATTCGCCAAGACAGCGAAACAGAAACAAGAGTGGTGCCGACCTTCAGGCCGGACAAGGCCTTTTCCGCTGAAGATCCTCAACAGTTCAATGCCTATGTCGACGCCTTAGAGAAGGTTTCGGACACAGAGATACGAGACTATTCCCGCTTCATCGAAGCACTCGATGCGCGGCACCAATTCTTTCATGAGATGGGCGGCCGATCCTCGGACCACTCCTTTACCCCAACCGTAACCGCCCACTACACCGAAAAGCAGGTTTCAGACATCTTCTCCACCCTTCGGAGCGGGAAAAAGAGAGGCCCCGAGGAGGCCGAGATCTTCAAGACCGCAGGAATCATCGAGATCGGGAGGATGAATGCAAAGCGCGGCTGGACCATGCAGTTGCACATAGGGGCCCTTCGAAACATCAATACGGTAATGTTCGAGCGCGTCGGCGCCGACGCGGGTTTCGACTGCATGGACGACCAATTAATTGCCCGCCCCCTTTCCCGTTTCCTCGACAGCCTCGCGTCTAAGGAGGAGCTTCCCAAAACGGTAATCTATAATCTCAATCCCCGCGACAATATGCTCATCGCCGGCATGATAGGAAGTTTTCAAAACGCCGACCTACCGGGGAAGGTCCAGTTCGGTTCGGGATGGTGGTTCAACGATCAGAAAGACGGCATGGAGAAGCAGCTGACGGCACTGGCAAGCACCGGCCTCATCTACCGATTCATAGGCATGCTCACCGACAGCAGAAGCTTTCTCAGCTTTCCGCGGCACGAATACTTTCGCCGCGTTCTCTGCAATCTCGTCGGCGGATGGATAGAAAACGGAGAAGTTCCGAGAGACATGAACCTTCTCGGAGAAATGGTGCGAAATATTTCCTATCACAACGCGGAGCGTTACTTCTCCGTTGAATGACGGTTCTGATAATAGGACTCTACTATCTTTTCCATAACGCGGGCCGTCCTCAAGGCACTTTCTCCGGTACTTGGACAGACGCCCGGCTCATTCATGGCAGGTCGGCCGGATGAGCCGTGTGACAGAAAGCGCTGCAGGTCCCGGACAACGGTTTCGATGAGCGGCTGCTGCACGTGTTCGGGCTGCGCAAGATCGAAATATTCGGTCTTCCCCAGCGAGTACAGCTCGACATTCTCGGTCCCAAAGGTCGAGAAACGAATGCTGCCCTCGGTGCCTATTATTACATTCTCGTCGATATTCTGCGCCGCATCGAAACACCAGATCCCGCTTCCTACAGCTTTGCACCCGAATTGCCAGACGGCGCTTAGGGTGTCCTCTGCAGAGTAATATCCGGATTGGTTTGCGGCGATTCCATGGACATTGTCTATCGGGCCGAGAAGATAGTCGAAATAATCCAGTGTATGCGAGCCGAGATCGAAGAAGTATCCGCCGCCGGCAATCTCCGGCTGCACCCGCCAGGGTAATCGATCTCCGGCCCCTTTGGATGAAGTTCCGATATCCTCCGTCGAGGGGGGCTTCACCAGAGTGCTACGCACCATTCTCACCTCTCCGATTCTGCCCGTATCTACCAGTTCCTTTACCTTGAGGAAACGGGGCAACGATCGCCGGTAGTAGGCAACAAAGAGGGGAAGCTGAAAACTCCTGCTCGCTTGATGCATCTCCTCAGCTTGAGCCAGGGAGGCAGCCATGGGTTTTTCTACATAGACGGGCTTTCCGGCCTCCAGGGCCCGAACCGTGTAATCCCGATGGGAGGAGGGAGGAGTGGCGACATACACCGCATCCACTTCGGAATCGGCGATTAAATCATCGGCATCGGTGTACCAGCGCGGTACACCGTGCCTGCGGGCATAGTCTGCAGCCTTGTCCCGGTCTCTGCGCATGACGGCGGTGAGCGCAGAGCCTTCCACCTTCTGAAAAGCCGGCCCGCTCTTCTTTTCCGTCACATCACCGCAGCCGATGATACCCCACCGGACAGTCTTCATGGGCGCATCCAAAGCTAAGCGTTGTAGGTGCCCGAAGAGACGTCGTCCATTCCCTCGCCTGTCCAGTTCGTATGGAAGAACTCTCCCCGGGGCTTGTCCACCCGCTCGTAGGTGTGGGCGCCGAAGTAGTCCCGCTGTGCCTGCAGCATGTTTGCCGGAAGCCGTGCGCTCCGGTAGCCGTCGAAGAAGCTGAGAGCGGTGGCGTGGGCGGGGGCGGGTATTCCCATCTCCACTGCCTTTACCACAAGCCGCCGCCACGAAACCTGAGCCCTCTCGATTATCCCCCTAAAGTAATCATCCAACATTAGGTTCGAGAGTTCGGGGTTTCGGTCGAAGGCTTCTTTTATCTTTCCGAGAAAGACGCTTCGTATAATGCAGCCGCCGCGCCACATAAGGGCGATGCCTCCGTAGTTGAGCTTCCAATGATAGGTCGACGCAGCCTGCCGCATGAGCATGAAGCCCTGGGCGTAGGAGACGAGCTTCGATGCAAAAAGGGCATTTCGAAGGTCTTCGATAAACTGCTTTTTATCACCGTCGAAGGAGGGTTTCGGGCCGCTGAGCAGCTTTGAAGCGGCGACACGCTCATCCTTCAAGGCGGAGAGGAATCGGGAATAGACAGCCTCCCCGATGAGGGTAATGGGGATCCCCATTTCCAGAGAATCTATCGCGGTCCACTTGCCCGTACCCTTTTGTCCGGCGGTATCGAGTATCTTCTCGACAAGAGCAGTGCCGTCCTCGTCCTTGAACTTGAGAATGCGGGCGCTAATTTCTATGAGATAGCTGTCGAGCTCTCCCTCGTTCCATTGGGAGAAAATATCACCCATTTCGTCGGGAGTGAGCCCGAGCCCCTCCTTCATCAGCTGATAGGCCTCGCAGATAAGCTGGATGTCCCCGTATTCGATCCCGTTATGCACCATCTTCACGTAGTGGCCGGCGCCGTTCTCTCCGACCCAGTCGGCGCAGGGCTCTCCCTCTTCGGTCTTTGCCGAAACAGCCTGGAAAATTTCCTTGACCAGGGGCCATGCTTCGGGTGACCCGCCGGGCATCATCGAAGGCCCGTGCCGCGCCCCCTCCTCGCCTCCGGAAACCCCGGTGCCGATGTAGAGAAGGCCCTTTTCTTCGATGTACTTTGTGCGGCGCATGGTGTCGGGAAAGTGTGAATTCCCCCCGTCTATTATGAGGTCTCCCTTCTCCAGATGCGGCAGCAGCATCTCGATAAATTTATCCACCACATCTCCGGCCTTTACCAAGAGCATTACTTTTCGCGGTGTTTTAAGACTCGCAACGAATTCCTCCACACTCTTTGTGCCGATTATCGTGTCTCTTCCTTTCGCTGCGTTTTCCATAAATGAATCGACCTTCGAAACGGTGCGGTTGAAAACCGAAACCGTGTAACCTTTATCATTCATGTTAAGAACGAGATTCTGTCCCATAATCGCCAGGCCGATAAGTCCTATGTCGGCTTTCTTCTCCATAATATCTGTTCTCCTCTTAAATAAATTTGCTCTTCTCATACCACAAACCGAGAGCGGGATTACTGATAAAATATATTTCCTCGCCGTCGGGCAGGGTGTTGTAGCCGTCTTTGAGTTTCTCGGGATGGTAGTTATTCATCATCGGCTCGAGTTCTCCATAGGAAAAGTTGGCCTGCTCTATCTCTGTCCGGCTCAAATGTCCCGGACAATAGGTGATAGAGAAGCGCCCCTCGCTCGAACCGTGAATGAGATGGGCCGCCGTACCGAGGTTATTCGACAGGTCTTCGTTCTCCTCGACCGCCTTCAAGACCGCTTCCGTGCCCACGTAGCCGTATCTGCGGATCAGAGGATCTATCATGTCGTTCTCGCCGAACTCCTTTACCCCCGGCGCCAGCACGATCAACTCGCCTCCGTCGGCAAGGGCCATCCTCGTACGGTATATCGCCTTGTTTCCCAGCCAGGTGCTGCGGAACTCCGTAGGATCGAGGTAGACAACTACTTTCTTGAGAGCCTTCTCGAGGGGCGTCATGTTGACCTTTTGCGCCAGGGCGGCGGCCTTTTCATAACACTCCTTGTCATCGCCGATAAACAGCCCCTTCACCGATAATCCTCCCTCTTTCTCCTGAGCAACTACGGTTAAGACGTACACAAGCGGCAGATCCGCCGCGAAGTGCTCGCTCGCGTAGTCCATGAGGTCTCGAACAGGGGTTTTTATTCTGCCCATGATTCGTTCCATATTGTAGACGGCACCTAAAAAGTGACTCTTGTTTATTCCGTCAATTCCGCCGGTTCCCACAAAGAGATTCTTATTGTGGTTGGCCATACCTATGACTTCGTGAGGGACCACCTGTCCGAGAGAGAGGATCGCGTCGTAGCCCCCGCTCACGAGTCGTTCATTCACCTGTGCCGGCCATTGAAAAGACAGCTTGCCCTCCGACAACTCTTCGATTACCGAAGAAGGCACCATTCCCAATGTGGCCAGTTCATTCCGCCAGTCGTGCACGCGAAAGAGCTCCTTCGGAGTGCTGCCGTACATCGATTCGATCTCTTGTCCGGTCATAGGAGTGTGGGTCCCCAATGCGGGGAGAATGTCGGTGAGACGGTCTCCATAATAACGCCAGGCTTGTTCGGTGAGATAACCGGCCTTCGAAGGAAACCGGGTTATATCCGGCGGCACGGCGATTACCTTCTTCTTTTTGCCTAATCTATCGAGAGCCTTGTAGAGACCCCTTTTCAGGTCCTCATCGGACAAGCGTTCGTTCTCGCCGCCCCGCTCATAATACAGCACTGCGCACCTCCTAACGGTCTATTTCCAGGGAGGATCTGCCGGCAGATGCCTCTGGAAATCTTCGACGAGCTCGTTTTCGTAATCTCCCGAATAGGTACCGGCAAAGAACCGTTCGAGAGCCTCTCTATAGAATCTCTCCCATGAAGACTCCTCCTCGCCGGGATTTATCGGGTAGAAGAGCGCATTGTTCGCTTTCGCAGCCTCGAGATCTCCCGGAGCGTCTCCTATCATCAAGATTTTTTCGGGGGCATAGTTACCTGCGGCGGCAAATTCGATGTGCTCCGACTTCTTGCCCATCTCTTGACCCGCAATAGCCCGCACGTAGCGGTCTATTTTATGCTCCTTCCACTCCCTGTCCAGAGCTTCGAAGGGCGTCTGGCTCACTACAATGGCATCGGCCTTTTCTCCCATCTTCTCCAGACTCTCGCGTACATAGGGAAAGGGGGGGAGGTTGCGGACGATCTTTGCGATAGTCTCATTCACATCGACCGCCCAGTCATAGGCACGTTGTAAATCCATATTCGGATTGCGCGACAGCTCTTTTTCAAGGGCGGGTATACCCAGTTTCGATTCCCGTTCAACCCACTCGAGCACGCCTTTCAATTCGGGTATATCGACATTTCTATCCTGAACCTCTTTTCGCTCTCTCAAGAACCGCAGTGCGTGCAAAATGGCGTGGTACCTGTTGCAGCCGCGGGTCTTCGAATAGAGGTTTACAAAATCCCAGATTTCTCTGGCATACTTGGAAACCGGCTGTAAATCAAAATGGTTGATGTATTGAGGACAAAAACACTCCTTGTGCTTGATCTCCATCGAATCGAATGCGCAGCCGTCGGAATCGATACCGATAAAGAATTCGTGCTCTGCGTGCATCTCTTTAAGCACGCGTGCAGGATCAGCCATATGCTACACCTCTTCTTTCAAATTGTTACGAAAAACGTTCGCTAATAAAAGGTTTACCATGAAACGATCCTCCGGTCAAGTTACGCAAGTTAGCTGCCGCTTTTATTGACAGCATCATAATTACGCTATAGAATCATTTTCGAAAGGAAACGAAATGTCCATTAATCGTCGGCATGAAGAGATCCTCAAGATACTCTCACGGATGCGCGCGATAAGCGTAGTCGAGCTCACCGAGCGCCTCGATGTATCCGAAGTAACTATTCGAAAAGACCTCTCCACACTTGAGGAGATGGGACATCTGTTACGCAGCAGAGGCGGGGCCGAACTCGCGGAGGACAAAAGCATACGGCAGACCCTCAACATCCGCCGGAGAGAGAATTTAGCGCAGAAAAAACGTATTGTTCGGCGCGCGGCCGGCTTTGTTCGTGAGGGAGACACCATTTTTCTCGACTCCGGCTCCACCTGCATGCTTCTGGCAAAAGAACTGTGCAGCAAAAACCTGCGGGTTGTGACGAACTCCTTGGATGTAATGACGGTACTCGCCGATTGCCAAGGTTTGTCGGTTATTTGCATCGGGGGAAACTATCGGATGGAGGCAGGTTCCTTTATTGGACCGATTGCAGAGGATAATCTAAAAAATTTTCAGGTCGAGATCGCCTTTGTGGGCGCCACCGCCTTTTCTAGCGAGGGCTACTTCTCTGCACAAAATATTATCGAGAGCAAACTAAAGGCTATTGCCCTTGAAGCAGCAAGGAGGAGGATCATTCTCGCCGATTCTTCTAAATACGGAATATCCGCCTTTTCGGTTTTTGCACGGCCGAAAGAGGTGGATGTGCTCATTACCGACGCGAACTTTAACGATGTGCAGGTTTTTCAAGACTTGGGAATAGAGGTACTCTTCGGAATGCCTTCACAATAGAATATTCATGAAAGGAGGCGCATCTTTATGGCTCGACTAAGGGGAAACGCAATAATCGCTCAAAGCGGCGGGCCGACGGCGGTTATTAATGCCTCGGCATGCGGAGCGATTCAGGAGGCGATGAAACACTCCGAGATAAGCGGCGTCTATGCCGCCCACAACGGCATACTCGGTATTCTCAACGATGAAATATTCGATCTTTCGAAAGAAGATCCAGAGGATATAGAGAATCTGAGAAGGACTCCCGCCGCGGCACTCGGCTCCTGCCGCTACAAGGTGCGCAGCGAAGAAGATTTCCAAAAGATTCTCGACGTTTTCAAAAAACACAATATCCGCTACTTTTTCTACATCGGCGGCAACGACTCTATGGACACCGCAGATAAGGTAAACACCCTGGCACGAAAAACCGGCTACGAGTTTGTCGCCATGGGTATTCCTAAGACCATCGACAACGACCTCGCCTTCACCGATCACTGTCCCGGCTACGGGAGTGTAATCAAATACCTCGGGACGATGGTTATGGAGGCAGGCAGAGATACCGAAGCCCTCTACACTACGGACACGGTAAATGTAATCGAAGCGATGGGGAGAAACGCCGGCTGGATTGCCGCGGGCACCGCTCTTGCAAGACGCAGTGAAGAGGATGCCCCTCATATAATCCTCCTCCCTGAACGGCCCTTCGACAAAGAGGAGTTCAAAGAGCGGGTCCGCTACTATCTTGATACCATCAAGCGCTGCGTCATTGTGGTATCCGAGGGAACGAAGAATCCCGACGGCAGCTACATATCCGAACAGAAGGGAGAGTTTGCAAAAGACGCCTTCGGCCATACTCAGCTCGGCGGCGCCGCCCAGTTCATTAAATCGGTCATAGAGAACGAGGTAAAGGTCAAAT
>CAZQNO010000052.1:0-20996 GCA_964594775.1 uncultured Spirochaetaceae bacterium
ATTCCGCATGTTCTGCAAAAGTCGCTCATCCGCCCCAGTAGACGGCGTCCCGTACACTCTCAGGTGAAATGAGTGGATCGAGAGAATGCTTTCGATGAAACCGAGCTGAAAACCGTTCATCACCCCCAGTACGGCAATAAGCGCGCTTACCCCCACCGCTATGCCTCCGATAGAAAGGCCGGCGGGAGTGACCCCTCCCCGTCGACGCTTTGAGTGAATATATCTGACGGCTATGAACAGCGGCCACCTCCTCGGCACAGGAAAGAGCTTCATTCCGTATCTCCAAGTATACGACGCTGTAAATCTTCTCCCTTGTACACATTTCTATACAGCGCTTCCCCGTTTCGGTATATCGTCTCAATCCTCGTATCTTCTCTTCCGTAGACGATCTTTTTTACTATCTCTCCCGATTCAAAGACCTCTTTCATCGAGAGTTCTCCTGTCTCATCGTAACTATACAGGGTTCTTCTGTCTACGAGGGCCGATCGGTAGTGTTTTTCTCTGGTCCTACCCTCATCATAGATAATCCTCTCTCTGCTGATGCGTTCGTTCTTCCTCTCCACCCGTTCTACCAGTCTGTTCTCATTGTTATAACGCAGTAACAGTTCATCTCCGTTTTCAAAATTTCGTTCCCGAACGATGACTCCGTCGTCCCGGGTCTCGCTGCTTCTGCGTCTTTTTAGCTCTCCCTCTTTCCAGGTTTCAAGCTCATCACGTTCCTCCGCCCCATAGCGTATGCGTTGCAGCGAATCAGCATTTTTGTGCAGCTCTTCTCTCAGTAGACCGTCGGCATTTATAAGATAACTTGATATTCGTTCTTCATCACGAACCTGTTCAATTCTTCCGTCGGAATCAATCAGATAGGAGATCCGTTTTGTCTCTCCTCTCGAAGTTTCGGTATATCCAAGAAGCGTATCCTCCTCCCAATAATAAGAGCGTTCAACGGGAAAATCTTCGGGTTCATGGACCCATTCGTAGACTAGACGACCTTTTCGCTTAACCGTTTCCCTCCGCTTTTTTCCCCTGCGATATTCGGTTTCCCGAATATCCTCTCCCGCACTCATTCGTCGTTTTTGGACAATAAGCTCTCCGTCTTTGAGAAGATTCTCCTCTTGAAAGGAATCCTCCTTCTTCACCTTCAGGACAAAGCGGTACTCAGGTATTCTTTCCTCGTCAATCCTTTCGAGAGCCATGGCGAGGGAATTCGAACGGTAGCAGCTCCATTCTTCCGAGGAATCCGCTCCAATGCCCTGAAAGGAGATGAATAGAATACCAACTGTTGCCGCTATGCAGCCTATCCGCATGTTTTAGAACTCACCGAGAAGAATATCGAGGTATACGTCCGTATCAAAGCTTCTGATGTCTTCATATCGCTCTCCCGTACCCATAAACATGAAGGGTATTCCCAGTTCGTGGGATATGGAGACGGCGATCCCTCCCTTCGAGGCACTGTCGTATTTCGCCAGTACCATGCCGTCGATGCCGACGGCTTCGTGAAACATCTCCGCCTGTCGCAGTCCGTTTTGTCCCGTCGTCGCATCGACAACCATTAATTTTCGATAGCAGCCCTCTCCAAGCTTCGAGGTGATAATCTTGTCGATCTTTTGCAGCTCCTTTACCAGATTTGCCTTTGTGTGCATCCTGCCGGCGGTATCTGCAATAACTATGGGTACTCCCCTCGACTTCGCACTCTCGAGGGCGTCGTAGATGACCGCGCCGGGGTCGGCTCCCGGACGCTGGTGAACTACCCGCAGGTCCAATCGTCTCCCGTGTTCCTGGAGCTGATCTATGGCTGCTGCTCTGAAGGTGTCGGCGGCGGCCAAAATACTCTCGGCACCGAAGTGTTTTCTAAAGTAGGCCGCCATTTTCGCAATGCTCGTGGTCTTTCCCACTCCGTTTACCCCCATAACGAGAATAATCGTGTTGTGCTTCGTATCGATATTCAATTCTTCGCTTTTTATGTACTCCTTGAGAATACCTCGTATAAGCGTGCCGAGTTCACTGCGTTCGAAAATTTTTTCCTTTCCCGAAAGCCGTTCCACCTCTTTTACCATGTGCATCGCCGCCTTTACCCCGATATCTCCTTCTATGAGAGTCTCTTCGAGGGCGTCGATGCATTCTTCGTCTAATTTTTTCCCGCCGAAGAGTTGAGCAATTTTTGTTCCAATTCCTTTTTTCTTCACGTATCCGTTCTCCACATCATTTTACTCTGTACCGTCCGCCGCCTTCGGCCGCCCGGATATAGTGGGTCATTCCAATTATTGAATCGATGAGAAAGACTCCGTTGAGAAAGAGTCCTCCCAGATAGGCAGTGTACCACAACGTCGCCGCATCCCGCAACGCGACTTGTTGATCATAGGCGACTCCGCTTTCTGTCAGAGAATCAGTAAATGCATAGGCATATTCCGTGCTCATACCGTAGGAAACTATAGTAATGGGAAGGGTGAGAAAGAAACCCGCGACACCCCGGTAAAAACGGGACCGTGCGGCTTCTATAATATGCTCTCTTTGGATCTCCACGGGGTGAAGGTCTATCTGCAGCTTCTTGTTCTCCGGCTCTTCGGTAAGCACCAGAGTCTTCTCGTAGTAGCCCTCCCGTTTCACAAGGATGGTAAAGGGCAGTACCACCTCTTCTACGCTTACCGGAGTCGTGCCGAGGGGAATCGCTTTGGAGTAGAGCTCTGCCTCGGCCGGATCGGTCTCAACTTGAATGTCCATGCTCTTGATCGGCTGCAAGCCCAAGCGCAGCGGCTCTACGGATCTCCTTTTCAAGGCTATTTCGTCCTCAACTGTGTTGTAGCCGGGAGCGGTAACCCGATATTCATACTCTCCCGGTTCTAGAAAGCGAATTCTTCTTTTGCCCGCCGCGTACACCTCTCCTCCCAGTGCTATTCGTGCATGCACCGGTTCAACAGCTATATCCAGGTGTGACCATTCTCTTCCCAAAAGCAGGGTAATGAGCCTCTCTCCCGCATCTTCGGTACTCTTCTCCACCCCTTCGGGGAAGATCGGCCCCTCGAAAACCGTCACGATTTTTTCCGTATCGGCAATGTACAAGCGCAACTCCAGATAGAGGGCCTCCCCTATCTGTTCTATTTTTCCGTAGACCGTCGAATCGGCTTTCTGCTCTCTGCAGAAGAGATCCAACGGAGCCTTTGGGGTCACGGCGAGTCTTCTTGAGATATTATCATCGGCGATTTGAAAGGGAAGAGACGTATACACGGAAACCCTACTCTCCGCATCCTCTTCGAGTGCCGAGGAGAGCCGAAGGATCCGCTCCCGCAGCTGCTCAATTTTCTCCTCCTGAGCCCGCACTGCGCTCTCTTCTCCTCCCCGAAGCACCAGGTCATCCCTCTTTCCGAGGGTGCTCTTCAATTTCTTCTCCGCCTCCCGCAGCTCTCCCTTTAAAAGGCGGCGCGCTCTTCCTGCAATTTCTTCTTCACTGAGGCTATGTTTCGGCAGACCCTCAATTTCTTCTATCAGGAGAAGGGGAATGCTTCCCCGGAGGCTTTCGTTGTGCTCATCGAGGCCGCTGCCCTCAAGTTCCGTGAATAGACAGGTCCATTGCGTACGGGGATCCTCTACGAGTACCGCCGCTTCTTTCCTCCCCAAGGCGATGAGAGAGAACGGAGGAGTGAAAACGAGGAAGATGAGGAGGAGTATCGGAGGAAGAAAGAAGGGGCGGTACTCACGAATCCTTCGCATCTTCGATGCCTAAAACCTTTTCAATGGCGGATACCACCCGCTTCGGATGGGCCGGCTTTACGATGAAATCCCCGGCTCCTATCTGTATCGCCCGGAGAATGTGTTTTTGTCCCGAAAGAGCGGAACACATTATTACCTTCGCCTGCGGGTCAAGCTGTAAAATACGGCGCAGGGCCTCAATACCGTTCATTCGAGGCATGGTGATGTCCATGAGAACGACATCGGGCTTCTTCTCCAAATACCGCGAAACCGCCTCCTTTCCGTCCTTCGCCTCGGCCGCGAGCTGCATATCATGTGCATGAAGAATCTCCTTGAGGGCGTTTCGCATCATCTCGATGTCGTCTACCACCATAACCCGTACCGGCATCAGGCTTCTCCGCCCTTATCGGCTTGTCCCGTTATCTTCCACTTGAGAAATGATTCGATAAACCCGTCGATGCCGCCATCCATCACCGCGTGCACGTTCCCCACTTGATGCTCGGTGCGATGGTCCTTGACCATGTTATAGGGATGAACTACGTAGGAGCGGATCTGGTGTCCCCAGGCAATGTCCTTTTTGTCTTGGGCGTGTTTTTCCTGTTCCGCCTCTTGCAGCTCCTTGTAGTATTCGTAGAGCTTGGACTTGAGGACCTTCATGGCCGTTGCCTTGTTCTTGTGCTGACTTCGCTCGTTCTGACATTGCACAACGATGCCGGTCTCTATATGCGTTATTCTCACTGCCGAATCGGTTTTGTTTACGTGCTGTCCGCCCGCCCCCTGGGCACGGTAAGTATCGATGCGGATATCTTCGGGACGAATATCCACATCAATGTCGTCGTCTATTACCGGAGAGGCATACACCGAGGCAAAGGAGGTGTGCCGCCGGCTGCTCGAATCGAAGGGAGAAATCCGCACGAGACGGTGAATTCCCGTTTCACCATGGAGATACCCATAGGCATAGTCGCCCTTGATCTCTATGGTGACCGACTTTATTCCGCCCTCCGCCTCCTGCAGGTCTATCAACTCGTATTTGTATCCACGGGTTTCGCACCAACGCGTGTACATACGGTAGAGCATGCTCACCCAGTCGCAGGCCTCGGTGCCGCCGGCTCCAGAATGTATGGTGAGAAAGAGGTCGTTCGCGTCGTAGGTGCCGTTGAACATCTCCAGCAGCTGCAGTCCGTTTACTTCTTCCCGAAGTTTTTCCAAACTCTGCCGCAGTTCGTCCTCTACCGAATCGTCCTCCTCCTCTTTCGCCATTTCCCAGATTCCCTTCGCATCATCAAAACGCTGCTTAAGATCCTTCCACGGGCCCAGGCGGTTCTTCTTTCTGTTCATCTCCTGCAGGAGTTTTTCCGCCTTTTCATGGTTGTTCCAAAAATCCGGTTCCGCCGTCCTCGCCTCCAGCTCCTTTATGTCCCTCTCCAATATCTCTGGGTCAAAGACGCCTCCAAGTGTCGTAGATTTCTTCTTCCAGTTCCCGTAGATCCTGTGCTAAATCGGCGATCATTTCTTCCTCCTGCCTCTTACGGTTTTACCACCATTCTCGTCCATCGCTTGTATTTGAGCGAAGTGAGAACAAGGTATCCCTCCAGCGGATATTGGTAAAGTCGTACAGTGTCGTAGTAATCCGTCTTTCTGTCGATATCTCTCTTCAAGCGCGAAAGATACTTTTCTTTGATCTTCGTCGATTCCCAGAGCCCCTTATGCACTTCGCTAAAACCGTAGAGACCTAGTAAATTGTCGAGTTCCTTCGCATTGTCGTCGACATCTAAGGAATAGGAGACGGATACGAACATGAGCATAGTGTAGTCACTAGTTTTTTTCGTGTCAAACACTTGTTATGCCTATTGATATCTTGCGGTCATGCCGATTAATATACATATATGTCGTTGTCTTTTAAGAGGTATCCATTTAGCGTTTTCCTCCTTCTCTCTCTCTCGCTTTCGCCTCTCTTTGGAGAGGAGATCTTTGCGCCATTTATCTCAAAATTGGAAGCAAAGGTACAGAACAACAGCGTCATTCTCAGCTGGTCGGACGCCGAAGCGGCAATTGACCATTATGAGGTGTATAGATCGCGCAGCAGTTTCAACCGTTCAAGCTTCGACTCCTCGACTCTCGTTTCACGAGTTTCGGCGGGTCAGGAAACCTACAGAGACTACCCCCCCACAACGGATCAGTACTACTATGCGGTCCTTGCGGCGAAAGATGATGATTCGGTCTACGAACTCTTCATCCCCTATCGAAATGTCACCGTTACGGGCTTAGCCGTCGAATCGACCTCTTCGCCTGAAAAGCTGGCTACAAAAGTCACCTCCATCACCGCTTCGGTAAAGGGCGATGCAGTCTATTTAGATTTCGATCGCACAAAGCCGGATAGGCCCATCATCGTATATCGCAGCACCAGTCCTCTTCGTTCGATGGAGGATCTCGTCGACGCGACGTCACTATCTTCGCAAAACTCGTCGGAGAACAGAGTCGTCGATTATCCCCTTCCCGGCATCTCCTATTACTATGCCGTCTTCGATGCAAAGACGGCTATGGCCGGAAGCTATGAGTTTCTCGTAGGCGAAAACACCACCGGCGAAGCGGTAGAGGTGCCGCTAGAACAATCTACTCTGATCAGCCTCGAATCTCGAACGAAGCGGAGTACTCCGCTTCCCTATCTGCTGCTCAGTGAATCGGTGTTGACCGGAGAGGAACTGTCTGTCTCCCTCTCTTTCGACCGAATGGGCAAGGCGAAAACATTGGAGCCGGAAACGGTGAAGGCCTTCGATGCGCTGCTGAGAAAAGGCTCCACCGCTTCGCAGAAGGACAAGCCCTCACCGGAACTTCTGCCCGCCGACCGCGTCTCATCTCAAATGAGAGGAGCCGAGTATCGCCTCTCAAAAATGGTGCAGGACGGTTTCTCTTCGAAGCAATGGCCCGCACTAGAGCGCAGATTAGAGGAATTCCTGCTCATCGATCACGGCGACTATATAGAACATCGTGCACATTTCTATCTCGGTCAGGCGCTCTTCTTTCAGCAGGATTATCGACGATCTTTTCTCGAATTTACCCTTGCAAGGGATGATTATCGAAGAGAAGTCGACCGGTGGCTCAATTTTCTCTACGATCGTATCTCCGGCTCCTGAGAACCTATCCCGATCCGGCACTTGTTTTTATCGCTTTTCTATCCGCAGACTGATGCTTCTTTCGTAGGAGTTCTGTGCTGCCCCCGATTCACCGGAAATGCTGCACTCCCAAAGAAAAACATAGGTACTCCCCTGATATACTCGCACTTTTTTTCCATAGCATTCGGTAATGGTGTATACCGGATGCACCCATACACGTGCCGCTTCGGACGCGGTCAGCGTAATAAGAGTTCTATTCACCTTATCATAAATTGCCAATTCTTTTATCTGCGCTAAGTCAATCTTTCCGTCGAAAATTTCCGTAACCTTACCGTTTTTTCCGATAAGGCTATAGATGAGTTTCTCCTTTTCCGCATCCGGAAAAGAGAGACTTATCTCCGTTGCGAAATCCCCTTTGATCTTCTTTCCTTTTTCGGCTTGAAGCCTGTAGCCTACATTTACCGAGTTTTTCTGAAAATCGTAGTATTTCTGCATGTGAAGCCATTCGCCCTTTTCTTTATCATCATGATCGAGCCGGCGATGGGCCTCAAGTTCCAAGTCCTTGTGCTCCTTGTCCACCCGCTTTACATGATAATACACATCGCCGAAGGAGTACCTTCCCTCGGAGTTTTCGCCAAAGTAGTCATCGTAGCCGTATTCAGACGAGAGGTAGCTATCTACAAAAGAAGACAGAGGGCCGAGGTCATAGCCGTTGGCAAGATCCTCCTTATCATGATACTCTTCACGATACCTCGACATGAGATCCAGGTAATTCCATGCCGTTACCACATAGTCGAGTTCGAAAACCGATCCACCTTTTTTGTGCACATACACGTTTATGAATTGGCCCTGATAGAGATACTCATCGATTCCGTCCATGTCGAAGTCGAGAGAATTAATTGCGGTTGAAAAAATTCCCTTCTCTCTCGTCGACTTTTCCGCCTCTATAAGACCGGTGTAGGCGGCTTTTCTAAAACTGTTTATGTATATTCCGCCGCTGCATCCGTGCCAAAACGGGATATGCCCCTGTCCCTTCCAGCTCTCTTCCTTTGCATAATTTTTCCGTGACCGGTCGCGCCTCACCTGTCCGACGATGAGGTGAACATACATCATCTTGCTGTAGAGTCGGCTTGCCTCCGGATAACGCAGGAGGTTTTTTCGGAAAAACCCCGGTAATTCACCTCTCGCGACGGCCGTTGTAAGCCCCTCCTGTTCACCTCCCGTCTTTTTTCTCCGTTTCTCATCGATATTTAATGCCGAAGGGAGGTAAATTCTCGAATACGGACCTCCGGAACGCAACTCTTGGACCGGAAGCACGGTCTGTATAGTATGAGTGTTCTGCGAAAGAAGAGAGAAAAAGGTTTCGAGCCGACCGTTCTCTGCAAAGATCTCTTCGTGTCTTTGAGAATGAGAGTAGAAGTACTCTCCGTTCCAGAGTATCGAAAGAAGATCTGCCTGCCCCGCCTCCTTTAATTTGCGCATTTTATTGATGTAGGATTCCGGAGTCTCAGTAAATCCGTTACGGATGAATTCGTTGTCCAGGGGAAGTACGACAAGGGACTTTCCCTGGTCGTCTGTTATGTAGGCATTGTGGATACTGTCCCTCGTTATGCCGGCCTGTTCGAAATAGACATCATCGATGAATATGTATTCTAAACCGCTGCTCTTGATATTCGCGGTAATCGACTGCTCCCACATCCCTTCGCTGATCCAGCACCCCCTCGGACGTTTGCCGAACTTTTTTCGCATATAGGTGGTCAACAACTCCATTTGCCCCACTCTATCCTTGGCGGGGATGAGCGGAAGCACAGGACTGTAATATGCCCCGCCGATGAGTTCGAGCTGCCGCCTTTTTACCATTTCGTTTATCAGCATCAAATATTCGGGATGTGCATCCTCCAGCAATTCGTAGATGATTCCGGAAAGATGGAGTACCGCGCGGATTTTTGGATACTTGTAGAGCACCGTTAAAAAGGGCTTAAACGAGTAGTTATACGCATGTTCAAACTGTTCCTTTGAGGTACCCAGAGCTATGCTGCTGTGCAAGCCAAGAACGAGTTTAAGCTTTTTCATTCAGAACCTTTTGTTCTTCCTTCTCCTTGTTGATAATTTCCGCTTCTTCTCTATCCCCTAAAGGAACAATGCACTTCGGTGGACAGGCCTTTGCCGCCTCTTCTCTGGAACCGGACTGAGAAAAATCGATCCGTGCAAGGAAATTCTCTACGACAAATCCCCCTTCGGGCGATTTCTTTGCACAGACGCCGCAGCCGATACATCCTACCTTGCAATACTTTCTCACCTTTCCCCCCTTATCGGTGGAATTGCAAGCGACGAGATAATCGGCAGAATAGGGAACCATCTTCATGACGCCGGTAGGACATACTTCAACACATTTTTCACAGCTGATGCATCTCTCGCGGTCAACCCGAACGAGACCCTCTTCGTCGTAGTATATTGCCTCTACCGGGCATACCTTCATGCAGCTTCCTAAACCGAGACACGCGAAGGGACACTCCTTGTCTCCCTCGAAATACATATGTAGCGCGTTGCAATCGATGACGCCGCGATAGGCATAGAGGGAGGTGCAGGCGGCTTTGCTTCCGCGGCAATGCACCCGGGCGACCATCTTTTCCGAAGAGCCCACATCGGCCTCCTGTCCCATTATTTTCGCCAGCATTTTAATCGTCTCCGCGCCGCCGGGGCTACAGAGATTGATCTCCGCTCCCTCGTTTACAATTGCCTCGGCATAGGCGGCGCAGCCGGCATAACCGCAGGCGCCGCAGTTCGCACCGGGAAGGACTCCCTCGACTCGCTCGACACGCTCGTCTTTTTTTACCGCCAGCAGCCGTGAGGCGATTGCAAGACCCAGTCCTAAGAGACCCCCGAGGGCGCTTACCGAAATGAAAGAATATAGAATTCTCATTGCCATTGTTACTCTCCGATCAGCCTATAAGATTGTTCAATAAGGCCTTGTCGAAGGCCATAAAAGCGAGGGCCATGAGTCCGCCGGTAATAAAAGCTATTGGTACTCCCCGAAAATATTTTGGGATCCACTCGTTATTGAGCTTCTCCCTTATTGTAGACATTAGTACAATGGCGAGCAAAAATCCAAGGCCGGCGGAAATTCCCGCGACAAAACTCTCCATCGCGTTGTACTCGCTGCGCACATTGATCAGCGCGATGCCGAGAATAGCGCAGTTTGTGGTGATGAGAGGAAGATAGATTCCCAGGGCCTTATAGAGAGGCGGCGAGACCTTCTGAATCACCATCTCGACAAACTGTACCAGAGAGGCAATAACGAGAATGAAGCTTATCGTCTGGAGAAATGCCACCTCTAATGGTATCAACACAAAGCTGTAGATCGCCCAGGTGGCAAGAGAGGCAATGGCCATCACGAAGGTAACGGCGAAGCCCATTCCTACAGCCGATTCGACATTCTTCGAAACACCGATAAAGGGGCAGAGACCGAGAAACTGGGTTAGAATGAAGTTGTTGATGAAAACGAATGTTATTATTAGTCCTACATAGGTCATTTTTATGCCTCCCCTCTCACTTCCTGCAGCTTCTTAAACCAGGCGATGAGATAGCCGATCACTAAAAGGGCTCCCGGGGCAAGGGAGAATACCCGTGCCGGATTATCCACCAATACCGGAATCTCGATGACCCCGTCAAATCCTCCCATCGGGAAAAGGGTAATGGTCCCGACGCCCAGGATCTCTCTGGGCAGGGAGATGAGGATGAGGGCGAGGGTAAACCCCAAGGCCATGCCGACCCCGTCAATTATCGAGTCGATCACTCCATGCTTGTTTGCGAAGGCCTCTGCCCGGCCTAGAATCGCGCAGTTTACCACTATGAGACTGACGAATACCCCGAGACTCCTGTAGAGGTCGGGAAGATAAGCCTGCATTACCATCTCTACAATGGTTACGAAGGAGGCGATAATCACGATGTAGGAAGGGATTCTCACCTTCTCCGGAATGAAGTCTTTCAACAGGGAGACGAAAATATTCGATCCGACGAGCACGAAGAGGACTCCCGCTCCCATACCGAGAGCGTTTACCACCCGAGTCGATACCCCCAGAGCGGGGCAGAGACCGAGGGCTAGTATGAATACCGGATTCTCCTTGATCAATCCCTTTGTAAGTTCTTTCCACATATTCCTTATCCCTCCATGTTCTTCACGAAGTCGCTTCCCTCGGCGAGGGCCTTTCCGATACCGATGAAGGTGATGGTGGCGCCGGTGATGGAATCGGCCTGCTCTTGGGAGAGCATGTCCTTCCGTACGGGGATCATATCCTCCTCACCTTTTCCGGTGTACTTCTTCATGTACTCCTGCTTTTCGGCTTCTTTTCCGAGACCGGGAGTCTCTTGATTCTGCATCAATTCTGCGGAAAAGACCTCTCCGTTCTTCGCAATTCCCGCCAAGATGACCATGTCTCCGCCGTAACCCTGTCCGACCAAACGCAAAACGTAGCCGGATACGTCCTTTGAGTTTTCGGCGATGATCGGATAATAGGCCTTTACCACCTTGCTGTCCTCTACGGTAACCATTTCGCCGGTTTTGTTTCCCCGCGAAACGTTCTGCAGCGCCGCGTCCAAACGCTGCTGCTGTATCCACTCTATTCTCGGCTCGGTGAGAGCGTTAATCCCTCCCAAAATCGTAGCGGCAACGGCGCATATTACGGCAAGCCTTCCGCCGATTCGTAGCACATCTTTCATGCCTCACTCCCCTTATCCGCAGCGAGCCCGAAGCGTTTCGGCTGCGTGTAGCGGTTTATCAACGGTACAAATATGTTCATCAGAATGATCGCCAGGGAAACTCCTTCGGGAAAGGAACCGTAAAAACGGATGAGGAAGGTGAGAAAACCCGCCCCTATTCCATAGATGATCATTCCCTTTCGCGCAAGCGGCGAAGTGACCATATCCGTAGCCATGTAGAGAACTCCCAGTGCCAAGCCTCCGCTTAAGAGGTGAAAGAGGATGTTTCCGGAGAAGAAACCCGCATCGAAGCGTAGACCGCCGAAGATCCATACCAGAAGCACAAAACTCAGGGTATACGATACCGGCGTTTCCCAGCTTATAATCTTCCGAATGAAGAGATACACCGCCCCGAGGATGAGAAGAAAGGCCGATATCTCGCCAATACAACCGGGAACATTACCGAAAAAGAGGTCCACATACCCGTTCGGCAGGTCCCGCCCCAGTAAACCTTCCAGCCACACGGTTACATTCGCATCGAAGGACGAGTGGGGATATCCGTTCTTCGCCAGATAGTCCATCGGTCCCTCGATCCCTCCCCGGTAATCGATGAGTCCGGTTTTAATGAAGCTGAGGACCGAGGCACCGGAAACGGTATCCGCCGCATCCATCGTGCCCGGCATCGACCACAGGGTCATCGGACCGGTCCAGGAGAAGAAGACGAAGACCCTCCCCGCTAGAGCCGGGTTCATCCAGTTGTGTCCAAGTCCGCCGAAGGTCCACTTGACCACGACTATCGCGAAGGCCGAGGCCAAAACGGGGATGAACAGAGGGATCGAAGGGGGAAGATTATAGCCGATGAGGAGGCCCGTTAAGAAGGCGCTGCCGTCACTGAGGCTGCTCTCCCTCTTGAGCAGCCGCGTCATAAGAAGCTCCGCCGCCAGAGATGCGAGCACCGAAACGGCGAGTACCGCCACAACCCGCATGCCGAACACATAGACGCCCCAGATACCCGCCGGCGCCAAAACCGCCACGACGGTCCACATAATCTTAGCCGTAGAATCGGGATGATGAATCTGCGGTGCCGGTTCTATTAGTCGTACTTCAGTATCACTCATGCTTATCCCTTCTTCCTCGCCATTTTCTTACCAAGTTTTATGCCCTGCACGAGGGGTATATGTGCCGGGCAGACGAATCCGCAGCTGCCGCACTCGCGGCAGTCGTTCATTCCCATTTCCGCTGCCGCCTCGTACTCCAGGTGATCTATCAATTTGAACAAAGTGGTGGGATTGAGGCCCATCGGACAGATCGAAACACATCTTCCGCAGGAGATACAGGAAGTCCTCTTTGCCCCCCTCACTTCTTCGGCCGTGAGGGCAAGTATCCCGCCGCTTCCCTTAATAACCGGAATGTCCAGATCATGGACGGCGAATCCCGTCATCGGTCCTCCGATAACGATCTTTTCCGGGACTCCCTTGAAGCCGCCGCAGGCGTCGATGATATCGCCTATCTTTGTGCCTATCCTGACTCGAAGATTGGCGGGTCGTTCGACGGCCCCGCCGGTAACGGTGAGAAAGCGCTCAATGAGGGGTTTTCCGCAGACCACCGCCTCGTAGATGGCGAAAACCGTCCCGGCATTGGACACCACCGTTCCAATATCTATGGGAAGACCGCCCGAGGGCACCTCTCTTCCGGTCGCGGCCTTAATGAGGAGCTTTTCATCACCCTGCGGGTATTTCATTTTTAACGGTACAAGCTCGTAGGGAAGCCCCATTTCCGCCAGCACCTGCTCCATCCGTGCGATGGCCTGCGGTTTGTTCTCCTCGATTCCTATCATCACCTTCTTCGGCGCCAGCACCTTCTCTACTATCCTGGTGCCTTCGAGAAGCTCCTTCGTCTTTTCCCTCATGAGACGGTAGTCGAGGGTCAGATAGGGTTCGCATTCTACGCCGTTTACGATGAAAAATTCCGCCTTCTTTCCCTTCGGCACCATCAGTTTCACCTGGGTGGGAAAGGTCGCTCCGCCGAGTCCGACGATGCCGCTTTCGGCCACCAGATCGATAATTTCTTGAATGGGTAATTCCTGCCAATCCCGCAGTTTTTCCCATTGGCGGAAACCGTCGGCATCCTCGCTCTTCTCTATAACAAGCGCCTTGGACTTAAGACCGTTGTGGAGATAGACCTCCGTGATCTCTTTAACCGTACCCTTTACGGGCGAATGTATGGCTGCGGAGATAAAGCCGCTTGCCTTGCCGATGAGGGCGCCCTCCTCGATTTCATCTCCCTTCTCCACCACACATTCGGCGGGCTTGCCGAGATGCTGTGAAAGAGGAACCGTGAGGATTTCCGGAACCGGCGCATCCTCTATTGCCTTGTCTTCAGAATACGTCTTTCTGTCGGGAGGATGGACTCCTCCCCTCGGATAGGTTTTCAGTCCCTTCATGCTACTTTCCGCCCCTTCCTCATGACACTTATCTCCTTCGAGAGTGGTTCACGTTTTTTCGTGCTTCCCGGTAGTAAAAAGATAAGCAGGGCCACGATGAGGTATATTACCGTATGGGCCCGGCTTGTCCGTCTTGTTAGTTGAAGTCCCTCTACACGCTGTGTTCGGACGCGAAACGGCCCCTCTTGCAACAACAAGAGACGAGGTACTCCTTTTTGTTTCACTGCTTCATTGATTATATCTTCATACCATTGATCTGTAAACATCTTCACTAGTTTCTTATCGTGAATGATCCGGTCTCCCTCTCTCAGATACCCGGAAATTCGAATCTCTTCTCCTGGTTGGGGAAAACGGTAGTCCCGGCCGTAGAAATAGGCTTGGTGGTAGGCGATGTGCGAAAGATAATCGCTTATATCGGGAAGATACTGCGAATCATCGACACCCCGTCTTCTCTCCTCAAAGCGGGAAACCGCTTCCCAGGAAAAGCCCGCAAATTCCGGCCTGGCAGTCGCGGAGTTCCCCTCATTATCCCTCCGAAAGTCTCCGCTGCGTAAAGGTACGGGAGCTACTAAGTCCCGAGAAATGAAATATTTCTCAGAGAATAGGGCTAGGGCCGCCAGGAGGACCAGGATAGTTCCCGCCGTTACTTTCAGTCCGACCGGTACGGTAACACCGTTTCGCTTTATGAACTCCGGGTAAAATACCACGTGCTCCCTTCGACGGTGCACGAATATCCGTATACCTATAAAGATCCCCGCTGTTCCTATCTGCCATACCATCGTTGCCGCATGCTGCAGAAAGACCTCCGGCGACTCCTTCGCCGGCGAAAGCACGAGCAGCAGAAATGAAGCCGATAGACCGAGCATATAGATGAGAAGGCTCATTCTCAGACCTCCTCGGCTTCTTTCGCTGCGAATATCCAGATATTCCCGCAGCGGGATCTTGGCAGATGCCACGGCCATCGCCCATCCCGTGAGAATGAGCAGAGAACTGGAGAAAAGGAGGAATGAGGCTTGGTTTGTTCCCGCCGCCAACGGTACGGCCCCTAAGAGAAAGAGGGCGAGTCCCCGACGAAAGAGCAGAAGGGAAAGCACAAAAAGTATGACCGAAAAAGCCACAATCCCAGCCATTCTCAGTTTCGGATACTCTCGCAGATTGGCATACTGCATTCCCAGCCGATCGAGATCTCTGTGAAGCCGATAGAATTCGATAAGAGATTGCCGCTTTTCCGGCACATAGAAGAGTTCCGCCTTCCTTCCGTGCACGCTCCCTTCGAAGTAGTTCGGCAGACGCCTCAGGTAGGTGTCGTAGAGCGGATCCGCCGGATCGAAGATAGTATTGAGTGCAAAGAGACGCTCAACGCCGCCTCCCTCGAAGTCGAAAAGAAAAACCGACTGATTCAAACGATGTATCGTCTCATGGTATCCGTGTCTTTGAAAGCACTCCTTTACCGCTTCGTACTCTTCGGCGCTGAGATTACCCGCCGGTGTTTCGGCCTCTTTTGAATGGGGGGAGATGAAGGCGTAGACACGGTACTCCTTCCAAATTGCGGGCAATTCTACGGGAGGAAAAAGCATGAGTTTCATCGTCGCTGCAGAGGCAAGAAGAAGAGGAGAGAGGAGTACTATGTAGAGAAGGCGGGACGATCGCCGCTTTTTTCGCATGGGGCCTCATGTTGTTGTAGTGATGATAGTTTCCCCGCGGTGATCCCATTTGTCAAGACAAGGAGGTAAAAGATAAGACTTGGTCCGTAGACCCTCTTTTGCCGAAAAGTAAAAACTGTGTATACTATACTCATGATACCTTTGCTGCGTACCATCATATGGCTCTTTCGGGGAATCACCGTGTATGCCCTTGTCGGCAGAAGCGGAACGGGAAAAAGTTTCCGGGCTAAGCTCATTGCCGAAAAGTACGGCATCGAACTCATCATAGACGACGGGCTGCTTATCAAGGACCAAAAAATCATCGCGGGAAAATCGGCGAAACGAGAGAGCGCCTTTCTTTCCGCCATTAAAACCGCTATCTTTGCCGAAGAAACCCATCGGAAACAGGTCAAACACCGCCTGCAGAGAGAAAACTTCAAACGGATACTCATAATCGGCACTTCCGAAAAGATGGTACGCAGAATCAGCTCCCGTCTCGGCCTTCCCCCGCCCTCCAAGATCATCAACATTGAGGAAGTTGCAAGCAGCAAGGAAATCGAGACGGCCATTCGCAGCAGATTGAGCGAAGGGAAACACGTGATTCCGGTCCCGACGGTGGAAATTCACCGCAATTATCCCCAGTTCGTCTACGATTCGGTCCGCGTCTTTATCAAGCATGGCTTCAATTTCATGCCCCGCAAGGCTAAATCCTTTGAAAAAACGGTGGTGCAGCCCCAGTTCGGAAGACGCGGAAGGGTTTCCATTTCGGAAACGGCTCTTACCCAAATGATCCTTCACTGCGTGGATGAGTTCGACGATACCATTTCCGTTCGGAAACTCACGGTAAAAGACAACATGAGCGGCTACCGGCTAAGCCTCAACGTAAAGGTCCCCTACGGAATACAGCTTACCGGCACGATACACAAGCTGAGAGACTACATTACCAAGAGCATAGAGCATTACGCAGGCATACAGGTTGAGCGGGTTGATATCAAGGTTGACCAGCTTGCCTAATCACTATCGATTTTATTTTTACCGGTTTTTGCCGATACTCAAAAAAGAGAATACTCTTTTTTGAACCGGGAATCAGGAGTTGCATATGAAAAAGGCACTGACAGTCACGCTTTTATTTCTTTTTATTGGAGGCGCCGCCGCAGGCCAATCCATGTATACCTACCAGAGCGATCACTACCGCATACGCTCTGAAATAAGTTCGGATCATGCTCGAGAGACCGCCGACATGCTCGAGGCGTACTTCGATCTTTTCGGCAGTTACCTCCACTTCGACGAAGGGCTGCTCGACTACCCCTTCGAGATAAAGATATTTCGAGAAAAAGACGACTTCGACACCTACCTGCGCGCCGTCATCTCTGAAACTCGTGATTCCTTTGTATATCTGCACTACAGGAAAAACCCGGAAAAGAGCGAGCTCGTCTCTTTTTACCGTGATGATGAGGAGACCTTTCAAAAGCGGCTCGTTCATCACGGTTTAATCCAATATATCAAGAGTTTCGTCGATAATCCGCCGCTCTGGCTCCAGAAAGGTTTCGCCGTGTATCTTGAAAAGAGCGTCTATAACAAGGCAGAGAGCAGCGCCTCTTTTGCCCACAACTATGGGTGGGTTCCCTATCTCCGCAGTCGTTTATCCGACGACATCGACAGCATAGATCTCATCCCGCTGTCAACGCTGCTCTACATCGACGGAACAACGGCCAACCGCAATCTCGAGGCCTTCTACGCACAGTCATGGGCCATGATCGAATTCATGGTTCATTCGGAAAACAAGGCCTACAACCGCATCCTCTGGGACAGCATCTCGGCACTCTCTCCGGATCTTCCCATCCGGGACAACGAGCGTGCGGTAGTGCACAGCGGTTTCGAATGGGTCAACAAGGACACCCTCGTAGCCGACTTTATCCGTTTTATCCGGGAAGTGAAGACCTTCCCCGATCTAGTCGAGTTGGGAATGGAGGCTTATTCTCTCGGTAATTACGACGATGCGGAAGAGCACTTCCTCGACGCCCTCACCCTTAAGGAAGAGCACTACGTGCCCCACTACTATCTCGGTTTGATTTATTATGAGAAGGGTGAATACTCCATGGCCGAATACTACTATCAAACTGCCATGAAAAGCGGCGGAGCCTCCGCGCTCATCAATTATGCCTTAGGCGTTAATGCCTTTGCAGACAAACGTTTCGAAGATGCGCGCTTCTACCTGCAGGAGGCAAAAGATTCGGATTCCGTATATACGGATAAGGCGGATACCTTACTCAAGCGCATCGATACGGCAGACCGCCCATCCTGAGACGGCGCTTACTACCGCATTAATAATCGTCTAGTTCTATTACCGGCGGCGGCCCATTAGCGGCCTGCCGCCTAATTTATATCCTTCTTTATTTCCTTCCGATTTTTGTGCCTGTACATCGCCGCACTGCGCTGCTTCTGCCCCATCGGCGGACGGCGCTTGCGAACCATGGCAGGAGGCGGCCGCATTCCCTCTTCTCGAAACAGCCACACCACCGCCATTTCCACCTCCTGGTTGGGCGGGGTGAGCGGTGAAATGAGGCGCTTTATTTCTTTGAACATGTCCTGCGATATGATGTGGGCATTGTCCCATTCCTCCGGAATGAAACATACTCCCTCTACCAGCGCGGCAAGGAGTCGCCCCTTTCGGTTTTCGCCCTTCTCGCTCACCCTCTGATCTATCCGTTCGAGGCTTTCGAAAAACTTTCTCCGATCACTTCGCTTGGGGTCTTTCACCAGAGAGTCGATTACGGGAAGCAGGTATTTGAGCAGAGCGAATTTTATCATGCTCTTGAAAATTTTCTCGGATGTACCGGACTGCAGTATTTTCATCATCTCTTCGGTCAGACGCGAGGGAGGACACTTTTCCAGCTCTACCGCGTACTTTTTTATGGTTCTCCGCAGGCGAAAGGGAATTTTAAGATCGTGTCCCGCCGCGTATTTTACCGCCCGGATCATCCTCACCGGATCTTCCGAAAAGGTGCGATCGAGGGGTATGAGCGAACGGAGTCTTCGTTTTTTGATATCCTGATAGCCCTCAACGTAGTCGACAAGCAGTTGGTCTTCCGGATCATAGTAGAGGGCATTTATGGAAAAATCCCTTCTGTGTACATCTTCTTCCATTCTGCCGAAGGTATTGTTTCCGTCTTCCGGGTCCGAATGGGCCCGAAAGGTAGAGACCTCGATAATCTTTTCGGCAAAATGCACGTGCACGAGCCGAAAACGTCTTCCTATTATTCGGGCGTTTCTGAAGTGCTTCTTCACCTCTTTCGGCGTCGCATCGGTTGCTATATCGAAGTCTTTCGGATAACGATCGAGAAGGAGGTCTCTCACCGCCCCGCCTACGATATGTGCATCGTAGCCCTTCTCCTTTAGTCTTTTGATTACTTTTAATGCGTCTCGATCTACTCGTGAGGGATCGATGTGATGTTCGTCGGGCCCGTAGATTTTCGCTACCGGCTTTGCCTCTCCATCCTTAGTAGTACCGTATCGTATTCGCAACGTCTGCTCGCTTGAAGTGCTCTCTGTTTTCGTCTACTATACTACGGACTTTCCAGTTTTCTTTCAAGGGGACTACATATGCTGATAGAACCACGCGTTCTTAAGGGTTTCCGCGACTTTCTTCCCTTCCAGGCGGCAAAACGGGGAAAAATAATCTCCCAATTAACACGAACATTCGAGAGTTTCGGCTTCGGCCCCATCGATACACCGGTCCTTGAGTATACCGATGTGCTCCTGGGTAAGGGCAGCGGTGAAACCGACAAGCAGATCTATCGTTTCGAGGACCAAGGGGGGCGCGATGTGGCGATGCGATTCGATCTCACCGTCCCTTTTGCCCGCTACATGGCCCTTCATGAAAGCGAGCTCCCCCTCCCCTTCAAGCGTTACCACATCGACAAGGTCTGGAGAGGGGAAAATACGCAGAGGGGCCGCTACCGGGAATTTACCCAGTGCGACTTCGATATTGTCGGCACCGATGAGCCGGCTGCGGACTTCGAGATCCTGCTCATTATGTATCGCTCATTCGCCGCCCTTGGAATCGAAAATATCCACATTAAACTCAACCATCGCGGGATTTTCAACCGCTTTCTCTCTCACATAGATGTTGAAAAGGAAGCGGTAGAAATAATGCGAACCATCGACAAGCGCGTGAAGGTCGGCGGGCAAGAGGTCCGTAAACTCCTCGACGACCTCGTCGGTGCCGAAAAATCGGCCCTTATCCTCAGCTATATCGCCGCAGACGGCTCTTACCATGAAATACTCGATCGTATCCGCGAACTGGCAGGCGGAGAGGCGGAGGACACGAAGAGATTGGCCCAAATAGGAGAGGCCTTGGATGAGTTGGGTATCTCTTCCTCCTTCCTCCTCGATCCCTCCATCATGAGAGGTCTTGATTATTACACCGGAATTGTCTACGAGACCTTTCTCGACGATTTACCCGAAATCGGCTCGGTTTGCTCCGGAGGAAGATATGACAACCTCGCCTCCCTTTACACGAAAACCCGCCTTCCCGGTGTCGGCTCATCGATTGGCCTGGACCGGCTCATGGCCGCCTTAGAGGAGCGGAAAACAGGACAGAATGAGGAGAGCTTTGCGGACGCTGCAGTGTTCAATCTCGATCCGCGACTCCTCGCCTACTACAACGGTCTCGCCGATTCTCTTAGGGCTGCCGGCCTGCGGGTCGACCTTTTTCTCGAACAAAAAAAACTGGGCGCCCAATTCAAACTAGCAGAGCGAAAGCACATTCCCGTCGCACTGATCTGCGGAGAAGATGAGCGCAAATCGGGGGCAATCTCGATGAAAAACCTTCGCAGCCGTGAGAGTTTCTCGTGTTCCTCCCTCTCGCAGGCCATAGAGACGATCCGCAGCATTCTATGAAGCAAGAACAGCTCCCCGTTTACCAGCAGCGGGATAAGATTCTCGAAGAAATCGAGAAAAACCAGGTGGTGGTGGTAGAAAGTCCTACCGGCAGCGGTAAAACGACCCAGCTGCCTCTGATTCTCCATCAGGCAGGGTATTCCCGGGCGGGGGTTCTGGGGGTTACCCAGCCGCGCAGAATCGCCGCCGTATCGGTAAGCGAATACATCGCCCGTCAGATTGACAGTTCGATTCCCGGTACCGTCGGCTACAAGATGCGTTTCGACGATCACACCGATGAGACGAGCCGCATCAAAATCATGACCGACGGGATCCTTTTGCAGGAAATGAAGGCAGACCCGAGCCTCTCGAAGTATTCGGTGATAATAGTCGACGAGGCCCATGAGCGGAGCCTCAATATTGACTTCATCCTCGGTCTTTTGAAAAACATTCTCGAGATCCGTTCCGACTTCAAGGTAATCATCTCCTCCGCCACGATAAACGCACAGGTGTTCTCCACCTACTTCAACGGTT
>CAZQNO010000053.1:0-20297 GCA_964594775.1 uncultured Spirochaetaceae bacterium
TTCGCTCTCAGCGAGTATCTATTGCCTATCCCGCATGATTTGAACCACTATGTATCCATTACGCGGGCGCGTATCGATGGTCTTCTTTTCGCACGACGGACCATCTCTTCATTCAGATCTATTCCCTCGACTAAATATCCGCGGTGTGTGAGAGCTTCCGCAAGCTCACCAGTGGCGCACCCTATATCGAGAAGACGTACCTTCCCGCTGCGCTTGCGTATTTTGCTGCGAACACAGCTGTCTATGAAGTCAACCCTGGCTCTTTCGGTGGGAAAAATTTCTTCATAATATGCTGCAAGCGGATCGTAGGTCTCCATATCTTATATTTTATGTAAGGTTTTAAAGGAGAAAAGTCAAGTCAGTGGAGGTTCCTGCGGGGCACCGTGCCTCGTTCAGCTGCTGGAGACTGGACAAAATCCGGCCTCACGCTCGGGTGAAGCGGGCGCTTTGGCCGGCCGATATACAGGATTGCCGAATAAGGGCGCTCCTCGACGAAGCTATCCGGCGATATAGGGAATCGACTGCGGTCCTTCGGGCAGTACGCACACCCGGAAGTTGCCGCCCTTTCCTTCGGCAGCTTTGCGCTGAGCGATTTCCCGTACCCGCGCCTCGATGTCTCTGCAGGGCATCATGAAGCCGTCTACTATCTGCTCGTCTGTCAAGTTTTCGCTGTAGAAATGAACCTGGGCCTTCTTGCAGATGAGGGCGTGGATTTGGGCCTGCCACATGTCCTGCATGGCGAAACCGGGCGCCCGGATCCGCTTGAGCAGATCATCGAGGCCCTCTGCTTCGGTCAAGAGCCGGCCGTACTGGCCGTGGGCGGGTATTCCGTCCCAGCAGTCGGCGGCGATTATGATATCGCCCCCCTCCTTCACAATCTGAGATGCGGCGCTCATTCCTTTTACCGCCTGATACATGTTCAGGTCGAGGGGGTAGCCGCTGTTGCTCGTGATCACCAGATCATAGGCTGCGTCGACCGGATTCATGGCGTGCTTTTTCACATATTCACAGCCCCTTCCATGGGCCTTCACATAGTCACCGGCAAAGACGGCGGTAATCTCCTTGTCCCTATTGAGGGCAATATTGAGGAGGAAGCTCGGCTCTGCGAAACCCGCAGCCTGTTTCACCTCTTCCCAGAGGGGATTGCCCTCGGTGATCCCCCAACGAGCCTCCGGATGGTCCATGTGTTCGGCCCGGTGGTTGTGCTGCACCGTTTTCAGGGTCGCCAAGCCGGGCATGATCGCCTTTCCTCCCCCGGAGAAACCGGCGAAGAAGTGCGGTTCGATAAAGCCGGTGAGAATTTTCACGTCGCAGTCGAGGAACTCGGAGAGGAGGTATATCTCGTTGCCGCCGTCGGTGGTTCCCACGTAGCGGTGAGAGCCCTCGTCCTCGCAGTCGTTCTGCACTATCCGGTACTTCCCCAGAACACCCGGTCCCAGAATACTTTCCAGCTCTTCATCCGTATTAGCCCGGTGCGTGCCGGTAGCATTGAAGAGGGTATAGTGCTCGACGGGGACGTGGGAGAGCTCGGCAAAGATTGCCGGAAGGAGAATCTCGTAGGGAGTAGCACGGGTTATGTCGCTGAAGATGATCCCTACCCTGTCCGTCTCCTTTACCATTTCCCGAAGCGGAGAAGCGCCGATCGGAGCGGCCAAAGCCTCGCGCACCGCCCCCACCTGGTCGCCATGACCCTCTTCGAACTTCGGCTCGATTATCCGCGGCTCGACCTCTTCGGGCAGATCGAAATCCAAACCCTTTTTTCCATAGGCAAGATGTATTTTCATATCGTTCACCTCATCCTACATTCTTGATGCCGTCGAGTTTGCCGTCCCGGGCACCTATGAGGATCGGTCCCATGTACTGGTCAATCATTTCGGCGGTAAGGGGAACGGGCATGTTCTGCAGCTTCATAGAGAGCTGCGGATTCTTCGCCGCCTTCAACGCCCGCTCGCTATAGCTGTCGTTAAACCCCTTTACTTCAGAAAGACGAACGGGAAATCCCACGCTCTTCGATAATGCGAACATCGCCTCCGCCACCGCTACCCCCAGCTGCCGACCGGAAAGCGAATCGAGATCGGCGTCGGTAAAACCGGCGTCTTTATAGATCTTCCCCACCATCCGCAGCGATTCCTCTATCGCCGGGGCGAAGAAGACGGTGTAGTAAGGATTCATGATGGCGCAGGCCCTTCCGTGACTCAGGATATCGACGAGAGAAAAGCTGGTCAGGTGGCCGCCGTTGGTCCCGCCCACCATGATCGAATAAGCGCCCATGTCCGTCGCCAGGCAGAGCTGGTCTCTTGCCTCTTTATTCTCCGGATCGCTGATGGCCTTGGGTAGATTCTCCACCACCAGTCCGATCCCGCAGCGGGCAATCTCCTTGATATGGGGATAGGACTCCTTGCCTTCGGCCCCGTACAGCACCTCAAGACAGTGGGCGATACCGTCCAAGGCGCCGTCCATCGTGAGGCTCTTCGGTGCCTTGTAGGTGACCGAATAGTCGAAGACCGGATGCTTCGGCACGATCGCCTCGTCGACGACCAGTTTCTTCTGTCCGGTAGATACATCGGTAATGTTCGAATACTTTGTCAGGTGTGCCCCCGAGCTCGCCGCGGTCTGTATCGCCACGTGCGCGGTGAGGCTCTTTCCGCTCTTCTTTACCGCTTCGGTAACCTTGCCGGTACCGAAGTAGTCCTCTATATCTCCACCTATGGTGCGCAGCACCTCCGCCGACTTTACCGCGTCGATGGTGCTCCCGCCGCCGAAACTCACCAGAACATCCGGGGAATGTTTCTTTAAGGCCTCGGCAATGCGGAAGAGGTCCTCCCTCGGGCAGTTTGGACCGGCCCCGTCAATTTCCGCGGCAAGCTCTATTCCCTCATTCTTCAGGCTCCTTCGAACTGTTTCGAGGAAGGACTCGCTGCCGGGAAAGGCGTCCCGCACGAATACCGTCTTCTTTCCTTCACCGGCGGCCTTCTTTCCCACATCGCCGAGAACATCCCTTCCGTAGAGATACGCGTCGTTTTTAAATCGCTTCAGCAGCTCTTTTGCTTCCTGCATATAACTCATTATCTTCCTCCTTAAATTTTCTCTCCATATGATGATACCGTCTCTTCAACTCCAAATGCCTGATCGGCAGGCCAACGAAGAATCGATACTCCTCTCTTTCTCATGACAGATTTGAGGGCCTCTTCGACTCCTCTTATGTTACCGGGGTTTTCGAAACAGATGCTTCCCGGAGGCCGCTGCGGCGGGGACCCGTCACCGGAAAGCACAATCGAAAGATGACCTTCGCTATCCTCGCTGCAGAAGGAACCGAGTCTCATCAAGTCGTCTGCCGGCAGCGCAGCGGGATCCGCTACATACACGACCCTTCTTCCCGAAAGAGCCATACCCATGGCCATGGAGAGAGAATGGTACTCTTCGCAGGAATCCTGCGCTTCTATGACTATCGCCGGCACAGCTTCGTGCCGGCCGCGTAAAAACACTCGCACTTTTTCGGCTATCATTTGCTCGCGGATGCCGCTGCGAGGCGGAGTCCGGTATCCTTCTTCTTCGACATCGAGGATTAGCACCGTGGGATCCTTTTCCCTGCTGTCCGCCGCCGGAATGTTTTCCAGGATATCTTCCACTTTATTCCCGTTTGCCAAAAGGACGTGCCATTCGAAGGCGGCGTACTTGTCCGCCAGGGCCTCCAGCTTTTTGGGACACGGAGAGGTCCACCCTGCCGCAGTCCCCCTCAAACGGCTTACGATAAGCAGCAGATTTCCCAGCTCGTGTCTCCCGGCAGTCATGGCGGCTTCCCACGTGCTTCCCCGCTGTTGTTCACTCTCATCCATGAGACAGACTATCCGGTGGTCTCTCCCGGACATCCGTGCCTCTATGGCGGCACCGGCGGCGACCCCTAAGCTGGACTCTTGTAAACCGAATCTCGCCTCGATACCCGGGAAGACCGTTTTCGGAAGAATGGAACTTCCTGTTTTGGCGGCACTGCCGATCATCTCGACGGGAAAGTACGCGCAGAGAGCGAGGGTAAGGAGGGGAAGGAGTCGTTGAGTTCCACCGGCCCAATAGACCCGGTCCCTGTCCTCCCAATGAGGATTTCGCGGGTCGTGATTGAGATAGGCGGAGTAAAGAGCCGTGAGCAGCTGCGGCGAGGTGAGAAAGTGGTCTGGGAATAGGGGAAACCGCTTCACCATCTTTCCGTAAAGCTCCCGCAGTAACGTGCTCTTTTCCTCCAATTCCCTGAGTGAATAGTTGTGCATTGGAGGCATCTGCCTCTCCTTACCGCTCGGGAATCGCGGCGACGGCGGCGATTTCGATTCGAGCCCCCTTTGCCAAGGCGCCGACCTCTACCGTCGCCCGAGCGGGAACGGTATCAGCGAAGTACTCCCCGTAGGTCTCATTCATGAGAGAGAACTCGCTCATGTCGGTTATATACACGGTGTTTTTCACCACATCGGCCAAGGTGCAGCCGGCCTCTTCCAAGACCGCCTGCAGATTCTCGATGCAGGCCCGGGTCTCTTTTACGATTCCCCCGGAGACCAGTGCACCGGAATCGACCAGAAGAGGAAGAATGCCGGAGGTGAACACGAAGCCCCCTATTCTAACCGCCTGCGAGTAGGGACCCACGGCGGCAGGAGAACGTTCACTCTTCACAATTTCCCGCTTCATGGTCGATTCCTTCGTTTTATTTTCACTACATCGTGCTCGGGAGCCAGAGCGCCAACTGAGGAAAGGCGATCATCAAAGCCAAGACGATAATCACGATAAACACATAGGGAATCATGCCGCGTATGATGTCACTGGTGCCGATGCCGAGCTCCGGTGCAGCCGCCCCTTTGAGAAAGAACATCGCATAGGCGAAGGGGGGAGTGAGAAACGACATCTGCAGGTTTACGATGATCATCATGGCAAACCAGAGGGGGTCGAATCCCAGCTTCGGTATGATGGGAGCGAGAATAGGTACCAGAACGAAGATGATGCCGATCCAGTCGATAAACGCCCCTAGGATGAAACAGATCACCATGATCATGGCGAAGACCACCCAGCGCCCGCCGGGAAAACCGAGAATAAAGCCTTCGACCACATTGCCGCCGCCGGCGCTGAGAAAGACGCTGACGAAGGTGGTGGAACAACTGGCGATGAGCAGCACCATGCCGGTAAGCTTAATCGTACCGAGGGCCACATCCATCAGGACCTTAACCGTCAGCCGCCGATAGGCCAGCGTGAGAAGGGTCGCCACTACGGCGCCGACTGCCGCCGCTTCCGTCGGCGCGGCAATTCCGAAGTAGATCGCTCCGAGAACCGAGAGTATTAGTATCGCTGTCGGGGCAACCGTCTGCAGCACCAGGAGGGTCTTCTTGCCGAAGGATTCGTTTCTCTCTTCCTTGGGTACCGCCGGTGCCAATTCGGGTTGGATGAGACAGCGGATCGCGATATAGATCATGTAGAGCACCGAAAGGGTGAGCCCGGGTACAAAGGCCGCCATGAAGAGCTTTCCGACGGAGATCCGGGCCACCGGTCCGTAGATGATCAGCATGATGCTGGGGGGAATAAGAATACCCAGTGAGCCGCCGGCGCAGATGGCCCCGGTGGCTATTCCCTTATCGTAATTTCGATCGACCATCGCCGGCAATGCGACGAGGGTGAGCATGGTGATGGAGGCGGCGATTATACCGACGCTTGCCGCCATTATCGTACCGATGACGATACTCACGATTGCCAGCCCCCCGCGGAAACCGCCGAACCAGAGATAGAGGGCGCGGTACATCTTTTCGGCGATACCCGACTTCTCCAACATATTTCCCATAAACACAAAGAGAGGAACGGCCATTAAGCCGTAGCTGGTGACGATGGCATAGACCCGCGAGTAGATCAGGTCGAAAGAGTTCGGCCCGAAGAGGAGAAACCCCATGATGACCCCGACACCGCCGATTGGTATGGCGAGGGGGAAACCGGTGAGAACTCCCACGATGAGGGTACCGAACATCAGAAGCGTGACGACTTCCGGACTCATGTTTGCAAATATTTCCATCATAGAAGGTCCCTCTGTTTGATTAAGTAATAGAGATCACATAAGAATTGGGCGATGCACTGCAGGGCGAAGAGAATAAAGCCAAGCACCAGCGCGGTGCGGAAGGGCGCCGCCGGCGGAAGCCAGCTGCTTTCTATCATCTTCTCTCCCGTCTCCCAGGCCCTGAGGGCCCATTTCGTGCCGACGAAGATGAGCACTCCCACCAGGGGAAACAGCATGACTAACGACATAATCACATCGATGAGGGCCTGTCCCCGCCTGGGGGCCATGGCGTACAGCACGTCGACCCGCACATGACCGCCGACCTTGTGAGTGTAGCCCCATCCGCAGGCGCCTATCGTTCCTAAAAGCATCTTGGAGGTTTCCAATGCCCAAACAGTGGGAGAATTGAACACATACCTCGATGTCACCTCTATGAAAAGAACCATAACGAGGGCCATCACGAGGAATTTGATCAACTGTCCCGTTTTCTCGCTCAATGTAAAGATTGCCCCGGCCGCTTTACGGGCTATGAGCCAATCCTCACCCTGTACCTGTGTTGTCATATCGTATTTCTCCTGTACCTACTAGTTCCCCCCCCGCCGTTCACGGCGGGGGGAGAAGAATATTCCGAAGACTAAACGGCTACTTGATGTCGAAGGTTTCGCAGACGTCCTTCCAGGCCATGGCGCTTTCGTAGATCCTCTTGTAGTTGGCGTCTTTCGCCGACTCTTCTTTGAAGTATTCCACTGCCTTTTCGTTCAAGAGATCGACCACGTCCTGCGGGACAGTTTCGACGGTAACACCGGCGTCTCTGTACTTCTGCACCGCTTCGGTGTCGCGGTCGACGGTGGTGGTGTAGTACTTTCGAGCGATCTGGTCGGTAGCCATCTCAACGATCTCCTGGAGGTCCGGTCCCAGCTCTTCCCACGTGTCCTGGTTTACGTAGATACACTGGGTATCCGTCGGTGCCCGCGAGGGAGAGAGATACATGTAGTCGGCCACTTCGTGGAATCCCATGTCCCAGTTGAGGGAGGGATTGATGTATTCGAAGGCATCGATAACACCGCGCTTTGCCGATTCGTAGATTTCGCCGCCGGGAAGGAATACCGGAGTGGCGCCCATCTTCTTGAAGATGGCGTTGAGGGCGGTGGTGCCGAGCCGGATCTTCAAGCCCTGGATGTCTTCGACCGAGTTGATCGGTACGGTGGAGTGGGCCCAGACCTCAGCGGGGCTGAGAGTGAGAATACCTACATAATGCACACCGAGTTCGCTGTAGAGATCCTGCGCCATTTCTCTGCCTTCGAGCTTCATCCACATCTCAAGCTGATTCGAGGTTAAACCGCCGGGGTACTGGGTAAAAAACACCGCCGCGGGTATGTAGCCGATGGTCCATCCCGGAGGTCCATGTACCGCTTCTACCGATCCGGACATCACCGAATCAAACTCCTTACCGCCGGGAATAACGGATCCGGCCGTATAGGGAGTAATGACGAGCCGCCCGTTTGAGGCCGTCTCGACGATTTGTGCAAACTCTTCTGCCGCCTCATAGGTCCTGTCTCCCGCGGGAGCCCACGACTGAAGCCGCCACTTGATAACCTCTTTCTTCGGCGCCGCAGCCTGTGCCGCCGTGCCGTCTCCTTCCGCTTCCTTCGAACCGCCGCAGGATGCGAGCATGCCGAAAACCAGCATGATAAGCACCAGTGCGACGATAATCATTCGTCCTCTCTTCATCTTTTAGTCCTCCTTAAGGATAATTCTTGAGACGAGAGTTTTAGATACTACTCTCTTATTAACACCCACAGCCATTAACGCAAAAACCATGCCAAATTATCGGTATACCGCAATAAACCGGCAGAACACGCATTTTTAGGAGTTTTTGGCCCTTTCGTTCCACTTTATTCCACCTTGTGGAACGATATCTCTTCCAATTGGAAAAGCGGCATCAGGTCATAAAGAACCATTGCGGGAAAATACCGCAGATCTTGCGGGAAAATACCGCATATTTTTCCCATATACCCGAGAATAGTAATTTATTTTCTCTTCCCTTTCTGTGTAGAAAAATAATTTTCCTTGCATCTGCGGCAATATCATGTGATAATGAGGCCTAGTGAAAACCTACGCGATACTTCCCTATAGAGAGCTCACCAATATTGCCGCCGAGACGAGCAGGGAGCACAATCTCGAGATGCGTATCTACGAGGGCAATGTGGAGGAGGCCATACCTTCGGCCATAGAGGCCCAGCGTAAAGGTGCCCCCTGTATCATCAGCCGCGGCGGCACCGCCGCAATCATCCAACGCCACATTCATATTCCCATTGTACATATCCGGGTAAGCGATCTCGATCTCTTGCGTATTCTCTATCCCCTCCGCGGACTGAATAAAACCATCCTCGTCGTAGGATTTCGTAACGCCGTCTACCGGTGCCGCTCCGTGGCAAGGGTGCTCGGTTTGAGTATCAAAGAATTACCCGTCCCCTACGAGGAGAGCGACTACAACTTCGACAACGTAAAATATGCCGCCGAGCGCCTCATCGGTACCTACGGAATAGATACGATCATAGGGGATCAAACCGCCTACGTAAATCTCAGTTCCTTCTGCGAAAGCCAGTACCTCATCACCTCGAACAAGGACGACTTCCTCGATGCGGTAGAGCGTACCCATCACAGTTCCTCGATAATTCAGAAGCAGCATGCCGATTTCTCCCATATTCAAACGGTCCTCGACTCGGTCCACGACGTGGTCTTCTCCACCGACCGGGAAGGACGGATCACCATATTCAACCATCCGGCGGAAGAGTTTTTTCAGTGCCCGCAGGACGAGGCCATCGGAGCCAGGCTCCAAGACATCGTCAGGAACTCTCCCCATCTTCTCAGCATCGACTCGAGCATACACACTGCTTTCCATGATAAGCAGCCCCATATGGAATATCTGAAGAACTATAAGGAGGAGGATGCATTTGTTGTGCATACCAATCCGCTTACGGTGGGTGAAGAGACCAAGGGCGTGGTGGCAACGATAAAGCCATTAGAGACCCAGGGCACAACGACCAAGGCACAGAAAAAGAAGGTCCGAAAATATACCTGGGGCTTCCGCACGCGCTACAGTTTCGACGACATCCTCACCCGCGATACGAAGCTCCAGTCCAAAATCCGCATCGCAAAAGGCTATGCAAAAACGGAAGCTACCGTACTGATAGAGGGGGAAAGCGGCGTCGGCAAGGAACTCTTCGCCCAAAGTATCCACTCCTGCGGCCCGCGGTCCGATAGGCCCTTCGTCGCGGTGAACTGCGCGGCCATTCCGGCCCAACTGTTGGAAAGCGAACTCTTCGGCTATGTGGACGGGGCCTTTACCGGGGCCACGAAGGGCGGAAAACGGGGACTTTTCGAAATAGCCGACGGAGGCACCATTTTCCTCGACGAAATAAGCGAAATCGACAAGAGTCTCCAAGTCCGCTTTCTCCGCGTTCTCGAAGAGAAGCAGATTATGCGCATCGGCTCCGACCGATTGATCGATATCGACGTTCGAGTCATCGCCGCCACGAACAGAGACCTCAAGGAACAGGTGCGGCAGGATCACTTTCGAGCAGACCTCTACTACCGGCTCAATCTCCTCAATCTTCGGATCCCTCCGCTGCGTGAACACCCGGCAGACATAGAGTTTCTTGCCCAGCACTTTATCGATTCATTCAATAAAAAATACGGTATGACCATAGGCGCCCTCTCCCCAGCCCTCGTCTCACAGCTCAAGGAGTACACCTGGCCGGGAAACGTCCGCGAACTGCGGAACGTCATGGAGCGGGTGGTCCTCACCATAGGACACGGCTGCGCGGGCCCCCTCGACATCGATCTCATCGCATCGGAAATACGGGAAAGCATAGATCATGAGAGGCCGAGCGAGAGCGGCTTCTCCCGCGAAGGGACCCTCGATGAAATAAAACGAAACGCCGCCCGCTGCGTTTTGGAAGCCGAGGCTTACAACAAGAGCCGGGCGGCCCGGCGTCTGGGGATCGACCGATCCACTCTCGACCGTCTTCTCTCCAACGACGGCAAATAAGCAAAACCCCAACGGAAGTTCCACATATCCACAAAGATCCTGAAGAAAAGAGAAAATTTATTGCTCTTCCTGTAAACCTATAGTATAATTTTTACTATTAAAGGGGGCCGATATGGAACAGTTACCGGATGTACTACGCATAATCCAGCGTCTAGACGATACGAGAATCGATGATATCGATGCACAGGTGACGGGGGAATGCGAGAAGTTTGCCGACCGTTTTCCCGGCGGAGAAAAAATCGCCGTGGCCGTGGGGAGCAGAGGAATCACCAATCTGCAGTCCATCGTGAAATCGGTAGTCAACTTCCTCAAGAATAAGGGAAACGAGGTGATCATCGTCCCGGCCATGGGAAGCCACGGCGGGGCCACGGCGGAGGGACAAATAGAAGTCCTCGAAGGCTACGGCATCACCGAGGAGGCCGTCGGCGCTCCCATCTGCTCATCGATGGAGGTAGTAGAACTCGAATCCTCCGATCTCGAAAACCGCGTCTTTGTCGACAAAAACGCCTACGAGTGCGACGGCACCGTGGTCTTGAACCGGATCAAGGCTCACACCGATTATACCGGCGAAGTCGAAAGCGGCCTCTTGAAGATGTGCTGCATAGGCCTGGGAAAGCAGCGGCAGGCGGTAGAGATCCACCGGCGGGGGACCTACGGTCTCTCGAAACTCATTCGCCCTACGGCGGAGCGCATCATGGAGGGCGCACGTATACGCGTAGGCCTGGCGATCATAGAGAATCCGTACCACCACACAAAAAGCATCGAGGCCCTTGATCCGGCGGATGTCTATGAGAGAGAAAAAGTGCTTCTACAGGAGGCGAACCGAAACATCGCACAGCTCCCCATAGAGGACATCGACATTCTCTGCGTCGACGAGATGGGAAAGAACATCAGCGGTGTGGGCATCGATCCCAACGTCATCGGATATACCGGCATCCGGTATCAGGAAGGAAAAAACAAGGTACAAATCACCACCATCATAGCCGACGATCTCACCAATGAATCTCACGGAAACGCCATCGGCGTCGGTTTGGCCGACATAATAAGCAGAAAACTCTACGATAAGATAGATTTTCACGCGACCTACGAAAACACCATCACCAGCAGCTTCCTCGAGAG
The DNA here is from genome assembly GCA_964594775.1 of uncultured Spirochaetaceae bacterium. Taxonomy (GTDB): domain Bacteria; phylum Spirochaetota; class Spirochaetia; order DSM-16054; family Sediminispirochaetaceae; genus CAYFVU01. Next base: position 11,190 of record CAZQNO010000053.1, read on the forward strand.
AGCCAAAGTCCCCATAGTAAAAGAGAATTACGAAAAGGCCCTCGAAACGGCTATGGCCGTCGGCGGCAAGGGTCCCGATGAAGTCAGGCTTCTTCGAATTAAAAATACCCAGGAATTGGCGCAGCTGTACGTCTCCCGGGCCGTATACGAAGAGATAAAGGGCTCATCAGCCATAGAGGCCGTCGGCGATTTCGTTTCCTGGGAAAAGGCAAAGGTCCTTTAGACATTCTCATATGGACAACAACGGCCTCCAGCGCAACCGCGGACACATACTCAGCACGATCAGGACCAGCTATCACAAACTCTCCGACGCTCAGCGAAGGGTCGCGGATTACGTCTTGCTGCACAGCGGTGAGATTCTCTACCATTCAATTTCTGAACTCGCCGACAGCTGCGATGTAAGCGAGACGACGGTAGTGCGATTTTTAAAAAAGATACAGTACGATTCCTACCAGGTCTTTCGCGTAGAGATGGCCCAGTCGGAGGAGAAAGGACACTTCGAAGCGAGCCCCTCCGAGATCGATCCCTCCGACAAGAGCGATGAGATAGTCGAGAAGGTTCTCAGCTCTTCGGCCACGGCCTTGAACGACGCGAAAAGCATCATATCCGGCGAAGAAATGGCCGCCTGCGTGGAGGACCTCCTCTCGGCCGGGAGAGTCCTCTGTTTCGGCGTGGGGGCTTCCTTCTACATTGCCGGCGATCTGTACCATAAACTCAGCAAGCTTGGAATATCCGCGGCTACGGAGAGCGACGAACAGATGATCTCACTGCTGAGCTCTCATACCGGGCAGAACGATACCCTGGTCCTCGTCTCTCATTCCGGTGAAAGCCGCACGATCCTCGAAAGTGCCCGCGTAAGCAAGGATAAGGGCGCCCGGGTATGCGCCATTACCAGTTATCCCCATTCAACTCTGGCGGAATTGGCCGATAGGGTTCTTTTGAGCAGCAGCAGCGAAACGAAGCACCGCCCCGACGCGATGCTTTCGAGGATCATCCAACTGGCGATTATCGACATGATAACGATACGAGCCACGTTCATGAAGGGTGAGTCGGCAATCGCGGCGATCAGACGCTCCCGCATGGCCGTCGCACGACATAAAAGATAAGAAAGAAAACTTGGAGGAAAGAATGAAAAAACTGCACCACACCCTGCTCATCGGAGACGCGATGATACCCTCTTCGGTCTTTGAATCACATTTTCCCGCATATCTCGAGGACATAGTTCATCGGTACCACTCTGGAGAGTATGAACCGGTCTGGAGCGAGCTGCAGAGACGCCGCCTGGAAGTGGAGAAGAAGGGTCCGGAAATCGAGCTTGTACCCCCGACGGTGGAAGAGTCGGGAGCGGAGGCGGAAATGATCATGGGACTCTTCGTCCCCATCTCGACGAAGCTGATGGATGCGATGCCGAAACTGCGGATCGCCGGAGTCTGTCGGGCGGGGCTGGAAAATGTCAACGTGAAAGAGGCCACGAAGCGCGGAATCCTCGTCTTCAACGTCCTCGGAAGGAATGCGGAGGCGGTCAGTGATTTCACCCTCGGCTTGATGCTCGCCGAGTCCCGCAACATCGCCAGAGCCCACTTCTCGGTGAAAAACGGCCGGTGGCGGAAGACCTTCAGTAATTCCGACTTCGTTCCTCAGCTGAAGGGAAAAACCGTCGGGATAATCGGCTTCGGCCACATCGGCAGGCTCGTCGCGAAGAAACTTTCCGGATTCGATGTAAAGATCATCGCCTACGACCCCTTCGCCGACGACAAGGTCTTTTCCCCGCTGTCTGTCGAGCGCCGCGAAAAGGACGAGCTCTTCCGTGAAAGCGATTTCGTTACCGTCCATGCCCGGCTTTCCGAAGAGAGCAAGGGCAGTATCGGGAAAAAAGAGCTGGAGAGCATGAAGGAGACCGCCTATCTTATCAATACCGGCCGGGCCGGGCTTATCGATCATGCTGCACTCCTGGATGTCCTGAAAAAGGGAAAGATCGCCGGGGCCGGCCTCGATGTCTTTCCCGACGAGCCTCTTCCCGCCGAAAGTGAATTTATTGAGCTTGACAACGTAACCCTCACCACTCATATCGCCGGAACGACCTACGAGGCCCTCAACAATTCACCTGCCCTTTTGATGGAAGATATCCGCGATTTCTTGCTAAAGGACTCGGCGAAATTCATCGTAAATCGAGAGGTGCTGGAGAACCCCGACTTCATGCAATGGCTCGAGGAACTGCGAAAATAGCATGGAGGCGATACTCACCCTCGATCTCGGAACATCGAGCACCCGCGCCCTCTGCTTCTCCATGGAGGGCGAAGTCCTCTTTTCCTCCTCCTTCCGCTACGCACCTACCTACCATCCTGCCGGAAAGGTCCGGCAGCGGCCCTCCGATTGGGAAGAGGGATCGATGAAGGTTCTCAAAGAGGCGGGTACCTTTCTTCGAGAAACGGGCTGCCGTCCGGCGGCGATTTCGGTTACCTCCCAGAGAGCATCCCTCATTTCCGTGGATGCGGAGGGCGGGGCCCTCCACGATGCGATCATGTGGCACGATAAGACCACCCTCCCCCAGTGTGACCGGATCAGGAAGCTCGTGCCGGATGAGACAATGTACCAAAAAACGGGCCTGCGGACGGACGCCTATTTCAGCGCACCGAAAATCCTCCAGCTCAGGGAAAAGCAGCCGGATGTCTTTGCGAAGGCCCATCGGTTTCTGGGGGTCCAGGACTTCGTTATCGCTAAACTTACCGGGAAGTATCTTGCCGACTACAGTCAGGCATGCCGGACTCTCCTGTTCAACATTTCAAAGAAGTGCTGGGACGAAGAGATTCTTACCGCGCTATCGATCCCGGAGGAAATGCTTCCCGAGACGGTGGAACCGGGGACGGTCTGCGGCGGACTGAGAAAAGAGTTCGCCCGCACATGTGGACTCGAAGAAGGTATTCCGGTAGTAGCCGCCGGGGGAGATCAACAGGTCGCCGCCCTGGGCATGGGGGTATTCCGGGAGGGAGCCGCGGAGGTCAATACGGGTACCGGCGCCTTCGTGATTACCACGGCGGACCGGCCGGTTTTTCATCCCAAAAGGAAGACTCTCTGCAGTTATTCGGCGATTCCGGGCAACTGGGTGGCCGAAGCGGGGGTCCTTACCGCGGGAATCATCTACAACTGGTTTGCCGGCGAGTTTATGAGTCAAACCGACGGCCCGGCGGAGGATGCGGACTTCAAAGCCCTCGACCGGTTAGTCGACGCCTCCCCGCCGGGAGCAAACGGTCTGATAACTCTTCCCCATTTCAAGGGGACGGCGGCTCCCTACTGGAATCCCAAGGCACGGGGGATCTTCTTCAATGTAACGCTGGCGACGAAAAAGGCTGATTTCGCGCGGTCGGTTCTGGAAGCCGTCGCCCTCGAGATCAACGAGAACATCTTTGCCCTCAACGAAATCGATTCGATTTCTATACGGGAGATTACCGTCGCCGGCGGCATGACGGAGTTCGCCCTGTTCAACCGGATACAAGCGGACGTCTACGGCCTGAAAGTCCGAAAAGATCCCCATTCGGAGGCCAGCTCGTTCGGGGCCTTCCTCAGCGCTCTTGCCGCCGTCGGCCGCTTCGAGAGCGCGGTTAGGGCCTATGAAGCACTGTCGAAGACCGCCGAGAGAGCCGAAACCTTTTCCACCAACGCGAAAAACCATAAAGTCTACCAGGCGGTAAGGCATCAGAGAAACATCCTCTACCGGGCACTGAACGAGAGAGGGGTCTATGAGGAACTCTCCGCTCTGGAAGAACACCTCTACAAGGAGTAAAACAATGCTGCAAAATCTCAGGGAAGTAGTGGAAAAAGCCGAGGGGGCCGTCGCCTCCTTCAATATAGCCGATTACGATATGGCCAGGGCCGTTTTAGCGGCGGCGGCTGAGCTGGAGTCTCCGATAATTTTGGGAATTGCCGTGCGGCACTGGGATAAACTCGACGGCTCGGCCCTCTCACGGTCCCTCAGGATCCTGGCGGAGAATGCGCCGGTCCCCGTCGCCCTCCATCTCGACCACACTCCTGCGGATAAATTCGAAATACTGGAAAATGCGGTAGACCTCGGATTTACCTCCGTCATGATCGACGGATCGAAGGAGAGTTTCGAAGAGAACCTCGCGATAAGCAAGAAAGCGGTCGCGCTTGCCCACCGGCGGGGAGTAAGTGTCGAGGCCGAACTCGGCGCCATCGAAGGTACCGAAGGAGAGGCGAACGAGGTGAGCGGACGAAGCGACGAATCCCTCTTTACCGATCCGCAGTCGGCAAAGAGCTTTATCGAGGAGAGCGGAGCCGATGCTCTTGCCGTTTCGGTCGGCACGGCTCACGGGATATACACCTCGGCGCCGCAGATCCGCTTCGATCTCATAGAAAAGATCTCCGCCGCGTGTCCCGCCTTTCTCGTTCTCCACGGCGCCACCGGTATTCCGCAGGACTCTGTCCGCCGCGCCGTTGCCGCGGGGATAAAGAAGATAAACTTCTTTTCCGGCTTCCTCGTCCGCGCCATGGAGACGGTCAGAGCTTCCTCCGACGACCAGGGCAAGGACTACCTCGGTTTCAGAGACAGGCTCATGGAAGGATGGAAAGAGACGGCGAGAGAACATATTCGGCTTTACAGGGGGTATTAACAATGACGACAATCTACTGCGTCCACACCATTACCGGCTTAGAGGAGACCTTCACCGATCTCATTCACGAAACTCTCACGAAAGAGGTAAAGGTCCATCACATCTCCGACGAAAGCATCATCCGTCGCGTCTTAGCGAACGGAGGACTCTCCAAAGACCTACGCCGCAGGTTTTTTGAAAACATTCGAGCCGCCGAAGACGCGGGAGCCGATATCGTTCAAGTTACCTGCTCTTCGGTGACGCCGGCTATCCCCTGCGCGCGTCAGCTGGTCGACGTACCGGTATTCTCCATAGACGAGCCGATGGCACGAAAAGCAGTGGGTGAATACGAGAAGATCGGCGTGATGGCGACGAATCCGGGGACCCTCAACCCCTCCACCGAACTGCTGCACTCGACGGCACAGCAAATGCAGAGAAGAGTCGATGTCTCTTCTATCCTCTGCAAAGGAGCCTACGACGCCCTCCTGTCGGGAGACAGGCAAAAGCACGATGAAATTGTCGTCGGCTATTTCAAGGAGCTGATGAAGAAGGTCGACGTGGTGGTCCTCGCTCAAGCTTCGATGGCCGGGATCATCGACGGCCTCGAAGAGAAAGAGCGGCATGTACCCGTACTCACCAGTCCCGGCCTCGCGGTAGAAGCCCTGGCCCGCTACGTAGATAGCCTATGAGCGGTCGAATCGCCATTGTCGCCGACGATAATACCGGAGCCACCGATGCGGCGGGGATGCTTACCTCCTATGGGGCCCGCGCCCTCCTCGTCCTCGACCCGGAGCTTACCGAAGCAGGTGCCCGTTCACCGGACTACGAGGTGCTCGTTGTCAGCACGAGAATCCGCTCCGTCGCCCCGGAAGAGGCTTATGAACTGACCGAACGGATACTGAGAAGCGTACAAACGGGAGGTTTCGACAAAATTCAGCTGAAGTACTGCTCGACCTTCGATTCTACTCCAGAAGGCAATATCGGAAAGAGCCTCGATGCCGCAAGGGATGTATTCGATTTCCGCTCTACCGTCGTCTGCCCCGCCCTGCCGGTGAACGGGAGGACCACCTATATGGGCTATCACTTCGTCCATGGGCGTCTTCTCTCGGAGTCTCCCCTCAGCCGTCATCCCCTCAATCCGATGACCGATTCCGACCTCGTGCGGTGGCTCGGCTATCAAACACAGCGAGGAGTCGGTTTAATCGATCTTCCCACCATCCGCAGAGGAGTCGAAGCAATTTGGGCAGCCCGCAGAAAACACGAGGCCGAGGACCGTCCCTACCTCGTCTGCGACGCTCTGGAGCTGCGGGATATAGAGCTGACCGTGCAGGCCTTCGAAGATGTCTCCTTTGTAAGCGGCGGCTCCGGGGTCTCTCAGGCCATCGGTGCGGCGGCTTATCCGGGGGGGAAAGAACGGGACTTTTCCGCTCGGCTGAAAAACCTGGGTGAGAAACTGGTGGTAATCAGCGGAAGCGAGTCTCCCACCAGCCACGCCCAGCGGGAATACGCGCTGCGGCACGGTTTTGCCGATATTACCCTCCATCCCCTCGATGCACTAAATGAATGGAAGGCAAAAAGGAGTGTTCCCGCCGAATCGCCCCTCATCGACGATCTGGTGAAGAGGGCCGGTAGCGATGTACAAAACGGAAACAGCCTTATCATCGCTCTGGAGCGGGAGAGGGGCGGAGACGTAAATACGGTGAATAGAGAGGCAGAAGCGGCGGGACTCTCCTCCGTCGAAACAGGGGGGATTCTCGGCGAGTATCTTGGCCGGCTCGCCGCCGGCCTCCTCGAGCGGCACGGAATAGCGCGGCTGCTTGTCGCCGGGGGCGAGACCTCCGGTGCGGTGTGCCAAGCCTGCGGATTCCAGGCCTTAGAGGTCGGCCTGCAGATAGACCCCGGCGTGCCCTTCTGCTTCCCCGTCGACGAGCGTATGCGGAGCGTTGAGAGTCCCCTGCTGGTGCTGAAATCCGGCAACTTTGGAGAAGAGGATCTCTATCTCCGTACACAATCTCTCGGAAGGAGAGAAGGAGGCGCAGAATGAGCGAAAAAAGAGTCCTCTGTTACGGCGATTCGAACACCTGGGGCTATATTCCGGTCGAGGCGAAACGCTACGATTGGGAAAAAAGATGGCCCGGGGTCCTGCAGGAACTTCTCGGTACCGGCTACCGTATTATCGAAGAGGGCTTGAACGGCAGGACCACCGTCCTGGATGATCCGTTTCAAGCGGGAAGAAACGGCCACGGCTACCTTCTGCCCTGCCTGGAAAGCCATAAACCGCTCGACCTTGTTGTTATAATGCTGGGGACCAACGACATGAAGCATCGATACGGACTCTCCCCAGTAGAAATCACCAGGGGAATGAAAGTCCTGGTGGATTCGGTGCAAAGAAGTGAAGCCGGACGCGGCGCTACGGCCCCTCAGCTTCTCATCCTTTCACCGCCGGGGGTAGGAAAATTCACGGACTTCACGGATATGTTTGCCGGTGCGGAGGAAAAGAGCGGAAAACTCGGTGCCCTGTATAGAGAGCTCGCCGCCGAAAGCGGCTGTGCTTTTATCAATATCGGCGCCGAAGTGAAAGCCGGTGATCGGGACGGTATTCACCTCGAAGCGGAACAGCATAAGAACATTGCGAAAATGGTGGCAAGATGGATCGGCGAAGCCCTCTGAGACACTGTTTCCGTCAGAGCGAACGCCGCCTCCGCCGAAGCTATTTGTCCCCCTCGAGAACCCGGTTGTACTCTTCCATGATCCCGTCTTCATCTCCCGTATTGTAGGCAACGATATTCCGCAGATGAAGAAAGCTGTCGAACTCGATCTTGGTAAAGCGAAGTGCCGCACCGTTCTCATCGAGCCGAACTACCTCTCCTTCGACTTCAAACGAGAGTGCCGATCCGGTGCCGGTGAGGCTCAAGACGATTTCGAGTTTCTTATCGGGAACGAGGCCTTCGACCGTTTTTCCCGGGATAAAAAGCATACCCTTGAGACTGAGGTTTTCGACCCTGCCCTTGATGGATTTTCCATCGTAGTTCAGCTGCGCCCCGGTATGAAAATCGATTCTTCTCGCTTGCCGTTTGTTCTCTCCCACTGTTCTCCTCCTTTTTCGAATAGCAGTCCGGCCGAGTCCTAAGACTTTGATTTAACCGATCTGCATAGAAAGCTTAGAGACACCGACGAATATGCTTCAGTCTAACGAAAAAGCTCGGTTACAGGCAAGAAGGGGCAAAGCACCATGGCTTTAGGGTGTTTTCCGCGTTGAAGCGGGATACAAAAACACAGGCTAGTTCTGCCGGATCTCTCGATACCGAAAAAGCAAGTTGCAACCGGCCATAAGCGCGAGGGCTCCCAAGACAAAAAGACCGATTTCGTAGGAACCGGTGAGTGATACGACAAAACCGACGGAGAGGGGCCCGAGAATGCTTCCCATGTTGCCTATACCGTTCATGAGTCCCGATGCGGCCCCTATTTCGGACTCATCTATCTTTCCCTGAAGAATGGTAAAGAATATCGGCGGGGCGAGTTCCAAGACAAAGACCGAAAGAAAAATGAGAACCAAACCGACTATCTTCGATTCTATGGGAAGCATCGTAATGAGGACAAAAAAGACGAAGGTCGAGATCAGAGACACCGCGATAATCCTCTTTCGATGTCCCGTTGCATCGCACATCCAAGAGCCGGTGTAAAGTCCCGCGGCGGCCCCGATGTAGATTATCGCCGCTCCGTACTTCATCTGGTTGAGAAGAAAGCCCTTCGCCTCGACGAGATAGGTGGGAAGCCAGAGGGTGAAACCCCACCACACAGCCATCATCAGGGTAAACGAAATGAGGATGACCCTGAACTGCTGCTCCTTCAACAGAGAAAAGGAGGGGAGCAGGGAGCCGGCTTCGCCGGACAGGGTATCGCCGGCCGTAAGGTCTCTCTCCTTCACCACCGCGGCGCCTGGAGCCGATCCTCTGTGCAGCAGGGTGAAGAGCAAGAATACCGGTGCCAGGCAGAGCACGCTTATGCCTGCAGAAGCGAAAAGGGCATTCTCCCAGGTGGAGGCGATGATAATGGGCGTAATGATGAGGGGAGTTATCAAAGAGCCGATGGGCGCTCCGCTGATGAAAATCGAGTTCGCCCTCGATCGCATGGATACGGGAAAGTGACGCGCGATCACCTTACTCGCCGAGGGGAAAACTACCCCCTGAGCAAGGCCGAGGAGGAGCCGCGTCAGCAGAAAGACGAAGTAGATATGCCCGAAGAGTCCCGCCAGGACAAGAGAGAGGGCCGTCACGAGGGCAGAAAAGCTCAAGGTCAGCTTCGCACCAAATCGGTCTATGCTTGGACTCAAATAAATGTTTGAAAAACCATAACTTAAAAGAAAAATCCCCATAAGGATCCCGCCCAGACGCCCCTGCTCCAGCTCGGACCAGCCGAAATCCTTCGTGATAGAGGGAAGGGCGACGGAGATGCTCATCCGGGTGAAGTAGCTGAGGAGGGTGATGATGAGAATAAGACC
>CAZQNO010000054.1:0-20173 GCA_964594775.1 uncultured Spirochaetaceae bacterium
TAATGCTTACCACCTCTCCTCCTCTCCTTACTTTATCGATTCCTCGATGTCCTTCAATGCATTATTGAGGTGGTCCCGCATCGCCTGCTCGGCTTCCACGGGATCGCCGCTCCCTATTGCTTCCAGTATGCGATGGTGCTCCGGTACGGTCTTCTCGACACGCCCAGGGATATGGAGACTCGTGATCCAGCCTTCCGGAAGGGAATTTGCCATCGTCTTCATGCAGAAATGGAGTGTCCGGTTTTTCGTCGATTTAGCCAAAAGCATATGAAACTGTTCATCGCACTTGATGAGCCCTGCTATATTTCCGCTCTTAGCCTTGGCGGTGAAGTCGGCGCACACTTCTTTCATCTTCGCAATATCCTGCGCATCTGCGTTCTTTGCCGCGTATGATGCAGCCTTTGGATCGATGATGAGCCTTACCTCGAAATGCTCGAAAATGGCCTTCTCGTTCGAAGAAAGCCAGGAAGTGAATGCCTCCATCTCCTCGGCCATATCGCCGGAGATGAATATACCCTTGCCGTGCTGTACCTTCACGTATCCCGTCGCTTCGAGGATACGTACCGCTTCTCTAATAGAGGAACGGCTGACCTGAAGTTTTTTTGTCAGCTCGTTCTCCGAATAGAACTTATCCCCCGGAGCAAACTGTTCCTCTTCGATGATCTGCTTTAATGCTTCGATGACTCTCTCGGAAAGTCTGATCTTTTTAATCGGCTCCATTTTCGATCCCGTTTTAGAAGATAGTCGACAAGAAAAATCAACTTATCTTCTCATAAGACATCTACTCTTCAGACAAGTAAAATTTATTCTATTCTACCCCGGCTTTTTTCTGCGGTCAAGTTTCTTCTGAGATTTCTGCGTTTTTTATGCTTTTTTTGTGGTTTTTCAGTGCCTATTCGGAAGCCGTATAGGTAGCAAAGCGGAGAATCTCATCCAAGCCTTTTCGTTTTTTCTTCGGTATCTTATCGTTCTTGGGATAGCCGAGGGTAATGAGCAGTGGGATTTCCATCTTTTTGGGGATTCCGTAGACAGCTCTCACGCCCTCCTTATCGAACCAGCCGAGCATGCAGGTGCCGAGACCCTGCTCGGCGGCGGCAAGGCAGAAGTGCTCCGCCGCGATTCCTCCGTCGATGAGATAGAAGGGGGTCTTCTTCACCGCCGCTCCAAAACGGCTCAAGAGATTGGGCCGCTCGCTAAGCACGGCTACAATGACCGGCGCCTCTTTCACAAAACCGTTTATCGGAACGCCTGCCGTACTGGTAAGCGGGGCGAGGCGGCGGACCATCTCCGCTTCGTCGGCGACAACGAAACTCCACGGCTGGGCATTGCAGGCCGACGGCGCCATTCGGGCCGCCTCAACGCAGCGAGTGATCTTCTCCCGCTCCACCGGCCGGTCCGAATAACCGCGCACGCTGTAACGCCTCTCGACCAATTCCTGAAAATTCATTGCTCCTCCTTCCCTGCCCTCTTGAGCCAGCAGCTCAATGCTTTAAAGAGGGAGCGCTCCATCTCCCGCATGAAGTCGCTGTCGTACTTCTTCTTCCACACGTGGATTCCTATATTCGCTGTGTCCTCCGGCATATTCCGCGCGGCAAAAAACCGTTTCTTCGTGGGCTCGAGAAGGGTAAGTATCTCCTCGGAAGAAAAACGCCTATAGGTATCGGTAAAGCAGACATACTCTTTTTTGCTTCTCGGCACGGGATTTTCCGGCGGATAGGAACCCTTCGGATAGCCCATAACGAGAAGTGCGGCGGGAAAGACAAAATCGGGCAGCTCGAAGAGCCGTCGATGCTCCTCAAAGTGCTCGAAGATGTCGCCGATATAGCAGGAAGCAAGACCGAGGGATTCACCGGCCAGAACGGCCGTGTGGGCGGCGACGAGAGCATCGCTCATCGAAATGAAGAGCTCACCGGGGCCGGGACTGCGGAGCTCTCTCCCCTCCTTCGCACAGCGCTCCTCTACTCCGGAAGCACGAAAAAGGTCGAAAAGCTTACGGTAATCGGCGAGAAAGAGAAGGACAAGGGGAGCTTTGGCGATAAATGGCTGATCATCGCAGGTCTCCGCAAGCCGCTCTTTTTTGCCCGGGTCTTCGACCTCGATTATGGAGTATGCCATGAGATTACCCGCCGTCGGCGCCCGCATCGCCGCTTCGAGGACTGTCTCTCTCGTCTCTCTTTCTACGAAGCGGTCGGAGAAAGTCCTTACGGTGGCCCGTCGCATGATGAGCCGCAGTGTTTCGTTCACCCCATCATGCTTGCATTGCCGAAAGGGATTGTCAAGCGCCGGCTCCCGTCCCTTCGCCAGACTCCCGGGCAGCCGCGCCCCCGGTATCTTGACAAAACTCGTGAGACTTACTAAGTTTGCACACAAATGGATAAAAGGGAACTTACAAAAACCGCATCCCTCGCCTATCTCTCCCTCTCCGAAGAGGAGACAGAGGCCCTCGGCCGTGAGGTCGGACGCATGCTCGAGTATTTCGAGAAGATGCGGGAGGCGGATCTAGATTCCCTCGAACCCACCACCCACGCCTTTTCGAAAACGAATCGGCTCCGCAAAGATACGGAGGTGCACGGGGAGAATGTGTCGGACATGACAGATTCTCTCCTCGATAATGCCCCCGAATCGGAGGACCGGTTCATCGTAATTCCAAACGTCCTGTAAGCACCAACCGGTTTTTCACCCACACCACATTAATACTGCAGAGGGGACGCCGCCGCGGTCTTTTAAGACTGCCGTGCGACAGCCTCATAAATAAAGGAGTAAAGCGGAAAGATGAAAAAGCTACGTGATATTTCCTGGCACCGCCTATGGGATGCGCCGGAACGATTAGCTACATATACGGAAAGAGTGGAACAGAAAAACGGGGAGATCCGGGCCTTTCTGGAATTCGATCCGGTAAGGAAGAGCGGCCACACAGGACTGCAGGTAAAAGATCACCAAGCCGCCGGCACAGGCGCCTCTTCTCCGTCCGGAGCCGTTTCGGCTCTCGCCGGCATACCCTTCGCCGTTAAGGACAACATAGCCGTGGAAGGCTTCGGCCTTAGCTGCGCCTCTAAGTCGCTGGAAGGATTGAAGTCTCCCTATACCGCCGGGGCGGTTGCACGATTAACGGCAGCCGGGGCCCGGGTCGTCGGGAAAACCAATCTCGACGAGTTCGGCATGGGCTCTTCGACGGAAAACTCGGCCTACGGAAAGACCCTCAATCCCTGGGATACGACGAAGACTCCCGGAGGCTCCAGCGGAGGTTCCGCCGCCGCGGTGGCAGCCGGGATGGTCCCCTTTGCACTGGGAAGCGATACCGGCGGCTCGGTACGCCAACCCGCCTCGTTCTGCGGGGTCTATGGGCTCAAGCCCAGCTACGGCGCCGTCTCCCGCTACGGCCTGGTGGCCTACGCCTCCTCTCTGGAGGGAATCGGCGTTCTTTCGGCGGACATCGATCTCGCCGAAGCGGTCTTCGAAACCATGCGGGGAGAAGACCCCATGGACCAGACCAGCGTGGAAACAGGCCAAGATGAAGAGACGATGAGCAGCCGGCCGGTAGTCGGGATTCTCGAAGAAATCGAAGGACTGAGCCCGCAGATCGAAGAGGGATACCGAAAAAGCATTGAAACACTCAAGGAATTGGGCTTCACCATACGTCCAGTTAGCCTGCCGAGCCTCGACTACGTGATTCCCGCCTATTACACCATCGCCTCCGCCGAGGCCGGCGCCAATCTGGCCAGATACACGGGAATCCGCTACGGCTACAGGAACGAGGATGCGGAAGACCCCAAAGAGATGGTGGAGAGCTCCCGCGACGAGAGCTTCGGTGCCGAAGTGAAACTCCGTATCCTTCTCGGTACCTACGTCCTCCGTTCCGGTTTCCAGGAACAGTACTACGTAAAGGCACAGAAGATCCGTACAGCAATCCGAAACGACTTCACTACGATTTTTTCCCAGGCCGATCTTCTCATGATGCCGGTGTTTCCCAGCCAGGCATTCTCCTTCGGCGAGGCCGGTCTGGATCCGTTTCAGCAGAAGCTGGCGGACAAATTCACCGCCACCGCCAATCTGGCAGGAACCCCCGCCCTCGCCTTTCCCGTCGGAATAGCCGACGGGCTGCCGGTGGGCATGCAGTTTCTCGCCCCGATGTTCCGGGAGAAGCGGCTATTTGCCGCAGCACGCCGCTACGCTGAAGCCTTCAGCCCCCGGCTTCCCGACACCGCCCTTGACTGGAGGTTCCTCGATGACTGAAAAAACGATTGCTACGGGCCAGGGCCGTTACACCACCTTCATCGGTCTGGAGATCCACATCCATCTCCTCACCACTACCAAGGCCTTCTGCGGCTGCCGCACCGCCTTCGGCGATGAGCCCAATACCAACGTCTGCCCCGTCTGCCTCGGATATCCCGGCGTTCTGCCGGCACTCAACGAGGAGGCGGTATTCAAGGCATATCAGGTGGCAACGGCTCTCTCCTGTAAACTCTCGCCGACGACGGTGTTTGAACGGAAGAACTACTTCTACCCCGACATGCCGAAAAACTACCAGATAAGTCAGTTCGCCCACCCCATCGGGGTAGACGGTTTTCTCGACTTTCCTTTCGATGATGAAGTCCGGCGGATAGGCATTCACGATGTCCATCTGGAGGAAGATGCGGGAAAGATGATCCACGCCGCCGACATGACCCTCCTCGACTACAATCGCGCCGGTACCCCTCTGCTGGAGATCGTCACCAATCCGGATCTCCACAGCGGGGCCGAAGCGGAGGCCTTCATCCGCTACTTCCGCAGCACCGTTCGTTTCCTCGGCGTCTGCGACGGTAACATGGAGGAGGGCTCCCTGAGATGCGACGCTAACGTGTCGGTCAACAAGAAGGGACGCGGCCTCGGCACAAAGGTGGAAATAAAAAATCTCAACTCTTCCCGTTTCGTCCGTCTCGCCCTCGATTTCGAGAGACAGCGGCACGAGTCCCTCCTCGATGAGGAGAAGACTATCGTTCAGGAAACCCGTCTGTGGAACGAAAACAGGGATCTCACCATTGGTATGCGCACAAAGGAGGAGTCTCAGGACTACCGCTACTTTCCCGAACCGGACCTCCCGCCTTTTCGGCCGACCGAAGAGTTCATAGGCCGAGTGAGAGACAGCCTGGAAGAATTACCCTTCCCCCGCAGAAAACGGCTGAGCAGCCGCTACGGCTTGAGCGACGAACAGGCCGAATTTCTCTGCGAAGAGAAGGAGCGGGCGGATTTCTTCGAGGACTGTATACAGCACGGCGCCGATGCGCAGGAGGCGGTACTCTGGATCTCCGGTGAGGTAATGAACCGGCTTAATCGAAGCGGCAAAGGCTTCGCCGATTCTCCCCTCAGCCCGAAACGCCTCGCCGAGATCCTCGATCTCATCTCTAAGGCGATGATCCACGGTAAGATCGGCAAACAGCTCCTGCGGGCCGTCTTCGAAGAGGACCGGGACCCTCTGAGCATCGTCGAGGAGCGGAATTGGAAGCAGATGAACGCCGAGGAGGAATTGCTGCCGATTATCCGCCGGGTCATCGAAGAGAACGCCGAAGCGGCCGAGCAGGCCCGCTCGGGCGAGGAGAAGGTCCTCGGCTTTCTCATGGGGCAGTTGATGAAGGAAACTTCCGGCAGAGCGGATCCCGTCCGCAGCCGGGAGCTTATGAAAAATGCACTAGACAAGAAATAGGAGTCTATCATGGAGAGAATTTACGCACGCGATATCGCATCACATGCTGGAGAGCGGATCAGCTGCGCCGGCTGGGTACACCGGCGGCGGAGTCTGGGAAAGGTGAGCTTCATCCTCCTGCGGGACCGCAGCGGAATCGTTCAAACCGTATGGGACGAGGAGCCGGACCTCAGCCTCGAGTCGGTTATTCGGGTGGAAGGAAGGGTAGAGTCGAATGAAAAGGCCCCCGGAGGCTACGAGGTACAGGTTAATTCCTTTCAGCTGCTTTCGCGGGCCGAACCGGACCTTCCCGTGGCGGTTAACCAGGACCCCTCGGGACTCGGCATCGACGCTCTGCTGGACAATCGAATGCTCACCCTGAGAAATCCGAAGATTCGTTCCATCTTCCATCTTCAATCCGACATCCTCGACTACTTCGGCGAATACCTGCGCAGCCGGGATTTTACCGAAATAAAGAGCAGCAAACTCATCGGCAGCGGCTCTGAGGGCGGGACCGGACTATTTGAGGTGGCCTACTTCGACCGCAGCGTCTACCTCGCCCAGTCGCCGCAGCTCTACAAGCAGGCGATGGTCGCATCGGGAATGGAACGGGTATTCGAGATAGGGGCCGCCTACCGGGCGGAGAAGCACGAGACCCCCCGGCACCTCAACGAATACGTCTCTCTCGATATAGAGATGGGCTTTATTGAAAGCGATCAGGAGCTGATGGACTTAGAGGTAGACATTCTCTCTCACATCTTCAAGAGAGTGAAGGAGAACAACGAGGATATTCTTGCTCAATGGGATGCACAGGTCCCGGAGTCCGAAGCGGTGGCCAAGGCCCCGAGGATCGCCTACGACGAGGCCCGGGCAATTATCGCCGAACGATTGGGAAAGCGGGTTTTCGATCTAAATCCGGAGGGAGAAAGAGAGCTCTGCGGCTGGGCCCTCGAAGAGGCGGGAGTCGAGATGCTCTTCGTCCACAGCTTCCCGAGAAAAAAGCGGCCCTTTTATACCTATCCCGACGGGAAAAAGACGTTGAGCTTCGACTGCATATTCAGAGGGCTCGAAATTACCTCCGGCGGCCGGCGCATCAACGAATACAAGATGCTTGTAGAAAACCTGAAAAAATTCTCCCTTGCACCGGAGGATATGGAGGATTACCTCCAGGTCTTTAAGTACGGAGCGCCGCCCCACGGCGGCTTCGCCATCGGCTTAGAGCGATTGACCCAGAAGATACTCGGGCTGGAAAATATCAAAGAGGCGAGCCTCTTTCCCCGGGACCGCCGCAGGGTCAAGCCTTAGGCCGCGGCCCGGGAGCTCAGCTCAGATCAGCCGAGCAGCAGGGTATCCATCGGAGAGAGGATCTCCACCTCCATAGCGGCCTTTTTCGCGAATTTCTGCGCGTCCTTCCTGTTTCCCACGATGTCGCCCCAGTGGTAGGGAATGGCCTTCTTCGGAGAGAAGCCGTTTGCCGCTTCCGCCGCTTCTTCGGGCCCGAAGGTAAAGGTGCCTCCCACGGGAAGAAAGGCGATATCTATGTTCTTCAGCCCCTTCATCTCTTCCACCGCGTCGGTATCGCCGGCGTAGTAGACCGATACGCCGTCCAGCTGAATAACAAAACCGAGCCAGTTATTCTCCTTTGGGTGAAACTCCTTTTCCACATTGTAGGCCGGAACACCGGCAATCTTTACTCCGTCGATTTCAAGACTTTCACCGGGCTTCAGGGCGGTGCCACGGCCGAGTTCGTCGATCACATCCTCGCTCCCGATTATCTGTCCATCTTCCTTGAGGACCGAGCGAATATCTTCTCTGGAAAAATGGTCGTGGTGACTGTGGCTGACCAAAATAATATCTCCGTCGTGGGGTTCCCCGTCTATCTTCCATGGATCGATGTACACCGTTTTCTTTCCGCTTACCTGAAAACTCGCATGCCCTAGCCAGCTGATATAAACTTCCATGATTTTCTCCTATGTGAGGGTAATGATAAGATCTCAGTAATAGTATATACTATAATTTTATGTGTATGCAAAATTCTTTGCAGAGAACGTGCAGATCTAAACTGAGGAGTACAGCACATGGACCGAAATTCCCCCGCTAAACTTTCTCTCATCGATACCGAGAGGGGCATAAAACTGGTGAAGGACACTTTTGAACACCGCCTGGCCGCGCATCTCGACCTCGAGCGCGTGAGCGCGCCCCGTTTTCTCGAAGTAGGCAACGGACTCCAGGACGACCTGGCGGGAACACAAAAACCGGTGTCGTTTAAGGTCCTGCATCGAGAAAATCCCATGGAAATAGTCCACTCCCTGGCAAAGTGGAAGAGGCTGGCCTTAAAGCGCTACCGTTTCGCCGTGGACAAGGGGCTCTACACCGACATGGACGCCCTCAGAAAGGACGAGGTGGTAGACGAGATCCACAGCGTCTATGTAGACCAGTGGGACTGGGAGAAGACAATTACCGAGGAACACCGCAGCCTCGCTTATTTGAAGAAGACGGTCCGGGAGATATATGCGGCCCTCCTGGAGACCGAAGAGATAGTGGCGAAACACTTCCCAGTCCTGGAAAAACAGCTCCCCCGGGAAATCCGCTTTATCCACAGCCAAGAGCTGGAGGACCGCCGGCCCGAACTCGATGTCAAGGAGCGGGAACACAGGGCGGCCCGTGAGCTCGGTGCCTACTTTCTCATCGGCATCGGCGGAAAGCTCAAATCGGGAAAGCGGCACGACGCTCGGGCGGCGGACTACGACGACTGGATCACCATAAATGAAGAGGGAAGCAGGGGCTTAAACGGCGATATCATCGTATTAGACAGCATCCGCGACAAGGCCCTCGAACTCTCCTCCATGGGAATACGAGTCAGTCCCGAATCTCTTGCGGCGCAGCTGGAGGAAATGGGCCTGGAAGATCGCAAGGAGCTGGAATTTCAGCGGGGTGTCCTCGATGGCTCCATTCCCCTGTCCATCGGCGGCGGCATAGGTCAGTCCCGCCTCTGCATGCTGCTCCTGCAGAAGCTTCACGTGGGGGAGGTCCAGGTGAGCGTCTGGCCGGAACGCATGATCGATGAGTACCGCCGAATCGGCGTGGAATTTCTCTAAGAGGGCGGCCGGCCGGCGAGCAGGCCCTGCAGCTCGGAGAGGAAAAGCGCGAAGCGGGCCTCGGCATCCTTTTTGATGTCTCGCTGCATCGCCTCGTAGGCCTTGATGAGAAGGCGGCCCTCCTCCGTGAGCGTCGCTCCCTCTCTGCGCTCGCCGCCGTGCCGGCGGTCGATGAGCCGGATGCCGAGCCCCTTCTCGGCATCCTTGATCATCCTGTGTGCCTTCGCGTAGGAAAGATGCATCTCCGCCGCGGCGCTGCGCATCGATCCCGAAGAATCGATACCCTGCAGCAGCCACAGCACGCCGATGCCCATGAAGGACCGTCCGTCATCGCCGGTGAGATAGATCTTCGTCTTTACGCCGATGCGCGAATCCTTCGTTTTTTCCCCCACAGTCCTTTACGCGAAAACCTCCCCGGCGGCACGATAGATCTTTTGATAGAGATCCTCGATAGTATCTTCAGCCACGCTGGAAAAGGCAATCCGCAGATAGGTATTCTGGATGGATATGGTGCCGATTCCGTACTCTTCGAGAAGACGCACCCGCAGCTTCTCGGCATCGCCCTTGCAGTGGAAGGTCATGAAGTATCCCGAATTAAAGGGCAGGGCGGTGAGATAGGGACTGTCGGCATTCGCCGCAATCACTTCCCGCACCTTGAGGTAGCGTGTGTGGAGGGTCCGGTAGACAGCATTTTTCTCCGCCTGGTAGTTCTCGTCTCCGAGAGCCTTGAGGATGAGGCTTTGGGCCATTCGGTTGGCATTGCTTATCGAAGACCTCACCGCCCCCATCGTCTTCTTTTCGAGGGCCAGGTACTGATCATTGTTCATACCCTTTGCCCCGTAGGTGATCAATCCCACGCGAAAGCCCCAGGCCAGCTCCTCTTTGGTAGCTCCATCGACCTTGACCGCCAATACTCTCTCGTGTATATCCGCCAGCCTTCCGAAGAGAGATTCCTTACAGGTCTCTTTCTCGTAGAATAGTCCGAAATACGCATCGTCAATAATACAGAGGATGTCGTTGCCCTCGTCGGCCAGTTTGGCAATCATCGCTACAATGGCCTCCGCCTCCCCCTCGCTAGGCGAGTATCCGGTGGGATTGTTCGGAAAATTTAAAATAAAGACCTTTTTTGTTTTCCGTGCCTCCCGCAGCGCCGTCTCGAAGCCTTCGAGATTCAATCCATCCTCCTCGTCGAAGAAGGGGAACATCCTGAGGCTTGCCTGTTTGCGCTCTTCGAATATCAATCGATAGTTCCCCCAGAACATGTTTGGAACGACGACCTCGTCGCCAGGATCGACGAAGAGGTCGGCCGCCAGCATGATTCCATGGGTAAGCCCCGAAGTAACGATGGGTTGGGAGACCGTCTTTCCGGAAAGGGAGGGGTTTTTCTTCTCCATCTCCTTGAGCCATTGCTCCCGCAGGGCCGGCAATCCGCCGCCGGGGGCATAGGGGAATATCTCCTCCTCCGTGAGACCGGTTATCAGCCGCTGGATGCTCTTCAAATAGAGCGGCTTCTTTCCGTCGGTGGCCATTCCCACCGTAGCGTTATAGGTATGGGCTTTCTGTTTCGCCTCAGCCGACTGGGTGAGAATTCCTTTGGGAAAAAAGTAACGAGTCCCGAAGTCTGAGAGGAGTCTCTCCGCCGTCGTCCCTTTCAGAATTTCATTGAGTTCCTGTGCTATCGGATTCATTGTACCTGTCGCCTCCTTATGAAACGATATGTGTTCCGGTCTTTCCCGCCAGGGCATCCACCGCCTTGTCGAGGCTGGTGATGATGGCTTCCTTCCTGCTCCACTTGACAAAACGTACGGCGGCCTGGACCTTGGGTCCCATGCTGCCGGCGAAAAAGTGTCCCTCATCCATGTACGATTCTGCCTCGGCAATGGTGATGGTGTCGAGGGCCTTTTGATCGGGCTTATTGTAGTTGATGTAGACCTTCTCTACATCGGTGAGGATAACGAATATGTCCGCATTCACCGCCTGAGAAAGTTTGAAGCCCGCGCGGTCCTTGTCGATGACCGCGTCTATCCCGTGATACTCACCGTTTTCGGCCTTCGTTACCGGAATACCGCCGCCGCCGGAAGCGATAACCAGGACACCATGCTTTACGAGGTCTCTAATGGCCTCTTCCTCGACGATGCTGATGGGCTCCGGACTCGGGACCACCCTCCTCCATGACTTCTCCGTACCCGGCTTCACTTCCTTTACCACGTAGCCCTTATCCTTTTCCAGCTTCTTCGCCTCTTGCTCCGTGTAGAAGGGTCCTACGGGTTTGCTGGGATTCTGGAAATCGGGATCATCGGCGCTCACCTCGACCTGAGTTACTACCGAGCAGACGGCTTTTTCACTTTTTTGTTCCTTGAGACGAAAATCGGTTCTGTTCTGGATCATCCAGCCGATCTGTCCCTGAGTCATCGCGCCGCATACCGCAAGACTCTGGGCCGGAACGTGATCGCCCGCCTCCTCCTGTTGAATGAGAAGGGAACCGGCCTGTGGTCCGTTCCCATGGGTTACTACGGGACGATAGCCCGCCTTTACGATCTGCGCGAGCTGCAGGGCCGTCTTATCCACATTGGCAAACTGTTCCTCCGTGGTTCCCTCTTGATTTGATTGTTTAATGGCGTTTCCGCCTAAAGCGATTACTAGCAATTCTCCTGACATGAGAGGCTCCTTAATACTGATGTTCACCCTAGCTCCTAAAAAGGGCTGATACATAGAAATACTACCGTAGTATTTCTATTTATGCAATAATATGAAACATCTATTCCACATAGTGGAATAGATGGGTGATTCCTTCAGATAAATCGGCGATAGAATAGTATTCAATTTTTTCTTCTCGTCTATGCTCAAGGATCCAGACCAGTCCGTCGCTCCTGTCTTGGACTTCGATGCGAAGGGCGGCGCGACCTTTCTCCGAAACCCGCCTCTCCTTGTCCGCCGGTCCCTTTGTTTTCCCAGAAACAGAAAAACCCATTCTTCTCAGCGCGCGAAGGGTCCAGAGCTCGGCTGCTCTTCGTGAGGAATGAGAGATAAGCTCCACCCTGCCCACGATCCCTTCTTCGGCCCGGCGGAAAACGGCCTGCTCTTCATCGAAACGGACCATATCCGAGCTAAACACTCGGGACATTATGCCGGTCACGAGATGGTCCTCGGGAGCCCCGCAATGGACTCTTCCCTCCGCGTCCATCAGCCATATTCGATCGGAAACACTCATCGCCATATCCACATCGTGGGTCGCCGCCACGAAGGATACTGAGGCGCTGCGGCTCAGCTCCCGCAGCGTGTGCATCAACTCTATCCTCCTCATCAGATCGAGAAAGGCGGCCGGCTCATCGAGAAGGATAATCCGCGGTCCTTGGGCCAAGGCCCGAGCAATCATAACCCGCTGATACTCCCCGTCGCTGAGCTCGTCCACATAGCGTTGCCGAAGCCCCTCCCCGTCTACCGATTGCAGCGCCTTTGCAATCGCCGGGCCATCCTCGGCGCTCAGTGTGCCGAAAATGCCGGTAAAAGGATAGCGGCCGAGAGTGACGAGCTGCTCAACGGTAAGATGACCCACCGATATCCGGCCGGAGAGAACGACAGCGATTTTCTGCGCCCGCTGCCGCCGCGTCAGCTGCTGCAGGGAGCCCTCTGCCAGGAAAATTTCTCCCTCAAGGGGGGAAAGAAGCCCGGCAAGGGTCCGCAAAAGGGTAGTTTTTCCGGTGCCGTTCGGCCCGACCAGAGAAACCGCCTGTCCGCTTTTTACTTCGAGATCCAATGCTCTCGAAACAAGCCGGCGGCGCCTTCCTCCGTATCCGGTAGCCAAACCTCTCGTCGACAGCAGACAATCGTTCACAGGGGAAACCTCCCGCTTCTCGATCGAAGAAGGACCCATACCAGCACAGGGGCCCCTATGAGGGCCGTCACCGCGTTGAGGGGCAGAAGAGTGCCTCCCCCGGGCAGATGGCTTACTATGTCCGCCGCCAGGGCGGTGGAGGCGCCGATTAATCCCCCCATTGGAATTATCGTCCTGTGGTCGGAGCGTCCGGTAATTCCCCTTGCCATATGCGGTACTGCCACGCCAAGGAATGCCACCGGTCCGCAGAAAGCGTGTACCGCCCCCGCCGTCAGAGCCGTTAAGAATATGCTGAATCCGCGTATCCGCCGCACCGAAACCCCCATCGTAGCGGCATATTCCTCTCCTAAGAGGAGAGTATCCAGGGATTTCGCCAGAGACAGCGACAGCACATAGACCGTCCCTACCACGGAGAGAAGAATGAAGGCCTCTGACCTTAGGGCGGCATCGAAACTGCCGAAGGTCCACCGAATGTAGGACTGCACCTCTTCAGCGGCGGAAAAGTGCAGGAGAATCGATACGATGCTGTTCGCAAGGTAGCCGAACATGATGCCGAGCAGGAGCACCACCGTTATCGACTTCACGAAACCCGCCACCGCCGTCACCACGAAGAGCACCGCCGCTGATCCGAGGACCGAAGAGACGATGAGCAGCATTCTGCCGTCAAAGTGAAGATCGGAGCCCAAGCCCGCTGCGGCGCCGCCGCCAAGGATCAAGACCGTTACCGCGGCCCCGAGATTTGCCCCGGCGGTAATGCCGAGGACCGAAGGGCCTGCCAGGGGATTTCGGAACAGCGTCTGCATGAAGAGTCCGGAAATTGCAAGGCCCGCACCGGCGGCCGCGGCGCTTACCGCCCTCGGCAGCCGAAAGTGCAGAAGAATGAAGCGAAGCTTTTCGGCGTTTCCGGCGGCCTCTCCGCCGCCCTCTCCGCCGCCCCACGCGGCAAAGTCGTCCCTAAGCCCCAAGGCCTCCAAGGCTTCGAGAAATCCGATTCGGGTCGAACCGCCGACGATATCCAAGGAAAAAAGAACAACGGCGATGATCCCGAAGATGATCAGCGACAAGAGGGAGGCCGGTCTCTTCCTGCTCATTTAAGATACCGGTAATAGTAGAGCCGATGCTTCGGCAGCAGCTCGGGATGAAAAATCTTTGCCAGATCGGAGAGAATGATATCGGGCCGGTAGGGACCGCTTTCATAGAAATCGTTGCCGCCGCCGGGTCTCTCACGCGCATCGTTGTTCAGGACATTCCCCTCCCTGTACGCCCGCAGCGAGGCAAGACGGGGATCGGCGGTCCGCACATCGGCAAGGCTGTTCCATCCGTACTGATGGATCCAGAACTCCGCATCCAGCGCCTTTGCATAGACCCCTTCGATGTCCATGACCACAGAACGGCTGCCCGCCGTTTCCGCGCGGATGTACGCGCCCCCCGCCTCTTCGATGAGACGGGCCATGAAGCTCTCTCCTCCGGGCAGCACCCAGCTCCCGCGCATCGGCCGATTGAGCAGGACCGAGGGCCTCTTTCTCTCTTCCAGGCCGCGCTCTATTCGATTTCGCAGAGAGAGATAGCGCTCTTCGATTTCCCTGAAGATCCGCTCGGCCCGCTGCTCCTCTTCGAAGAAGAGGGCGAGGTACTTGAGCCACTCCGCCCGTCCGAGGGGACTCTGTTCGAGATAATCTCCGTTGAGCACAAGAGGAATCCCCGCCCGCGCCAAACGCTCATCCCTGTTTCTCGCTCCGGAGGCTTCGCCGCTCATCAGCAGGTCGGGTCCGAGCCGCACAATTTTTTCCAGGTCCGTAGCGGCACCGCTTCCCAGCTCGGCGACATCGGACTCTTTTACATAGCGCCGAAGCTCTTGGTCATAGAGGTAACGGTACGAATCCACCGCCGCGAGGCGGTCTAAGAGGTCGAGTTCCTTGAGGGGATAGAGATAGGTAGTGGAGAGGGCCGCGAAGGAGCGCACCGGCGTCATTACCGTTACATCCGGACGCTGCCCATACTTTCTCTGAATTTCTTCGACAAGGCGTGTCCGTTCGGCTTCACTCCGTCTCGGCACGAGGAGGTAGAGGCTCCAGTCCCCTTCGCCGGTAAGGTATCTCCGCACGCGGACGACCGTGCAGCCGTCTTCTTCGGCAACGGTAAAGCCCTTGGCATGGCGGATATCCACCGCAGCAAGGGCGGCCGGCAGAAGCAGAAGCAGGCAGAGGACGGTCGGCAGGGAAAACCCTGAAGGGGTAAACTTGTGCCGGGCCACACCGATAGCGAAGCGGTCCTTCGTACGGGAAAACATAAAGAAGAGTGTAGCGCATTCCGGGACGGCTGTACAGCTTCGAGAAAAATGTGTACCCTTATCGGCATGAAAAGAGTCTATCTCCTGCGCCACGGCAAGGCGGAATCACGCGAAACGGAAAAGGCCGATTTTGAACGAACGCTCATCGAACGGGGACGGGTGGACGCAGAAAAAATCGGCGTTCAAATGAAAAAGGATTCCCTCGTTCCGCATATCATCATAAGCTCGGAAGCCCGCAGGGCTGTCGAAACCGCCCGTATCTGCGCAGAGTCCCTCGGTTTCGACGGTGAAGTACGAAAGATGCGGCGGCTCTACAGTGCCTCTGAGGAAGACTATATTGAAATCCTTAGGGAGCAGGACAATAGCACTGCATCGGTCATGCTGGTGGGACATAATCCGACCATCGAGGACTTCAACCAGTCGATCATGGGCAGATATCGTAAGATCAAGACTTCGAATCTCATCTGGTACGATATAGAGATTTCAGCATGGAACGAGCTGAACTTTGAAGTAACCGTCGCCGGATCGGGTATGCTGATTTTCTAAAAATATTTGTTCTCGATATCGGGGGTAATCTTGACTCGTTCGGCGCCCATCATTCGGGCGATTCGCTGAATAGATGAAAGAATGAGGTTCTGCTCCCACTCCTCGAGCTGGAGAAACTTTTCGACGAACTCCTCCTGTAATACCGAGGGCTCTTCTTTCAGCAGCTCCCGTGTCTTTTCCGTTACCCGCACAATTACCTGGCGCTTGTCCGCCGAGCTCCTCTCGCGGGTAACCATTGCTCTGGTTTCGAGCCGGTCGATGATATTGGTGACGGTAGCTTGACTCAGACTCACCTTCTTCGCCACGCGGCCTATGTTTATGTCTTCGTCGGACATGATCTCTTTCAGCACCATAAGTTGAGGCCCCGTCAGGCCATAGTCCTTTACCAGTCTCTTCGAATGTATGTCTATTGCGCGGATTATCTGCCTTAGAGTAACCAGCACATCGTAACTACTACTGTTTCTTCCGCTCATACCCCTATCCTTTACTTAGATGTCTATATTTTACTGCACTTACTATTTTTTTTCAAGTCTACAGCTTAATTTTCACTATATAACTACTTATTGTTTTGTGTATTTTTTAAAATCCACAGATAGTTTCGCTTTCCCCCTGCATAATCTATCAATATTTATATTTTAGATCACTAAATTTATGCTATATCTCCATTGCCCGGGTCTTGAAACCGGAGCCGATTACATCGTAGACGTCGTGCATCACCATAAAAACGTTCGGGTCCTCCTCCTTCGCGATCCTCGTGAGTATGGCGGTCTGCCGCACATTGAAGGTAACGAAGATGACTTCCATCGGCTTCTGCGAGTAGCTGCCGGTTCCGTTGAGGAAGGTGGCCCCGCGGCCCATCTCCGCGTAGATACGCTCCTTGATCCGCTCTCGCGCCTCCCGATCCATACTAATGAGGTAGGCGGCCTTTACCCGGCTTATTCCTTCGGTGACGATGTCGACAAACTTCGCCGAGAGAAAGAGGGCGAAGTAGCTCCAGATGACGATGTTCACGTCCTCGAAGACGATCCCCACCGTGAGGATGATCGCCGTCTCGACGATGAGGTAGCCGTTTCCCATCGACACATTGAGGTGCTTCTTCAAGATCGCCACGGGAATGTCCGTACCCCCGGTACTCGCGCGAAATTTGAAGATGATGCCGATGCCCAGCCCCAGCAGCAGGGCCCCGGCGATGGAGGCGACGAAGACGCTGTCGGTCATCGCCCAGAGCCGCTCGGGCTGCAGCACTCCCGCCTCGGTGGTGTTGTACTTTTCGATCATCCCCCGAAAGATGCCCCAGCGATAGAGGTTCTGCAGGCTCATCACGTCGACCGCCACCGAACTGACGAAGAAACCGATGAAAGTCCCCCGCCCGAATTGTCTTCCCACAAAGGCGATGCCGACGATCCAGAGGGGCACGTTCAGCACGATCATCGTGAGTCCCACCTTCCATCCGAAGAGGTGGTAGAAGATCTGTCCGATCGCCCCCACCCCGCCCGGCGCGATCTTGAAGGGGACGAGAAACCAGCTGAGCCCCGCCCCGAAGGCGATGCTCCCCGCCACCACGCCGAAGATTTGGCGGAGAATTTGGAGAGTTGCCTTATAGGGAAAAGACCCCTTTAGTCTGCGTGCTTCTAAGTTCTCGAGTTTAGACTGATCCAGCATGTCTTTATTCCTGTGACTCATGAGGCCATATAGTACACGCACACATCGTTTTAGTCCACGTAGGACATATCAATGTGAAGTGTACCTACATCGATCGTGTTCGTAGTGGAACTAACGGAACTCCAGATGAGAAACGCATCGGTGCCGAGGAGGATGGCCCGGTTGACCACATGGGTAATGTCGATCCCGCCGTTCAAGCCGGTGACAAAATCTGCTCCCGTGTCCCCCCCTACCGATTTATCCGCCTGATTTATAATGTCCGGTACATTCCCCCAGTCGAAATCTCTGCGGGCCATCGGGTAGATCACCACATTGTCCGTACCTCCTGCGGAAGGATCTTGAATGAAAGCCTGAGTGCAGAACACGTGCTCGGGGAGATTAAAAAACACCACGGCAAACCGCTCCGAAATTCCCGTATCATTACTTATGCTGATATTTGTCACCGGCTGTACATTCGAAGATAACTTATCGACCTCAATACCCCAGCCGGCAGAGAAAGCATTACTGTTTGTCGGGACAACCGAATCCTTCACCTCCACCTTGGCGTATCTCGGTGCGTACCAGCGCATCCCCACCTTAGGATAGAGGGCGAACCAGACCTCGTCCCCCGGATCGAAGAGATCGAGGTCCCAGAGATAGGCAAAAGTCCCGTCTTGTTGGCTAAAGGTCTTGCTTCCCCCCGCATCTGGGGGAAGGTTCTGCGAATGGGAGGTCGGCGGGCCGCCGACCCGATAGAGGACCTTCACCTCCTCGATCAGCTCGGTATCCTCACGGACCTCCAGTGGAGGACGCCATCCAAATCCTACTCGGACATTGTCGACATCATTCTGTCGGGCGGTGAAGTTTGATATTTGGGCCTCCTCATCGTAGACGTTTTCCCGCAAGTGGGCCGGCAGGAGGAGAAATTCGCAGGAAACGGAA
Source organism: uncultured Spirochaetaceae bacterium (assembly GCA_964594775.1). Lineage (GTDB taxonomy): Bacteria > Spirochaetota > Spirochaetia > DSM-16054 > Sediminispirochaetaceae > CAYFVU01. The sequence goes on from CAZQNO010000054.1 coordinate 18,012, forward strand.
CATATGAACATCAACGAAATCAGTATCCAAGCGACTCCTCTCATAATCACCCCTCCCTAATAATTAATATCGATGTACAGGTCAGCCCAATCGACAACATTGTTCGCATCGGGTGCAAGATCCGGCTCAGTACCCACATATAAGGCATACGTGCCGAGGAGATTCGCACGATTGAACACTTCCGTTATTTCTACCGTTGAGGGGTTTCCGATCTGTGCAGGTGTATAGGGTGCAGGTGTTCCAACGCTCTTGTCGGCTTTATTCTGCGCGTCCCACACATTGCCCCAGTCGAATTCTTTCCTCCACATCGGGTGAACAACAAGGGTATCGGCACCGTCTGCGTCCGCCGGAGATGCATCCATGAAGGTGGCTAATAGACAGCGTTTCTCTACCGGCATATCGAAATAGAGGATGAGGAACTGTGATTCTCCGGTAGAGCTGTCATTCTCTATGTGATAGGGGCTTGGCGGATTGATTTCTATGGGATTACCCGCATCGGTGTCGACACCAACGGCAAATATCGGCTCAACCGTAGTGCTGTAGGTATAGCTCACCGTTTCGGCGACCTTCACCATATCATAGCGGGGGGCATACCATCGGTTCCCCGCCTTCGGATAGAGGGCAAACCAGACTTCATCTCCCGGTTCGAAACGGTCGAGTTCCCAAAAATACGCGTACTTTCCCTCCTCGCGGTTGAAGTTTTTCGAACCGCCGGCCTCGGGAGGCAGGTTTTGACTACGTGAAACCGGCGGTCCGCCGACCCGGTAGATGAGCCGAACCTCTTCTACTATTTCCGTGTCCTCATCCACCTCTACTGGGGGCCGCCAGGGAAAACCCGCCTGAACTACCTCATCATTCTTCTGCACAACTAGTAAGTTGGGGATCTGCGCCTTTTCGTCGTAGACGTTTTCCCGCAATCGAGGGGGAAGGAGGAGAAACTCACATGAAAGGAAAAGACTGGGAAGGATCAGAAATATCAAGAATCCCATTAACCGTGACAACTGTATTCCCCCCTCTTTCCTTTCAATATTGATACGCCGTTTCATAATCCAGATCCGGCGAATAGGGCGGACCACCGGAATTGATATAGTCTATATCCAAGGTATTCCCATTGGTGATGATCCCGATAACTCCTGTGTCGTGATAGAAAGCTCGGGCGGCAAGGTCAGAAACATCCACAGTGATGGTGCCGGCAAAGGCGACAGGAACTATGTACGCCTTTGCCACAGAAAAGTCGAAGGGCAAAACGTCCGGCTGTTTTCTCATGCTGAAGAAAACGAGAATTACATCGGAGCCAGAAGAATTGGTTACCTGGAGGCTTATCGCCGCGCTTCGTACATTCCGCTTGTTATCGTCCACATCGAACTTAAAGATAGTACAGACAGTATCGTTTATCGAATATGTGTTTCCATCTACTAAGTCTGTACTCGTCTCGGCGATTAGATCTATCTCCTCCCCTCCTTGCGACCGAATATCGTTCCACGAGTTGATTTCCGCATGCTCCAATCTTACCTGGGCATAGAGTGGTGCGAGCCATCTTCCGTTCTTCTCGTGCATGTGCAGCGCGAAATAGTGATCCTTTTCATTCTTCAAATCTTCAAAAGTAAAGCTCCACATTGGATTCTCTATTGGATCGTGGTCGTCGATATGAAATTGCGCACCTTCTATTCGCGAGACGGGAAAACCGCCCCTGCGATGCGATATTGCAATTTTGTCTACCTTCGGTTCCTGTCCATCCATAACACGACTGAGATCAACCCAATCCCAGGCCACTCGCACCGCATCATCGCCCAGGGCGTCTGCGGGAAACTTGGTCACCGCGATGTCCGGATCGTTCCAGTTCGCCCTCGGCGACGGGGCGAGGAGGAGGGGATCGCAGGAAGAGAGGAGCGAAAGCACGCAAAACATAATCCATAATAGCGCCGCTGCCCGCTTCAACGACAGCTTGTCTCTTCGCAACTCCTCATCCGACATGCACATACCCAACGATCTCCATCAATTTCCAACAGCGGTATAGAAGATGTCCAAACCCTGGATATCTGTAAGAGTACCGGTGGTATGGATAAGCAATCCTCCGTCACCATGATAGAAGGCCTTTGCAATAATTTCGCTTATCTTTTGCCCGCTTATTGTGACGACGCTGCCTGCTGTCAAGACGGGGT
>CAZQNO010000055.1:0-19653 GCA_964594775.1 uncultured Spirochaetaceae bacterium
AGAGGGGTGGAGGGCTGTTTGCTTGTAATATCTGCAGGATTGGGACCAGTAAATACTGTTTTAGAGGACTACTATGGGAACAGAATGGGAAAGAGACGCACAGAGCCCCGAAGAATACCACAAGGGAGAATGCATTCGGGGTCGTGAGTTCATAATCCGTTAGCCGACGACATCGGCAAAGAGGTACCCTTTCCGGCAATCCACTTCGTAGCCGGCGGTCCGCGTCTATACTCCTCCTACGAAAAAAAGGGAGGAGCCGAAGCTCCTCCCGCAATTGCTTTACTTCTAAGCCGCCGTAGATTTATCTATCCGACCATGCGGGCAACGGGTACATCAGGGTGTTTTCCTCCGGCCAGACGACCTTGTACTCTCCGTTCTGGACCTGAATAACCGGGTGCTCCTCGCTGACATTCTGTCCCTTTTCGTTGAACTTAATACCGGGCCATACGGCGAGCGTTACGTCGAGGTCGCGCATAACTTCTCGAACCGCTTCGGTTTCCAGGGTGCCGGCTTTTTCGATGGCAAGCTGCAGGATGACACCGGCGGCCGAGCCGCTGGCCGCGTGGTAGCCGGGATCCACGTCGAACATATCGGTAAACATATCGACGTACTCGAAGGTAGAATCGAAGACCGGTCCCTTATTATCGACCGTAGGCAGCCACCATTCGCCCTCGACGACGTAGTTGGCGTCGGAACCGAGGCTGGAGATGAACTCGGGCAGCATCACGCCTACCGAGAAAGCCATCATTCTGGGGGTAAGTCCGATTTCCCTTGCCTGTCGGACGACCATCAGCGCGTCCTTGGTATACCCGCTGGTGAGGAAGATGTCGGGGTTTTTCTGCTTAACCACCGAGAGCAGCGAACTTACGTCGTTGGTGTCGGCAGGATACTTCTCGTTCATTACGATCTCGAAACCGAGCTCTTCCGCTTTCGTTACCGCACCTTCCATGCAGCTTAAGGGGAAGAGATCGTTAGATGCGATAATGGCAACGGTCTTCGGTTCCGGCGAAAGGTCGAGAGAGTCGGCCATCTCGAAGATCGGCTGGGTAAGGGCCGGTGCCGGCGGCAGAATCGAAAAGACGTTCTTGTAACCGCGCTCGTAGACCTTCGTCGCGTTTGCCTCGGGTGCCACGGTGATTATACCGTATTTCTCTCCGATGGCTGTGGTGGCGAAAGTAATACCGCTGGAGAAGGGGCCGATGAGAAAGTCGACCTTGTCCTCGGTAATGAGCTTTTCGGTGAGCTTGGTGCCCGTACCGGCGTCGCTCTTGTCGTCGTAGTAGATGACTTCGACCTTGTACTTCTCCCCGCCGACGTCGATGCCGCCGAGCTCGTTCACGTATTTTTCCCAGATCTCGACGCCCCTCTTTACGTTCTTTCCTTCGGGGGCCATTTTACCGGTCATGGATACGGCGCATCCTATTTTTACTACTTTTTCTCCTTCTTCTGCGGCCTCTTCCTGTGCCCCGCCGGCGCTTACCGTCACGGCAAACGAAAACAGAAACATGAGTGCGAGAACCGTCGTGAGTATACGTTTCATACCCACCTCCTTTATAGATAACTCTTGATAAAAAAATACTAAACCCCTTTACCCGGATCGTCAAGGGAAAAGAGGGAGTTGAATAGCAGTAAACGGTATGTCATTTCGTATAGAGAAACAAGTGCACCGATATGATTATTGACATTAACGGAATGAAGAGTATAATTGCATATGCAGGCGGCGGCAGGAGAGTTCTCCTTCCGCCCCTCGTATTTTTTTCAGTCTTCTACACACTATTATATTATTGTAAGTAAATATTTACGGCCGGAGCTGAGTGCCGATGGAGGATCTACATGCTTTTTGAAATCGCCTTGAACGGGTTGTTGCTCGGCGGCCTCTACACCCTTATGGGAGCGGGCTTTTCCCTTCAGTGGGGAATCAGCGGGATAATCAACCTGGCATACGGAGGGCTCATTGTGTTAGGCGGCTATATAGCCTTTACCTTTCATCAGTGGCTCCATATCCAGCCCGTGGTAAGCATGATCCCCGCGGGAATTATTCTTTTCTTCTTCGGAATTTTTGCGTATCGGGTGCTGCTGCAGCCGACTATCCAAAAGGGAAGCTTTATCGTAACGGTGATAATGACCTACGCGATAGAATTGGTTCTGGAAAATTTCATGCTTTTTGCCTGGGATTCGGACTATCGGATAATTACCAGCCCCTATTCATCGATGGGGCTTGATTTTTTCGGAATTCACCTGCCCCTCATAAAACTGATCATTTTCGGTATCAGTATTCTCGCCGTCTATATCGTGTATTTATTTATGAATAAATCAAAACCCGGGAAGGCGATTCAAGCCTCGGCCCTCAATCCTGACGGAGCCCGCTTTATCGGGATCGATACCGAGCTCATGTACATGTACAATTTCGGTATCGGCTGCGCCATTGCCGCGGTGGCCGGTGCCCTCTCTTCGAACATCAACGCCTTTTCGGTGGTCCTTGCCGGCGGGCTTCTCGGAAAGGTCTTCGTTATCACCGTACTCGGCGGACTGGGGAATATTTGGGGGGCGGCTCTGGGAGGAGTGACCCTCGGTCTCGTGGAGTCATTCGGCACAATTACCGTCGGATCCGAGTACAACGAGGCTCTCGGACTCATCGTGATGGTGGTTGTTCTTGTGTTTCGGCCCCGGGGACTCATCGGAAAGAAGTTCTGGGATGTATAGGGGAGCGAAGGAGTAAGATATGAGACAGGCTAAGATAAAAAAACTGTTTAACGATAAAAGCGCACTCGTCATCGCCCTCGCTCTCGTGGTGCTTGCTGTATTACCCTGGGTCCTCTCGGGATACTGGGTGCGCCTCTTAACCCACGTCTTTATGTTTGCTGTTCTGGCAAAGGCGATCGACCTCATGATGGGTTTTATCGGTTACGTGCCCTTCGGTAACGTGGTCTTTTTCGGTTTAGGCGCCTATTCGGCCGGGATCAGCATGTCGGCCGGCTTCAACTTTTTTCCGGCAATGCTCGTAGGCATTCTCGTCAGCGCAGTCGTCTGTGTGGTCTTTGGTACGCCGGTCCTGCGGCTGCGGGGCCACTATTTCGCCGTAGCGACGGTGGGTCTGAACGGAGCGATCATGGCTATCGCCCTCAATGCGACGGGACTCACCGGAGGCGCAATGGGCATCATCTTCCCCGTTATAGAGGGAGATCCGGCAACGGCAAATCGTATCTTCTACTTCGCCATGATGGGTATGATGATTATCGCCGTCCTGATAAACATCATCATCGTGAAAAGCCGTATGGGCTTTGCTATACGGAGCATTAAATCGAACGAAGATGCGGCCCGCTCTCTGGGCATAAATACCACCTTCTACAAGACCTTTACCTGGATGATCAATGCCGCAATAACCGGCACCACAGGAGCGATCTACGGCTACTGGATGGGGTATATCAGTACCACCGATGTGTTCAATCTCATGATAAGCGTGAGCTCGATACTCATGGTCCTGCTGGGAGGCATCGGGACGATTCTCGGCCCGATAGTCGGTGCCTTCATATTCCAGGTCCTCTCCGAAGTGATCTGGAGCCAGTTTATCAATTTGCATACGGGTATTCTGGGGCTCATTACCATTTTCGTTATTCTCTTTCTCCCTCGGGGAATTCTGACCGGTATCAGGGAGATGATCAAGGAGAGGAAGGGGCTCATTTCGAAGAAGGCGGTGAACAGCAATGACTAATACATTACTCGAAGTACAGGACCTCGGGGTCCATTTCGGCGCATTAAAAGCCGTCGACGGGGTTTCTTTCACGATAGATAAGGGAGAACTCATAGGCTTCATAGGGCCGAACGGTGCAGGAAAGACCACTACGATCAATCTTCTCACCGGCGTATATCGTAAGTCCGGCGGAACGGTCCGTTTTAAGGATGAAGACATTACCTCGACGACTCCTAACCGCACCGCAAAGATGGGTATCGCCAGGACCTTTCAGATTACCAAGCCCCTGATGGGCATGTCGGTGGAGGAGAATGTGATGACCGGAGCGCTTTTCGGTAAAGGCGGAAGGGGCTTTACGGTTAAGAGGGCCAGGGAAAAGGCGAGAGAGTGCCTCGAAATGACCGGTATGACCGGCAAGATGGATATGCCGGTGAGCGGACTCACCGTTCCCGACCGCAAGCGTCTCGAACTCGCCCGCTCTCTTGCCACCGACCCGGAGCTTCTCCTGCTCGACGAGGTGATGGCGGGACTGCGGCCCATGGAGATCGACGAATCCCTCGAGCTCATTACGCGAATCAACAGTGAATACGGGATTACCATTCTTTTTATCGAACATGTGATGCGGGCGGTCATGTCGATTTCTCAGAGGATCATCGTTCTGAACTACGGAAAGAAGATCGCAGAGGGAAACCCCGATGAGATCTCCACGAATCCGGAGGTAATAAAGGCCTACCTGGGAAGAAAGTATGCGGAAAGGAGCGGCGGGAATGGAGAATAATTCGGAAAGAGACGGGAAAAGCGCCGTTCTCAAGGTGGAGGATCTCAGCACCGGCTACGGCACGCTGCAGGTGCTCTGGAACGTCAGCATCGAGGTCCATGAGGAGGAGTCGGTCTGCATCATCGGCAGTAACGGCGTAGGTAAGAGCACCTTGATGAAGACCCTCATAGGGGCTCTGCCGCCGTGGAGCGGCCGCGTGTTCCACAGGGGAGAAGATATCACCGCCGCCAACAACGCCGAGAGGGTCTCCCGGCGTATCGCTCTTGTGCCGGAGGGACGGCAGCTCTTCTTCGCCCTCAGTGTGGAGGACAATCTCCTCCTCGGTTCCTATGCCCGCAGCGACAAGAAGAAGATCGGTGAAGACCTGGACTTTGTCTATTCCTTCTTCCCGGTTTTATACAATTATCGTCGGAAGCTTGCAGGAACCCTCTCGGGAGGAGAGCAGCAGATGTGTGCCGTCGGAAGGGCCCTTCTGGCCGATCCCACTTTGCTCTTGGTAGACGAGCTCTCCCTCGGTCTCGCACCGGTGATCGTAGACAAGCTGGTGGAGCTGCTGATCAGCATCAAGAAGGAGCGTGACCTGAGTCTGCTTTTAGTTGAGCAGGATGTGGAAACGGCGCTGGAGATTACCGACCGCGGTTACGTGGTAGAGACGGGGCGGATAGCTCTCGAAGGGAGTGCCGATGACCTTTCCGACAATGCCCATGTAAAGAGCGCCTATTTAGGCATATAGCCATGTCCGGCTCCGTTTCGGCAGCTCCGGGCTTTAAATTCGCCCGCGTTTTCGTACCCATCTCAGTCTTTTTCTTTTGGTACTCGCACTACGTCTACATGCCCGTTCTCCCCGAATACGTGCGGCAGCGCACCCTCGGTTTTACTCAGGTCGGTATCGTTTTGGCAATGTACGGTTTCTGGCAGGTGGTGTCCCGGCTGCCGATAGGCATGCTCACCGATCGGATGGGTCGGCGTAAGCCTATGATTCTTCTGGGAATAGTTCTTGCCGGGGTCGGGGCTATGATTCTCTCCGCCGCCGATGCCTTCCCCCTGCTTTTGGTCGGACGCTCCCTCATTGGACTTTCCATGTGGGCATGGGTCTTGCAGGTCGTCTTTTACGGCGCCCTCTTCGATGGGACACAATTGATACGGGCCGGTTCGATACTCACGCTCTCTAGTTCTTTTGCGAAGCTTGCAGGGACATTTACCTCCGGGTTCTTCTCGCAGTACGGGGAGTACTTCGTGATATTCGCCGCCGCCGTCGTTGCCGCCCTCTGTGCCTTTATCTTTATGGTGCCGGTGGGGGAGAAGAGAAGGAGTGAAGGCGGCTCGGTGCTCTTCCGGTTAAAAATAGTTGTACGAAGCAGGAAGGTCTGGGTCGTTTCTCTCCTCGGGGGTATCAATCAGTTTCTCAACTTCGGTATAACCTTCGGCTTCTTTCCCCTCATTGCCACTATGCTGGGGGCCGATGCGGCGATGAAGGGCTACCTCCTCAGCTGTAACATCGCCTTTCTCATCTTGGGGAATCTCAGCGTTACCTATTTCGGAAAGAGGAGGAATGTCTTTCTCATCCTCGTGCTGAGTTATCTCTGTTTTTCCGTCTCGATAATAGGAACGCCCCTCGCTCCCTCGCTAGCCGTTCTCTTTCCACTGCAGGCCCTCCTCGGTTTGGCCCACGGCCTTGGATATCCTGTACTCATTGCCCTCTGCATGGAGGACATTCCCGAGTCCGCCCGAGCCTCGGCTATGGGCCTGCATCAGAGCGTCTATGCGGTGGGAATGTTTCTCGGGCCCTGGGCGGCCGGAGTCTTAGCGGATGCGGTAGGTCTTCACGCCACCTTCGCTAGTATCGGTGCGGGATCACTATTGATAAGCGCCGCTCTCTTGATATACTTGAAACTACTTCTCGCGAAAGGAGACGATTGATATGGATGTACGTGTTCCGACAAACGGGAGGGTCGCTCTCTTGGCTCACTGCCTCTTGAACCAGAATACCAAACCCTATATGCGGGCCCGGTTCCCCGGAGCGGTCTGGGAGCTCTTGGATATCCTCCGGGAAAAAGACTTCTCCCTCTTTCAGCTGCCCTGTCCGGAGGTCGCGTTTGCCGGTTTGAACCGCTTCAGCCAGGTAAAGGAGCAGTACGATACGCCGAAATACCGCGAACACTGCAGAGAGCTCGCCGCAATGGTCTGCGATCAACTGGCCCAGTATCCTTCCTACGAATATAAAACCGTACTGATCGGACTCGACGGAAGTCCTTCCTGCGGATTGCGGCTGACCGGTACTTCGAAGAATTGGCGAGGATATCCTTCGAATATCGAAGATGAAGGGTATCCCGTGCAGAAGGGCCGGGGGATTCTGATGGAGGAGATCCTTGCCGGGCATGAAAGAAGAGGTCTTCCCGCTCCTCCTTTCTTCGGCGTCGGACTCGATGTGCACGGCATCGATCTGGACGGGATCACCGCCGCATTCAGGAAAGAGCTGGAAGAGACGATAAGAAAACGGTGAATCCGGAAATTTACCTGTTCTAAGCCGGCTGTTTTTGGTCTTTTATTCCATATAGCGGAACGATAATGTGGAAGATTTGACCTGCCGTCTGAAAGAGATTATAGTAGAATCATAAGGAGCGCAGAATGAAGGGCACTTTGATATGGGGGAAGTATCTCGTTGTCGATCCGGATAAAATCACTGCATCTGGGGCGGTATATGTGGAGGGGAACCGGATAGTGCAGGTCGGCACGTATGCCGATCTCAAGAAAAAGTACCCGCAGGCGCAGGAAATTGGATCCAGCGGCCATATGGTGCTTCCCGCATTCGTGAATGCCCATGGCCACGGCAAGGGAATTACCGATTTTCAAAGGGGACAGATTGACGATACCCTGGAAACCTGGAAGTTCAGAGGCTATCCGCCGATACCGGTTTATGAGGATACGCTGTGGAACTCCATCAAGATGCTCGAGGCCGGCGTAAGCACGACGATGCACAATCATATGCCCAGCAGCGGAGCGGAGTACCTCGGTGAGTTCAACTCGATTATCGATGCCTACGAGGAGGCGGGCTTAAAGGTGGCCTTTGCCCCCAACCTGGCCGAGCGAAACACCTTCGTCTACGGCGACAACGAGGCCTTTATCGAGTCTCTTCCGCCGGACTTGGCGGAACTCTGCCGCGGGAGTCTGGAGAAGGGAAAGAGCTACGGACTGCCCCAGTACATGGCAGCGGTTGACCGCCTCAACAAGGAGCGAAGCGGGAAGAACGTCCGGATCATGCACGGGCCTCTCAGCCCCCAGTGGATAGAGGAGGAATCGCTGGAGGAGATTCGGCGGCATGCTACGGCGGAAAGGCTCCGCATACACACACACGTGCAGCAGACTCAGCTGCAGAAACTCTACGGCCGCAAGGCCTACGGGAAAAGTCTCATCGGCTATATGGCGGACAAAGCCTTTCTGGGAGACGATGTAACACTCGGTCACGCGGTGTGGGTTTCCGAGGAGGACATCGAGATGCTCGCCGATGCCGACGTTTCGGTGACACATCACGCCACCTGTAATCTGCGGGTGCGCAACGGCGTTGCGCCGGTCTTCGAAATGCTCCAGAGGGGTGTGCCGGTGGCCGTGGGAATGGACGACAAGGAGTTCGGCGACGATAAGGATTTCATCGAAGAGATGCGCCTAATATCCAAGCTGCATCGTTTACCCTCCCATATGCTCGATTCGGCCCATCTGCTGCCGGAGGATGTGCTGCGCATGGGGACCCTTACCGGAGCCAAGGTCTTGGGATTCGAAAATGAGCTGGGGAGCCTGGAAGCCGGAAAGCGCGCCGACATGGTCCTCATCGATCTCACTAGGGTAAGTGAACCCTTTGTTCATCCCTCCCACAATCCGATCGACCTGCTTCTCTACCGCTGCGGAAGCAGGGACGTGGATATCGTTCTGGTTGACGGAAGGGTAGTGGTGGAAAAGGGCCGAGTGGTCCAGCTCGACCGCGAGCGGATTGCCGCTAAACTGGCCGAGGCTGTTTCGAAGAGTTACGCCGAAGACTTTGAAAAGATGAATACACGATGGCGTCGTCTTCGGCCCTACATCGCCGAGTGGTTTCAAAGCTGGTACGGGGAGATGGAGGATTACGGACCTCGCCCCTTCTACCACTTCAACAATAGAGACTGATTTTTTGGAGGTTTGAGAATGAGCACTTTTGCTACGGTAATAAAAAACGGACTCCTGGTGTATCCCGAAAAGACGCTGAAGATGGACCTGGCAATAAAGGGAGATAAGATAAAGAAAATTGGAAGTCCCGGCAGTCTCAAGGGAGAGGAAGAGATAGATGCGGAGGGCTGTTACGTTCTGCCCGGTCTCATCGACCCGCATACCCATCCCGTCTATCTCGACAGCATCGGGGATCTTTCCGTCACCGGTGCTTGGGGCGGGGTCACGACGGTGGTACACTACTGCTATGCGAAACCCGGCGAAAGCCAGCTTCAGAACGTAAAAGACTGGAAGGAAGAGGGAAACTCCACCAGCGTTACCGACTTCGCCCTCCACGGCGGGCTCTTCGAAACGCTCAAGCAGTCTGAAGAACTTCCGGCGGTCTTCAAGGAGGGGGTTACCTCCTTCAAGATGTTTATGTCCTATGCCAAACTCGGCTGGATGACCGACGACTATGCGCTTACCAAGGCTATGGACATCATCGGCAGAGAGGGGGGCATGGCCTGTCTCCACGCGGAGAACGGATTAGCCATCGACTATATTCAGGACAAGCTCCTGGAGGAGAAGGCGGACATTACCTCCCGTTTTCTGGAAACCAGTCCCGCCCTGGCGGAGGCCGAGGCGATTTTTCGGGCGGTCTATCTGGGCCGGCTGATGAAGTGCCCCGTATACATCCCCCATATCAGTTCATTCGAAGCGATGGAAGTTATCCGTTATCTCAAGAGCAAGAACTATCCCGTCATCGCCGAAACATGCCCGCAGTACCTCGCCCAGACCTGGGGCGAACTGAAAAAGCTCGGCCCCCTTGGAAAGGTGGGGCCGGCGATCAAGACGAAGGAGGATCAGGACGACCTCTGGGACTCTGTACAGAAGGGCATTATAGACACCATCGGCAGCGACCATGCCCCGAAAGCCAAGAAGAAGAATGATGACTTTTTCAAGGCGCCCTATGGCACTCCGGAGATCGAGACGCTCCTGCCCAACTTTTGGGAACACGGGGTGAACAAGGGAAGGATTACTCCAAACGAGGTGGCCAGGCTCACCTCCGAGAATGCGGCCCGCATCATGGGGCTTTTCCCCAAAAAGGGGAGACTGGACGAAGGCTCCGATGCGGATGTCGTAATCTTCGACCCGAGGGAGGAGTGGACCATCTCCGCCGAGAACCAGCACAGCAATGCGGAATATACGATTTTTGAGGGAAGAAAAATCCTCGGACGAGTGCGATCGGTCCTCTCGAGGGGATCGAAGCTTGTCCACGAGGGCAGCTTTCTCGGCAAGGGCGGACACGGATCTTTCCTCCCGACGGACACGGGAAAGTGGTTCAAGGGACGGTATACCTTCTAAACGGGAAAAATGAAAAACGCTACACACGCCTTTCCTCGAGAGGGGGAGGCGATTCTATTGAACAATGCGAGGGTGCACAGTTCCTACATAGACCTCGAAATGGAAATGCCCTATATTGCCGAGCATGCCTGTCCCGGGCAGTTCGTGATGATCCGGGGCTGGAAGGGAGACGACCCCATACTGCTGCGCCCCTTCGATGTGGTGCAGGTGAATAAGGAGAGGGGGAGTTTCCGAATAGTGGCGAAGCTCACCGGCCGGGGGACTCAACTGCTCGGCCGCCTCTCTCCGGGGGAGCGGCTGCGGGTTCTCGGACCGCTCGGTCATCCGGTGGAGCTTTGGATCGGTTTTGGGTCAAAGGCAGCGAAAGGCTCGACGGGAACAGAGAGGCAGCCGGGGATCGGATTTCTTGTGAGAGGGGTCGGTTCTGCTGCGGTGGTCTATCTCGTAGCGCAAGCTCATAGACTTGGAATTCCGACAAAGGTCTACTTTTCCGCTTCCGCTTCCCAGCGGCTGGTCTGCAGGGAGTATCTGGAGCCCCTTGCGGATGAACTGCATATTGCTACCGACGACGGCAGTGAGGGGTATCATGGGGACGCGAGAGATATCCTCACTCCGGTTCTAGAAGCGGGGGAGATAGCGTCTCTGTACACCTGCGGTTCCCGACGCTTTGCCCGCTACGTGCAGGATGCGACAAAGCGGGGGCTTACGCGGGGTTTTCTCTTTCTCGAGGGCTATATGGCCTGCGGGATAGGAGACTGTCACGGCTGCGCGGTGAAGAAGGCCGGTGTGGACGATTACTACCTCGTCTGTCAAGACGGGCCGGTCTTCGCAGCCGATTCGGTGGAACTCGAATGAGCGGTTCGGGAGAGGCGCGCTTCTCTACCGCCCTCCCGCCAAAAATGCGTATAAGAGAAGAGGAGGCTCTGAAGTATGGCGGACCTGCATACAACGATAGCCGGGCTGCGGCTGCCGAATCCGGTAATGCCGGCTTCGGGCACCTACGAGTACAGCGACAGCCATAGAGACTTTTTTTCTCCCGGCGAGCTCGGTGCGGTGGTAAATAAAACGGTTTTTCCGAAAGCCCGACCCGGTAATTCCCCGCCGCGGATGTTCGAAACTCCCTGTGGAATGCTCAACGCAATCGGGATCCCTTCCAAAGGTATCGATTTTTTCGTCGAACACGTACTTCCGCGGATGGCAGCGTACGGTGTTCCCGTTATCGTAAGCGTGGCGGGAGAGAGCACGGAAGAGTTTGTCGATATAAGCAGGCGGGTGGAAGAGGCCGGGTCGGCAGACATAATCGAGCTCAATCTCTCCTGTCCCAATCTTTCCCACGACAAGGAATGGGCCCAGGATGAATCGCTCCTGCAGGAAGTTATAGAAGCGGTAGGGGCAAAGACTTCGACACCTCTGGCGGCAAAGTTATCTCCTGCGGTCACCAACATCGCGAAAATGGCTCGTTTGGCGGAAAAGAGCGGTGCTTCGATCCTTTCTCTCATCAATACCTTTAAGGGAATCGTTATCGATACGGAAAAGAGAAAACCCGTCTTGGGCAATGTAAGCGGCGGCCTTTCGGGACCGGCGATTCTTCCTCTGTCGGTATTTGCCGTCTACCGCGTCTATAAAGCGGTATCGGTCCCCATAATCGGTATGGGAGGAATAGCCGGACCCGATGACGCGCTCCAGCTCGTCTGTGCCGGTGCATCTGCGGTGGCCGTGGGTATGTACAACTTTGTCGACCCGATGGTAATGAAGAAGGTGGTGGAGGGTATTGATGCCTATCTCGATAGCCACGGAATAGCTCGTTTCGAAGAGATAATCGGCTCGGCTCACCGGATCGAGGAAGAGGGTTAAGGAAAACGAATGAGTGAGACGGATCCGGTTCTCGTCTTGAGAAGAAAGTATGAGCTGGTACACCTACCGAGTAGAAAAAAGGTGGAGCGTTGGCGGCGCAAGACTTTGGATCTCATCGACGAAGGGTATCCTAAGGAGCAGGCAGGTATGGTCTCGGCGAAGGCGGTCTTTACCTACGAGTATCACGAACACCGAGTCTACAACGAAGTCCCCGTAGAGGATATCCTCCGCCGATTCGCACAAGAAGGCTGATCGTGCGGTGAGTTCATCTGCTTGAGAAATTAGACATAATCACGCGTGTATACTATACTGCTGGGGTGAAGAATTTCAGACCTAAAGCGGCCCTGCTTCTCGCTCTCATCCTGCCGGTGTTTTTCTGTTTGGGAAGACTTGCAGCTCAGACCATCGAGCCCATTGAAAAGCCGCCCTCACCGGAAGAAGAACTCAAGAAAGAGGCAGAGGAAAAGTCCTCTGCGGAGGATGACTGGGGAGCGGCGGCAATGCCGATCCTTGCCTACAATCCGGAACTCGGCGGTATGTTCGGCGCGGCGGGTCTTCTCTTTCGCGTGCCCTCAAAGGAGCGGGCAAAGCCGGGAAGAGAAGTTTCCGATCCAAGCACCTTTACCGCCAATGCTATCTACACAAGCGAAAAGGCATTTCTCGCCGGCATCAATGCCGATGCTTCGGCAATCAATAACATGATGAAGGTTCAGCTGGGTTTCAATGGAGAGTACCTTCCCACCTATTATTGGGGTATCGGTCCGGAAGCCGACGAGAGAGAGGCTTACATACAGCGGCGCTACGTCTTTTCTACAAAGACGGGTATGAGGATTTTTCGCCATTTCTACGGTGGCCCCCTTTACGAATACCACATCTATGCCTTGTCGGATAAGAAGGATGAGGGCGGATTGGAAACCGAGGACCCCGAGGGAAGCGAAACCGTCACCCTTGCCTCAGGAATAGGATTTCGCCTCTTTTGGGATTCCACGAGGGGAGGGTTTTTCCCTTTCGACGGCATGAGCGCTGAGTTTACCGGAAGACTCTTTAGAGAGGAATTGGGAGGGAGCAGCAACTACGGGCTCATTACTCTCGACACTCGGAGCTACCTCACTACCTTTTTTAGCCACGTGGCCGCCCTCCAGATACTCTATCAAACGTCGATTGGAGAGCCGCCCATCCAGATGCTCCCCTTTCTTGGAGGGGAGGAGACGATGCGGGGGTATTATCAAAAGCGGTATAGAGACAAGACCGCCATCAGCGGCCGCATCGAATATCGGACGCCGTTGACCGATAGAATAGGCTTGGTGGGTTTCCTATCGATGGGCCAGGTGGCCGAGAGTTACGGCGCCCTTTCGTCAAACAATATCAAGACCGCCGGCGGAGGAGGACTGCGGGTAACGCTGCAGAAGAAGCTCCGCCTTAATCTGCGGGTGGATATCGCCATTTCCGAAGACGGAGTATTCCCCTACATAGATGTGCGCGAGGTGTTTTAAGGAAGGACGTGAAACTGCACCGGGTAGCGAGTTATTTCCGGTATTCTATACCGAGGGAGAGAAACTGAATAAAAAAGGCGTGCTCGTTTAGGTCATACTTTGGATGGTCAAACATACCGGCCCAAAACCCCGGAAAGAAGTACTGCGCCGTGCGCAGTCCGGCCGACCAGTGGGGATTGAAGGAGTAACCGAGCTCCACACGCATAGAGAAGTAGGAGTAGAAGTATGCGGCGCTGTCCTTCGGACCGACTACTTCCCTGTCTATGAATTCGTCTCCTTTGCCGACGGAAAAATTGTTCGGATTATCGATTATGACAAGACCTCCGTAGGCGTCGAAACCGGCGGAGACGTAGGTCTTACCGAGTGTCCTGAACTGTACGCCGAGTCCCGGAAGAAGAAAGAGATTGTTCGTGGATGCGCGGGTGTCGAAGAGTTCAAAACCGGAAACAGGATCAAAGGCCCTGCCGAAGGTGAAGCGCTGCTCGTAGTGGAGATAGAGAGAGCCGCGATAGCCGAAATGCCGCTTAGGAAAGTAGTTGACGTTGAGGATAATAGGACTCGGGTCGATACGATAATCATCATCGCTCTCCTCTTCGTCGTCTCCGCCCCCCATGACCGGAAGGACCAGACCCGTCGCCCAGAGACCGTAGGACCATGTAGCGGCCCTCGCCTCCTGCGCCTTCGCTCTTTCGATGTAGCTGAGGGTCTCTCCGGTCCCTTCGAAGATCAGGGATTCTTCGGCGGCCTGCGTTTTCCCATCGGACTCTACCACTTCGATCTCCGGCACTACCGGTTCTATCGCCGGTGCGATAGTCTCGGCGGCCTTCTTCATGAATGTGATGAGGTTATCCCAGCTCTGCAGCTCTTCGGCGGGGCCGGAATACTCGGCCAGTTCACCCTCTTCGAAGTGACGGAACACTATATCGATACTCAGCGGGCCCTTTCTCTGCTCGCTGCAGGAGAGTTCGATCGCAGAGTGAGCTTCTTTTTCGCTGAACACACGGACAAGGGCCGTTTTGCGGGCCAGGGCCGCATGAAACATCTCCAGGGCGTCCGGAGGAAGGACATCGCATTTTTCGATATCGACGGCGCTAAAGTAGATCCGTTGCGGTATCTTATCAAGGTTCTGTCCCGAAAGGAGACTCGGCAGAAGAAAGTGCGAGAGAAGGAAGAGCAGGCTCAGCCTGCGGTGAAAAGAGCGGCTCATAGTCTTCTCCCGATGGAAAGGTAGAGTCGGGCCATGAAACCCGCCTGCTGCGGATCGGAAAAATCGTAGTCCATGGTGGCGCCGATCAACTGAACCTGAAAATTGAGTTTGATATAGCGCATAGGATCGTCTGTTTCGTCGTAGCCGTAGAAGCTTATCCCGAAATCCATGAGGAGGTCGCTGCGCAGAAAAGGCCCGAAGTTCCGTATCTCGGAACTGAATTCGCTGCAGTAAGCGATTTGGGGGAGGATTCCGAAAGTAACGTCAAAGGCCCTCGACGGGAACAGGACTACGGGCCCAAGGGTCAGAGGCAGCTCGAAGGTCCCTCTCTCTTCGGAAACAAGAAAAAGAAAACCTGTCATTCCGTACAATCCTATTC
Organism: uncultured Spirochaetaceae bacterium; assembly: GCA_964594775.1. Classification (GTDB taxonomy): domain Bacteria; phylum Spirochaetota; class Spirochaetia; order DSM-16054; family Sediminispirochaetaceae; genus CAYFVU01. The sequence continues at coordinate 14,944 of CAZQNO010000055.1, forward strand.
GGGGCTTGAGCAGATAGGTGAAAGAAGCCATTGGGCCCAGGGTCATGCCGTCCCGGTAGTAATCGTCGTCGCCGCTGATATTGAGATCTCGGTCGAGATCGCTTCCTCCGAAACCGATTCCGATATCTCCCATGAATCTTCGGGAATCCCGTGCCGCCATTATCTTTTGCTGTGCTACAGAACGCTGAAAACGCAGTGTCTCTTCGCTTTTCGATTCCTCCAGCCGAATCACCTTTTGGCCGATTTCCGGAAGCACTCTGTCCAGCTCCTCGGCGAAGGAGAGGGCCATCTCGTCTATCGAGTCGAAGATATCCAGCCCCGCCGGACCGGTGTAGAGAGTACTCGTCTGCACCAGATTCCGACTGACGTCGTAGACGATTCCGCGGGTCAGCACCTCTTCATCGCCTGCACTATAGCCTCCGTCGATTATCAGATCGGCGCCGGCCTCTTCAGCCTCTTGCACATAACGAAAGTGCCGTTCGTCTCTCGGTAGGGCTTCGGCTTCCTCCACGAGCTTTGGTGAAGGGTGGACCGTGACGATTTTTCCGCTTTCACTAACGGTAAACGCTAGAGAGTCGGAAAAGACGCTCGACAGATAGTCGTAGGCCGGATCTCCTTCATTCCTGAAGGGAACGACAAGAGCGAGTTTTACTCCCTTCTTTCTGCCGGAAGCTTTTGTGGCGAGGAAGCGGAAACTCTCGTTTCCCGAGATGTTGAGCTTCTTTCGGTCCATCGTTTCGTCCGGATAGATTAGCTCTAACTGATGTTCTCCCGAAGACAGCTCCGCCGAGAGAGGGGTGGTGCCGTAGGATTCGTCGTCGAGAATGAGCTCAGTTCCCTGGGGCTCCGTATCGAATTGTACCATAAAGGTCTTGGGGGTAAAGATGGGCTCCGGTGAAAAGGGGCCGAAGCCGACGTAGCTGCTGCCGCTCCAGAGAAAGAAGGGAAGTTCCCGGATAAGCTCTGCAGCGGCCTTTCTCCGGTCTTCCGGCCGCATCTTTTCCAGGGATATTCGATCATCCGGGCCGATTATTATTTTTGATTCGTAGAGGAGAACGGTGCTGAGACCGACGAGAAAGTCGATCTCGAAGCCGGCGGCTTCCGATTTTTCCAGCATCGCCTCGGTGTCGACGAGCGCTTCATCGGTGCGTATCGATCTGAGCTTGTAGCGGCCGGCCTTGATTTTGAAGGGGACGATATCGCCGTCTCCCCCGGTGAAACGTTTCTTCAATTTTTTCCCGTTTTCCTTCTCGAAAACGATGGTCCCGACCCTCTCCCGGGTCTCATCAATATCGCGGTATTCGAGATAGAAGACAATGAGAGAGTCTTGCAGCTTTCTCGGAAGGGGGACTCTGTTGTCCGTCGGCAGGGACATAAGAAAACCGGGAAAAAGAAAAAAGAGTAGGTGAGCGGCGATAAAGGCGCGCCGCACGGGGAGACTCAGCCGGTGCACTGTACAGCCTCTTTTTATTTGCTACGGGCTCATAATAAGTATGGTCCCGTCCCGCGTACCGGCGATAATGCTTATTCCGTTTTCCACCGGCCGCGTGGTGATTATCATATCATGTTTTACTCCGCCTGTCTCCCTTCCCGTGGCCGCATCGGCCTCGGTGAGGCCGCCTTTTTCGGAACCGAAATAGATGCTGCCGTCTTTGTACAGGGGAGGGCCTGCTGCATCGACAATAGGGGAAAAGAGCTCCCTTCCGTCCTCCATGGAAAACCCGTAGATTCCTTTGTTGCTGAACAGGAAGGCCGCCCGGGAAGAGCATTCCGGGTCGGAGAAGACCGATACCGAGTCTCCGGGAATCTGTTTTTCCCAGCGTACCTTGCCGCTTGAAAGATCGGCGCAGACGACCGTACCCTTTCTTCCGGAGAAAACCGCCAGATCGCCGATGATGCGGGCTTGCTGCGCTACCGGTTGTACTCCCCCGCTGGGAATCTCCTTCTCCACCGCGGCGTTGTCGGGATTGAGGATTAGGATGCTCCCCTGCTGGTTGACCGTGACTATTTTTCCCTTCCACGTCGCCGGAGTCATTCGTGAGCCGCCGGGTACGGGAATCTCCTTGAGCAGAGAGTGATCCGAAGGATCGACTATACGTATGGAGCCGGTGGCGGGTATGAGGAGTTTTCCATCCAACTCTGCTACTCTCCTGCCGAATATATGCCCCTCGGCGCCGCTGAATTCGTTTCGGTGGAGGACCGAACCGCTGCGCGCGTGTAACTTGACCAATTCTTTTCCGCCGGTGAAGTAGACTGCTCCGTCGACGATTACCGGATAGGAATTCTGGTTCTTTACATTTTCCGTGGAAGCTTCCCAAACCAGTTTGCCGTCTCTGTCCACGGCAAATATCCGACCTGCAGAATCGGCGGTAAAGGTAAGATTACCCAGAGCTACGGCGCTCCCGATGATTTCGGTATTCGTCACCTCGGTGACGAATTGAAGGGGAAGGGGCTCGAGTTTTAGGGTAAAGCTCTTCTCACCGCCGCTTCCGGTGGTATAGGAAACGGTTTGGGCTTGGTAACCCGCCCTGCGGGCGCTTATACTGAGTGCTCTTCCGGTGGGGATCGTCCTGGAGACCGAGCCGCTGCCGGCGCTCCTGCCGTTGATAATGATCTGGGCGTCTGCCGGCAAGGTGCGAATACTGACGCGTTGCTGCAATCGTTCGAGACTGACCTGGAAGCTCTGCAATTCGTCGGTGACGGTAAAGTCTAAGGTTTGTGGAATGTAGCCCTCCCGCCGCAGCTCGAAGGAGAGCTCGGTTCCCGCTTCGTAGTGGTCGGTAAAGCTGCCTCTGCCAACCTCCAGTCCGTCGAGCAGTATCCGAGCGTCCCGTGGAACGACACCGATCTGCACGCCCTGAAGGAGCTGCTCAAGGGAAATTTCTCTGATTATCGTTTCACCTTCCCGCACATCGAGGGAAAAGTCCTGGTTTTTCCATCCATCTTTGCGTATCTCGAAGTCGAGACTCTCCCCGACGGGGAAATCGTCTTCGAAACTGCCGATTCCCGCCTGTCTGCCGTTTACGAAGATCCGGCTGTCTGCGGGTGTCGTGCGAATTTCGACCCGTTCGGTCTTTCTCTCGAGGTCGACCGTATAGGTCTTGCCGCTGCCGAGGCTTACCTTTACGTCTATCTTATTTTCCTTATAGCCCTCCTTGCGAACGGTGAAGCTGAGCGACTTGCCGAGGAGATAGCTTTCACTAAAGCTGCCCGTTCCCGCCGGCTCGCCGTTGACGAGGATTTCCGCATCCTCGGGAAGGGTGCGGATTTCGAAGTCCTCGGTCAGCGGTTCGGCCTTCTCTTTTTTTGCAAGCTTGATCCGGTAGAGTTTTGCCGTCTCTTTGCTCACCTGTATATCGAAGCGGTGAGTCTCGAAGTCTTCACGCCGGATCTCGAAGGCCAGTTCCTCTCCGGAATTATAGACGCCGGAGAAGGAGCCGCGGCCCCGTTCTTTGCCGTTCACCCGTATCAGGGCATTCTTTGGTTCGACTTCGACGGCGACCTTGTGGAGATCGAGGACTAGCTTGCGCGGTGCCTCCGACACTGCTTGGGGCTCTTCGCCCTCCTTCGTTTCTTTTTCCGCCGCGGTTTCGACGGGACTGAGGTCGAGGAGCTTCATCTCGTCTATCTCTTTGAGCTCCTCATTCTTCTCACGAGACATCTCCTTGGGCGCTACCTGTTTCTCTACGATGTTCTCCTTGGTCTCGGCGGCGATTCTGCCGGCTTCCTCGATCTCTTCCTTTGTAGGGGCCGTTTCCTGATCAGTGGTCATCTTATCCACGACCTCCGCAACGGCGATGCTTGCCTGGTCGGTTTCCTTGGCCGTCTCTTCATCTACGTCGAACTCTTGGTTGCTCGTTACGACGGCCGCTGTCTCGAAGAGGGCATCCACCGCTTCTTCGAGGTCATCATTCTTTCCCGCAATCTTTTCCTTCAAGTCTTCCGTGTCCACGCTGCCGGGCTGCACGGCAACGGCCCCGGTTTTGACCGATACCTTGGTGGTGTTATCCCTTCCCGCTTCGACTCCAAATTGTGTGCCCCGGACTCCGCAGACGGCGGAGGGGGTTTGCACCTTGAACTTCTCGCCGCCGGCCAGCTTTTCCACTCGGTTGAGCACGGAGCCTCCTTCCATCTTTACCTTAACACTGCGCTCTCCCTCCTTGAGATAGACCTGGGAGAGGGAAATGGTGGTGGCCTCCTTTACCTTTACCACGGCGCTTTCACCAAATTGGATTTCGCAGTAGGAGGCGTCGTCTACCCGGAGAGAATCGTCCTGGGTGAGGGTTTGTCCTATCTCGACGGGAAGCCATTCATCCGAGCTTGACGGTTTGTAGTCGACGATCCCGGAAGAGAAGATAACGAAGGCCTCGTGGTAGCTCGGCGCCTCGACGGCGCTGAGTTCCTCGGTTTCCGTCACCGTTTCTCCGGGGATTTCAGGCTCGATATACTCCTCTTCCGCAGGGGCGGAGGCTTCCTCCTCAATCTCTGTCTCTTTTGCGCATGATCCTACAAGGAGCACCATCCCCGCCGAAACGCACAGGATTAGAATTGAGATGAGTATTCTTTTCATGCCTTTCCCCCCTGGGTATCTCTTTATTGTATAGTATACCGCGAAAACCAAAAGATTTCGAGAAAAATGATCAAAAGAGTCAAATCCTTATTTAGTGGCTTAAATCATGTGCACACCTCCTTCTCACTCGCCGATGGCAT
>CAZQNO010000056.1:0-19468 GCA_964594775.1 uncultured Spirochaetaceae bacterium
TGTCGATCCGCTGCATGTTCGACCGAATTCTGCTTTGGTCGGATTCAATTTCCTTTAGATCTTTTTCAAAGGCGGCGATTTCTTGACTCAGGCGCAGTATTTCGTTTTGATAGCGGCGCATTTTTACAAATGCCTCTCGCAGTTCGCCGGTGAGTTCGAAGTTTTCGAGGTAGTAGACGATGGTCCCGCGGTCGATAGAGGAGAGGGTCACGCTCTGCCGTCGCGGCCGCTCCTCTTCTACTACGAGGTAGTCTTCAAACGCCTTCACCGCAGGGGAAACGACCGCTTCGAAACGATAGTAGGAGGCGCTCTCGCCTTGGGTGAAATTTCCCGTTCCCCTCGTAGCAACGAGCTTCCAACCGGAACTTTTTGGATGTTCAATCAGCAAGCGTTTCTCTTTCGCACTGCGGTTCGTTACTCGGTAGCTTCTCACTCGTCTTTCGACTTCGGTATAGATAAAGACTCCACTCTTAATCGACATCCGGGTTCTGCGGGCGTTTTCCATACCCGCTTGCGAGTCTATGAGAAGAGAACGGTCTACCGCATAGGTCAAGAGCCTCTCCTCGCCGGGAACTATCTCTCCCGATAGGGCGTCTCCCGCATAGGAAGCCTTTTCATAGACCGTGTAGGGACCGGCGTTGAGATGGAGTCCCGTGTTGTTGGTAAGACGTATTCCGGCAAAGGGATTGGGCAACCCGCTTCCTTCGGTATACACAGAAAGGGCCTTCGCCTCAACCTCCTCTCCCACAATGGGCACCATTGCGGCAGCGTGGGCATCTATGCTGAGGGGTTCGGCGATTTCGTAGGCAAAGAGTGCTCCCATATCCGCCCCTTCGGCTTGGGAAGAAACCCCGAAACTTCCCGGTTCATCCTGAAGATGGTCCGCGGCCATGCTTCTTCTTTCCGCTTTTTTCGCAAGAGAGGGTGCCGGTGCCGCAGATTCTTCGAAGTTGTAGTGGTCCCTCTCGTACTCCGGCGGCGATTCGATTCGTGCCATCGGAGGCGTAAGTACCGGCCGGCTGTTGTAGATGGGGCTGTAGAGGTCCATGATGAAGGAAACGGGACTTCCCGCCACCAAACTCAATCGGACGTCTCTCCAGGCTTCGTCGGTGGTATTTTCCACGATGCCCCAGCCCTGCAGATGATAGCCGCCGTTCTGCTCGATGAGCCGGTAAGAGGTCTTCCACACGGGCATTTCCCGAAGATAGCCGAAGGAGACCCGTCTTTTTCCCTCACCGCTGAAGCGTATCGTAAGCCGGTTCTCCTCTCTTTTTCGCTCCTCGGACAGCAGGGAGAGAGCTCTCTCCAATTCGGCCTGCAGCTCTCCGTCGATAAAACGCAGCTCGTCCACTTCCTCGCCGTAGACGATTTTCAAAGAACCCTCGGAAACAAGGTGGAATTCTGTGATGGTTTTCTTCGTTTCATCCGATACCCGCTCCTTCACCGCGAGGATTCTACCGCGTATCCGTTGAGCTCCGCTCAAAACAATTTCCTCACCCCGAACCTGTGCAAGCAGCTCGGCAATGGAGTCGGCCTGGGAAGGATCGAGACGGTAGTCTCCCCGCAACCTCCCCAAGGATTTTTTCGCTTCATAGCGAAGGATGTCTACCCTTCCACCGTCGTGGTCTTGCACAACAAAGCTTTTAAGCACATCCTTCATCTCCTCCCTCGAAAACGAGATGTGCAGCTCCGTATCCCCCGCTATTTCTCCTCCATAGGAAAAATAGCCGACTCCGGATGAAAAGAGGATTACCCTGCGCAGGGCAACCTCCGCGGCGTCTGAGTCTCTCCGCTCGGAACTTCTGACCTCCGCCAATCCTTCCGAGGGCAATGAAAAAAGCACGATGAGCGAGAGTAGAACTACGGGCATTATCCGCATTGTTGATCTCATATCTTTCGGCACGCCTATACCGTAGAGAGGAGCAGCTTCGGATACCGGTCTCCGTCGGTAAGATGCATCCGTACCGACTTCGCCTCATTAAGCTTCTCGATATTCTTAAATCCGAGCTCAATAGTCCCTAACTTACACTCGTTCTTCTGGTAGATCCGCGCATACACGGTCTTCGCATTTTCATCGTTGAGGATATCGAGACTGTCTCCGCAGTAGAGGACAACCGTAGCCTCGGACATCAAAAGCCCTAAGTCGAAACCGTCATTTGGGTTTATCACGATGGTCTTTTCGTCGAAGGAACGGTCGCCGATTACTTTGAGAAATCCGGTCTCTTTCATGACAGGCACCTCTTGGTTAAGATAATCCGTATAATAGTATTATTGCCGCGCCTTTGCAATTACCGATTGCCATTACTCGTTCCTCTATGCTACCCTTTGCCGGCTTATGGCAGGATATTTTTCACCGGTACTCTTTACCGTATTACAGTTGCTTACGATGATGGCTGTCGGCTTTTTCATAAAGAAGTCCGGCAGATTGCCGAATTCGTTTTTTCCCTCTCTTTCCGTCTTTTTAGTCGATATCGCCCTGCCGTTCTATTTCTTTACCAAGCTCGCCTCCTCCAACCGCGCTTTTTTACACAGCAGCTGGATATTTCCTCTGGCGGCCGTCGCATATACCTCTCTCGGGCTCTTCCTCGGTTTTCTGATCTTCCGCTTTTCTTCATTCACTAGTACGGAGAAACATGCCGGAATAGTACTCAGCGGATTCGGGAATTTTGCCATCCTTCCCCTCACCTTGATGGAGCTCTTTCCGCAGACCGTACCGGTTATTGCGGAACTTTTCGACACCGACGCTTCCGTGCTCTACATCGGAACCATGGCAATGATCATGACTCCGCTTCTCTGGTCGATTGGTTATGCTCTCATTTCGGGAAGCACAAAAAATCTCTCCCTTTCCCGTATACTGAATCCTCCGGTCATCGGTATCATTTTCGGTCTTATTGCCCTTTTCAGCCCCATAGGCGCATTTCTCAACAGCAGTGAAAGCGGCTTTGTCTATCACGTTTTTTCAGGTATACGCCGTATCGGATCGATAACCTTTCCCCTCATCCTTATATCGATCGGTGCCATGATTGCCGATATCGAAACCCGCGTAGAAGGCCGGGACCGGCTTATCAAGATGGCCCTTGGGGTCGTCTTGGTACGCTTTCTTTTATTTCCCGCCCTCTTTTTCTTCGCCTATTTCGCCCTGCTGCGCCACATTTCAATTTTGACTCCGAGTCATCTGTGGGTTCTCTTTTTGGAGGCCCACATCCCTCCTGCAAACAATGTCGCGACCATGGCAAGAAGGGTCGGAAGCAACGAGAGTTACATCGCCTTTACCACCCTCATTACCTACACTCTCTACCTGGTACTCCTGCCGCTCTATCTTAGCTTTTTTCTTTCTCTCTTGACTTGAATCACGCCTTGACATCGATGCAGTGAAGCGGCGATAATATATCCGATAGGGACGATTAACTCAGCGGGAGAGTGCTACCTTCACACGGTAGAAGTCGCTGGTTCAAATCCAGCATCGTCCAAAGGCACTAGTTGACCAGCAAATCCGCAAGACGGATCTTCGGCACGTGATGCACATTATTTGCATCACGATAGTACTTAATGTCTTCACCGCCGGCAATTTCGTCCAGCACCACCTCTTCCTTCGGTACTCCAAGAGTAAGAAGGAGCATCGCCTCGTAGCGGTTTTCGTCTATGTCCAAGAGCTTCATGATTTCGCTTGTATTAAAGGATGCGATGACACAGCCTCCAAGCCCCTTTTCCACGGCTCCCAGCATGATGCTCTGCAGTTGTATCCCCGCATCTATCTTCGAGGCGATGTCCTTTACCTCCTTGTCGCGGAGGATGAGAATGTAGGCCGCAGGGTGTTCTCCTTCCTTAGGTCCGTCCCAATCGGTTAAATACCCGGCCCATTTAACGAAGGGGAAAATTTTTTCGTTTACTTCTTCGTCGGCGCATACGGCAAAGCGCAGCGGCTGCAGGTTCGCACCGCTTCCCGAAATTCTTGCCAGACCGACGAGCTCCTCTAAAACAGAGCGTTCAATCTTCTTTCCCTGATCGAATCGTCTGTAGCTCCTGTTCATTCGTATGAGATTCTTACTATCCATAGACCTATTTTACCGATTACGCTTTCTCCTGTACAGCTGAAATCACGCTGATGCAGCAATTCTCACTGCATTTGATTAAGTCGAAAAAACCCGTTATTCTATTGGTACAGAGGGAAAAAATGAAGAAGACCGTACTCACCATGCTGTACGAAGCATCACGCACCTTTACCCATCATCCTTTCACGGTAAAAAAGGAGTCCGACGGATGGAGAAGCAGGACCTTTATAGAGGTCTTGAGAGACTCCCGGGCATTCGCCGCATCGCTGGTAGATAGAGGCTTGAGAAAAAATACCGCCGTCGCTATCCTCGCAGAAGGAAGCCCCGACTGGGTAAGCGGAGAATTCGGCACGCTCTTTGCCGGCGGCATCTCGGTTCCCCTCTCGATCAAGCTCCTGGCGGAAGAAATTCCCTACCGGCTACATCACTCCGAATCTCGTTTCGTGATCGTCTCAAAGAACCAGTTTTCCAAGCTTCTCAAGGCCGCAGGAACTGTTTCTCTGCGCCTCACCGTCATTGTGATAGATGAAGACGGCGGCGATTTAGAGGAACTCAAAAAGGAGGCTGCCTCCGCGGACCTCGAAATCCGGCTCTTTCGCGACCTTCTCCTCGATGGATATCGCTTACTTGAAGATATGCAGACCGCCCTCGACAGAATCGAAGAATCCATTCGGGAAGACGACGTGGTGACCATCTCTTACACTTCCGGCACTACCGGTGATCCCAAGGGGATCATGCTGACCCATCTCAACTACTGGGCCAACTGCCACGATTCGGTAAAAATGTTCGAGGTGCCGCCGAAAGAGTACCGCACCCTCGTTATTCTTCCCTGTGATCACTCCTTCGCTCACTCCGTGGGGATCTATTCCGCCCTTCTCAGGGGGATCACCCTCTACTTCGTAGACTCTCGGGGCGGAGGAATGGCTGTACTGCGGAATATTCCCCTCAATCTTACCGAAACAAACCCCGTGTTTCTCCTCACCGTTCCTGCGCTCACGGAAAATTTTATGAAAAAAATTCGCGGGGGAGTAGCAAAGAGGGGTGCGCTGCTGCAAACACTCTTTCGAAAAGGTATCGAAGCCGGCATCCGTTACCACGGCGACGGTTTTACCCCCTCTTCCCGTCAAAGAGATATTAAGACGGTGCTGATGTACCGTCTTGCAGACATGATCGTTTTTCGCCGGGTGCGTAAAATATTCGGCAACAGTATTCGCTTTTTTGTAGGAGGAGGGGCCCTTCTCGATATTCAGCAGCAGTATTTCTACCGTGCCCTCGGTGTTCCCGTTTTTCAGGGCTACGGTCTTACCGAGGCGGCACCGGTTATCTCCTCCAATCTTCCGAAGAAACACAAGTTCGGCACTTCCGGAATTGTCGCCCCCTCCGTACACTGCATGATAGTCGATGATGAAGGAAAAGAGCTTCCCGCCGGAAGCCGTGGCGAAATAGTTATTCGCGGTGACAACGTAATGAAGGGCTACTTCAAGAACCCCGCCGCGACGAAGGAAACAATTGTCGACGGTCTCTTACACACCGGCGATCTCGCTTACTTCGATGACGACGGATTTCTCGTTGTAGTGGGAAGAAAAAAGGCACTCCTCATCTCAAAAGACGGAGAGAAGTACTCACCGGAAAGCATCGAGGAGGCGGTTATCAACAGCACGGAGCACATAGACCAAGTGATGCTCTACAACGATCACAAAGACTACTGCTCGGCGCTCATCGTGCCGAACTATCAGGCCCTCCGGGAATACGTTTCTTCAAACGGCCTTACCGAATCGAAGGAGATTATCCAGTTTCTCGAAGACAAGCTCAACGAGTTCAAGAAACAACCGGCCTACGCAAAACTATTTCCCAAGATATGGCTGCCCGTTACCTTTCAGGTGTTAAGCGAGGCATTCTCGGAAGAAAACCGGATGATCAATTCCTCGATGAAGATGGTCCGCCATAAAATTACCGAAGCCTATCGGGAAAAGATCGCCTATATGTACAGCGACGAGGGCAGGCATCCCTATAATCCGCAGAACATCTCCGCGGTAAAGGAACTCTTTCCCGAAATTGTCGAGTGATACAGAGCGCCTCACACCGTCACACCGGGATATAATAAAAATCTATTACAGCGAGATGTGCTATTCTACCTCTTCGCGCCCTCTAAAGCTTTTTCGGCGAGGCTGAAGAATTCCTTCACATGGATCGAAACACCGGATATGGAATCGGTGTGGCCGTCTTCACCGGTGTATTCGATATCCGTGGGATCCTGGGTCTTTAAGAGGTGCTCTTCGGCCTTTGCCGCCTGTTCAAACCACGGGGCCCGGGCATCACTCTTTTCTACCATGCCGTATTCACCGTCTTTGGAACGGGTAATCTTGTCTGTTCCGCCGTTTACATGGGCGCCGTTCCACTCGGCTTCGACGATTTTTCCGTCTTCCACCTTTAGAGTAACCATAGACTTCCAACCGGTTTTTTCACTAAAAGAATCTTCCTGTGCGAAGTATATACCGTCTTCCCACTTTTCTGCGCTTTCTTTAGTGCCCTTTTCTTCCGTTTCCTGTTTCTCGGCCTGCGCTTTTTCACCGCCGCCTCCGCAGGAAAAGGTGATTGCAACAAGAATCGTGATCAATAGTATTCCTATTCTTGTCATACTTGTCATACTTGTCATACTTGCCCCCTATTTCTTACCATGTTGGTTATATTATATAAACAGTAAGGTTATTTGTCAAGAATATTGACTTTAGCCCGTCACGTATTTATTATAGAAATAGTAATTATTGTGACGTTTTCTATTTTTATGGGATAAGGAGTACGAAATATGAGTAAAACGAGGATTATTATCCTCGGTGGAGGTTATGGAGGCATCACTGCAGCGAAAAAGCTTCACCGAGAGTTCAAGAAAAAAAAAGATATACAGCTTACTTTGATCGACAGAAACCCCTTTCACACTCTCATGACGGAGCTCCATGAGTTAGCTGCCGCGCGGGTGGAAACTGACTCCGTTAAGGTGAACTTTTCCCGAATTTTTTCCGCCACCTCTGTGGAGGTAATAACCGACGACATCAAAGAAATTGACTTTGAAGAGAAGCGGCTTTCTTCGAACTACGACAGCTATACCTACGACTACCTCATTATCGGCGCCGGCGGCGCCCCGGAATTCTTCGATATTCCCGGTGTCCAGGAAAACTCCTTTACCATCTGGTCCTTTGACGACGCTTTGCGGCTTCGCGGACATATCGATTCCTGTTTCCGCAAGGCCTCTCAAGAGCCGGACCTCGATACGCGCAGAAGGATGCTTACCTTCACCATCGCCGGGGCCGGCTTTACCGGTATCGAGATGGCGGGAGAGCTCATCGAAAGAAAGCACACGCTTTGCCGTGAGTTCAATATCGACGAAAACGAGGTAAAGGTAATCATCGTAGAAACCCTCGACTCCATCCTTCCGATTATGCCGAAGAAGCTCCAGCACAAGGCGAGAAAATATTTAGAAAAGAAGGGCGGCGAAATCATCACCGGTGCTCCGGTTACCGGCGCCGAAGAGGGGAAAATTACTATTTCAGAAGGGCGGGAGATCGTCGGCGATACATTCATTTGGACCTGCGGTATCCACGGTTCGGAGTTTACCAGCCGGCTTCCTCTTACAAAGGGACAGACGGCTCAAGGCGAGTGTTCCTACGCATCCTCGGAAGGCATTCACGGCATGTCCGGCTGCCGCCTGGAAGAAGATGAACGCTACATAGTCGGTGAACGGGGGAGAATCCTCGTCGACGATCATATGAAGTCCGTCGACTTCGACGCTGTATATCTTATCGGCGACATCATTTGGCACCTGGAAAACGAAAAAGTCCTTCCGCAGATCGTCGAAACGGCGCTGCAGACCGCCGAAACGGCGGCCTACAACGTCATCGCCGACATTAACAATGCGGATAAGAAAAAATTCACATCGAACTATCATGGATTCATGGTCAGCATCGGCAGCCGTTACGGTGTTGCCCGCGTGATGGGCATCTCTTTGAGCGGTTTTTTCGCCATGGGGATGAAGCATTTGATCAATCTTCACTACCTCTTTTCCATCGCCGGCTTTAACGGGATATGGCGCTACCTCCGCCACGAGATCCTCGACGTAAAAGAGCGGCGTTCCTTCCTCGGCGAACTCTTTGCCTACAAGATACCCAACTACTGGGCAGTCCCCCTGCGGCTTTTTCTCGGCGTAAAGTGGCTCTTAGAGGGAATCACGCATATCAAGGAGGGATGGATCAATCCCGGGGAAGAGGGTCTGGCAAATGTATGGACCGGTGCGATCAAACTTCCCGGTGTGAGTTTCGAGACCGCCGATGCGGCAAGCTCCGCTACCGGTCAGGCGGCGGCCGATGCCGCTTCCGGCGCCGGCGCGGGCGCGGCGGCTGAAGGAGCAGCTCAGGCGGCGGGTCACTACAGTGAGCCGCTCATCGAAGCCCTCGGCATCTACACCTGGTGTGCCGAACACATCCTCAGCGCCTCTCCCCTCCTCGCCTTTCTCCTCCAGGCCGGCGTTGTCCTTGGTCAGGTCGCAATAGGCCTTGCCCTCATCGGCGGGCTCTTCACCTTTCCCGCCGCCGTGGTTTCTCTAGGCTTTTCCGTTATGTTTATTGCCTCAGGTTGGGGCAATCCGGAACTTCTCTGGTACATCGCCGCTTCCATCGTTATGCTCGGCGGTGCCGGGAGAGGACTCGGTCTGGACCACTGGGTCATGCCTTGGATTAAAAAGCGGTGGAATTCTACCGGATTGGCGAAAAAGACCTATCTGTACGACGGGGAGCCCGTAGAATAAGAGATGGACACCACCGTTTCCACTCTCTACCGCCGCTTATCCCTTACTCATGAACTCGACGAGGTGTACGGTATTATCCGCCGAGAAGTCCGCGGCGGCTATACCTCCATCGACGAGATGCTGAAAAACTTCGTCGGTGTCCGGGGAAAGTTCCTGCGGCCGGCTCTTCTGCTTCTCTCATCTCGCTTGGCTGAGAGCCTCGATGAAGCCCCCGCAGAGGCCGTTTCTGATGCCTCTTTACACCTTGCCGCCTCCGTAGAGATACTCCATATGGCCAGCCTCGTACACGACGATATCATCGACAGGTCTTCCACGCGCAGGGGAAAGGCAACGCTCAATACCCTCCACGGAAATCAAGCCGCCGTGCTCCTTGGAGACTATCTCTTTAGTCGCAGTTTTTATCTTGCAAGCCGCTTTACCGACATTGATACCGGCGCCTATATCGCGCGCATTGTCGGTTCTATTTGCGAGGGAGAGATCCGTCAGGGTCAGGGACGCTTCGACTTTTCCACTGATTTCAAGGAATATCACCGCAGGATCATGGGAAAGACCGCAGCCCTCTTCGCCGTTTCCGCCTACATAGGAGCTCATCAGGCGGGGATAGACGAGAGAAACGCTCATCGTATGAAAAAAATCGGCTACAATCTGGGTGCTGCCTTTCAAATACTCGACGATATTATCGACTGCAGCCTCTCCGAGGGGGCGGCGGGAAAACGCAGCGGAACCGACATCCTCGAAGGAGTTTCAAACCTCCCCATGATCTTCGCCCTCCGCCGTGACGACGGAAGATTGAAGAAACTCTTGAAGAAAGGCTCTGTCGTGACGAGACGCACTTCCCGCGGTAAGCTGCGTAAGACTATTACACTGATTAGAGAACGGGGAGGAGTAGAAGAAGCCCGCAAGATTGCCCGCCGCTATATCGAGAAGGCGCAGTTCTCTATTGCCTGTCTTCCGGCCTGCGAGGCCCGCAGCCAAATCGACGAATATGCCCGGTATCTCTACCATTCTATGGAGAATATCATGGCGGCGGCAAATTGCAGCCCGAAGATCCCGTAGAGTCCCACAATCGTTTTCATGTGTATGACCTTTGTCTCATGATTGTAACGACGACGGTTCATCGTAAAGAGGGCGGCCCCGTTCAGCGCTGCGGCGGCAGCGGCTGTATAGCCCGCGACGGCGGGAAGAAAGCCCTTGTACACACAGTACCCTAAAGTGAGATATGCGGCGGCGTTCAAAAGGTAAATTATCACCTCCGCCGTCATTGCCCCTAGGACGATGGGAAGGGTCCTTCTTCCTGCGGCCCTGTCGCCCTGGATATCGCAGGTGTTGTTGACAAGAAGAACGGCAGCCACGAAAAAGCTCATCGGAAGAGACACCATCATCGCCTCACCGTCGACAGAGCCGGTGAACACGTACACGCTGATGAGAAAGAGTACCGAACCGAGAAAACCGCCTGCGAAGAGCTCGCCGAAGGGTGTCCGGGATATGGGCTTCTTCCCTCCGTTGTAGAGAAAACCAACCGCCATGGAAGCGGCTCCCGCAACGGCAACACCCAATCCGCTGAGAAAACTGATAATGATGCCGAAAAACGCAGCGCCGGCGAAGAGGATAAGAGCGATATGCAGCGCGCGATAGTCCTCTACCCGTCCATACATGAGAATTTTGTCGGTATCGCGGCTCAGCTCAGGCACGTCAACCCCCGCTCGAAAGTCGAAGTAGTTGTTGAAGGCGGTTGTTCCCATGTCGACCATCAGTACGGCAAGAGTCATCAGAACAAAACGTGCTAGGGGCAGGCTGCCGCTTCGATATATCGAATAGAGGACCGCCGAAGAAAAGGTAACGACGCTTATGACCTTCGTCTTAATTTCCACGATGGCAAGAAAAATATTCAAACGCTCTTTTAGTCTTCCGGCTGCAGTCATATTTAGCCCCCTTCCGAGAGGCTCGCCGGCTCACCCCTTCGATACTCATCGTGGGTAAGGTAAAATGAGCTCTTAAGACCATCGGTGGTATAGACGGTATTTTCATCCGTGAGGAATATAGCCTCCACCCCGTCTAGTTCTTCAGCCCGGGCCAATCCCCTTTTCAGGCCCATGGTATAAAGTACGGTGGAAAGTGCATCGGCATCCAAGGCGCGGTCGCTGACCACGCTTACACTGCTCAGTTCGTTCCGCACCGGATATCCGTCTTCAGTGCTGAGGATGTGATGATACCTCACCCCGTCTTCCACGAAATAGCGCTCGTATTCGCCGGAGGTAACGACTGCCTTGTTCTTTACCTCGACTATACCCACATACTCTCCTCTCCCCGAGCCGGGACTTTGAATTCCAATCTTCCAATTTTCCCTGCCGTGCTTTGCCCCAAAGGCAAAGACGTTTCCGCCGAAATTTATGATGCCGTGGGATATGCCCTGTTCCTCGAGAAAAGCCACAGATATATCGGCGGCGTATCCCTTTGCAATTCCTCCAAGGTCTATTCCCATGCCGGGTCTCTCCAAAAAAACCGTCAAATTTTCTTCATCGAGTCGGACTCGGCGGTAGTCGACCATTTTGAGGGCATCGGCGATCTCCTCCTCTGAAGGCACCCGTTGATCTTCGCTGCCAATGGACCAGAGATTTACGAGAGGCTCAATTGTCAGATCAAAGCTTCCGCCGGAAAAAACCGAGTAATCCCTTGCCCTTTTCACTACGGTGAATGTTTCCCTGCTTACCTTCACCGTGCGGCTGCCGGCGTTTTCGTTTATTCGCCATGCCTCCGTTCCATCGATACGAACGCTCATTTTCGACTCGACGTCCCGCACAAGTTCAAAAACTTTTTCCATAACGTCCCTCTTCGCCCTGCCGTAGAGCTGTACAGTACAGGTGGTTCCAAGGGCAAATATCGTTTCGTCTATTTTTTCCGGGACTTTTTTACTGCAGGAATTTCCCAAAATGAGTACCAGGATAAGCACGCCGGCATTAAATGATGCCCGCGATAGGTGTCTCTTATTATCATCCCGCTTCTTCATAGTTTTGAACCTTACAAGATTTTTTGTATTTAAATCTACAATTGTGCGATAATTTATTTAATTTGACATCAAAGAGAAACTACGATAGAATAAAAACAACAGAAAGAATTGTTTCAGTATGATAACGGTAAAATTTTTTACCACATTGCGAATACATCTTGGTATCGAAGAACTAACCTGCTCTCGAGTAACTACCGTTCGAGAAGTTCTTGAAGAGTGTGAAAAAATCGCCCCTAAGCCCTTTCTCTTCAAACTTATTGACACGGAGGGCAAGCTCATTACCGGTGCAATAATTATGGTAAACGGCCACAACATACATCATCTTCAAGGTTTGCAATCCGCTGTTTCCGATGGAGATATGGTGGCTCTGTTTCCACCCGGAGGAGGTGGATAGTATAACAAATTTGTTTTTTGAGGAGGGCGAAAATGGAAAAGGTACTGTTGTTGCAGCCGGAGAGCTGCATCGACTGTCATTCTTGCGAATTAGCCTGTTCGCTGAAACACCATGGGGTGTTCAGCCGCAGTCTATCGCGCATCGCGGTGTTTGAAACACCGCTTAAATTCTCCGTACCCCTTACCTGTCTTCAGTGCGAAGATCCCGCATGCGCCGCTGTCTGCGTGGTCAATGCATTAAAGAAAAACCCGGAAACAGGAGTAGTGGAGTACGATCAGAACAAGTGTATCGGATGCAGAATGTGTGTATCCGCATGCCCATTCGGTAACATCACCTATAGTCGTCCGGTAAAAACGGTGCTCAAGTGCGATGTCTGCGGAGGTGACCCGGAATGCGCGAAGTTCTGTCCCACCGATGCAATCCAGTATGTACCGGCTACCGACGACACTCTTTCACGTAAAGAAATGATGACGAAGAAATTCGAAGTAGTTTTTACGGAAGGAGGCATGGCATGACCTACTACGGATGGACAGGAACCGTACTTCGCGTTGACCTTGATACGGGGACAGTGGAAAAGGAAGCACTCAACAAGGAGTGGGCCCACGACTATCTCGGCGCCCGCGGCCTCGGAACGCGGTACTTTGCAGCTGAAGTGAGTCCGAAAGTCGATCCCCTCGGCAGCGACAACAAACTCATCTTCGCAACCGGTGCCGGCACGGGACACCTCGGCACCTCGACGGGAAGATTCGAGGTCGTAACAAAGGGTCCCTTGACGGGCACCATCGCCGCTTCGAACTCAGGCGGTCTCTTCGGGCCCGAACTCAAATTCGCCGGCTATGACGGAGTCATCTTCCAGGGTGTTTCGAAAAAACCGGTCTATCTCTACATCAACGACGATGCGGTCGAACTTCGAGATGCATCTCATGTATGGGGCAAGCTCACCGGAGAGACGACCGATATCCTTGTTACGGAAACCGATCATAGTGCAAAGGTCGCCGTTATCGGTCCCGCCGGCGAACACCAGTCGAAGATAGCCTGTATAATCAACGACAAGGACCGTGCCACCGGCAGATCCGGTGTGGGCGCGGTCATGGGTTCAAAAAAACTGAAAGCCCTCGTAGTACGCGGAACCGGCAGTGTAAAACCGGCTGATCCGGAGGGCATCCGCGACTCTGCCTTAAGAATACGCAAGCAGCTGGCAGACCACCCCGTTACCGGCGAGGGACTCCCGACTCTCGGCACCCCGATTCTCGTCAACGTTATTAACCAGACGGGGGCCTACCCCACCCGCAACTTCAGGGAATCTGTCTTCGAAGATGCCGAACCGACAAGCGGAGAGTACATGCGGGAACATCGGCTTGTTAAAAACAAGAGCTGTTTCGGTTGTACCATTGCATGCGGTCGAGTCACCCGTGTCCCGGATGGTCCCTACAAGGCTTACGGCGAGGGCCCCGAATATGAAACCCTCTGGGCATACGGTGCACAGTGCGGGGTCGGCGATATCGACCCGATCATCAAGGCCAACTACCTCTGTAATGAGTACGGCTTAGACACTATCTCCGCCGGATCCACTATCGGCTGTGCCATGGACCTCTACGAGAGCGGCTACCTGCCGAAGAAGGACGCCGAGGGAATAGACTTGCGTTTCGGCAACGGAGAGGCCATCGTCACCCTTACGGAGAAAATGGGCAAGGCGGAGGGGATCGGTAAAGATCTCGCCGAAGGAAGTTACCGCTTTGCAGAGAAGTATGGTCATCCTGAGCTCTCCATGTCGGTAAAGAAACAGGAGATGCCTGCTTATGACCCCCGCGGGGTTCAAGGCATGGCCCTTGAATATGCCACCAGCAACCGTGGAGGCTGCCACGTACGCGGTTATCTCATAAGCCCGGAGGTCCTCGGCGTACCGGAAAAGCTCGATCCTCAGCAGAACGAGGGGAAGGACATGTGGCTCAAGATCTTTCAGGACCTTACCGCTTCCGTAGACTCTGCCGGCATCTGTCTCTTTACGACATTCGGCTTGGGAGGAAAGGAAGTGGCCGAACAGCTAAAAGCTATTACCGGTGAAAACTACACAGAAGAAGAGATCATGAAAATAGGCGATCGCATCTACAACCTCGAGCGCATGTTTAACATGAAGGCCGGTCTTTCAAGCGACGACGACACCCTTCCACCGAGACTTCTCAACGATGCGATTCCGGAGGGGCCGATGAAGGGAAATGTCGCTCGTCTCGATAAAATGCTTCCCGGCTATTACAAGGTCCGTGGATGGGACGAGAAAGGCATTCCGACTAAAGAAAAACTAAAAGAACTCGGTCTCGATACGTTCAAATTTGTTGCCGTCTCCTAAGGGCACGAATGGCTGTCGAGTAAAAAAGCTTGTAGGTGCTGCACCGGGTCCGCTCTGGACCGGTGCAGCAGCACTCTTTTAAGCCTACAAAAAACGGGGTTGTTGCATATGGAAACTCGAGAAACAGAATCTCTCCTTGCCCCCTTCAGGGGAAAACCGCAGGAAATCATACGCGCACTGCAGGAAATACAGAGAGCATACGGTTATATTTCGAAGGAAGCCCTTCGCGAGGCGGGACGAGAATGCGGAGTGCCCTACTCATACGCATACTCCATTGCCACCTTTTACAAGGCTTTTAGTCTCAAAGAACGGGGAAAATATGTCATTCGGATTTGTGACGGTACTGCGTGTCACCTCAGGCTTTCCGAAGAAATTCGTGACGAATTGAGCTCACTTCTTGGAATCGGTGTAGAGGAAACCAGCCCGGACGGTCTCTTCTCTATCGAAATGGTCAATTGTTTAGGTGCCTGTGCAATGGCACCGGTAATGTCGATAAACGAGCGGCTCTTCGGGTACCTCTCAAGAAACAGGGTACGGGAAATTATTAACGAGGTCCATCAACGAGGAGAAGAGGCGCTGAAATGAGCGATAAAACGACACATCAGTCTCGACTCAGCTTCTACCTCTGTGGAGACATCGGATGCAGCGGGACGGGAAGCGATCAGGTCTATGATGAATTCCAACGGCAGCGGCGAGCCAGGACAACGAAACAGGAAAGTCCGTTTGCGGTGTACAGAACCGGCTGCAAGGGACTCTGCAGCAAGGGGCCCGTGCTTGAGGTCTTGCCGGAAGGAACCTACTACTTCAACGTCAAGGCGGAGGATGTCGGTCCTATCATAGATTCGGCGCTTAATGGGAAGCTCTACCAAAAGAGACTCTACAGCGACCCAAACAAAAAAACGCAGCTTTCCGCTGCAGAAGAAATTCCCTTCTATGCCGGACAAAAAAAATTGGTGCTCGCGGCCATGGGACGCGTCCGCCCGGAATCTCTTGAAGACTATCAGGCTCTCGGCGGTTTTCAAGCCCTCGGCAAGGCCTTGAAAATGCAAGCTAAAGATGTCGTCTCAGTCATTGAGAATTCCGGTCTGCGGGGCCGCGGCGGCGGGGGGTTTTCCACCGGAAAGAAGTGGCGCAGTGTATTCGAACAAGATGAGCCCATTCGCTATCTGATATGCAACGGCGACGAGGGGGATCCGGGAGCCTTCATGGACCGGAGTCTCATGCAGGGAGCGCCGTATCAGATTCTTGAAGGAATGATCATCGCCGCGTATGCGGTGGGAGCTCACGAAGGATTTATTTACGTGAGGGATGAATATCCCCTTGCCATTGAGAATCTTACTAGAGCGCTTTCGGTCCTCGAATCCGAAGGATTATTGGGCCGTGATATACTATCCTCCGGATTCGATCTGAACATCAGCATCAAACGCGGTGCCGGTGCTTTTGTCTGCGGAGAGTCCTCAGCCCTTATGCGTTCCATCGAGGGGAAACTCGGAGAACCGAATGAGAAATATATCCACGCCTCGGAGAGGGGCCTTTGGGGAAAGCCGACGGTAGTAAATAACGTTGAAACCTTTGCCAATATACCCTTTATCCTCAACAATGGAGCGGATTCTTTCCGTTCGACAGGCACGAAGAAGAACCCCGGGACGAAGGTGTTTTGTCTAGTCGGAAAGGTGAAAAACGCCGGCCTTGTTGAAGTCGAACTCGGCACCACCATTGCCGATGTTGTCGAAAAGATCGGCGGCGGAATGCACGCCGACAGATCCTTCAAGGCAGTTCAGACCGGCGGCCCTTCCGGAGGATGTATTCCTGCCTCCTTAGCCGAAACTCCCGTTGATTTTGATTCTTTAGATAAGCTCGGCTCGATGATGGGTTCCGGCGGACTGATTATCATGGACGAGTTTGACTGCATGGTCGAGCTGGCGCGATACTTTACCAATTTTCTTGTGCAAGAGTCCTGCGGCAAATGTACTCCCTGTCGAGAGGGACTCATCCAGATACTCCGCATCCTCGAACGCATCACCGAAGGACGGGGAAGAATGAAAGACCTCGACACCCTTGCGGAACTGGGCGACTACGTGACCGACGGCAGTCTCTGCGGTCTCGGAAAGAGCGCGGCTAATCCTCTTCTCAGCACCCTGCGCTACTTTCGAGATGAATACATCGACCACATCCGGAACGCACACTGCAGTGCGGGGGTCTGCAAGCCCCTTACCGCCTTCACCATTGACCCTGAAGCGTGTACCAAGTGCCGGCTCTGTATAAAGGCCTGCCCCGTCGATGCAATCAGTGAGAAAACTCCTGGGGGACGTATTGTCATCGATCAAGAGCTCTGTATTCGGTGCGGCGAATGCCGAAACGTCTGTCTCTTCAACGCGGTAAAATGGTAGAGAGGAGAATAGTAAAATGAACAGCGAGATTCAGCATGATACGGTGAGCGTAACGATAAACGGCAAGAAAATTTCGGCCCAACGCGGAAGCAGACTCCTCGATGCCTGCAGAACAGAGGGGATTTTTATTCCGAGTCTCTGCGAACATTCCGCCCTGCCCGGTTTTGCCGGCTGCAGGCTCTGTCTCGTAGAGCTGCACCGTGAGGGCTGGAAGAAGCTGGTGACTGCCTGTGAATACCCCCTATTGAGAGATGGTGAGGAATTCAGCACCGATTCGGAACGAATATGGAAAAACCGGATGCTCAGCGCACAACTGCTTCTTGCTCGAGCACCTGAATCGAAAGAAGTGCTTGAAGGGGCCCTCGATCGCGCCGTCGAATCTCGATTTCCGGAGCTCGGAGTTGAAAACTCGAAGTGTGTGCTCTGCGGTCTCTGTTACCGCTACTGCCATGCACAGGGCACCGCTGCAATCTACGTCTCGGGGCGTGGAGCAGACAAAACTGTCGGTATTCCCTATGGTGAGGCAAATGATGCCTGCATCGGCTGCGGTTCCTGTGCCGCCATCTGTCCGACCGACGCAATTCCCATCAAGGAGCCTTCGGGGAAAAGAGCCATCTGGAGGCAGCTTTTCACTCTTGAAACCTGTCCTTCCTGCGGCAAACCGCACATTACTGCAAGGATGGTCGATTACATGAAACAAAGCACCGATCTTCCGGAGGAAACCATTCGCCTCTGTCCGGAATGTAGAATCATCTCCATATCCAAAGAGATGACTACGGGTATAGGATAGGGTCTAGAAGTTTCTCAAAAAGGAGGCGGCTGCTGCAATGACTGAACCATATGTCGAAGAGGCGCACATACGTTATCGTCGCCAGCTTATGCTTGATTCGTGGGGAGAAGACGCACAACGAAAGATCTCAAATTCAACCTTTCTCGTTGCGGGCACAGGTGGTCTCGGCAGCCCTGTGGCCTATTACCTTACGGCCGCCGGTGTAGGCCGCCTCATTTTGTGGGATCATGATATTGTCTCGCTGTCCAATCTCAACAGACAGATCCTCTTTAGCAGCGACGATATTGGGCAGGAAAAGAGTGTACGAGCCGCCTCTTACCTCAAACGATTGAATCCGTCAATCGATATTCGCGCGGTTTCGTGCAGTATTACCGAAGAAACTCTCGAGCTGCACGCTCCAAAGGTTGATATGATTATTGACTGTCTCGATTCCATGACCATCCGTTTTCTTCTCAATCGCTTCGCGGTACGCCATAAAATACCGCTTGTTCACGGCGGGGCCTACGGCTTAAGCGGTCAGGTCACGCTTATACCGCCGGGAGGAAAGCCCTGTTTGGAGTGTCTTTTTGCGGGTATCGAAGACCAGAAGCAAGTCCCCGTCCTTGGAGCCGCTGTCGGGATTATCGGCAGTACTGAGGCGCTTGAAGCACTTAAGTTTATTGCGGGAGTCGGTTCTAGTCTCGTTGGAAGACTACTCATTATCGACGGCAACTCCTCCCAATTTCAGGATATAGCTGTTCATGCAAATCCAAACTGCCCCGTCTGTGCGGTGCGTGAATAGATCGATTCTCATTATCCCTCCCCTATTGACCCTGAAGCCGATTTTTAGTATATATAGCATCGAGAATGCGCCTGTCGTATAATGGCTATTACCTCAGCCTTCCAAGCTGAAGATGCCGGTTCGATCCCGGTCGGGCGCTCTATAGTAAATTCCCTAAAATTTTACTTAATAAGTATTTAGGGTTTTTTTATGTTATGCGCCACATTACGGTACTCACGTTGTACCCAAAAGTGACATCAAAAGTAACCGCACGCCGTTAACCAGTTACACGGATTCGTAAAGTAGAGAATCAAGGTTGATTTTGTCCGTTCTTCTTGATAGATGCAAAATTTCGATTTTCATAACTTCATTGTTTTCATTGTAATCAAGAATTACACCCGGAGAAGTTTTTTCAGAGTCGATTATCTTTTTATCATCAAGACGGAAATAGAGTGCATCGGTTTCCTTATCTATCTTAAGTTTCATAATTTACCTCCTATGTTATTATAAGTTCACAGTAATTGACCTTATTGGTGTTTTTAGTTATTACTATCGGTGGATAAGGAACTTCCTCTTGTGGGGTGGTTACTGAAAGTATACAATGATCATGTGATGTATCATTCACTACAAGGTGTCAAACTATGTCAAAAAAGATATTACTAGTCGAAGACGAGGCCCTCATTGCCATGAATGAGGCACAGATGCTTAAAAAACACGGGTATGAGGTGCTAACCGTCTATAACGGCGAGAAGGCTATTGAAGCGGTAGACTCAGATTCCGAGATTTCCCTCATTTTGATGGACATCGACCTCGGCAAGGGGATTACTGGACCGCAAGCGGCCAAGGAGATTCTCACCCACCATGATATACCTATAGCCTTTCTCTCCTCCCACACCGAACCGGAAGTGGTAGAGAAGACCGAGGAAATCA
>CAZQNO010000057.1:0-18458 GCA_964594775.1 uncultured Spirochaetaceae bacterium
AAGGCATTGGCCTGCTGAATGTAGAGCGCTGCGTTCTCATCGAGGACCGTCCGCAGCTCCTTGATCTGGCCGATCACCTCGGCGGTCTCGTCGGCCAGGGCGCTGTACTCGGCCACGTTGTTTTTCGCAACGACTACGTCTTTCTTCAGGCGCACGAGGCCCTCGTATTCATTTGCCAGATCCTCCGCCTCCTGAAGATAACGGTTGAGCTCGTCCATGAACTGCTGAGAAAGGTCGTAGAAATTCTCATTGAAATTCATCGAAAAGCCCCGCATGTTGTACATCACCTGCAGCGAATTGCGCTCTATGTTGTTGGCGATGTCTACCTCGGGAACGTACTCATTGCTCAGCCGTTCGGATTGCTGCTGGATCTGCAGCATGTTGAGGACCGCAAGGCCTCCCACCGCTACGACCAAGGCGATGACCAAGCCGAAGCCCAGTCCCATTTTTACACCCAATTTGAGATTCTTTAGCATCACACCCTCCTGCTTTCATTCCACATCATAGAAGTATGGAACCAACGGCTCCTTTCCCTTCATCTTTAAAGTGCAAACATTTGTATTATAGCTCTAATAAATTAATTACAATTAAATTATTCAGATTCAGTAGAAAGATTGCAAATCTTTAGTTTATAGAATTTTGCCTAATTACTGCCTATACATATTGGGTTTTTTTTGTTAGTATTACCATTGTGACAAGAACATTCTTCGAGATATCGGAACTCATCGATTCATTCATCGACGATATCGAGCGAATATTAGAGGTCCTCATTCAAGAACTTCCCAGAGCGTTTCGTTATCCGGAATTTGTCCATGTACTTATTCGTCTAGAAGGAAGAATAAAGAGATCTCCGGATTTCAAGGAAACGACACGCTGTCTTAAGTCCCCGGTGATAAGCCCCGGAGAAGATTTCGGCTCACTACAGATCTGCTACGACGAAGAGCTTAGCATAGATTCAAGAGAACCTTTTCTCGAGGAGGAAAAACTCTTCCTCAAAGACCTGGCGAGACGACTCGGAAGGCTCGCAGAGCGGGCACGTCTGATAAACAAAATTGAAATGGGAGAAATGAGCATCCGAGACAAGGACACGGCGATCAAGGAGATTCTCGATCATTCCCGGGTGGAACGAAGGGAACTGTCCGAAAGATTTCTGCATAACATCGATACCCTTATCCTTCCACTGATAGAATCCCTCTCAACGGACCTCAAGGAAACTCAGCATGAGGAGAAAGTTGCACTGCTGCGGAAAAACCTCGAGGAGATTGCGGCCCCGTTCAGCTCTAAACTCGCCGCACAATTCAAGAGTCTCAGCAGCAAGGAACTGCAGGTATGCAGCATGGTCCGCATCGGTCTCGGGACCAAGGACATCGCTGCAATGCTCCATCTATCCACCTCGACAATAGAGCGCCACAGGGAAAATATTCGGAGGAAATTACAACTGACGGGAAAAAAGATGAATCTTGCCCGCTACCTGCAGGAATACATGAAGGAATGGACGGAGGACTGAGCGGAATATACGGACATTAGCCCGCTCCCGCCTCACAGGGTATCTTTACCTGTATCATAGTCCCTTCACCGGGGCTGCTGTGAATCGAAAAACACCCCCCGGACTGCAATGCCCTTTCCCGCATCCCCAGCAGCCCCATGGTCGTCAGCCGCTCGGTATTCTCCATGATAAAACCGCATCCATTATCCTCGATACGCAATGTAAGTTCTTCTCCGGCTAATTGCAAAACGATATGGATTCTCGTTGCCGCCCCATGCCGCACGCTGTTGGTCATCGCTTCCTGTACTATGCGAAAAATCATCAGAGCCGTACGTTGTTCCAGCTCGATGTCCTCCTCCTCTCGATCGAAAAGAACATCTACATCGAAGTACTCCCTGAATTCCTCGATCTGCCACTCTATCGCTTCCATGATCCCCGAGCTGTCGAGGACACTGGGGCGCAGCTCCGTAGAGATTTTCCTGACCTTCTTTACCGTATGGTCGAGAATCCGCTCCATGTCGCCGATGGTTTTCTTTATCGTATCCGCCTGTATCGTTTCTTCGGAAAGCTGTTCGATAAGCGTCAGGTTCATCCTCAGGGCCGTGAGGGATTGCCCAAACTCATCATGGATCTCCCTGGCAAGATAAGCGTTCTGCTCTTCCCTGATATTCTGAAGGTGCTTGGACAGTTCCCGGTAGAGACTCTCCCGTCGTTTCAATTCCTGTTCGGTCCGATGTACCTTCAAGGCTAACTCGACCGTTGCGAAAATGACCTCCTCGTTTCCCGGTACTTTCTGAATGTAACCGTATCTCGACATCTTCCGGGTCTTATCGATGCTCTTTTTATCCGTGTATGCCGAGTGGAGCACAACAGGAATCTCATACTTCTTATTTATCCGCTGCATCGTAGCCGGCCCGTCCAGCCGATTGGAACCCAAATGGTTGTCCATTAAAATAATGTCCGGGATATGCCCCGAAGAGAGCGTAGCGAGACACTCCTCACCCGAAGGAAGCATCTCCACCCTATAGCCCCTCTTTTCGAGAAACTGCGCGATGTGCTGATTGAGAATCATCTCGTCCTCTACAATAAATACGGTATCTCCCATATCACACTCATCGGCAGATTTACCGGCGGCATGTAACGGCCACTCGCTGATCGTTACTATTTGATATTATTTACCTTTTTGTCTAGTGTTCCTTGACAGGGCGGGGAGATCACTCTATGATACCCCCATCAAAAGCGAAGTACCATGAGGCCAAATGGAAATCGGTTTCACTAGTGAGATTCTTTACCTCGCAATCATAGGGATCCTCGTTATCGTCTTACTATCCGTACAGAAGATCTTGCGGCGAAAGTATACCCAGCAGGCACGCAGGCTCAACGAGAGCGAGGAGTTTTACCGCCGTATTCTCGACACCTCTCCCGACGGGATCGTGCAGACGGGACTCGACGGAACCGTCACCTTTTGCAGCGAGCAGTTCCTCCGCATTGCGGGAGTATCGGCAAGAAAGGAGATCATCGGCCGCAATGCCCTAGACTTCATCGTTGCGGAGGAAAGAGAGGCAGCTCAAAAAAATCTAGAAGAGACCCTGCGAAACGGCAGCTCACCCCTTATAGAATATCGCACCTACAGGCCCGACGGCAGCATCTTCTTCATCGAGTTGTCCGCCTCCGTGCTCTATGACCAGGGGCGGAAACCGAAGGGCTTCATCGGGGTGATCAGGGACATCACCGCCGAAAAGCTGTTGGAACGAAACAACGAGGAGCGCCGGCTCTACCTCGAAGGAATCCTCAAATCGATACCCAGCGCCCTCGTTACCCTCGACCGGGAGCACCGCATCATCGATTGGAGCCCCGCGGCCCAAGAGCTCTTTCACTACCGTCAGGATGAGGTCTCGGGAAAGAACCTAGACGAGGTGATAAGCGGCGGCCGGCCGGAAATTATGGAGGAGGCCTTCTCTCTTACCCGCCGACTCCCCGAGCAAAAGGTGATAGGCCCCGTCGAGACGATCCGTTACACGAAAGAGGGGAGGCCGCTGGATGTGATGGTCTCCGCCGCAGCGATCACTCGTGATAGTTCCCTCATAGGGTACATTGGATCCTATACCGACATAAGCGGCATGAAACTGACACAAAAAGAACTTGAGGAGAAGAACCGCGAAGTAGAACGGCTTCTGCGGGAGAAGGAGCTGCTGCTCAAAGAAGTCCACCACCGAATAAAGAACCAGATGAACACGATGTACGGGCTGCTTTCTCTTCAGTCAAGCAAATTCGAAGACGAGGCATTGAAGCGAGCATTCGACGAGGCGAAGAACAGAATCCGCCTCATGCAGTCGATCTACCAAAGGCTGTATACCGAGGATGATGTCGATATCATCCGCCTCAAACCCTTTATTGAGGAGCTGCTGCATGAACTGCACTATTCAACGCGCGTACTAGAGTCCCTTCACATAGAAAACGATATCGACGACATCTCCGTTACGGCAAAGCAGGCCCTTCCCATAGGAATCATCATCAACGAACTCGTGACAAACTCTTTGAAATACGCGTATCAGACCGTACCGCAGAACGGCTTCTCCTCATCTAGGGCGCCGGAGATCAGGGTAGAGGTACGGCAACACGGCCCAAAACAGCTGGAACTACTGGTGGTCGACAACGGAGGGGGGATGCCGGCGAAGATCATCGAGGAACACGATTTCGGTTTCGGCCTCAGCCTCGTTGAAACTTACGCCAAGCAGTACTACGGCACATTGGATATCCAGGCATCGGAGACCGGCGGTACGAAGATCCGCCTCGAACTAAAACTGGAGAAGATATAAGACCGCTTCCCGTATCTCTTTTTCCTAAGGCCCTCTCTGAAAAAGGATGCTCACGCGGGTTCCTCCTCCATTCTTGAACTCGGCCCTTCCGCCGATCTGTTCGCTGAGGATGTGCACCAACTGCAGACCGAGGCTCTCTTCATGATCGTCCACTAAGGCCATGTCTATTCCGACTCCGTCGTCCCGAACGCTAAGATGCACCATCTTCTCCCCTTCCCTCTTCAACTCGATCCACACCGAACCCCGGCCATCTTCTGCAAAGGCGTGGGAGAAGGCGTTGGATATAAGCTCGTTGAGAATGAGACCGAGGGGCACCGCCCTGTCGATATCGAGAATGAAAGATTCGGCTTCGAACTGCGTATCGATCCTTCCCGACACATCGTAGACGGTGCAAAGCTTCTGCACTAAACTCCCGAGGTATTCGCTCACATCTATGGATGAAAGATCTGCAGATTCGTAGAGACTTTCATGGACCATAGACATCGCATAGACCCTGTTTTGTCCGGCAAAAAGTGCCTCCTTCGCCTGCTCAACCGTCTCGATCTTCGAAGAGTGCAGGTTAAGAAGACTGGCGACCACGCTTAGATTGTTTTTCACTCGGTGGTGTATCTCTTTGAGGAGGACCTCCTTTTCCTGTAGTGAGCGGGACAATTGTTCCTCCGCGTCCTTGCGGTCCGCGATTTCTCTCTGGGCCTCTTGATAGAGACGTGCGTTTTCCAGCGCCACCGCTGCGGCGTGGCCGAAGGGTTCGAGCAGGTCTATTAGCGCCGGATCGAAGGCATTGGGAGTTTCACTGTCGAAGTTGATCATCCCGATTATCTCATTCCTCAGTACAATGGGAATTCCCAGAAAGGTCCGCACCCACTTCGTCGGGATGAATGGAATCCATGCGGGATCCGCTCGGGTATCGCTGAGCATCATCGGCCGCTTAAACTTTTTTAGCTGTTCCACGTTGGAGAGTATCTCGCTGTTGTAGAGCCTCTCGATTTCATCTTCGCCAATTCCGTATTTCTCATAGCCCTTGCTTCGAACAATCTGGATTTTCTCATCTTCGAAAAGACAGACATTTACCGCGTCGTAGTCGATGATCTTCCGCACCTGCTCGATGATACGATCCAAAACCTCTGAAGGATCCATCGAGGAAGTGAGCGCCAAGGAGGTAGCCCGGAGACTCTCGGCGAGCAGACGCTGCTCTTTTTCTTTTCTAAGAAGCTCCTGGATTTCCCGCTCCCGCCGTTTCCTCTCGCTTATGTCTACAATCGCCACCAGCACGTAGCGATAATCTTCCCAGTCATCTCCATTTGGCTGAAAGCGGGGAACGGTGATACGCAGCAGCAGGTCCATCGCTTCGCCGGTGAGCTTCCGCCCGGGTGTCTCCCCCTCGAAATACCGTTTGCCTTCGGCGATAGCCGCCATCTCCTCGACAAAGACATCCAACGAGTCATCGATAAAGATCTTATTGAGAGATCCCAGCAGCTCTTCCTTCGATGCGGCATTGTAGAGCCCCAGCGTGGCTTCATTTACATCGAGTATTTTAATTGAAGAGATGAGGGAAGTGAGAACATCGGTATGTTGCCGAAGATAGGCCCCTATGTCATCGACCCCCTCTTCCTTGAGACGTGCCAGTTCGGCATAGATGACAGAATAATCCTCCTCCCAGAGGGAGATATGGGAGTGTTCGAAAATCGCCCGGTATCGTCTTTCGCTTTCTTCTATCTCATGCGTCCTACCCATTTGTCTACTATATCGAATCTATTCGATACCTTCAAGATATTCCTTGTACGGACTTGTTAAAGGACCGTCCTTCTGCTACCTTTAGCGGCAGTGAAAAATACCTCTCTGCTGAAGCGGCTGCTGCGAATCGCCCTTCCCCTCATGGCGGGGAATTTGATTCAGACCCTCTACAACCTCACCGACGCATTCTTTCTGGGAAAGCTCGGCAGGGCAGAGCTCTCGGCCCCGAGTATAGCCTTTCCGGTAATCTTTTTCCTCATCCTCTTCGGCATCGGTCTCTCCATGGCGGGAACAACGCTGATAGCCCAGGCTAAGGGAAAGGAAGACGATGAGAAGGTCGATTTTTATCTCGGCCAGACCACCTTCATTCTCACCATTGCCTCTGTGATCATCGCCCTTATCGGTATCTCACTCGCCGGTCCGCTGCTGAAAATTCTGCAGGCCCCGGAGGATGTGTTCGCCTATACACGAGACTACATGATCATCATCTTCTCCGGGCTCCCCTTCATGTTCGGCTACCTCGTTCTCCAGGCGGCAATGCAGGGTATCGGCCGGACCATGGTTCCCCTGGCCGTACAGGCGGCTATGGTGGCATTGAACATCCTCATCGATCCGCTCTTCATCTTCGGTATAGGGATTTTTCCCGCCTGGGGCGTGCAGGGAGCCGCGGCGGCTACCGTCATCGCCCGCGGTCTCTCCTCGATTGCCGCCTATACGATACTCATACGAGGCAGACACGGGATGCGTCTCAGTCTTTCGAACATGAGGCCCCGGGGAAAGGCAATCCGCCTCTTTCTCCGTATCGGCATCCCCTCCTCCTTCGGTCAGGCCTTTACCGCACTCGGGTTTACCGTTCTGCAAGGGATTGTGAACACCTTCGGTACCGCCGTTATCGCCTCCTTCGGCGTGGGAAACCGGATCATCGGTCTGTTCAGCATGCCGGCAATGGGCATTTCCCGGGCGACCACCACCTTGGTCGGCCAGAGTCTCGGCGCCCGCCGGGTCGATGAGGCGAAGAAATCCTTCCTTTTGAGCGTCCTCTCCATCCAAGTCTTCCTGCTGCCGGCGGCAACCCTCTCCTTTTTCTACGGCAGCCACTTTATCCGTTTTTTTGTGAACGATCCGGAGACCATCCGCTACGGCGCTGCGCTCTTTCGCATCGTGAGCCCGTCGGTAGTGCTCTTCGGCTTCGTTCACGCGGTATCGGGGGCTTTTCAGGGGGCCGGCGACACCAAGCCGGTGATGTACCTCAACATCTCCCGCCTCTGGCTCTTCCGCCTCCCCCTTGCCTACCTCTTTGCCATACGGCTCTCCTGGGGTCCTTCCGGTATCTGGTGGGCCATGTTCTTCTCCAACATGATCGTCGCCGCCATAGGGCTGCTCTGGTTTCACCGGGGCACTTGGACCACCGCCCTGGACCCGGACAAACTGTAACCTTTAATATACTCCGGTTTTCTGTTATGCTTTAGGCATGCTGCGCATAGGCGACTACAACAGACTCACCGTCCTCCGGCTTTTCCGGGGCGGCTGTGTTCTCGACGGCGGCGAAGAGGGCGAGCTCTACCTGACGAAGAGGGATACCCCCGTCGGTACGCGCCGGGGAGACCGGCTGCGGGTCTTCGTCTTCAACGAATCGAAGGACCGGCTGGGGGTGACGACGGTGGAACCGAACGCAAAAGTCGGAGACTTCGCCGCAATGGTGGTGAGTTCCGCTGCGCAATTCGGCCTCTTTCTCGAATGGGGTATTTCCAAAGACCTCTTCGTCCCAAAGAAGCACCTTCCTCAGCGGGAAAAACAGACTAGTGGCGCCGGTGACATACTCGTCGTCCACCTCATCCTCGACTACGAGAAACGGGGTGTGATAGGAACCACTCATCTCTCCTCCCACTTCGACAGGGACACCAGCGGGCTTACCGCCAATCAGGAAGTCGATTTGATCGTCTACTCCATCACCAAATTGGGGGCACAGGTGGTGATAGACAATCGCTGGGAAGGACTTCTCTATCATGGGGAAATATTTGAACCGCTGCGAGCGGGGGACCGTAAAAAGGGCTATGTAAAAAAAATCCGGGAAGACGGTTTGATAGACGCGGCTCTCCGCCCCCAGGGATTCGTCCCCGCCTCTCAAGAGGCCGGAAGGACGATTCTCAAAGCCCTTGAGAAGGAGGACGGCTTTCTCCCTCTCCACGACAAAAGCGATCCGAAGGAGATACGCCGACGCTTACAGATGAGCAAAAAGCTCTATAAAAATACCATAGGTGTCCTCTATAAGGAGGGCCTTGTGGAAATACGCGACGACGGTATAGCATGGAACACCACAGAGCAAAAGAATTCGACCGAAAACTAAAACGCCTCTTCGACGAGACGGATGATTATCTTGAAGACAGCTACGGGGATCGCTACACCCTTCACCCGGCCCGTGCGGAAAGAGGAGGGACCGCGAACAAAGCCTCGGACGGACTTTTTAACGTGGGGGCTTCCTTCAGCGCCGGTTACGGCTCCGAACACGGAAGGGGATACGTAATCGATGTGGACATGGTGACCCTCAGAGAGGTCCCCGATGAGGTCGAAGAAGAGATAGAAGAAGCGGCGGTACGTTATATTCGCCGCCGTCTTTCCCACTACTTCCCGGAAAGGGATCTGAAAGTGGAGAGAGACGGGAGAACTTTTAAAATAATTGGCGATTTTCGTCTCGGTACTGTATAAGATAGAGTAAGGGAGGCGAAATGAAGATCATCGTCGGCCATACGAACATGGACCTAGACTGCATGGGCTCCATGGTAATGGCGAAGTACCTCTTCCCGGATCATATACCTTTCAAGAGCAGGCATATCCACCCGGTGGCCCGAAAGCTGCAGAACCTCTATGAACATCACCTGAACTTTCGAGATCCAAAGCAGCTGAAAGACCTCGATGTCGAGCGGATGGTAGTAGTCGACACGCGAACGAGGGGCAGGATACGTGAGTACCTGGATAAGATCGACGAAACGAAACTCGAAATGGAGATCTTCGATCATCACGGCAAAGACGAGCAGAGCTTTCCCGGTGCCATAATTCATGAGAAAGAAACCGGAGCAAACACCACTCAGCTGGTCGACGAGCTGAGAGCCCGGGACATAACCGTGACGCCGGAGGACGCCACCATAGCCCTTACGGGGATTTATGCCGACACGGGGAATTTTACCCATGAGAATGTAACGGACCTCGACTTTCACTGCTCCGCCTATCTTTTAAAGTGCGGGGCAAATCTCGGCATACTCCAGACCTTTCTCAAGCCGCTCTCCGCAAAATATCAGATCACCCTTTTTCACGAACTGCTTAACAGACTCCAGTACAGGACCATCCACGGCCAGCAGTGCATCATCAGCTATTACGAGACGGAGGAGGAAAACGAAGGTCTTGGCGCGGTTACGGAAAAGGTCTTTGACGTGGAGAATCAAGATATCTACTTCTCTCTCTTTCATTTTCCAAAACGGAAGAAGACTCTCATCATCGCCCGCAACCGGAAACACAACATAAACCTCCACGAGATCATGCAGGTCTTCGGCGGCGGAGGACACGAAAAAGCCGCATCCGCCACGGTGAAGGGGCAGGAAGGGTCCAGCGTCTACACCACCTTGATGGAGTACCTGGAAAAGGCTCTCGCCCCGGCGGTCACCGCCGAGACGATCATGGCCTCTCCGGTGGTCTCCATCGATTGCGAGTCTTCCCTCTTAGACGCTTCGCTTCTGATGGAAAAAATCGGACACACCGGCCTGCCGGTTACCGAAAACGGAGGGCGGGCCGTCGGCTTTCTCACCCTGCGTGACATAATGAAGGGCCGCCGGGCCAAGCAGATGCACGCACCGGTGAAGGCCTATATGTCGAGAAAACTGGTTCATGCCGAGCCGTCCACGACGGTGAGAGAGATCGAGGAGCTCCTCTTTACCAACAACATCGGACATCTGCCGATTATCGGAGAGCAGAAGGTCATAGGTATCGTCACCCGCTCCGACTACCTGCTGTTTAGACAGAACGAATCCCGTAAGCGCCGGAATTTCATGGAGAAGATCGGGCTCAAAGAATAGAACAGTGGGACTATCGAAGCGGGACGGCGCGGCTGCAAGACCTCAATACGCATCCTCTTCGCGAATCGTGTGGACCTTGAGCATGTTGGTGACTCCGTGGACCTCGAAGGGAATGCCGGCGGTTATGATCACCTTGTCTCCGATCGATGCAATATCCTCTTCGATGCAGGCCCGTACCAGCCTCTTAATCATCTCGTCGGTCGTTTCAAAAGGCGCCACTACCACCGCCCGGGTGCCCCAAACCAGCTGCATCCTTCTGGCGGTCTCTTCGAAGGGCGTGGCAACGAGAAGGGGGCTTTTCGGCCGGTGCCGGGCGACGGTCCGCGCCGTCCTCCCCGACTCGGTGGAGCTTACGATCGCCGCGGCGCCGCAGTCGTCGGCGATGTCCACCGTTACGCGGCTTACCGCCTGAGAAATCGCCGCTTCATCGGTAAACTTCCCCTGCACATCCTCAACCCCCATAAGCCGATGGTAGGGGAAACTGACGCTGCCCTCCATCTGCCTGGCGATTTTCCTCATGATCTCCACGGCCTCCACGGGATAGGAGCCTACGGAGGTCTCACCGGAGAGCATGACCGCGTCACTGCCGTCGAGGATAGCGTTTGCCACGTCCGAAGCCTCGGCTCTCGTAGGCCGCGGATTGTCCACCATCGACTGCAGCATCTGCGTTGCCGTGATTACCGGCTTCCCCATCTTGTTACACAAGCGGATTATCGTCTTTTGGGCCATCGGCACCTGCTCCGGCGAGATCTCCACCCCTAGATCACCCCTCGCAACCATTACCGCGTCGGAGGCCAGGACTATTCCTTCGAGATCGTTTAAAGCTTCGGGTTTTTCTATTTTGGCGATCAGCGACGGGAGACGATGCGGATTCTCACCGGGCTCCCGTTTCCTCTTCTTTCCTCCGTCCTTCGCGGCAAAAGCCCCCTCCAGATACTCCTTCAATTCTTCTATATCTTCCTTTGAACGCACAAAGGAAAGTGCCAGGTAATCTAACCCCAACTCAACGGCAAGTTCGGCATCTTTTTTATCCTTTTCCGTGAGGGCCGAAATGTCGAGGGGGACTCCCGGAAGATTGACCCCCTTGTTGGAAGTGAGGATTCCACCCACGACGACTTTACAGTGGATTTCCGGCCCCGCAACGGAGAGGACCTCCAGTTCCATGTTGCCGTCGTCGAGAAGCAGATGGTTTCCCGCTTCTATGGCGGCGGCTATATGGGGATGGGGAAAGGGGATGACATCTGTTTTTCCTGCCGACTTCTTAGAAGAAATAATCACCTTTTTGCCCGGTTCGAGAGGTATTCCCTCCTCCGGCAATTTTCCGACCCGGATCTTCGGCCCTTGGAGGTCACCCATTACCGCCAAGTGACAGCCTTCCTCCTTCGCCGCCTTACGAAGAAGTGAGAGCTGTCTCCGCTTATCTTCCTCCCCGCCGTGGGAAAAGTTTAGCCGGGCGACGGTCATCCCGGCCGCTAACATATTTTTAATCATTTCCGGAGAATCTATCGCCGGCCCCATGGTACAGACAATCTTGGTGAGAGACATTTCTTCCAACCTCCGCAGCAGCAATTATGGCATAACTATAGCACGGCTGAGTTCAGAGGAGAAGCAAATAAACATCCTGCTCGGCAGCGGTTTGTTCATTAGTGAGACCGCAGGACAGCCGGTCCGGCAAAACGGACCGGCTGGGCACTCTTAGAAGGTAAAGCGAGCGAAAACGGTTCCCACATAGGCAAATGCGTCCATATCGAATGAACTGCCGGGGTTGGTGATGAAGAGGGCGCCGGTACCTATGCTGAACCGCTCGCCGAGACGGTAGGCGGCCGAAATCTCGGGAAGAATGAGGCTGCCGAACGCGAAATCGTTGAAAAGGCCGAAGAGGAGGAAGGCACCGCCGCCGACGTGGGCATTGAAGACGAAACGGCCGAGCACCGATTCCACCGAGACGATGGGATAGGCCAGCGTCTCAATAATGGCGGTGAATCCGCGAAATCCCGGACCGACACGGAGTGTTTCCGTACCGAAATAATACTGCACCCGGACATCCGGGACGAGAAACGCGTAGTTGATCGCCTCTCCCCCGCTTTCGTCTTCCTCTCCGATGTTTCCCACTCCGATATAATAGGGAATATTGATGCCGATATCGGTTTGCCAATCCGCCGCCAAGGGCAAGGCGACGATCAAGGAGAACACTATGATAAGGAGCAGTAATTTCTCTTTCATATAGACCTCCTAAAATGGAATCCTCTGCACCAGTATAGCACTAATCGATGGAAATCTGAAGTTTTTTTACACCGAGCAACCCCGCAGCCGTCCTCTCTCATGGACAAAAGCGGGAAAACTAGTTACAAAGAAGAGCAGAAGTTACGACTTTCCCATAAAGGAGCGCCGGCATCACGGAAAAGGCAATGCGGATCCTCGTGGCGGAAGATGATCCGATCAACCAGATCTACATCAAAAATCTCTTGAAAAAGAAGGGATTCTCCGTGGAGATAGCATCGAATGGGGAAAAGGCAATCGAAACATGGAGAAGAGAGGGAGACTTCGACCTCATTCTCATGGATGTACAGATGCCCGGTGTCGACGGAATCGAAGCGACACGAGAGATCCGCCGGCAGGAAAAAGAGAATAAAATCGAGCGGGTTCCCATCATCGCCGTTACCGCCTACGGCGAAGGAAAAGAGCGTGAGAAAATGCTCTCGTCGGGAGTTACGGATTTCATCACAAAACCCATCGACCTGCCGCGGCTTCTCGCCCTGATTTCCGAATTGGAAAACGATGATTATTCTGATCAAGAGTACAAAAAAGTCCTCCTCGCCGATTTCAAGGGCACCGAAGATACCCTCACGAAGATGCTCGAGCTGGGTCTCTGGGAAATTCCGAACCGTCTGTCTGAAATAGAAAAGGGAATAGAAACGAAGGACCCGTCTCTCACCGCCGACAGCTGCCACTCCTTAGCCAACGTCGTCGGTATTCTTCGTGCCGAGCAGCTGCGCGATGAGATAATCTCGATGGAACATCTCATTCGTGAGGGGATGGATTCCCCGGAAATTTCCGCTGATATTATTGGGGAACTTAGAAAGAACTACTCCTCCATTACCGAAGAGGCGGAACGGCTTTGCCTCACATTCAAGAAACTGCTCGAAAAAGAGCTTTCTCACTAGCCGAAAACGGCGCGGCGCCCTATTTCAGTCGTCACCCTTGGTCATACATTTTACTAGTAAGCCCGCTAGTGCCGGCTATTCCCACTCGATTGTCGCCGGCGGTTTGGAAGAAATGTCATACACGACCCTGCCGATCTCTTTGACGGTATTGGTAATCTTGGACGAAATCTCAAGAAGGTCTGCCGGGGGAAAGGGATAGACGTCCGCCGTCATCCCGTCGGACGAGTGGACCGCCCGCAGGGCAAGAACATACCCGTAATGGCGGGTATCTCCCGTTACTCCCACCGAGCGAAGGGGAAGGAGCACGGCGAAGGCCTGCCAGATCTCGTCGTAGAGCTTTCGTTTTTCCAGCTCCTCGATGTAGAGGGCGTCGGCCTCGCGCAAGATGTCGCACTTTTCTCTTGTAACTTCGCCGAGGATTCGTACCGCCAGCCCCGGTCCGGGAAAGGGATGCCGGCGGACGATGGAATCTGAGATACCGATCTTCTTACCCGCCCTACGGACCTCGTCTTTGTAGATTCTCTCGAGGGGCTCGATTATGAGGCCCCGTTTCCTCTTCTCCACCACGAGGGGCGAGCGCACATTGTGGTGGGACTTGATTACCTGGGCCTTCTTTCCCACCCCTTTCCCCGACTCGATGAGGTCGGTGTACAGTGTACCCTGGGCGAGATAGGCATCTTCGACTCCGAGGCGCTCGACTTCCCTCTCCTGGATAGAAATAAAGAGATCTCCGATGATCTTTCGTTTTTTCTCCGGATCGTCTACGCCCGCCAGAGCACCGAGGAACTCCTTTGAGGCATCCACGAAGTGGAGGTGCCGCGCGCCGAGTGCTTCGAGATTTCTCATCACCTCCTTCGACTCGTTCTTCCGCATCAAACCGGTGTCGATATGCAGCAGATGGACCTTCTGCGCGTCCAGGGCCTTGAGAAGGAGTCCCCCTACGACGGTGGAATCTACGCCTCCGGAGATGAGGAGGAGGACCTCTCTTTCTCCCACCTGATGCCGAATTTTCTCCACAGTGTCGTCGATGTAGCGTTCCATCGACCACTCTCTCTTCGCTCTGCAGACCCGCAGCGCGAAGTTCTCGAGAATCCGGGTGCCGTACTCGCAGTGACTGACCTCCGGGTGAAACTGCAGACCGGTGAAATCCGCCTCCGCTGAACGTACCACCGCCGGCAGCCCGTTTTGGGATTCGGCGACAATCCGCGTATCTCCTCCGAGTTTGTCGATACTGTCACTGTGGCTCATCCACGACACAAAGCCTTCGGGGACCTGATGGAGAAGTTCTGTTTCCTCCTTCACGTGGATCTTCGCCCGGCCAAACTCCCTGACCGGCAGCGAGGATACCCTGCCTCGGTGGTGATCGATGAGCAGATGAAGACCGTAGCATATGCCGAGAAGAGGCACGCCGAGAGAAAAGAGGGATTCGTGTGGCCGGGGAGATCCCTCTTCGTTGACCGAGAAGGGAGAGCCGGAGAGGATGACTCCCTTGATCCCGCCGGTGCGGGTGTCCCCGGGAGAGAAGGCTGTTTCCGCCGGGAGAATCTCCGCGTATACCCCGATGTCCCGGATCCGCCGGGCGATGAGCTGGGCGGTCTGTCCGCCGAAATCGAGTACGACAATCCTATCCATCAAAACTATCCCGGCAAAGCGCCTGCAGTTTGGCAATTCTTTTTCGGTAATCCGTCGTTATTTTTCGAGTCCTTTCCACCGTCTTGCCCCGGTAAGAGGCGGGATCGGAAAAGAAATCTTCCGCTGAAACGCCGA
The DNA here is from genome assembly GCA_964594775.1 of uncultured Spirochaetaceae bacterium. Taxonomy (GTDB): domain Bacteria; phylum Spirochaetota; class Spirochaetia; order DSM-16054; family Sediminispirochaetaceae; genus CAYFVU01. Next base: position 15,038 of record CAZQNO010000057.1, read on the forward strand.
GAGTCAAAGAGAGACGGTGTTCGATCTTCTCCCATAGCCGAGGATCTTCCTCCAGTACCTCTTTGAGATTTCGGCCGCTTTCTTCGCTCTTTAGTGTGCAGCGGCGCAGCGTTTCGTGGGCATCTTCCACCCCCTCTTGAGCGAGGAGGACATAGGCCGCCTCGGCGAGAAGAAAGTCGCCGGTCTCTTGCAGATTCCGCCGCAGGGCCTCACGGTCGACCCTGAGAGTACGGACGACACGGAGCATCCTGTTCGCCGCGGCAACGAGCCCGCCTATGTAATCGGCAATAAAACGGCCGCTGGCAGAGTTGGTAAGGTCTCTCTGGTGCTCCGATATCTGGTCCATGAAAAAAGTGATAACCCGGGGGAAGAAGGTCTTCCAAAGGCTCTTTACATGTTCGCTGTTCCAGGGGTTTCTCTTCTGCGGCATCGTCGAGGAACCGACCTGCTTGGGGTCGAAGAGTTCCTGGACCTCCCCCAGTTCCGAGCGCTGAAGGTTTCGCAGATCATCGGCTAGGTTGGCCAATATACCGAAGGCGGTGTTGAGCTCGAGGAGGAGGCGAAGCAGATACTCCGGCTCGACCACCTGATTTGCGTACTCCGCCGGCGCAAGACCGAGCTCCCCGAGGAAGGTCCGCTCCAACTCAATAGGGTCCTCGGTGATCAAACTCATCGCATTGTAGCCGCCCACGGCCCCGGAGAGCTTTCCCCGGAGATCCCCCGAAAGCTCCCAAATTTTTTCCGTCGATTTTCCCAGCCTGGCAACGTATTCGGCAAGAGCGAAACCGAAGGTGATGGGTACGGCATGCTGCCCGTGGGTCCTGCCCACCTGGGGAGTCTCGGCCTCCGCCTCTGCTGTGTCGAGGAGCGTGTCAACAAGATTGAGCAGAAGGGGCAGCAGCACCGCGCGCACGGCGTCACGGATCCGCAGGGCGGCGGCGGTGTCGATGATGTCTACGCTCGTGGCGCCGAGATGCAGGTAAGGCTTGAGCTTTTCGGGCAGGCGAGAGGCGAAGACCCGGACAAGAGCACGAATCTGATGCTGCGTCTTTTCCTCTTCCTCGTAGACCGCTTTGGCCTCCACCGTATCTTCGGCGGCGCTCAGTCTCTCCAACAGTTCCTTCGAGTCGAGTCCCCTCTCCCTCATATGGGCCCGCAGAAGGGCCCCTTCTACCTTTACCTGATACCGAATGGCCGCATCCTCGCTGAGATAGCGCCCCAACTGTTCGAAGAGCTCGGTATTCGCCAGGTAATAGCGGTGGTCGAGGGGAGAGAGGTTTTGATATATCGATCGTTTCTTTTCGGCTTTCATACTATACTAATCTATCAATTCGAAAGACTTTGGGAAATAGGCCGGCTCCGTTGCCAAGGCCGGGAATGCCGTATAATCTGGGAACATGAAGCATCGTATCGGAATACTCCTGCCCCTTTTTTGTATCATCGTTTTTGAGCTTATCGTCTACGCTTTCGGGCCCTTCGGCATGCCGAAGCAGCGCAGCGGAGAAGACTGGATCTTTCTCTCCCTCATCATTGCCCACGGAATGTGGTTGTACGTGCTTTCCGTAAGGCGGGGAAGGGAATTCCACATCGATCTCTTTCGGGTCCCGGAACTCCTCTTTGCCGCCGCCTTGCTCTTCTTCCTCTTCTCCTACATCTATGCCTCCAACGCGAACATGAGCTACGCCCAGTGGTTTGCAGAAACCAGCGGAAACATCCGCCTGGCGCCGGACTCCCGCATCCAACGGCTCAACTCCCTGCTCCGCTATGCTCCCTTTCTCCTCTTCGACGGCATCATCGTCGTCTGCTTCCGTCTGGCGAAGGGACCGAAGGCACGGCTTCTGGACAGAGTCCTTGGTATACCGGCGCCGGGACCGGGAAGGAAAACACCGGGAAAAAAGCGCCGGACCACATCTATCCTCGCCCTCCGCGGGGCCCTCCCTCTCAGTATCCTCTCCGCCATTCTCTTCAGCCTCGCCCTCCCCTCCTTCGCCGTGCTCCGCGGGATCGGCTCCCTCGCATTTATCGCCCTCGTTCCTCTTTATCCCGTCCTCCGCAACGCACCTTACCGATGGGGACTCTTCTACGGTGTCCTTTTCGGCTCGGTGCAGACGATGCTCGCCAACTACTGGCTCGGCACCTTCAGCCTCATTTCCCTTCACTTTGCTGTGGCCGTACTCTTTGTCGAGTTCGCCATCTTTTTTCTCATCGCTCTGCCCATTCTCCGCCGCTATCCCCGGCACATGGTCTGGCTCCTTCCCCTCATGTGGACCGCCTTCGACTACCTTCGATCCATCGGTTTTCTCGGCTACCCGTGGGGCATTCTCGGCTCGAGCCAGTATCGTTTCCTGCCCTTCATTCAAATCGCCTCGATAGGCGGCATCTGGGCGGTGAATCTCGCCGTCCATCTGACGAACGCTCTCGCCGCCGACGCGCTTGAAAGACTCATCGACGGAGGCGGGGCAGGCAGGCGGCGTCTAATGGCTATTGCCCTACTATGGGCCGCCGTGCTCGGCTTCGGCGCCGCCTGCCTTCACTCCTGGGACGGAAAGGAGCCGAAAGAGACCATTCGCATCGCCCTTATTCAGCAGAATACGGACCCCAGGAAACACGAGTACCGGCATACCTTCGGCATTCTCTCCTCTCTTACCCGGAAAGTCCTGGCCGAAAACCGCGGGGAGAAGGCACCGGAGCTGATCGCCTGGTCGGAAACCGCCTTCGTTCCGAACATCCGCAAATGGGGCACCATGGAGAGGTCCGCGCACTCGCTGGCGGCCTTGGTACACGATTTCAGGGACTTTCAACGTGAGATCGCGACCTGGCTGCTCACAGGAAACGACGACTACGATGAGGCCGAACTGGAGGACGGAACGGTGGAGCGGCAGCACTACAACGCCGTCGTGCTCTTTTCCGACGGGGGAGAGAGGATGCAGACCTACCGCAAGATCAGGCTCGTCCCCTTTACCGAGTACTTCCCCTACAAGGAGCAGCTCCCCTGGCTCCACAGTCTGTTAAAAGACTTCGACGCGACCCTCTGGGAAAAGGGAGAGGTCCCCGTGGTCTTCGAACATCCGAAGGCCCGCTTCAGCAGCCCCATCTGCTTCGAAGACAGTTTCCCCGGAGAAATTCGGCTGTTCATCCTGGAGGGGGCGGAGATGATCCTTGGTCTCTCCAACGACTTCTGGTCCCGTACGAAGGTCGAAGGGGAGCAGCACTTCGCCAACGCCCTCTTTCGCGCCGTCGAGCACCGCCGGCCGCTGGTCCGTTCGACGGCCGGCGGAAAGACCGCCTACGTTCACGCTTCGGGAAAGATCCTCGCCGAACTTCCCTACTATCAGGCAGACACCTTGGTCATCGACGCGGAGCTCTACGGACGGCCCCGGACGCTCTACGGGGTATTCGGCGATTGGCTTCCGAAACTCGC
>CAZQNO010000058.1:0-13776 GCA_964594775.1 uncultured Spirochaetaceae bacterium
GGTCCGATAGAAGTACTTGAGGTTTTCCGGCGCGATTTTCGCCTGCTGCAGCAGGGAATAGCACCTCCTGTTGAAGCGCAGACCCTGTAGTCTTTTAGAGGTCCGCAGACGGTCGATCATCTGCGGATAGTGGGGGTCCCTGCGGAGACTCTTCGGCTGTTTTTCAAGGAGGTAGAGGAGACTGTAGCTGCGGCGGCTTCTTCCTCTTCTTCGCATGCGCGTCCCGCACAGTATACGGGCTCTACGCAGTTCCGGCAAGCGCACTTGACGCGGAAGCGATTTATCGGTAGGAGAGGAGAATGAATAGAGAAGAGATATGCAGGAGAGTCTTTGCGGCGGTGGATCAAAATTCGGCGATGCTCAAAGAGGTGGCATTGGCGATACACGGAAAACCGGAAGTGTATTTTCAGGAGCACTTTGCCTCGGGCCTGCTTGCCGAAAAGGCCGAAGAGGCGGGTTTTTCGTTAGAACGGCCCTTCGCGGGAATGGAAACGGCTTTTCGCGCCCGGGCGCCGATCGGCGGAAAGGGTCCGATTGTGGCGCTGATGGCCGAATACGATGCCCTCCCCGAGATAGGACACGCCTGCGGGCACAACCTCATTGCCGCGGCGAGTCTAGGCGCGGCCCTTGCCGCTTCGGAAGCCCTGGCTGCGCTGGAAGGAGGGGAGAAAGTAACAGGGGAGTTGCTTCTGCTCGGAACGCCGGCGGAGGAGGGCGGCGGCGGCAAGCATATCATGGCCGATGCCGGGGTCTTCGATTCGATCGACGCGGCAATGATGTTTCATCCGGCGCCGGACAATCAGCTCGCCCGAAACGGTTTTGCCAGCCGGAGCCTCACCATCGCTTTTCACGGCAAAGCCGCCCATGCCGCCGCCGCACCACAGAAGGGAATAAACGCCCTCGATGCCATGATACAAACCTTCAATTCGATAAACGCCCTCCGTCAGCAGACCGAGGATTACACGAGAATCCATGGAATCATCAGCCACGGAGGCGACGCTTCCAACATCATTCCCGATTTTACCGAGGCGAAATTTCTCGTTCGGGCCCTCGAAGACAAACTCTGCGACGAATTGACCGACAAAGTGATCGCCTGCGCAAAAGGCGCAGAAACGGCCACCGGCGCGCGCTTAGCGTTCGATAATAAGAGAAACTGCGACGCGGTGAAGAACAACATGACCCTCGCCGGAGTATTTGCGAAGAATGCAGAAAAGGCGGGAGTCATATTCGAGAGGGACGAACCGAACAAAGGCCTCGGGTCCACCGACGTGGGCAGGGTGAGCAAGCTGAGCGCGGTGATCCATCCCTACCTTCGCATCGGTCCGGGAGAACCGGCGGCGCACACGATTGAATTCCGCGAAGCCGCCGTCTCCGAGGCAGGGCTCGAAACGATGCTGAAGGCGGCAAAGAGTCTCGGCGCGACGGCGGTGGATTTTCTCCTCGATGGGGAGCTGCGAAAGCGCGTAGCGGCAGAAAAATAGGCGGCTCGGAGAGGCAGGGAGTTTCCGGCCCAGCCAAGCCCGGATCGTCGGCTGCCGCGGCTACTGCACCGGTTTGATGTCGAGGATGGGGCTGCCGTCGACCATATCGAGGCCCTTCACCTGCAGCGAGCCTTCTTCGACCCCCAGGACTTCGAGCTCCGAGATGCCGATGGGATTGGGACGCACCGGCGAGCGGGTACTAAAAACACCGCGGGGTTCGTTTCTGCGGGGAGGAGTTACCCTGAGGTATGCATCTTCAAAGGGGGGACTTTGGTGGAAGAGAAAGACCACGATTATCCGGTCCCCGGCCTGGATCTCCCGCAGACCTTCACGGAACCGGTCGTCGATCTGTAGTGTTCCCCTTACATCGGAGATGCGGTAGAAACGGGGAACGGTTTTCGCCTCCGTGCGGACGTAGCCGATAGGTGAGAACTCGTAGCGTGTCATTCTTCGATTATACAGGAAAGAGTCACGGGTATTCCATCCGGCGGAGCTTTGAGATAGACTCGCCGGTATGAACCCTGGGAAGCCCGTCGCAGGCGAAGCCCTTCGATATCGCCTCTTTGCCTCCTGTGTACGCTATCTCGAAGCGATTCTCCTCGAGGAACTGAAGGAACTCGGAGCCGAAGAAGCCGTGGAGCGAAGGGCGGGTGTTTCTTTTCGGGGAGATCTGGAAACCGCCTACCGGGTATGCCTCTATTCGAGGACGGCGAGCAGAGTATTTCTCCAGCTCGCAGAAGGAAGGGCGAATACGGAGGCTGAGCTCTACGATACCGCAGCCAATGTTCCCTGGAGTGAACACTTCTCCCTGCAGAAGAAGTTTTCCGTCTCGGTACACGCCGTAAAATCTTCGATACGCAACGAGTCCTTCGCCGCCCGGAAAATAAAGGACGCCGTTGCCGATTCCTTCCGCAGACAAAGCGGAGAGCGTCCCTCCGTGGACTCGGTGAGGCCGGATATACGAATTCACGGCATGATCGAAGGACCCGCGCTCATCCTCTCCCTCGATCTCTCAGGAGAAAGTCTCCACCGAAGGGGCTATCGGACGGAGAAGACGGAGGCGCCCCTTCGGGAGACGTCGGCGGCGGCGATGCTCCTCAAGGCGGGATGGCCGGCAATACTGAAGGAAGGCGGGACGCTCATAGACCCGATGTGCGGCTCGGGCACTCTGGCAGTCGAAGCGGCCCTGATGCTCAGCGATACCGCTCCCGGCTTGCTTCGCCCACGCTTCGGTTTCGAAAGCTGGAAGGGACACGATGAGCTTTTGTGGAAGGGGCTCAAGGAGGAAGCGAAGGAGAAGAGTCTTCGAAGAAACAAGGAAGGTGATGGGGACCGGCGGCCGCAGCCTGCCGTTTATGCCTCGGACATCGCCCCGAAGGCCGTGGAGATATGCCGGAGGAACCTGCGGCGGGCGGGCATGGAGGCCTTCGTAGAGGTGAAGTGCGGTGACTTCCGGGATATCCCCGTGGAAGAAGTCCGCGGATCTGCGACCTTGATCGCGACAAATCCTCCCTACGGAGTACGTATAAGTGAAGAGGATGAGGTGCGGGAGCTGTATTCCGATTTTGGCCGATGGATGAGCGAAAAGTTCTCCGGCTGCAGAGCCGCCGTCCTTACCGGCGGCAAGGAAGCGGCGAAGTATATCGGCCTGCGGGCGCAGCGGGTCGTGAATTTTTATAACGGCCGCATCGAGGGTGCCCTCGCGCTCTTCAGCTTGAGCGAGGATAATCGTTTTAGAGAGTATATACCGAAGGCGGAGAAGAATAAGAGACAGCCGCGGCGTTCAGGCCTGCAGTCCCCATCCGCCCGGCCTTCTGAAAATGAAAACGACCAGAGCCGGGGCGTAAACGAGGTCCTCAACCGTATAGAGAAAAATCGTCGTAGACTCAAGAAGTACTTACAGAAGGAGGGGATCAGCTGCTACCGGATCTATGATGCCGATATCCCGCAGTACGCCGCGGCGATAGATGTCTACGAGGACCGTTATTTCGTTGTGCAGGAGTATGCAGCGCCGAAGACGGTGGACCCGCAGCGGGCCGAGTCGAGGCTCAAAGAGATAGAGGAGGCGGTAGCCGCCGCCTTCGGGGCGGACCGCCGTCACATCTATGTAAAACAGCGAAAGAGGCAGCGGGGCGGAGAGCAGTATCATCGGTATGACCGGCGGGGAGAGCGTTACATCGTCAATGAGGGAGGACTGCGCTTTTTTGTAAACTTCACCGACTATCTCGATACCGGCCTCTTTCTCGATCACCGTAGTACCCGCGGCATGTTGAGGAGACTGAGCCGGGGAAAGAAGATGCTCAATCTCTTTGCCTACACCTGCAGCGCCGGAATCTATGCCGCCGCCGGAGGCGCGGCGGCGGTGGATTCGGTGGATACGGCCACTACCTATCTCGAGTGGGGAAAACTGAACTTTCGCCTCAACGGGTTTGAACAGGGCGTGGATGCGGGCAGCTATACGTTTATCCGCAGAGATGCGATGGATTTTCTCCGCGATGCGGGAAGCTACGGATTGATCTTTATCGACCCTCCTACCTTTTCCAACCGGAAGGGAGCCGAACGGGATTTTGACGTGCAGCGGGACCATCCGGAGCTGCTCAGGAGGGCCTACGAGCTCCTCGAACCGGGAGGAACGGTAATTTTTTCCAATAATTATCGCGATTTCGTTCTCGATGAGCAGCTGCGAGTATCCTGCGGACTGCGGGAGCTAAGCGGCGAGACGATACCGGAGGATTTTTTACGGAATCGGAAGATTCATCGGGCATGGATAGGCGAAAAACCCGATACTACTTCGTAATAAGATAATTCTTTCCTTGCGGTAAGGCGGCCGGCCGGATAAACTATCTCTATGAAGAGAAGGAAGATTATCGTCATCGGAGCGGGTTTCGGGGGGCTCTCCGCTGCGGCCTATCTGGCCAAGGCCGGCCATGAGGTCACGGTTATAGAAAAGAATACCTGGCCCGGCGGCCGGGCCCAGGTGGTAGAATTCGAAGGCTACCGCTTCGACATGGGGCCGAGCTGGTACTGGATGCCCGCCGAACACGACCGGTGGTTCTCGGATCTCGGCTTCGATAGAAATGACTACTACGGACTGACCCGGGTGGATCCGAGCTACACCGTTTTTTACGGCACCGGAGAGGCGAAAGACCCCCGTCGCCGGATCGATGTTCCCGCCGACTACCGGAAGGCCTGCGCCGTGTTTGAAAAAATCGAGCCCGGCGCCGGTGAGCGACTCAAGAGCTACATAGAGGACTGCGGCAGGAAATACCGCTTCGCGATGGATAATTATATCTACACCAACTATCGCAGCCCCTTCGACTTTCTCAACCTCACCTCGCTGAAGAACCTCTCGACCCTCAATGTCTTTTCCAGCTACCGGGGAATGATTCGGCGCTATATTCAAAATCCGGACCTCCGGAAAATACTCGAGTTTCCCGTGGTATTTCTCGGTTCGATGGCAAGGAAAACACCGGCGATGTACACCCTGATGAATTACATCGACTTCATTTTGGGTACCTGGTATCCCGACGGCGGCTTCTCCGGGGTCGCCGCGGCGATGAAGAAGGTCTGTGACTCACTTGGCGTGAAGTTTCGTTTTTCGACGGAGGCCGCGGGTTTCGTCTCCGAGGGTAGAGAGATCGGCGCCGTTCGTCTGAGAGAGGGCGGCGCAGAAAAACGGCTTCCCTGCGACTTTGTGCTTGCCAATGCCGACTATGCTCATGTGGAGCTGGACCTGATGGGTAAGGCGGAGCGAGCTGCGGCGGTACGCAGCTGGAACCGAAAGAGCTTGGCCCCCTCGGTCCTGAATTTCTTCGTCGCCTTGGACCGAAAGCTGGAAGGTCTGGCACACCACACCTTCTTTTTCGATTCCGACTGGGACACGCACTTCGACGCGGTGTACGGGAAACCACGGTGGATCGAAAGACCCCTCTTCTATATTCACGTTCCTTCGGTAACAGACCCTCACGTCGCGCCGGAGGGAGGAGAGGCCCTCTACATCTTAATACCCGCCGCGCCGGGACTCACCGCCTCGCCGGACTTAAGAGAGAGTTTTTTGCGCCATACCATCGCACGGATGGAGGAACACACGGGCATCGATATAGCCGGCCACATTGTCGATTCCCGAAGCTACTCTCTGGGGGAATTTCAGAGCGACTACCATGCCTACAAGGGAAATGCCTTTGGGCTTGGACAGACGATGCTGCAGACCGCTTACTTCCGTCCGCCAAACCGATCGAAGAGTATGCGTAACCTCTACTTTGCCGGACACTACACCGTGCCGGGGACGGGCACCACGATGAGCACCATCTCGGGAAGGGTCGCCGCGATGCGGATTGCCGAGGACGCAGGATAAAGCAGCCTGCCGTTTCTACGCGTCTAAGAGTTTCTCTATTCCCGCGGTGAATGAAGGAGTTTCGACGGCGCTGCGATAGCCTATCTCGATTATTTCCCGAGCCTTGTGAAAATCGTTCAAAGAATAGGGAAAGAGATCGGGATGCAGATACACGAGACGGCCCTCCTCCTGCTCCGGGGGAGTACACATCAGCTTGTTGACGATGGCCATCACGTGAGTGACTATCTCGGGGAGGCTCATCGGGCTCTCTCCCTCTTCCACCTTCTTAGAGAAAGAAGCTACGAGACGCTTTATGGAAAAATCCTCTCCCTTTCTGATGCTTTGAATAAAATTGTAAAGAGATTCCTGAAAGTCCGGATCGTCTTCCTTCATCGAAGGGAGGATACTCGGAGCGAGGTTCGCCCCTTTTCCTCCCTCCTCCGCGGACCTTGCCTCCGCTTCCTCGCTTCTCGATTCAGGCTTTAAAGCGGTCTTTTTTTTGGCCGCCGGGAGAGCTGAGCTGTATATCCGCTGCTTCGGCATGGTTTTCTTCGGTGCCACGTCGATTACCACATGGGCCTCTCCGAGCTCTTCGGCTATGTTGTAGGGGAGGTTATTGAGCACTCCGCCGTCGACGAGATACCTGCCGTGAAAGTAAAGAGGCTTGAAGACCGCAGGGATCGACATGGAGGCGATCATCCCGTCGATAAGCGGGCCGCTGTCGAAGATCACCTCTTCGCCCGTTTCTATGTCAACGGCTACGCTGCGGTAGGGCAGGCTGAGATCTTCTATTCGGGCATCTCCCACGTGTTTGAGAAAGAATTCGCGGATCGCCTGCGTGTCGATGATGCCGCCCCGCGGGAAGGAGGGAAGAAAGAGCTTGAGCATCTCCCGCATGCCGACGCTCTTGGAAATCTCGGCTATTTTCTCCGCGTTGAAGCCGAAAGCGTAGAGGCCGCCTACGACGGCCCCCATCGAGGTGCCCACCACCGCGCTCGGTTTCATCCCCCGTTCTTCGAGATAGGAGAGGACGCCGACATGCGCGTAGCCGTACGCGGCCCCTCCGCTGAGGGTGTATACTAGCTTTTTCATACCTATCGGTATACCATATTTTTCTCGTTTTGTCCGCCTGCGGGGACAACGCGGTAGTAGTCGTGATGCTTTATTACCTCCAGAGGGTATTCGAAGAGACTGCTCAACTTTTCGGATCTGAGGACCTTCTCCTTACTCCCGTCTTCGAAGATTTTTCCCTCCTTCAGTAGTATTACTCTGCCGATCTCGGGGAGGATTTCATGGATGTGATGGGTGGCAAGAATGACGGTGGTTCCCTCCCGCATTAAACGGCAAAGATCGTCGAAGTAAGAAAATGCCGCCTGTACGTCGAGGCCTTCCGTCGGTTCATCGAGGAGAAGAGCTTCCGGAGCGTGGACCAATGCCCGCCCGAGAAGGAAGCGCCGCTGCTGTCCCGTCGACATCTCACCGAATTTTCTTTTTGAGAGGCCGGAGATCCCCAGCCGTTCCATGATTCTCCGTGCCTGCTCCCGCTGTGCGTGGGAAAATTCCATGTGAAAAGAGGTGTCGTTGCTGGAATAATAGCCCGAGAGAATCACATGGATGCCTATAGAACTGTGGATGTAACGATGCTGCAGATCGTGGGAGACAATTCCCAGGCGGTCTCGCAGTTCCCAAACGTTGTAGCGATGGAGGCCGAAAAGGGAGAGACGGGAGTTCTCCTTTACTACCGGATGCACCTCCCTGGATACGAGCTTGAGAAAACTTGTCTTGCCCGAGCCGTTCGGGCCCAGAATGGCGGTATTACAGCCCTCTTCAATGAGAAGGGAGAGGTCCGCGAAAACCCGGGTATTCCCCCGGTAGGCTTCGATGTGCTTCGCCTCGATAATCTTTTGCATTATCTTCAACCTTTGAGTGTGGTTCGAAAGCGGGGCGGTTTGAGATTGGCCATCGTTACGCCGGCGATTACGACCCCTCCTCCGATCAACTGTATCGTGCCGAGCTGTTCGCCGAGCAGAAGGGCGGAAACGGTAACCGAGACGATGGGCACTCCGTTGAGGAAGACTGCGGCCTTCGATGCGTCGATTTTCGAAAGTGCCCGGTTGTAGAAGAAGAAGGCAAGAACGGTGGCGCCGAAAATGAGAAATATAAGAGCTCCTACGGAAGAGAATCCGACGGCGGTCAACTCATTGGCCTGGATGCGGATGAGGAAGATCGGAAGGAGATAGAGGGTACCGTAAATAACCTGATATGCCGTCATTTCGAGAGAGGTGACCCTTCCTGCCAGGTACCGTGCCATCACTAAATAGATAGTGGCCGTTACGGCGGCGGCAACGACGAGAAGATTCCCGAGGAGGGAGCTGTCCGCATAGGCGGCATTGTCGTCGAAACCGGCCAAAAGGAGGGCACCGCTTACCGAAAGCAGCACGCCGATCCATTCGAGGCGGGAGAGTTTCTCTTTCAGTACAAAGCCGGCGAGAAGAGCAACCATAGCGGGAATTGCCGCGATAATGAGAGAGGCGCTCGATGCGGAGGTGTACTGCATGCCGATACTCTCGAAAATGAAGTAAAGTGTCGGGTGAAAGAGGGCCATTCCCATGAGTCTGAGATGATTGGCCCTTCCTATTCGCCGGGGTTTGAGAAGGAGGAGCAGACCGAATATTAGCGACGCGCCGAAGAAGCGAAAAAAGATGTAACTCATCGGCGAGAAGCCCTTCAAAACGAGCTTAGTTGCGGGGAAGGACCCCCCCCAGAAGCAGACCGCCAGGATAAGGCTCAAGAAGGTAAGTATCAGTTTTGGTGATGTTGTGGTGTTCTGTGTGGTAAACGACATGTCTCCCATTAGACACGAAATCGAGGATTTTGAACAGCGGGGCTAAAAAAAACGCTAATAGGATGAAGCAATGAACAGAGGCGCAATTCTCCGCAGCGATATCTTCCAATCTTTCCTTCGGTACCGTATGCTATGAAAGATGAGTGCGAAAGAGTTTTCACAGGTAACGACCCGCGGGGGAGACGAAGGGGAGAGCAGCCTCGCCGACGGAGAGCGGAGGAGAAAGGACGATCTCTTATTCGAGACTCTCGGCGGTATCGACGAGCTTGTCAGCCATCTCGGCCTCTTGAGGGCGGCCATTGCCGCTGAAGCGGGCCCTAACGCTGAATCGGACCCGGGTGATAAGTCGGTTCCGGCCGCTGCACAGGGGGAGGTCCTGCTTGTTATTCAAAGGCGGCTGCAGACGGCGGCGGGCATGGTGGCCGTGCCGAAGCGCTCCGATCTCTTTACCCGAAGCCCCCGGCTCGGTGAGGCGGAGACGGAGGAGCTGGAAGAGTGGGAGCGAAAGCTGATGGAAGACACCACCATTGCCGGCGTCTTTGTTCAGCCCGGAGCCGACATCCTCTCCGCCCAGGCACACCTCTCCCGGACGGTCTGCAGGAGGAGCGAACGGCGAGTGGTGAGCTGTATACGAGACCGGAACCTCTCCCACCTGTCCGCCGTGCAGCGCTACTTGAACCGTCTCTCCGATTATCTCTTTGTCTTGGCGCTATGGCTGGAGCAAAGTACGGGGCGAAAGCGATAGAGAGCACTGGGAGGATTAGACCTCTATAGAGGGACTATCTCCTCGGGCTGAACAGCAAGGCTTCCAGCTCTTCCAGCTTTTCGGCATAGTAGGTGCTCTTTTTCGAAATGTCTTCCTTTATCTCCGGCAGGCGATGGCTCCAGCCCACCGCAAGAGAATCGACGCCTGCACGCATGGCCATGCTTATCCCCGGTTGGAGATCGTCGACGACGAGGACTTCTTCCTTCTGCAGATCGAATTCCCGCAGCACCGTTTCCACCGGCCAGGGATTCGGTTTGTTTCTTTTTGGGTCACCGTCCCAGCCGATGATCCGGTCGGGGAGAAAACCCGGCAGTTCCGTCTGGTTTTCATAATGGCTGCGGATGATATCCGCCTCCGAATGGGAGACGACGACGAGAATGCCGCCGGCATCCCGGAAACGCTTGAGGAAGGTGAGAATCCCCGGAAAGAAGGGGGGGATCGAAGCGGTGGTAAACGCTCTCCAAATTTCATAGAAGCGATTCTTCTCGTTGTCGCTCAATGCGAGTGTCTCATCGAGAAAGCTGGTGAGACCGGGGCTGTAGTTTACCTTGAACCACTGCTCCAAACTGAGAGACTCTTCACTCCTGTTCAGATGACGCATCTGTGCCAGATGAGCGGGATAGTGGATGGAGGGGGTGCTGTCCACCGCCGTGTCGTCATGATCTAAAATCAGGCATCGATATTTCATGCAGCTCCTCTCAGTCGTCGATGGTGCGAATGTCGGCCGGAAGATCGTAGACCACATTCTTGCGCTCCACGATTATCCTCGCCCGTTCTCTCAGGTCGGGGTTTTGTCTGAGGTGCTCCACCAGCTCATGGGTTGGATTTATCGCCACCGGATTGCCGACCATCTGCAGCATGGAGAGGTCTCCGTCGGTATCACCGTAGGCATAGCTCGCGGCAAGATCGATATCGAACTCCTTTATGAGCCGTTTCATTGCTCTGTTCTTGCTGTCCGAATCCCACATCGGCACCACCTCGCCGGTGAAGCGCCCTTCGTCGTCGACTAGATATTCCGAACCCCTGTAGGCGTCGACGCCGTATTTGCGGGCCATCTTGGAAACGAGAAAGTTGGGGCTGCCGGAGATAAAAAAGATCTTGACGCCGTTCTCTCGATGCTGAGCTATGCGGTCCCTGGTAAACTTGTACACGATTTCTCCATTCAGTTTAATCACCTGATGTGATATGAACTCGAGATCCTCCCGTTTCCACCCGCGCAGGGCCTCGACGTAGATGTCGATCAGCTCGAGCATGTAATCCTCGTAGTCTCTCACCCGTTTGCGCCACTCTTTATAGGTATACTTGACGTTAGAGTGCCAGAGCCGCGGGTCGATGACCTCGTATTTGACGAGTTTCTTGAAATGCTCGATGAGGAGGGAATTGCGGTGGAGGGTCCCGTCAATGTCGAAGAATGCGCCGGTGTTCATTTCTCTGCTCTCTCCGCTATCCGATACGATAGGTTTCGATGGGGTGCTCGGCACCGGATTCACGGCTGATTTTCGCCACTATTTCCACGTACTGTTCCAGACCGGAGCCCTTGATCTTCTTCTTCAAGAGGTAGTCCACCTGAAAGATCCCCGCCGCGTCTTCCATGACGATCTCGACCCTTACCGGTTTTCCTCCTTCGGCTTTCAGCAGCCGCACATCTTCGATCGCCATTGCGCTGATGCTGTGAATGTCCTTCTTCCCCGATTCGAAGCCGATGCGGGCCCGTCCCTTCTTCATATCCAGTCCGTCGGCGACCCGCACCGCTCCCGCCTCTATGGTGTGTACGGCTACGTCGGTGTCGTGGGCCACCATGGCGTGCATCGTCTCGGTACCGATGATCTGCCGCGTCCGTCTGTCGGGATAGGCCTCTTCGAGGAGCTCGGGAAGGAATTGCGAGGCGAAAACCATGCCGTAGTCGTCATGCAGATCTCTGTGGACGCTGTTGCCGAGGTCGTGCAGGACCCCGGCGAGAAAAACGATTACCTCCGCATCGGCTGTTTCGAATTCCCAATCGGAGACGATGTTCGGCTCAATTCCTGCTTCCACCAGATTCCTCAAAATTTTTACCGCCAGGTTCGCTACTATCGCCACATGGGTGTGTCCGTGGTCGGACATGCCAAGGCGTTTAACCGCCATGATATTGCATGCCTCTAAGACGGCGTTCAATTCTATATGACTGTTGACCGCCGCCAGGCAGAGCTCCAGTTTTTCGTTGTTCTTCGTAGGAATATTCATGACTTTACTATACACGGCGCGGGGGGGATTTCACAAGCGCAGCCGCCGCTGTCTTCGCAGTGCCGCAATGACTTCTGGATAACGATCGAGGGCCTCTTCTCCTGCTGCAGCGAGGCGGTAGATACCCCGCCGCGGTCTTTCAAACCAGCCGTATACATTGGCGGAGAGGATTTGCTGGGTCTTCTCCGAGCTGCCGTGTTCGCGGAGGGCCTTCGGTGAGAGGGGACCGTATCGGCGGAGCAGGAAGGCTGTCTCGATGGCCTGCTGCTTATAGGCGCCTATCCGCTCTCTCGTGGAAGGCTGTCCGGCCAGGTCAAATTCGGCAAAGCGTCCGTCGATCTCCCGCAGGACCGCCCGAGTTTTCTTCGGGCTCTTCCGTTCGGTAAAGGGCAGGGGATGGAGAACGGTACGGATTTTCCTCTTCGTCTTCAGCTCTTCGATCAGTATACAGCCAATTTCCAGCCTTCGCAGAAGGGCCTTTGTTCTGCGGAAGTTGCCCGGTACCCGCCTGCCCGCCGGTACCGGCACGGCGATGTAGACCGAATCGCTGATTTTTTTCCTCTCAGCCGCTTGGGCCAAAAGAGCCAAGCTGATTTTCCTTTTCAGCTCCACCACGAGCATTTCATCTCCCCTTTTGGCGACGATGTCGCAGCCGGCGACTTCGCTGTGGACACTGTAGCCCTGGGCTTCGAGATACCTGCGTACGGGAGGGTAGAGATCCGACTCCTTCATCCTCGTATCACTACAAAGACGAGGTAGAGCAGGTAGCCGAAGATGAAAATCGCTCCCTCGCTGCGATCGATGCAGTGGCTTCTGCCGGTAAAGGTGAAGAGAAAGAAAACGAGAGTAATGAGGACGAGGTAGAGAAGATCGATATTGAGAAGGGGATTGAAGTTTATGTGGTGAAGGGTGGAGGAGAAGCCGAGGATCCAGAGAATGTTGAAAATGTTGGAACCCACGACGTTTCCCACCGCGATATCCGCTTTGCCTCTTCGGGCGGCGGTAACCGAGGTCGCCAGCTCGGGGAGTGATGTTCCAACGGCCACAATGGTCAGCCCGATAAAGGCCTCACTCATGCCGAGCCTGAGGGCGATGCGGGAGGCTCCGTCGACCAGCCACTGGCCCCCTAAGCCCAGACCCGCGATGCCGACGAGGGTATATACGAAGGCCAGAGGAAGAGAGGTCGCCTCGACTTTTTCCGGCGGCTCATTCCGGTCCTTGTAGATGGAAAAAATATAGTAGAGGTATATCGAAAAGAAACCGAGCAGGACGATTCCGTCGGCTAAGGACAGGCTGTTGCCCGAGGAGCCTGTAAGGATCGCATCGTTGGCGATAACGATGAGAATAAGGGTCGCCAGGAGGGTGAAGGGGATCTCCCTCCATCTGATGCTTGCGTGCAGCTTTAGGGGAGCGATGATCGCGGCGATGCCGATAATGAGAAGCTGGTTAGAGAGATTGGAACCGATGATATTACCCATTCCTACGTCGGGACTCCCCTTGAAGGCTGCCAAGCTGGAGACCAGGAGCTCGGGAGCGGATGTACCGAGGGCTACAATGGTCAGACCGACAATGAGCTCCGAGACGCCAAGATCGAGGGCAATAGTCGAAGCCCCTTTTACCATCGCGTAGGCACCGCCTATTAGGAGAGGAAAGCCGAGCAGAAAGAGGATGTAGACGAGCACGGAATCACTCCTTTTCGGTATGATAGGTGAAGCGGTTTCTTCGGTCAAGCAGGTCTGGAGAGGCACCAGGCCGGAAACGCAGTGAATAATCGGGGTGCAGATGGCGCTTGCGAGCCGTCGGTAGTCTATGCCTCCTTCTCTTCCGGCAGATGAGCGAGTAATTCCTCCCAGCTTTCCACCGCGGGGACGGCTTTTGAAAGCCGCTGCAGCTTCTGCATCTGCCTTTTGTAGCTGCCCGCTTTCACCGCTCCTGCCGTATACCACAGGGGATGCCGGCCGGCCCGCAGTGCGCCTTCCACATCCACGTGCACGAGGTTTCCCGCATAGGCGCACTCGCAGGCCGCAAGTCCCAGGCGTCTTTCGGCGAGCTCAAAGAGGAGGGGGTCCGGTTTTCTTATTCCGTAGTCGGCGGAGGAGATTACGAATTCGAAGTAGCTGCGCAGGCC
>CAZQNO010000058.1:13876-17404 GCA_964594775.1 uncultured Spirochaetaceae bacterium
CTATGGTTTTTCCCTTTTCGACGAGCATATCGACGGACACGCCGCGTACCCCCTCGGCATGGGCGAGGAGGCGGCGAATCCCGGCGGCACGATCGTGCCGTACCGTGTGGAAGACCGTGTCCCCGAGGTCGAAAACCATCGCCTTCGTGTCGGGAAGAATCGGTGCCATGAGGTTCCGCTGTTCCTACTGTTCTCCGGCTCCGGCGCCGCTGCCCGAGCTCTTCTCCGCCATCTGCCGGAGAAGTCCTTCGAGCCGATCGAGTTCCTGTGAAGCCTCACCGTAGCTTCTTTCGCCGAGGAGATCGAAGTAGGTGTCGAAGGCATCGTTGGCCTCCCTAATGAGGGTGTCGATGGTTCGGTCTGCGGCAGCCGCGTTCGTTCCGGCAGCCGATGCAGCTCGGGCGCTGACGGCCTCTTCCCGTCCTTCTCCTTCTGCCGACTCGCTCCCGTCAAAACGTTTCTGCGGCGGCGGGGCCTCGCCATAGAGCCCCTTCAGCGCTTCTTCGAAGGTCGGGGCGTAGGAGAGTTTGTCCTCGCTCATCACCGCAACTATGCGGAGTTCCGGATATGCTGCGGTGTCGGACTGCAGATAGATCGGTTCTACGTAGAGTATCGTCTCGTCCATCGGAATGACGAGGACGTTTCCCCGGATTACACTAGACCCGCGCTGGTCCCAGAGCGAGAGCTGACCGGAGAGGAAGCTGTCCTGGTCGATCTTCGTCTCCATCTGCTGCGGTCCGAGTACCCGCTTTTCCTTTGGAAACTTGTAGGAGATGAACTCCCCGTAGTTTTGCGGATCGCTCATTCCGGCAACCCAGCCGATGAGGACCTGCCGGTTTTTCGGGGTAAAGGGCATCATCACGACGAACTGCGGTGTGTCGCTTCCCGGCCTCTCCCACATCACGTAGTAGGGGTCCACCGGCTGCGTGTCGCCGTAGTACTTTTCCGTGGCCCGCACCCACAGGTCCTCCTGATTGTAGAAGACCTCCGGATCGGTCATGTGGTACTTGGCATAGACAGAACCCTGAATGAGGAGGTAGTCCGCCGGGTAGCGTACGTGCCGTCGGATATTTTCCGGCATTTCGTCTCTTGATTTGAAGAGCTCGGGAAATATCTTTTCCCATACCTGAATAAGTACGTCATTCTCGTCATAAATATAGAAATCCACCTTTCCATTGTAGGGATTGATAACCGTCTTCACCGAGTTTCTGAGGTAATTGATCTCGCTTCCGGCTGCGGATGTCCGCCGTCCCTCTTCTTCCCACTTGCTCTTGACGAGGACGTTTTCCCCGTACTTCTCGCTGTAGGGGAAGTCCGATGAGACGGTATACGCATCCATTATCCAGCGAAGTTCACCGTCTATGAGGGTGATGTAGGGGTCGGAATCGAAACGGAGGAAGGGCGCCGCCCGTTTTGCCCGTTCTACGATCTGCCGGTAGTACATCACCCGGCTCTCGGCGGTCTGGTAGCCGGAAAAGAGGAAACTCGTTCCGTCGAGTTTCCACCCGAGGAGAAGCTTGCGGAAGAAGTTGGAGACCGGTACTCCGCCTTCTCCTTCGTAGCGGATGTACTTGTTCTCCTGCCCGCTGGGATAGTCGAACTCCTGTTCCTTGCTGTTGGTAATAACGTAAGAGTCGGTAAGCTCCCCGTAGTAGATCTCAGGCCGCTTCACCTCTAGGGAGGGATGCACGGACTTAGGCGGAATGTCTTGTATGAGAAAGTTCGGCAGGCCGTTTTTGGTAAACTCGTTGACCGTATTCATCGCGATGCCGTAGCCGTGGGTGTATTTGTAGCGTTTGTTGACGAAAGTCTGACTGTCGGCCGGCAGATTGTCCGTCTCCATCTCTCGTGCCGAAACCATCACCGAACGGTATTGGTCGCCGATTTGGTAGCGGTCTATGTCGATACCCTCGAACTCGTAGTAGAGGCGGATTTCCTGGAACTGTTTGTAGACCGAATCGAGTGCCCGCCAGTCCCAAAGCCTGATGTTTGAGATAGTGCTCGGATTGGCGAGGACGGTCTCCTTTGAGAAATCACCCTCAACGGGGAAGTTCTTCTCCGTCAATGTGTCGAGTCCGAAACCGTAACGGGTCATTTCGATGTTGTTGCGGATATATTCGGTTTCAAAGGAGATCTCGTTCGGCTCTACCCGCAGGGCCTGAAATACTGAGGGGACGATGTTCAGGGAGAGGAACCAGATCACGACGACGACCACCAGGAGCATCGCCGCCGGTCCGGAGGCACCGGGAAGGGAGGAGAGCAAGCCCTTCGGGGCCAGTTTCGACAGCCGGCTGCGCACCGCAGGGATGAGGAGCAGTACGGCCCCTATGAGGGCCACTGCTGCCGAGAGGTAGTATGCCGGGAGCTTGATATGCACGTCCGTCCAGCCCGGACCGAACACTACTCCGTGCTCGGAGTAGAGGAGTTGATATTTCGAGATGAGTTTTCCCGCCGCCAGGACGATGAGAAGAAGAACCCCTCCCACCACGAATGCTCTGCTGTGTGCCGACAGCGGCGGCGTTCTATCCACCTCTTCTTCGTTAGAGGAGAGGCCAAAACCCTTGATGAGATAGGGACCAGCTTCGCGCAGCGACGGAAGAGCCGCTAATATGAGAAAGAAGACTACGAGCATGAAGAAGAGCGAATAGAGGTATTCGAAGAAGGGGAGGCTAAAGAGGTAGAAACCCGCATCTTTACCCAGGACGGGTTCGCTCACTCCGGTGGAACTGCGATACAAAAACTTGAGTATTACGTCCCAGGAGGAAGCGCTCGCGGTCATTCCATAGAGTCCCGAAGCGGCGACGGCGATCCAGCGTATCGAAGAGCGCAGTTTAGGAACGAGGAAAGATAAGGTGAACATGAAGAGGGTCCCGACGAGCAGTCCCGCACCGCCGGCAGCGAGTTTAGCAATAATAACGGTCCAGAAGCGGCGTTCGTGTCCGAGATACTGAAACCAGAGCTTCTCTCCCCAGAAACCCATGAACCAGAAGAAGAATATTACCGAAAGGACAAAGCCGATGCCCGCGATGATGAGAGCGGTATTCTCCTTATTATATCCGCGGTAGGCTATAAAGCCGCCGATGCCGATCAACAGTGCCAGAGCTAATGTATACATGATCCCCCCTTTTTGTCTCTTACTAATAAGGTAGCAATTTTACGCCCCGGAGTAAACTGCCGGCAGCAAAACGAAAAAAGGAAGCTCCCTAGCCTAAACGGGGGTGTTTCGTTGAATAACCCTTCTCATTGCGCTAGGGCGATTTCGCGGGCCTCGAGGCCATGTTGTGTGAGAAAGGCGGCGGTCTTTTCCGGAATCACTTCGTAGTTTTTTTCTTATGAGGACGGGTTTTCCCGTAGCTCTTACGCCAAATTTTTCCCCGCTTCGTTCTTTTGTCTCCTCTACCCATATAAAACCTCCATTTCGTAGTGTATAATAGTAGGAGAAGAGAAAACTGTAAAGACGGTAAAGTAAGGATATCATAGTGGTTCAAATCATGCGGGATAGGCAATAGATACTCGCTGAGAGCGAAG
>CAZQNO010000059.1:0-16842 GCA_964594775.1 uncultured Spirochaetaceae bacterium
AAGGGCGTACCACATTAAAAAGGAGGGGCTTTATAAGCCCCTCCTTTAAGAAGTGTGTCTGCGTATTGTATGTGACTTGTCTTTACCCGGCGTAGACCTGCTCAGGCAGCCACGTTGCCAGTGATGGGAACAACATTATTATGATAAGGCCGACTACCATGAGCGCCACGAAGGGCCATACGGATCGATAAATGTCTCCAAGGGTAATTTCTTTTGGTGCCATGGCGTTCATCAGAAAGAGGTTGTAGCCGAAGGGCGGTGTCAGGTAGGCAATCTGGCAGGTGATCGTGTACAGAACGCCGTACCAGATTGGGCTGAACCCGAGCCCAATAACAATCGGCACGTAAAGAGGAGCAACGATAATAAGCATCGCGGTGTCGTCGAGAAAAGTGCCGAGCAGAATGAAGGACAGCTGCATCATGATGATGATCTCCCATTTTCCCATCCCGGCTCTTTCGAGAAAAAGCTCCTTAATGGCGTGAATCGCCCCAAGGCCATCGAAGATGGCACCGAAGGCCAGTGCTGCAAGAATGACCCACATGAACATACAGCTCACACTGAGCGTATCGGTGAGTACTTCGACAAAATCTTTCCACGAGAGTCGCCTTTTTAACAGGGCGACGATTAATACCGCCAGGGCGCCCACTGCAGAGCTCTCTACCAGGGAGGTGACCCCCAGGAAGAAGAGGCCGGACATAGAGAAGATGATGAGTATCGGTGGAATCCCGGACTTGAGGAGTATCAGTTTTTGCTTCAACGGCATCTGCCGCTCTTCCTTAGGCAGGGGAGGGCCGAGGCTGGGTCTTAACCAGGCCCGGATCAATATATAGATAATAAACAGAACGGTGAGAATGAGCCCCGGGAAGACACCGGCCAGCCAGAGCCTTCCAACCGGTTGTCTGGCAATCATGGCATAGAGAACCAGCACGACACTGGGAGGAACAAGGATACCAAGAGAACTTCCCGCCTGGATAACACCCGATACTAAGAGCTTGTCGTATTTCCTCTTCATCATTTCCGGGAGTGCAAGGGTGGTACCGATAGCCATACCGGCAACACTCAAGCCGTTCATGGCGGCTATTATCGCCATGAGTACTATTGTTCCGATGGCCAGCCCCCCGGGGACCGGTCCCATCCACACGTGTAACATATTGTAGAGGTCTTCTGCTATACCGGCCTTCGAGAACACGTAGCCCATGAAGATAAAAATGGGCAGCGTCAGCAGGGGATACCAGTTCAGCAGCGAGATAGCCGCGTGAAAGGCCAGGCCCGACCCCCCCTTTCCCCAAAGAGCTATGGCGAAAATGACGGCGACACCGCCGATTACAGCATATATGTGTCGTCCTGTGATGAGCATGACGACCATCGAAAGAAACATAAGCAAGCCTATTTCATAACTCATTGAATTTCCCTCTTCACAAGAATTGAAAGACTTCTGATGAATTCGGCAATCATCTGTAACACCATGATCGTTATCCCGATAACCATAAATATCTTTATCGGTATCATAGAAGGCGCCCACGCGGAGTAGCTCACCTGCTTGAACTCTATTGCATACACCAGTCCCGTATATGCCCCGTACCAGAGAATTAATATGTAAAACAATGCAACCCCAAATGTTATCACGTCGGAAAGTGCCTGGTTTCTCGCCGTCCATCTGTGGAAAAAGAGATCCATTCTGACGTGACCACCTATTATCAGGATATACGCCCCACCCAACATGTAATAAGCCGCCATAACGAACTGAGCCGTTTCAACCGCCCATATCTGTGAAGCATTGAAAAATAACCGAGCACAGGTTTCGATGAGGAGTATAGCCATCATGAGCAGTACCAAGTACCGTGCGAACTTTCCAACAGACGTGCTTATTTTACTCATGGCATGCACGTAAGTGCTAAAAATGCGGTACAGAATGCCGTGTTTTTTTTCTGATGCCATTAATTTTACCTCCTTTCAGGTAACCTTTCATGAAAAGGGTTACCCCCTCAATGGTGGAACCATTCGAGGGTAACCCTTAAAAATATTATGGTTTAAAAACTGAACCAGGCAACCGAAAAAGAGAGGATCTATTCCTCACCGTAGCGGTATGGTGCTCCAGCCTTTTTCTGAGTTTCTACGAACTCTTTCATAATCTCTACAACCCGTGCGTTCCTCTCGCTCTTTTGAGCGACTTCTTCCCAGTACTCGTAGGCTGCTTCCTCTATAACTTTCCACTCATCGTCAGGTATTGTTGTGAGCTCGAGCTTTTCGCCGTTTACACGGTAGTGTGCTTCACCCCACCAGTACCAGATGAGCCTGTAGTAGTGAGACTTGTCAATTGCCATCTTCAGCATCGTTTTCAGATGATCGGGAAGCGCTTCCCAAGATTCGGTATGGGCGAACCAGCCGCCGGACCAGGCACCCGAGATTGGGTTGGTGAGATAGTAGTCGTTTACATCCGCCCAACCGACGGTATAGTCTTCCGTTATACCTGACCAGGCAACTCCATCGAGAACGTTGGTCTGGATAGCCATTTCGACATCTTCATAGGGAAGAGACATGGGGATTACACCAAACTGCTTCATGAAATCACCACCGGTGGGGAACATGTACATGCGCAGTCCCTTAAAATCTTCGATAGACCTGATCGGTTTGGTCGTGGCAAAGTTACAGGGGTCCCAGCTTCCCTGGCTGATCCAGGTTACACCGTCGACCTCGTCATAGGCTTCTTCCCATATTTCGTTCAGCCCCCAAAACTCCCACATTATATTAACGTCCAGTCCATATCGTTGGACCAGAGGGAAATACGCGGAAAAGATGGATACGTCGACAGGGGATGCCATCGAGGAATCATCACTTACAGCCATATCGACGGTGCCTTCTTTCAATGCCCTGAAAAGTTCACCGTGGGGAACAATTTCATCAGCGCTGTAAACCTCAATGACCATTTCGCCATTTGCCGCCTTGTTGAATTCGTCAATGGCATTCTTCACCACGTGTTCGTTCAGTGCCGGTCCTGCATATGATTGCAGTCGCCACTTGATGGTTTCCTTGGGTTTGCTCTGAGTCTCCGAGCCTTCTGCTGCGGTCTCACCGGAGTTGCCGTTACACGCTGTCATGAAACTTGCAATAACCATGAGCGCAACAAGCACGGTAATAAAACTAAAAATCTTTTTTTTCACCTCATTCCTCCTAAGGTCTTCATTTTCCTTGGAACATTTTTGTTCCAATTCACTCTTACAGCAAAAAATAATTATATGTTTTACTGCTCCACTTCTTTTGACCAAGTACGCCCGGTGGGTGTTTTTCTTTAGATTCATCCCACACACGCCCTAGCACACCCGGTATTCACAACATTCTGGTTTTTGTAGATCTGTTATTCTGTTCTCCTAACCTCCTTCCTAACCTCCTTTTTTCTGGTAGTAATTCTTATTATTAACAACGTGTTAATTATTGAAGCAAATGGAGAATTAGTCAAGAAAAAAATGTAACTATTCAGCACAATCCAGAAAAAGCCGCCTAAAGGTCTGAACTCCCACGGAATACACATTCGGGACAGCGGTACGGCTGCTCCTTATCATAATTGCCCTTTTGCCACCATATTCACAAAAGCGCCTTATATTTTTACGTTGTAGTCAGTCTCCAGGAGTTTTATGTTGTTCTGGGCATTTACATATTTATCCCTGCCGTATTTGTAGAAATCAAAATCAATAGTGGAAACAGTTTTCTGGATGAGACTCCAAAGGAACCAGTAAATATCGGGAAACGGCTTGAACATGTCACAGTAGTACAAGGTTTTATCGAAGTCCTTCCCTTCACAGTAGTGTTCGATAATGCTTATTTCCACATCCCTTGGAACAAGAATTTCCTGTAACATGTCGGCGACGTCATAGTATCGGGGGGCCATTCCCGCGTATTCCCAGTCGATTATGTAAAGTGGTTTCTCGAATTTGTCTTTATATTCATCGGTAACCTTTATAAAGTTATCAGCGAGAAGGTCATTGTGGGTGAATACATACTCTTCTTCACCCATATCTATTACGCCGATAAGTTTTTTTAGTTTCTTTAGGGTCCCGTCGAAATCGAATTCAGAAAAATTTTTAACGGCGCCGATATTTTCGAGAATATTATACATCTTTATACACTGTTTATAGGGATTGAAAATATAATCAACAAAAGCGCCGCTTGAATGGATTCTTCTTATAGGGTCAACTATTATTTCCCGCCAGTCATCTCTTAGAAAATCATCATTGTTAAGTGTATATCCATCGGTAATCATCTCAACAATTGTTACATTTTTCTCAGGCAGGTATTTGATCAGTTTTGATGATATCTGGGCATCCCCCATCTGTTTAAGGGCACTTGCCTCTCGTTCTCTATCGATAAACATTTCTGTTTTGTCGCCGTATATTCGTATAGCCACATCGCCTTTATCACATTTTGCCCTGTAAAGTAAATTTGTTATTCCCCCGCTAAGGACAGAAACATCAATGTCACAATTTTTCCATTCAGGAATAAGGTCTGCAACAATTTTATCTGTCATTTCCACTTCCAGTAAATTCAGGTTTTCAGTCATCCTTTTCCTCCTCCCATGATCCGCTGAATCCCCCGTGCGTTTGCCCCATGTTTTCGACTGGTCACATGCCAAACAGCTCGAAACCACATCCTCAGCGGCTTCATCCGGGGCATGAGAATCCTCTCGTCCATCGTAATTTCGACACATATTCTCTGCCGGCGTTCTGGGATAATCTTCCAAACACCTACACACTATTTGTAGTGTGTAGGTGAGTCAAGTGCATACCCCGATAATAATCTAAATGAACAAGAACCAGGTAACGGCGTATAGCTGAAGTTAGGTCCGTTTTCGATAAGCAGTATAACATAAGACTGGTTGAAAAAGCGAGACCGGATAAGCACATTTCTGAAGAATCTTTTCACTCTAGAGAAAGCAAAACCCCTTGAATAAAAATAATGGAAAATATATAGTACGCCTCGTACACGGGACGTCAATGGGGCTGTATAGGGTTTGACAAAGTCTTCTTGAAAGGGCTGCGAGGATTGTTCATTGAAGGTTTGTATTTTTACTACAGAGAAGCTAAGATCTCTCTACCGGCTTATAAGGACGTTATTATTAAAAGCATAAATGTATTTTTTTATTCCACCCTAAAATTGGCTTTTGCCAAAAATATATTACACTTTTCCCCAGGAGGAGAAAATCATGAAAAAGATCGAAGATTATTTTGTGCCGTGGATAAAGGGAATTCCAATGTATATTTCCCCGCACATTGAGAAGGCATGGAAGGATCCTTCACTTCATAGAATGATGTCGAATGAAAACCCTTTTTCACCGCCTGATTCAGTGCTAAATGCAATTAATGAATATGGAAAAAAAGGCAATGTCTATGCTGACCAAGGTCTTGTCATAAGAAATAAAATTGCGAAGATCAACGGACTCAACGGTGCGGAGAATGTGCTCATCGGCAACGGCTCGAGTGAAGTATATGACATGATATGGCGGAGTTTTATCGTGCCGAACCAGGGTGAAGAAGTTATTCAGCACACCCCCTGTTTCGGGATTTACAAGCTACGATGTAATGTAAACGGCGGGAAGCTTGTTTCCGTTCCCATGAAGTACGATAAGAAAGTATTCGAGTTCGACCCTGACGGTATTATAAAGGCAATAACACCAAAGACAAAATTAATTGTAATTGCAAACCCAAATAACCCGACGGGTAATTTTATGAGTGAGGAAAACTTCAGAAAAGTTGCAGACCAAGGAGTCCCGTTTGTAATCGACGAAGCTTACATCGAATTTGCCGGTTATGGAAAATCGCTGTCGAAACTCATCAAAGACTATCCGAACGTGATGATAACGAGAACAATGTCAAAAGCATATGGGCTGGCTGGTCTCAGATTTGGTTATATGTTGGCAAGAAAGGAAATTATAGACCAGATATCGGCTACGCTCATTCCCTGGAATGTCAGTACATTGACAATGTGGGTATGCAATGCCGCTTTCGATGATACACAAGCACTCAAGAAAAGGGTTGACCACAACAACAGCCAGGTTGCATGGATAACGGAGGAACTCTCAAAAGTTCCCGGGCTTATAGTTCACGAGGGTAACGGGAACTATATACTTTTTGATGGGACAGATGCAGGTATCGTCGGAGAAGATCTCGTTGGCTGGTTCGAAAGAGAGAAGAAGATTATTCTCAGGAATCAAGCTGATATGTATGGAAGAAACGGCTGGTTCAGGATTACCATCTCCACAGAGGAGGACAACAAGGCTTTTGTGGAAGGGGTAAAAGAGTACATGTCAAAAAACTAAACGTATTGAACTTGTAATACAAGTGTGAAGAAAATACATATGCTAACTCCCGATACTTAGTAGATTTACCAGGATCTTAGAAGGGGGTTAGCATATGTTATATTCACGTGGGTACGCAATTTAAGAATTGCATGTCCTATCTGGTTTTTTTAAGAAGAATGTAAACGGTTGTTCATTATGAGTGTAGTAATCTTCGATCTTGACAATACGCTTCTCGGTGGGGATTCCGACCATGCGTGGGGTGAGTTCATGGCCGAGAAAGGCTTGGTGGACGATGAATACCGACGGGGTAACGATCGCTTTTTAAAAGAATACCAGGCCGGTCAGTTCGATGTGCTGGCGTATCTCGAATTCCTTGCGAAGCCCATGAGCCATTATTCGCTTGCCGAACTGCTTCCTCTGAGAGAGGAGTTCCTGCAGACAAAGATAGAACCAATGTATCTCCCCAGGGCGGAGAAACTCTTGAATGAACATCGGGCACGAGGAGATAGACTCCTGGTTATTACCTCTACCATCAGTTTCGTCACTCAACCGATTTGCGAGATGTACGGGATACACGATCTATTGGCCACGGAACTGGAGCTCAACGATGGGCACTTCACCGGGCGAGTCCTGGGAAAGCCCTGTTTCGGCTCCGGGAAAGTCCTTCGACTAAAATCCTGGTTGGAGGAGAACGAACAGACCCTCGCCGGGAGTTATTTTTATACCGACTCCCTGACGGATCTGCCTTTACTGGAGTTCGTCGAAAACCCGGTGGCGGTGGACCCGGAATCCTCGCTTGAGGAGACCGCAGTAGAAAGAAACTGGCCCGTTCTCAAGTTGCGGGAGAACTGAATCTATTCCTCCGGCTCCTGCATTCGGAGCAGCAGCCGTTCGCGTAGTTTTCTCTCGGTGTGGTGGGGGCGGACCTGGCAACGAAACTCTATGCCGTCGGGGCGATGTGTAGTCTGTTCCCACCAGAGGGGGATTTTGTCTTCAATGTAGCCTATGGATGTGACCCTGAAGCCGGCAAGTTCTTCATCGACCTGGAGAATTCTCGCTTCCTTCGGACTTATCACGATGGCCTGGATGGTTTCATCCGAACCGGTGAGCTGAATCCCGTACTCTCGGTCAAAGAGGGAGTAGAGGGAGCCCTCCAGGGAGTGTTCCGAAAGGCCGGGACAGTGTTTTTCAACGATGAAGCGTTCCTCGAGCATCATGGGGATTTCATCTGCCAGTCTCAGCCGTTCGATTTTGTAGATTTTTTCGTTCTCCCCGAGCAGAAGGGCTTCCCTGATCCGGGGATCAATGGTGGAGGAATCTAAAAGTTCGAACACAAGGACGCGGGATGTGGGGTTTTTGCCGGCTCTGATGACGTTTTTCGTAAAACTGACTATGGAGTCGAGATTTTCATTGTGGGGGTTGTTTTTTATGAATGTTCCCACCCCTTTGCGGAATTCCAGAATCCCCTCCGAAACGAGATTGGAGATGGCCTTATTGGCGGTAGCCCGACTCACGTCGTATTTTTCGCAAATCGACCGTTCGGTGAGAAATTTGTCTCCTACCTGGTATTCCTCTTCGTGGATCATTTCCTTCAAGAGGTGATTCAGTTGCTGGTAGATGGGTTCTTTATTTATCATGTATGTTCCTGTTGTTTGTTATCGTGTTCATTTTTCCATTATAACATACCCATAAAATTCCTGATAATTCAAAATTATTTGATTTCTGAAACCGTCTTAAGTATCCCACAGATTGAAATTTTAACCGCCCGGTGGAATTTCTAAAAAACACTGCAGGACTTGTTGACAACCCAGCTGTTTAACGCTACTATCGGTATAGTGGCTTACCCACTATACATATTATATCACTATATGTTGATCTTTGAAAAGATCTTTCTTGCGGCATCGCTGATTTTTACCGGAAGGGCATGTGTGACCGCTGTACCGGTGATTTCAACGAACACTAAGGGGAGATTTTTTCAAGCAACAAGAAAAACGGAGGTTTTTTATGCACAACGCATGGCGGGAAATACAGAAACTGAATGAAAATCAAGAGATCTGGTGGGACAGTTCTCCCGTGGTATGGCCGAACTTCAAGGATGATATGACAGTCTATCCTGGCCTCACCGATGACGAGCGAAAATGGCTGGCCGATGAGCTGGCAGGAATGTTTTTTCCCGCTCCGGTAGACCAATGGCTCTACAAGGGCTGTACTACTAACCCCCCCCTGAGCTGGGCGGTACTGAAAACCCGTAAAGACGAGTGGGCGGAGATCATCAAAGATCTGCGGAAAAGCTACACGGGCAGCTCCAAGTACGGCCTGTTCCGTGAGGTCTACAAGGAAGTGGTACGCCGGGGAGCCGAGCGTTTCATGCCCCTCTTCGAGGCGAGCAACGGTACCCAGGGACATATTTCCGCGCAGGTGGACCCCCTGCTTATTAAAAATGGAGCTGCGATGAAGGAGATGGCCGATGAGCTGTCGGAGATTTCTCCTAACGTGATGATCAAGATCCCCGGCGCCACCGCGGGTATTCCGATTTTCGAGTACCTCGCAGGTAAGGGTGTCGCTACCAATGCGACGGCGGTTTTTACCCTGCCCCAGATCATGGCTGTAGCTGAAAGCGTGGCAAGGGGACGAAAGAAACACCTGGGTGAGAACAAGACGCCTCGCCACGGCTGGCGAGCGGTGTGCACCCATATGACCGGACGACTGGAGGATTCGAAGTCCCTGCGTGGGGTGATCGATGCGAACAACATGGCGATCAATGCCTACGAATTGCGGGTGGCCAGTGAATTCGTGGTGAAGACGGCTGCGCGGCTTTTCAAGGAAAGGGACCTGCCGATCAAGATGCTCACCTGCTCTGCCAGGAAACACAAGAGCTTGGACGGCCAGGTGGAGTATCCCCACATTGAGATGTTTACCGGTGGAGACATGGTCTACACCGTACCGCCAAAGGTGATTGGTGACGTGCTGGTGCATTACCGGAACCGCCCGATAGTGGCGAACTGGGAGAGGGAACCGGACCCGGCGGTGATGAAGAAGTTGAACACGATCGAGTACTTCCGCCAGTCTTCCACCGAGGATGGCTTTGCAGTGGAACAGTTCGACGAGATCACCTCGATGGTGGAGAACATGGATGCCTTCCAGAAGGCTTTCCGGGAAATGATCGACTACGTGGGGTCCTTCCTGTAGGGAAACTTTTTCTGGTAGAATTAAAACAAAAATGAGCCGGCGGCCAGTGTGTCATACAAAGTGTTGCAGAAAAGGGCCGCCGGTTTCCAATTTGAATAGAATGGAAGTGAACAAATGAAAGAAAGAGACGAGCTGGTAAAGGAGCTTTCGCGTAAGGCGGTACAGGTGCGGAAAAACATCCTGCGGATGATAAAAGCCGGCGGAGCAGGACACGCCGGAGGTGCCCTTTCGGCGACGGATATCATGACTGTGCTGTATTTTCATGCTATACGGTTAAAACACGGGGATACTGCCTGGGAAGACCGGGACCGTTTCGTGTTGTCCGCGGGGCATAAATGTCTGGCCCTCTACGCGGTTCTCGCGGGGAAGGGGATCATGGATGAGGCGATTCTGGATACCTATGGGGCGCTTGGCAGCAAGCTGCCGGGACACCCCGATATGCACAAAATTCCTGGAGTTGAGAGCAACACAGGGGCCCTGGGACACGGACTGTCCATCGCCGGTGGAATGGCCATGGGGCTGAGAATGAGCGGCAAAGATTCCAAGGTCTACGTGGTGATGGGGGACGGCGAACTGGCTGAAGGTTCGAACTGGGAAGCCGCCGCGGCAGCCTCCCACCACGGACTGGATAATATGCTCGTTTTTGTAGACAAGAACGGCCTGCAGATCAGTGGTGAAACGAAGAATGTCATGAGCTACGACCCCCTTGCCGAACGCTGGAAATCCTTCGGCTGGTCGGTGCGAGAGATCGACGGGCATGACTACAATCAGATCCTCGACTGCACGGACAGTATTCCCTTTGAAAAAGGTAAACCTTCGGTGGTGATTGCCCATACCGTCAAGGCCAAGGGCTACAGTTTTGCCGAAGGAAACTACAAGTACCACTACTGGAAGGCGACCAAGGAAGAGATCGAACAGGCCGAACGGGACCTGGAAGAAGCGGAGAGGAGCGTGAGAGTATGAGCGGCGAAATGTTGGATCCGCGAAAAACCTTTGGTGAGGCCCTGACCGAAACGGCAGGGGGCAATAAGAATATCCTGGCGATTTCGGCGGACAGTTCCTCCGGAAGCGGCCTGGGACCCTTCAAGGAGAAGTACCCCGAACGCCATATCGAGTTCGGAATCATGGAGCAGGGAGTGATTGGTTACTCCTCGGGGCTTGCCACCACCGGCAAAATCCCCTTTGTGGTTGCTATTGCCCCTTTCGTCACTTCGAGACCCTTCGAGATGGTCAGGAACGACGTGGGCTACATGAAGCAGAATGTGAAGATCGTCGGCCGGTGTGCAGGGATGAGCTACTCCGACTTGGGGCCGACCCACCACTCCCTGGAGGATATTGCGATCCTGCGGACTATACCCGGGTTTACGATAGTCGCCCCTTCAGATCCCGTGGAGATCCGTGCGGCGGTTGCAGCGGCAGCCGAGCACAAAGGCCCGGTCTACCTGAGAATCTCCCGAGACAAGATGCCTGTGATCAACGACGGACCGGACTACAGATTTGAACTCGGAAGGGGTGTTACCCTGAGCGAGGGAAGCGATCTGACTATTGTGGCCACCGGAACGGTAGCAGCCAAGGCACTGGAGGCGGTAAAGCTTCTGGAGAAAAAGGGTATCAGCGCACGACTCATCAATATCCACACCCTCAAACCCTTCGATACCGACTTGGTGGTGAAGGCGGCCAGGGAGACTGGAAGAATCGTGACGGTGGAGGAACACTACCTGAACGGCGGTCTCGGCAGCATCGTGGCTGAAACTCTCGTGAAACACCACCCGGTACCGGTAAAAATGATCGGCCTGGACGACAAGTTCGCGAGCAACGGGCCTTACGAAGAACTGCTTGGGCTCTATGGCTTGCAGCCGGACCAAATTGCGGGTACGGTTGCAGAGTGGCTTGGATAGAAGAATAACTCGACCCTACATATTATACCCGGAGCGGCAGCCGATGTTCCGGGTTATTTCTTGGCTGCGTCTGTCGGGGGAGCAGGGACCGCAACCACCATTTAGCCGGAAGCGTCAGATTTTTAAATGAGGCAACACGGAGGATGAGAAATCGCATATTGTTGGCGATGCGGGTGAGTCCCGCCCTGCGTTCGGCTTCATTCCAGCCGATATAGCAATCCCTGCTGGCGACTTTCCATGCCGGCGCTCCGAAGAGCAGACAATCGAGATAGTGGTAATGTGATACAAGCGCCCGGAAAAAACTCGCTTGATCCGGCTTTGTTAGCAGGGAGAGCTGAATCGGCTGAAGTTCTGACAATGTCGCGTGTATGGCCTGATAGTGTCGTCTATTATTCGGAGGGAGTCCAGACCTTTTTCTGAATTGTGCTGAATAGTTACCTCAGGTTTTACGAAGAGATCGCCGACAACTCCCCACTCCCCTTCATACTCTACAATATTCCAAAACTCACCGGGGGTGTACGCCTTTGCCCTTCCGCGGTAGCACAACCGGCAAAACACCCGAAGATCCTCGGGATCAAGGATTCCTCGGGCGATGGTATTTACGGCTTCCTCGCGGCAACTCGCAGAACTGAATCCTCCTTTTCGGTCCTTGCCGGGTCGGCCAATATCTTCTACCCGGCCCTTGTTTCGGGGGCCCGCGGCGGAGATATGTCCCTAACAAACTACCTTCCTTCCGGAGCACTGCTGTGAACTTATGGCGAGTCATCTAGAAGGAAACACCGCACGGGCCAGAGCACTACATCTCTCCCTGTACACGGTGAACAGTATAGTTTCAGGCAGGTTCGGTGTACCAAGCATCAAGGGGGAGAATCCCGGCGACCTTTTGTCTCCCTCGGACAGAAAGAAATTTCGGTTATACAGGAAACCCTTCAAGAAGAACGTTTTCTCTGATCAGTAATTCATTTGGAAGTGTTGTTGCCGACACTTCCAAATTGAGAATTGCGGTTCTCTGATGCCCCTTCTTGTACAACCCTTCGGCTTTTGCTATAATTCCGTTCGACAATCAGAGTAAAAAGCATGCAGCGACTCCAGGCCGCCGCATGGTGTAAAAGAGAGGTACTGTTTTGGGAAAAAAAATAGCCATCGGATGCGATCCGAACGCCGTGGACCTGAAAAAACATGTGATCGAAGAGCTGGAAAATCTCGGCTATGAGTATACAGACTTCGGCAGCGATGATCCGATCTATGCCAACGTGGCTTTCTCGGTAGGGAAGGCCGTTGCTGCGGGTGAATACTGGCGAGGCATTCTCTTCTGCGGGACCGGTATTGGGGTAAGCATTGCCGCCAACAAGGTGAAGGGCGTCTATGCCGCTCTCGTTTCCGATGCCTACTCAGCCGAGAGAGCTGCTAAGAGCAACAACGCCAACGTGATCACCATGGGCGCCCAGGTCACCGGCTACAAGGTCGCCCAGACCCTTACCCGGATCTGGCTGGAATCCGAGTTCACCGAAGGGACCCGTTCCCAGCCCAAGGTCGACCGGATTACCGAGTACGACAAAACAGGTAAATAAACCGGTTAATAAGACTGGCGCTTCACCACGGCCGGAGACCTTTTTCTTTTTTCCATGAAAAAGAAGGAAGGGAAACGGCTGTAGCATCTCGGCATCGTAGCCGGGGTATGTAAGGAAATCGGCATAGCCGAAAAGAAAGGTGAGTGTCGGTAAAGCCACCGAAGCGGAGAACCTGCACGACGACTGCCTCGAAACCTCTCTCGAGGCCCTCTATGAGAAAGGGGTAACTGAGCTCTTCTACACCAGATCGCCTCCCAGGCGCTTGCTGGAGGCAGTATGCAGCCGGCCTTAGTCTTCCACAGACTCTCATGCCCGTCTCATCGAAATGCCCTACAGGCTCTCCGGTGAGCGCTTTCTTGATTCTCTCAACTACTTATTTAAAGTGCTGCAGAACTAAGGATCCTGATCCGGAAGGGCACATTTTTTCGATTTTTGAGCCGGAATTTTCTCATTTTTCCGGTTGCAGGCTTGCCCCTATCGACTAATTTTCCTATTCTTTACTATACAAAAGTCATGAACTTGAGGTATAAACAAACAGGGGGAAAATATATGTACAAAATTCTTGTTACAACAGATGGATCAAAGCAGGCAGCAAAAACAGCTGAAGAAGCAGCAAAGATAGCGCTTGCAATGGATGCTGAAGTTACTGTTCTTTCAGTTAGTGAAAATGCAGAAAACATGAATTATTCAAATCATATACCGAGAGACGTTATGGTTAAAATAAAAGAAGAACAGTCCTCCTTTTACGAGGATGCTGCCGCAGCGGTAAAGAAAACACTCGAAGAAAAAGGGATCAAAGCCAATACTGTTATTAAACATGGATCTCCTGTTGAAAATATCTGCGACCTGGCGGAAAAAGAGAAACACGATCTTATTATAGTCGGACGCAGAAGAATGAGTAAATTTTCAGGATTTTTTCTGGGCAGCGTAAGCAATAAGGTTCTTCAATATGCGAAGACAAATGTGATGGTAATAAAAAAATAAGTATTGAAAAATATTGTAATTATTCTGCACAATCCACAAAAAGTCGCCTAAAGGTCTGAACTCCCACGGGGCACTAGACTACACTGTGGCTCATGGAAGTGAGTCGAATCGTTTAGGGACGAGAGGCACCCGATACTATTGAAGACGAAGCACTCTATCGTACTTTCTATCTGATATACTGCAAAGACAAGTATTTCTCTCAGCCCCTGCGAAACTTTATTGAGATAATGATGGAATGGTCGAAAAATTACAGCGAAAATATCATTGGAATGTAATATACTTACACGTACGGAGGTGAATCATGGCCGAAGAGGAGGAACTGCGCACACAGCTGGCTCAAAAGGAAAAGGAATACGAAGAGGCAAAGTATAGGTTCAAACAGTTAAAGAAAACCATCCACCGCAATTACGAGGGCGTGGTACAGCTGCTGACCGAAGTAATATCTCTCAGTGACCGCTTCCTCGGCGGACACTTGAAACGCTGCGCCGTGATTGCCAAGGCCTTCAGTACTCACTTACAGCATCCCAAAGACGTCGCCTATCTTCATTACTACTCCGCTCTCCTTCACGACATAGGCCTGGTAGGTAAAGATTCGACGATTATCAGCCTGCCTCGGGAAAAGCTCAACGAGAGTCAATGGGAGGCCTTCGAAAGTCATCCCGTCGAAGGCGAGGAGATAATCGGCTCGATTTACAACCTCAAGCGGACCGCCGCGATTATCCGTGCCCACCACGAAAATTACGACGGCTCCGGTTTCCCCGACGGGCTCGAAGCCGAGGCCATACCCTACGGAGCGAGAATCGTCACCCTCGTCAACGACTGGGATATTCTCGTGTACAAGCACAATCTATCCGTTGAGGATGCCCTTGCTCACCTCTTAGAGGGAAGCGGGACCTCCTACGACCCCTCTTTAGTTGAATCGTTTGTTCCCTTTATCAGCGATTGGACGGAAAACCGCGGAAGTCAGAGTACGGAAGTAGGCATCGAAGAGCTGAAGCCGGGAATGTATCTCGAAGAAGACCTCATCCTCACTAACGGACTCCTGCTCGCAGCGAACGGAATGGTTCTCGACATCCCGATTATTGAGAAGATCCGTTCCTTCTCCTCCATGCTCGGAAGCCGAAAAAAATTTAAGGTGGTCTTCTAAGATTCTCTTTTCGGCAGCTTGCCCACCGGTGCGGCATATACCGAAAACTCATTCCGCCCGTCTACTCCGATGAGGGCGTCGAGTTTTTCCTGGTTATAGGCACCGACGGCGCAGGTCCCGCAGCCGATATCCTCGCAGGCAAGATAGAGATGCCCGCAAAGATGTCCCGCGTCGAGCAGGATGAGACGAAGACTCTCCCAGGCGTACTTCCATTCGCATCGGTAGGGAACGGCGGCCCACACAAAATCGACCGCAGCGCCGAAGTGGTGCTTGAGCATCGCCTCTTCGAGGGCATCCTCTTTTACCGCCCCTTCCCTCACCGCGCAGAGAGCGTGATCGAAGGGCAGATAGCGGTAGAGCCCCGATTCGAGCCCTTCGACCCTGTGCACAACGATATAGGTCTCGAAGGGGTGGCGCGCCCCGCCCGAAGGGACGGTCCTGAAACTCGCCTTCTCATTGTTTTTTCGAATTCCCTGGCTTGCCCAGAGAAGATAGGAAAGCTCCTGCAGGCTCAAGGGTGCCGGATCGAACGTTCGCCGCGACTCTCTGTTTCGTATCGCCTCTTGCAGAGTAATTCCTTTGGAGACCTGGCCCGCCGCCTCCTTCGCCTCCGGTAGAGCGGTTGTTTTCTCCCCGCACTTCTTCTGCATCGGCGGCGGCGGCATTTTCCGACCGCTGTCGGTTTTATCTCTGTTTAGTTCCGGCCACCGCGTCTTCAGCATCTCCCGTGTGGTTTGCGTGTCGTATAGATCCATTAGTTTCCCCTTCCCGTAGAATTTATTCAGGCCGGCCGGCTGCCTTCCGCCGGCTAAGACACCTCCATTGATATAAGTGTACAAGCCTTCCGCTTCCCTGTACAATACCCCCATGGAAAAGCGGACCCAGCTCAAAACTGGAGGGGCCGGTCTTATCTCCTTCGTCGAGAACGACCGGCACAAAGAATTGGACCTCAGTTGCAGCGAAACGATGCTCTATGGAACAAATGAAGCCTACGGTCTTGAGCTGCCGCAGCAAAGTCTCAAGCTCTCTGCCGGTTTTGCCGGCGGCATGGGCATGGAATCTACCTGCGGAGTGATTACCGGTGCGGTTATGTCGCTCTCGGCTCTCTTTGTGAAAAATGTGGCCCATGAAAGCGACTATAGTAAAAGCCTCATTTTAGATTTTACCGAAAGATTTGTCTCAGAGTTCGGCAGCCTGGAATGCCGGCTCATCAAGGAGAAACACCGCCACCCGGATGAGGCCTGTAAGAAGGTAATCCTCGGCGGTGCCCGGATTCTCGCAGAAATTATCGATCGAGAGATGAAGAGAGAAGCACTACACCTATAAGGATTGAGCGCCCGTAGAGCACGAAACTCATTGCGCGTGATGCGCCGCCACGGACGAGCCGGGCGCGTTGACAGCCGCTGCCGGATTCCCTACTATATAGATACCTCAAAGAGAGGCCGCCGGGTCCAAGCGTGCCCGGTGCATTGCCCCGGTAGCTCAGCAGGATAGAGCAACTGCCTCCTAAGCAGTAGGTCATGCGTTCGAATCGCGTCCGGGGTAAAAAGAGAGGAGTCCAACCGGGCTCCTCTCTTTTTATTTAGTGATGTGTGCCGGAAACATGCCATGCGTGAGAAGAGCGCATAGCGATTCGCGAAGCGACATCGCAAGCCCGAGGCTTTTGCACAGAAAAATACCAAGAGTCCGGGGTAACAGACAATTGAGAATGCTCACAACCCCTTAGAAAAAGGGAAAATGGCTAAAGGTTTGGAGGCAATT
>CAZQNO010000060.1:0-6795 GCA_964594775.1 uncultured Spirochaetaceae bacterium
TGGTGCCGCCTGCAACTACGAAGCAATGGAGGCCGGCAGCAGCTCGGACCTCGCCAGCGTCCCTTTTCCAAAACGGTTCGCAGGATCTCCTCCTGGGTGGCGCCGTAGCGTGGACGGTGACAAGCTCACCGATTGGGGCATGCAGGGGGCCCCTGATCTGGCGGTCGAGATCGTCTCTCCCGCTTCCGGAAAAAAGGACGGAAAGCAGAAATTTTCCCTCTACGAGCACTACGGGGTTCGTGAATACTGGATAGTCGATCCGGACGAGCAGGTGGTGGAAATATACCGGCATAATGGAAAGCGTTTTGGACGTATCGGCGCGTACGGCCCTGAAGACCGGCCTGGGAGGCATGCCCTCATTTACCGTTCTCTTCAAAGTCCTCGAAATAGCGGTCCAGTCCCAGCAGCAGTCTCCTGGCCTTCCACTTCGGTATGGTAAAGGAGTAACTGTTCGTGCTTACTTGAACCGGGAAATTACCGGCCTCGTCGGGCGGCCAGAGAGACACGACCGCCTGTTCTCCACCGTTTTTCACTATCTTCAGATTTGCGAACGGTTCCCCCTGGGGATTTTTATCGGGAAAGCCACTGGCGCGAAGATCGGCCAGCTCGATCATCAAGTCCCGAAAACGGCCCTCTTCTACATTTTCTAGTAGTTTTCCCGTAGCGGTCTCTGCCGTCCAAACCGTTTCTTCTGTAGTTTCCGATTTGCTGCTCTCGGTTCCGGCAGGTTCCCGGTCCTGTCGGCTCAGCAACAGTTTCTCATGCCCAGGGCCGGTAATTTCCATGCGGTCGATTCGCTCGCGGGAGAATGAAGCCATCTGTGTTTCTCTGAAGTCCGCCGCTTCCGTTGAAAAGTACTTGGACAGATCCTGGGGCAACAGTACTACCTCCCTTTGGTCCTGAATGCGGGCATATACTGAATTTCCTGAAGATGCTTTGTTCCCCAACCTTACTGCGAGAATTTTATCGTCTCCGGAGAAAAATCGCAGGATCCGCTGTTCATCTTCCTGGAGTCCGAATTTTTTGTAGCTTTCCCTGGTGCTTATCACATCTAAACGACCAAGAGATTCGGTCGCCGAGATAAGGTCGGAAATCTTTTGCCCGTCCGCCGGAAATGCCTCTTGTCCGACGCTCCAATTTGTAGAATCGTCTTCATCCTTTTTTGAGAGTGTCAAGGATTCGTTCCCGCTTTCGAAGACAATTTTATGCACCTCACCGGGAAGAATGGGAACCTGAATAGTATTTTTTCTGCTATCCACACTTTCCTGGAGAATAAAGGTGAGGACCAGCACCGTTGTAATAGCCGCGTAGAGTATCGTCCTTTTCATGCTATACCTCCTGATTGTCCTGAAAGAGTGACTTGATGCGTCGTGCTTTGTTGCGACGTTGGAGCCAAACGATAAGTCCGACGAAGAGGACGAGGAGAGGCACCAGGATGGTATTCGCCCATCGTGCAATGAGCCGTGAGCTTGGAGAGGGTGAATGAAGTCGCGGTACTCCAAGGCCCTTGCTGCGCAGTTCGGCAAAACCGGGTGCACCA
This sequence comes from uncultured Spirochaetaceae bacterium, assembly GCA_964594775.1. Lineage (GTDB taxonomy): Bacteria > Spirochaetota > Spirochaetia > DSM-16054 > Sediminispirochaetaceae > CAYFVU01. The sequence goes on from CAZQNO010000060.1 coordinate 1,541, forward strand.
TTGAGATAGTCGACGGCATTGAGCAGAAAGGTCCCGTTAGGTGTTCGAGACTGAGGATCAAGCAGCTGGGCGGTGGTAAGAGCCGAAGTACCCACTACGATAATCCGAGAGTCCTCCACGGAGTCTTTTCGAAACCGGTCACCGATGAAATTATCGGCAGCGGTATCTGTCCCGCCCTCATGCTTGTTGCCGGTTTCATTTTCCCTCTCCGAGAGGGCCTCCGATTCAGCGTTTCTCTGTGACGGAAGAAGCGGGAGATCCACCGGTTCATCGAAGTTGCTTTCGAAAGTGCCTTCGAGAAGAACGGCTATATCCTGCCTTTCGGTCTCTGTGGTACCGGGAGCTCCCTGGATATGGGGGGTGATTTCCATTGGGCCGGCAACGGTCCACGCCTTCGGCGAGCTCTGCAGAAGAACCGTGTACGTGGGGGTATTCTCTCCATCGGTTTCGGCGCTTGGCAAAATCCGGCCGGCGTTGAGGAGGATGATATCTTCCAATCCCGCAGTCACTACAGAATCGCGGTTGATGCTGTCTCCACTGAGAACCGGCACCTGGAAGAGCTGCTGCTGCCCGTTCTGCCCGCGGGAGATATAACTCTCTTCGTCTAAAACGATGTTCTCTGAAACCTCTGCCCCCCAACTTTTTAGTAGTTTTTCCAATCCCGTGGTAGTTTTTTCCCAGCTGGGACGGGCTCCGGCCATCATCTGCTGCTGAGTCGGGATGTTCTGGACATGACGATCGAGAAGGACAAAGAGGTTTCCCCCATTCATCACGAACTGATCGATCCTGTAGAGGGCTGCCTCGCTGTAAGGGCCGGAAGGACCGTTGATGATCATGGTATCTATGTCGCTGGGGATTTCTTTTTCTGCGGGATTGACCGAGACTATCTCAAATCTCTCGTCAAGGAGCTGAGAGAAGGCTGCTGCTCCCTGTCTGGAATCATCCAGATTCTTCTCGCCGTTACCGACGGCATAAGCGATCCGGGGATTTACCGAAACGAGTGATTTCAGCCCCTGCCGGATTGTCTCTTCAATGGTTTCCGGTTGTTCCAGAGAATAGGCGCCGAAAAGACTAGATAAAATGCGTAGGGGCATTCTCTCGGTGCGGTCTTCGAGCGTGAGCACCACTTCTAAGAGTCCTCTCCGGGTTTCACCGTTCTCGTTTTTCCAGCTGAGGGGCTCGAGACCGTAACGGCTGCTCAATTGGTCAATCTCTGCTCGGCTTGAAGGTTCAAGGAATTCGAAACTGATTCTACCGTAGTTATCTTCATTTATTCTATGGTATACATCGATCATCTCCTGTTCGAGTTCGGAAAATCCTTGAATATTAATTTGGGATAGGGCGGGGCTGGCGATTACCTTCATGGCCACCTTTGCCTCGGTTCCTGAGAGGGCGTCGCTCTGTCCCATAGCCGAGCGTATTGCTGTGGTCAGGCGGTATTCAAGACCTGAAGTAGTATTGATCCGATCCACCCGCTCGACCGTATTTCCGTAGAGGACGGCAAGTCCCATATAGACGGCCCTGGATTGGAACTCATCGGATTTCACTTCTTGGATTTCTACCTGGCTGAGGCCGTATCTTGAGGCTTCTGATTTCCCTTCCGGGCTTGTGGTCTCGATGATTTCATAACTGAACACATCTCTTCTGCTGCCTTCGTATTCTTTTAATAAATCCACAAGGTAGCGGCGTACCCCATTATAGGGAGCGGGTAGTTTTTCTGCATAGAACACCTTTACCCTCAAGGGATCTTCTAAAAGCGCAAGGGTTTCTTTACTAACTTGAGAGAGGCTGTACGCATTGTTGGATGTTAGGTCTATCTTAAAAAAACTGTTGCTGCCGACAAGATTGATCATAATGAGGATCAGAATTCCTAAAGTGAAATTGATTCCCCTGAAAAGGTGCGGTCTTTTCGAGTTTCCCACGCTTTTTCGGCCGGAAAATATTTTCATTGGGCACCTCCTGCTTTTTGTCGGTTCAAGCGGTAAATGGAGATCATGAGGAAGCCCGCAGTCAGACTGAGAAGATAAACGACGGAACGGGAATCGATGAGTCCTCGGGTAAATCCGTTGAAGTGGTAGCTGATACTGAGAAATTCAATAAGAGAAACCAGTGGTGCTGGAATAAGAATGAGGAAACTGTTCATCAATGCCAGAAGCAGGGTCAGTACCAAACCGACAATAAGTGCTGTGGTTTCATTCCTCGTTATACTCGATGCAAAAACCCCGACGGCCGAATATGCAGCTATCAGGAGGATCGATCCGAGGTAGCCTCCGGCCACCGGTCCGGGATCAAGTTTTCCCATAGTCGAAACGGTGAAGGTGAAAATAAGCGTCGGCAGCAGGAGAAAAAGGCCGGTCACCCATACTGAGAAGAACTTTGCCAATACAATCTCTAAATCTTGCATAGGAAGCGTTGTAAGGATTTCCCATGTACCCCGTCGCTTTTCCTCGGCGATAAGCCGCATCGAGAGGGCAGGGATCAACAGGGCTAGAAGGATCGGAAGGATAGAAAAAAACTGTCTCATCTCCACTCGGTCATAGATAAAAAAGACGGAAAAGAACAGCGAAGCGGTCACACTAAGAAAGACCGCTCCTACAATGTAGGCAACGGGTGTCTGGAAATATGAGGATAGTTCTTTTCGAAATAGTGCTTTTCCTGCTCGAAATCTTGCTGACGCGGTGCTGCTCATGAGGCGCCTCCCTTCTGATGTGCGCCGGCACTGCTTTGCGCGGCTTTACCGAACGGTTCAGCAGCTGTTGCGGCAATGCCGGTATCCGTCGAAGCGGTCAGTTCATGGAAAATGTCCTCCATGGAGGTCCGTTCTCTGACCATTTCATAGATGGTAAATTTTCCGTTCTCTGCGGCGATCCGAAAGATTTCAGGTCTCAGGTCGAGCTCCGAAGCAGAGAGCACCGAAACATGGAGTAACTTCTCACCATTTTCGTCAACCTCTGCCGAGGTTTCTTCCCGAGCCAGTGAGTGAAAACCTTCGAGATGTTTCAGTAGTTCCTCTATTTTTTTATACTCAACACCGGCTACCGAAAGATGAATTTTCCGTGAACTCGGTGAAAAAGAGGTGATGGACCCATCGTAACGGATACTCCCTCGGTGAATAACGATCACCCTGCTGCAGAGGGCCTCCACCTCCTGCATGATGTGGGTCGAAAGGATGACCGTCTTTGTCTCGGCAATCCTGCGAATGAGGTTACGAACCTCGATAATCTGGTTGGGATCCAATCCGCTGGTCGGCTCATCAAGTACCAGGAGCTCCGGTTCATGAAGAAGGGTATGGGCAAGCCCGACCCTCTGTCGAAAGCCCTTTGAAAGCTCACGAATCGGTTTGTGGGCATGGGATTCCAGGCCGACTTCCCGGATTGTCTCGGGAACCCGTGTACGCGGATCGAGTCCGTGTAATTCCGCCTCGTACATAAGGTAATCCCAGGCAAGCATGTCGCCGTACACCGGTGCCGATTCAGGCAGATACCCTATCCGTGCCTTGAGGTGCACCGAATCAGGAGAAAACTCTTCGCCGGCGATTCGCACCTTGCCGCGGCTCGGTTCCATATAACCGGTCATAATCCGCATGGCCGTGGTTTTACCGGCGCCGTTAGGTCCTAAGAGACCGACGATACCTCCCTTTGGAATAGAGAAGGATACATCTCTCAACGCTTTTAGATCACCGTAATCTTTTCCTATCGCTTGAAATTCTACCATAGAAACCTCGATTATTTCGCGAATGTTGTTTCTAATAAAACTGTGATAATGAAGCTATTGCCTGAAAAGTACAAAGATGTAATGAAAAAGGCAAGTCTCTATGAAAAGGCAGCGTGCAGTTTTTCACTACGCCGTGTTTTTCGTTTTTTTCAGTACTGCCGTTTTGGCGGCGGGCGAAACCGGAGAATCGGTACTGGGAAAAAGCCATATGTTCGGCAGCAGTCCGTACCTCTCTATGAAAGTGGCTATGGATATTGGGGAGGGGGCCGGTGAAAAGCAAAGAGAAATAGATATTAAGATCAACAATGAAGAAGGCGAGTACAAGATATTCATGCAAATAACCAGCCCGGCGTTTCTGCGAAAGATGAAATTCTTGCAGCACCACCCGAAATCGGGAGAAGCTCTTCAATGGATAGCGACGAGCCGCGGAACGCGCAAGGTAACGGGATCGGCTGAGGATGCGCACATCTTCGATTCGGATTTCACGGCCTCCGACTTTGCCGCCATAAACAGCGGAGAATACCGTATTCTTGATTTTTCTCATGTTCAACGGGACGGATATCGCTGTTTTCGCTTAGAGATCGAGCCTCGGGAGAAGGCGGATATGTGGCCCGTTAAAGTCCTTTACATCGACGAGCAGAGCCGCCTCATCCGAGAGGTTGAATACCGGCGGAATGGAGAGGTTGGCAAGAGATACAAACTGCTCGCCACGCAGCAGATCTCCGGCACCACGCTTCCGCGGGAAAGTATTATGGAAGACTTACTGCACGGCAGTTCGACACGGCTCACATTTGCCCAAATCGAGATGCCCGCTTCACTCCCCGACAGAATTTTCCATTACCGGAATCTCTAGGATGGTTTTTTCATAAAAAAGGTAAAAATACGACTTTCGTACGATGCGCCGGTTTCTCCCAAAAACAATGATTTTGCTCAAATCTATAATTTTTTGGAGGTATCGTATGAAACGGTTAGTGGTTGTTCTGGCGGTCTTGGCTTTGGGCGGGGTATTTTTCGGTTGCAGCGAGGCGGGGAATGATGGGGGTGGAGGCTCAAGTTCTACTGGAACGGTAAGTGGTACGCTCACCTTTGTGGAAGCAGATTCTAGTGCGGTTGTAGGTGCACTTGATTACTACGTATCGGTAATGACTTCAGCACAGTATTCGGCATGGCAGGGTGCAGGGGGCGGGGATCCTGCAGCGTATGAGACAGCAGGTGGTCAGTGGAGCTTTACCAGCGCTGTTGGGGCAAATACCGACAACTACAGCATTACAAGTGTTCCTACAGGTGACTACTATGTATTAGCCTTTGCCTGGGTAACTGCGGACCCTGCGTCTGATTCACCAGACTATGCAGGATATGGACATATCATGACAGGACCTGGTACTCTTGCGGCCGGTGAGACTCTCACGGTGGATCTCGATGTGAGTCCGATACCCTAAGGTAAAAATATTATCGCGCAAACTTTTGTGGGACGGGCGGCGCAGCTGCCCGTCCCACAAATTATCACTTGATTTCTCATAAATATATTTTATTATTTAGGT
>CAZQNO010000060.1:6895-8953 GCA_964594775.1 uncultured Spirochaetaceae bacterium
GCCCGTCCCACAAATTATCACTTGATTTCTCATAAATATATTTTATTATTTAGGTATGATCCTGCTTATACTCCTTGCCTCAATCACCTTTGCGGTGGCGATCATTCTGGGGCTGATCGTTCTGCGTAACGGTCCCGGCTCCACCCTGCACAGACTCTTCTTTCTCCTCACCCTTTCCGTTGCCCTGTGGTCGATAAGTTCTCTTTACTCATTTCATACCGAATCGTTGCGGACGATGAAGATGCTTTTTCGAATTTCCGTAGGATTTGCCGGACTCAATGCGGCTTTCATGCTCCATTTTACCCTGCGTCTCACCGATTTGCTGCGCCGGGAGCTGCGGAAATACGAGTGGCTGCTATACCTGCCGATGCTCACAATATCCATCTTAATAATGGGAAACAGCTCTTATTTCGAGGAGTTTCAGCGGGAAGGAGACTTTTGGAACTACGCCCACCAGTACTCCTCCACGGCCTTTGCTTCGTTCTTCGGATATTGGCTCGTATTTCAGGTGGTTTCACTCCTTCTCATATATTTCAGGGTAAGGAGAGCTGAAAGTCGGGAAGTTCGGCGCCACTGCCGAATCCTCTTCTGGGCCCTCTTCGCAAGTATTACCCTTACTCTGGCGAAGGCCCTTATTCTTCCCCTTTTAATCGATCTGCCCACGAAGGGAGGAGCTCTCTCCTTTCAGTTGATCTGGCTCATTGCCGTAACCCTTTTAATGGATCGCGACCACTTCCTCTTGGGGCCCAGGAACGCAGACAAAGAGGCCTTTAGAGAGATTCCCGGTTTAGCAACGGTGACAACGGACACGAACGGAAAGATCCTCACGTTAAACCGGGAGGCGGAAGAACTCCTTGATGGGTCTCAAAAGCGTTTAATCGGGGCACATTTTAACGAATTCATGTCCAATTCGTCTTCTTCTTTGAACTTTTTTGGGGAAACGAGAGGGAGAGAAAGAGAGAGTTTCTCACAGAGTATCGAGCTGCGGAGTAACGGGGAGAAGAAAATACCGGTGGAGGCAAGGGTTACCTCTCTTCACGATAAATGGTCTATACGCATCGGGTATCTCTTGCTCCTGCGAGAGAAAATGCCGGAAGACCGCCTGCGTTCACGGTATAAATTGAGTAGACGGGAGGCGGAGGTCCTTCTTCTCCTTATCAAGGGCACTACAAACGCCGAAATCGCCGAAACTCTGTTTATCGCAGAACGAACGGTAAAGACCCATGTGACACACATTTTCCAAAAGCTCGGAGTCAAGAATCGTATTCAGGCCATTTCGGTTTTGAGGGATAACGGATTATTCGCCCTCGAAACTTAGAGCAGGCGGAAACCTTACCTCTCTTCAAGCCCCCCGCAGCTTCGGCAAAACGAGGCCGAAGAATTGATGCCCGCCGCCGAACTCCCAGCCGAGGTGGGCAAGGCAGTTGGCGCAGAGGGCGTAGCGCCAGGCGCAGCCTGCGAACCAGCTGAACTCTTCGGTCCAACCGCCGACCGGGGCGGCTCCGGGGGCGAGAGTATAGAGGCCGATGCGAAAGACATAGCCGTGGGGATTGGTAAAGACGTGTTCGAAGGCGCCGCCGACAGCTGTTGCGTATTCGGCGTAGGTGACGGTAGAGCCGCAGGCGGCGCAGTATACCGGCTGCAGGGGCTTCTCTTCGGCGGCCGGATCTGCAGCCGGATCTGCGTTTTCGTCGGTGCTCAGACGCTGGAGTGCTTCGTTTTCGAGGTCGGTCCTGCAGAGAAAGCCGCTCCAGTCCATGGCATTAGTATACACCCGCCCCCGGGACCGGTATAGTAGTACGGCATCGAGGATATACAATGCTGAAGCGTTTTCTCCGTTACTACAGACCCCACATCCCGCTTTTTATATTGGACATGGCCGCCGCGGTGGTCATGGCGGGCCTTTCCATCCTCTTTCCCTACCTCACCCGGACCCTGCTGAAGACCCATATACCGCAGAAGGACCTTTCGATGATCGTGTGGATTCTCGCCGCAATGATGGGAATCTATCTGACCAATCTCGTGCTGAACTACATACGGATGAAGTGGGGCCACATC
>CAZQNO010000060.1:9053-16721 GCA_964594775.1 uncultured Spirochaetaceae bacterium
GGCCACATCATGTCCCGGATTTCCAACGACCTAAATATGATAGCCGAGGTTGCCCACCATGCGCCGGAGGACCTCCTCATTTCTCTTGTCGTGATCATCGGGGCCTACATATTCATGTGTATCTTCAGTCTTCCCTTGGCGCTCATCTCCCTCATCCCGCTGCCCTTCATGCTCGTCTGGGGGCTCCTTCTCGGTGGACGCATGCGGCAGGGCTTTCGGCGGGTGCGCAAAGAGATTGCCGAGATAAACAGCACGGTGGAGAACTCGGTGCAGGGGATCCGTGAGGTAAAGGCATTTGCCAATGAACAGCTGGAGGAGGACAAGTTCAAGAGTTCGAATACCAACTTTCGTTTCGCGAAGGAGGAGGCCTATACGGTGATGGCCCGTTTTCACGCGGGAATTCACTTTCTGCGGGATCTCTACTACCTCGTGGTGGTCGGAGGCGGGGTCCTGTTGATTTTTCGGGGAGTCGTGGAGGTCTACGACCTCCTTTCATTCATCCTCTATGTGGGTATCATCCTTCCCCCCATCGACCGGCTGATCAACTTCAACGAGCAGATCCAGCAGGGGACGGCGGCCTTCGAGCGCTTCGTTTAAATCATGGATATAGAGCCCGACATAAGCGACCGCCGCCGCGCCCGGGCCCTCGAATACCGCGGCGGCCCCATCCGCTTCGAGGAGGCGACCAGCTCCCTGGACAACGAGTCGGAGGCCCTCATCCAGGAGGCGATGTTCCGGCTCTCCACGGTGCGGGGTGTAGATACGATCTTCGTTCTCCGGGAGGGAGCTGTCGTGGAACAGGGAGACCATAATGAACTGATGGCGAAGGAGGGCTGCTACAGCCGTCTCTATCGCCGACGGGCCCTCTAGCGTATAATTATGGCCATGACGGATTTGGACGGATACCGCCGCCTGCTTCCCGAACTGTCCGAAGAAGAGGCCCGGGAGCAATTCTCGCATCTTCCTGCCCGGTACTTCGAGCTCTTCGATCCGCAGGAGCTGCGGAGCTACGGGAAATTTCTCGCCGGGCTGACTGACTCGACCCCCTATAAGATCAGTAGTACCGAGCATGAAGGCGGGCTTGTAGAAATCTGTCTCGTCACCTTCGACACGGATTTCCTTTTGTCACTCGTTTCGGGAACCCTTTCGGCAGTCGGCTTGAACATTGTTTCGGGGGACATCTTTACCTACCGTCTGCAGGGCGGGGCCGGCCCGGGAAGATCGGCAGGGGGGAAGCCGGTACGCCGAAGAGCGACGGCTAAGCTCCCGAAGAGGAAGGTTGTGGACGTGTTTCGCGGGCGTATGCCGGGCCCCAAGGCGGGCCCTGCGGATAGAGAGAGGCTCCTCGATGAGGTCCTTTCCATTGTATTTTCCGGCGGGCGTCCGGACTCCACGGAACGGGCGAAAGGCCGGGTCGCAGAGGAGCTCGCCGCCCGCCTTAGTCTGCGGAGAGAGACGGAGAGGCCGCCGCAGATGTATCCCGTTGATGTGAGCGTGGAGGAAGTAGATGAGGAGCTGACCGGTCTAAGGGTGCGGTCTCAGGACACCCCCTTTTTCCTCTACACCTTTTCCACCGTGCTGGCGCTTCACGGAATTTCCATCGAACATGTGGAGATAGAGACCCGGGAGAAGGACATAGAGGACCTCTTTTACGTGCGGGTACCCTCTGCAAGAAGGAAAAACCGGGAACAGCTGTCGGCTTCTCTGCGGCTCTCCGTTCTCTTTTCCAAGCAGTTTACCTACTTCCTCTGGAACGCGCCCGATCCCTACGGGGCATTGCGAAAATTCGAAACCCTGGTGCGGGAGATCTCTCTTTCCGGAGGAGAGGAGACTGTCAGGAGCCTGGTGGCCGAGCCGGCCGTCCTGCGCCGCCTCTCACGGATACTGGGGGCCAGTGATTTTCTTTGGGAGGACTTCATCCGGCTGCAGTATGAACACATCGTTCCCCTGCTTTCCGGAGAGCGGCTGAGCGAGGACCTCGACCTCTCACCGGAGGTCCTGGAGGAGGAGCTGGACCGAGCCCTTGCCGAAGCTGAAAGGCGCGCCGAGGGCGGTAGGGCCGCCGGGGGGGAAACCCCAACCCGAATCCTTGAGGAAAAGAAGAAGGCCCTGAACGCCTTCAAGGACCGGCTGACCTACCTCGTCGACTTGAAACACATCACCGAAGCGGAGGCGGATTTCGGATTTCTCAGTGAGCATCTCTCCCGCATAGCCGAGCTGGTGGTCCGCAGGGCTTTCGACAGTGCCTGGGAAAACCTCATCGGCATCTATGGGGTCCCGCGGACGGTGGCGAATCTGGAGAGCGAGTTCGCCGTTGCCGCTTTGGGGAAGTTCGGCGGCCGGGCCCTGGGCTATGCCTCGGACATCGAACTAATGGTGATCTATCGGGATGCCGGCGAGACCGAAGGGCCGAGACGGATCGACAATGCCGAGTTTTTCTCCCATCTGGTAAAGCTCGCCGCCTCTCTTATTGAGAGCAAACGCGAGGGGATCTACCGGGTCGATCTGCGGCTTCGGCCCCACGGCGGGGGAGGGCCTCTGGCTGTCGGCTTCGCACAGTTCGCCTCCTATTTCCGGCACGAGGCCTCCAGTCTCGAACGGCTTGCCCTGGTACGGCTGCGGGCGACGGCGGGGAGCAAAGATTTCGGGGCCCAGCTGGAGCGGCTGCGGGATGAACTGCTCTATCGGGGCGGAAGCATAGACGTGGAGGAACTCATCCGCCTGCGGAAGGTCCAGGCGGAAAAGTATCTGTCCGGGGAGAAGCAAAACGTCAAGTACGGTGCCGGCGGTCTGATTGACTTAGAGTACACCATTCAGATCCTTCAGGTCTTAGAGGGGACCGACGACCGGAAGCTCAGAACGCCCTATATGCATGAAACCTTCAATCGTCTCTCGGAGAAGGGGAGTCTCGACGAAGAGACCCTTTCGAGGCTCGAGGAAAGCTACTTCTTTCTCCGCCGCTTAATAAACGGGCTGCGGATGCTCCGGGGAAACGCTCTGGACCTCTATCTTCCTCTTCGCGGCTCGGCGGAGTTTCTCCATCTGGCACGGCGGCTGGGCTATCGGGATGCGAAGGGAGTGCCGGCGGAGGAGCAGCTGTGGATCGACTTCCAGGCCCGTACGGCAGTGGTGCGGCGCTTCGTCGAGCAGCGGCTCGGCAGGCATGCCCTCTCTTCGGCCGCTTCGGGAAGCATTGCCGACCTCCTGCTTTCCGAGGAAGTTTCGACTGAGGAGGTGCAGCGCATTTTTGGGGAGGGCGGTTTCGCCGAACCGGCTCGGGCCTTTCGCAATTTCGCTGCCGTCATGGAGCGCTGTCCCAAAAACGTGGGCTGCATCGAACTGGCTCTCTTTGCCTGGGACTACCTGCACCGGGGGCCCGACCCGGACATGGCCCTGAACAACTGGGAGCGTTTCATATCTGCGCATCCTAAACCCGGAGAGCTCTTCGAGGAACTCTATAGTCAGCCGAAGCGTTTGGAAATTCTTCTGCGCATCTGCGGGGCAAGTCGTTTCTTAGCCGACATGCTGATGCGGGACTCCGAATCCTTTTCCCTCGTAACCGACCCGGAAAAGATACGCGTGGCGATGGAGTACGAAGACTTCTTTCTAGAGCTCGATGAAATTCGACGCAGCTGCGGGATTAATGATTCGCTTCGCTGGCGCAGGGCCCTGAGAGAGTTCAGACATCGGCATATTTTACGTATTGGCAGCCGGGACATCTGTTACGGCGTCCCATTGGAGGAGGTCGTCGCCGAACTGAGCGGCATAGCCGATGCGGTCCTCGAGTGCAGCCTGCAGTTTCGTTTGGCTCATGAGGCGGAGCGGATCTGCATTCTCGCCTTCGGGAAGCTGGGAGGAAGAGAGCTGAACTACAGCTCCGACATCGATCTTGTGGTTATCTATGATGATGAAGCCGGGAAAATCAGCAGAGAAAGTGGAAAGACGCATGTCGAGAGAGGCATTCGGGAGCTGCGGGCGGACATTGCCGAAGTCACCGAGGACGGGAGAGTCTTCCGTATCGATTTCAGGCTGAGGCCATATGGGTCATCCGGAGAGCTCCTCTTCCCGCCCGCCCAGTTGCGTAACTATTACAAGCGGACCGCGATGCTCTGGGAGTATCAAGCCCTGCTCAAAGCCCGCCCCGCCGCGGGAAACCGCGGACTCGGCCGCCGGCTCTTGGAAGAAATCCGCGCCGAGGCCTTTACCTATCTTGAAAGGCAAAAAATAATCGCTTCGGTGGCGGAGGCGCGGGCTCTGAAAGACGGCCGCGGCGGCAATAATAAGCCGGTAAACATCAAAGAGGGCGAAGGGGGAATACGGGATATCGAATTTCTCGTGCAGGCCCTTCAACTCATTCATGCCCGGACGGACCCGGGGATCATCAACGAAAACACCCTCGATGCTATTGCTCTGCTGAGAGACCGGGGACACTTTAATGAAGATCAGGCTGAGAAGCTCATGGTCGATTACCGTTTTCTCCGGAGGGTGGAGCATTTCCTCCAGTTATTGGAGGACCGCCAGGAACACCGGCTTCCGCGGGGCCCCAGGGCCCTTGATGCTCTGGGACGCCGTATGAGATGGACGAATCTCTGCAGCGGTGATTTTCCCTCTCGTCTTTCGGCGACTTTGAAAGAGGTTCGAACCCTCTTCTTCGAGCTGTTAGAGCTACATTAATGTAGGTTGTTCTAATAGAAAATACAAAATTGTAGGGAAAATGTTGCTCGGGCCGTCTGTCGAACCGTTAATATTTGATTAACTTATTGCCATATAAGTGATTAAAACATTCTTCCGCTCTTGGCACGCAAATTGCATTAAATAGCTATACTCATGAATTCTAAGACGCAAGGAGCACGAAGATGAAGGAAGTAAAGACGGCGAAAGAGGTTCTCGAACTCATAAAAAGCGAGGGCATCCGCCTGGTGGATCTCCGTTTTATGGATTTTCCCGGACTGTGGCAGCATTTTACCGTGCCGATGAGCGAAATCGAAGAGGACACCTTTGAGGACGGTCTCGGTTTCGACGGATCGAGCATCCGGGGATGGCAGACGATCAACGAATCGGACATGATCGTCAAACCGGTTCCCGAAACGGCGTTTATCGATCCCTACGCGGCTCATCCCACCCTGGTGATGATCTGCAATATCTGCGATCCCATTACCGGAGAGGATTATTCACGGGATCCCCGGAACATCGCCCGCAAGGCGGAGAAGTACCTCGTTTCCTCGAACATCGGCGACACCGCCTTTATCGGACCGGAGGCGGAGTTCTTTATCTTCGACGATGTCCGCTTCGATCAGAACGAACACGAGGGCTACTATCACCTCGACTCGGTGGAGGGGCGCTGGAACTCCGGCCGCAAGGAAGAGCCGAACCTGGCCTACAAGCCCCGCTACAAGGAAGGCTACTTCCCCGTGGCGCCGACAGACAGTCAGCAGGACCTGCGCAGTGAGATGGTACTGACGATGGAGGAGATGGGCATGCCGGTGGAGGCCCACCACCATGAGGTTGCAACGGGAGGACAGGGCGAGATCGACATGCGCTTCAACTCCCTGGTGAAGATAGCCGACAGCCTGCTCAAATACAAGTATGTGATCAAGAACACCGCCCGAAAGTACGGAAAGACCGTCACCTTCATGCCGAAGCCCCTATGGAACGACAACGGCAGCGGGATGCACGTGCACGTCTCGATATGGAAGGACAAGAAGAACCTCTTCTTCGGCGACGGCTACGCCGGATTGAGCCAAACAGCCCTCTACGGCATCGGCGGGCTCTTAAAGCATGCGGCGGCGGTCCTGGCCTTTACCAATCCCACGACCAACAGCTACAAGCGGCTCGTTCCCGGTTTCGAGGCGCCGGTTAACCTGGCCTATTCCCGCCGCAACAGGAGCGCGGCGGTACGGATCCCCATGTACTCGGCTTCGGAGAAGGCCAAACGCTTCGAGTTTCGCTGTCCCGACCCTTCGAGCAATCCCTACCTCGCCTTCTCGGCGATCCTAATGGCGATCATCGACGGAATCCGCAACAAGATTGAACCCGGCGAAGCGCTGGACAGAGACATCTACGACCTCCCGCCTCAAGAAGCGGCGAAGGTGCCGAAGACCCCCGGCTCGCTGAGGGATGCCCTCGCGGCGCTGGAGAAGGACCACGACTTCCTCCTGCAGGGAGACGTCTTTACCGAAGACGTGATCGAGACCTGGATCGACTACAAGATGAACAACGAGGTCCTGGCCCTCGACCTGCGTCCCCATCCCTGGGAGTTCGCGCTGTACTACGATATTTAAATTTATTAAAAGGGACTTCGAGCGGGGCGGAGCAAATGAAGGAGCAAATCTATGAACAATACCGGCTGTACACTAGAGGCTGCAGTTACCGCCTATACCCCGGAATAGGCGGAGAAGCCGCCGTCGACCGGGATTACGATACCGTTGACAAATCCCGAAGCACCCTCGTCTAAGAGGTAGAGGAGGGTGCCGATGAGCTCTTCCGGTACACCGAAACGCTCGAGAGGAGTGGCCGCCAGTATCTTCTCCGCCCTTTCGGTCCATGAGCCGTCGTCATTTTTCAGCAGGCTTCTATTCTGGTTGGTAAGAAAGAAACCCGGTGCGATGGCGTTGACCCGGATACCAACTTTGGAAAAATGGACGGCCAGCCACTGGGTGAAGTTGCTCACCGCCGCCTTCGCGCCGCTGTAGGCCGGGATCTTGGTTAGCGGCGTGAAGGCGTTCATCGATGAAATATTGATTATCGACCCGCGGCCCCGTTCGGCCATTTTCCTTGCAAAACTTTGGCTCGTCAGAAGCGCGCCGAGGAAATTGAGGTTGAAGACGAATTCGATTCCCTCCGGGTCGAGGTCGAAGAAGGTAACGAGTTCTTCACTCTTTTTTTTCAAGTCTTCCGGATAGAGATATTCTTTTGTAGTCGTACCTTTGGGGCTGTTGCCGCCAGCGCCGTTCAAGATAATGTCCGCAGGACCGTAGCTCTTTGAAATTTCTTTCTCCGCTTCCGCAAGGCTTTTCTGCTCCAATACGTTTGCCGCTACTCCCATAGCCGTTCCGCCGGCCGAGCGTATTGTCTCGGCCACCTCTTCGGCCGCCTCTTTACGTATGTCGAGCACAGCCACCCGTGCACCGCATTCCGCTATCGCTTCGGCAAAGGCGCTGCACAAGACCCCGCCGCCGCCGGTAATAACCGCCGTTTTTCCCTCGAGATCAATCTGTAATGGAACCATATCCGCCTCCTGTGTAGTTTCTATATGAAAAATTTTTTGAACCGAACGTACTTGGGCAAGCCGCCTTCAATAAGAGGCTGTACCTCTCCCTGTACGAGCGGCCGGGCATATTCGAGAAAATCGTCGCTCACAAAGAAGCCGTCTTTGGATATCCACTCTTTCGGGAAGTACTTCTCTCCATTCGCCACCGCCGAGAGTTCCGCGCTCCCCGTCTCGCAGCGGTACTCCTTGCCGGCGGCGCGCTGGAGGGTAACCATCTTGCCGTTTTCTCCCGCTAAAGCCAGCTGTACGGCCTTTTGGCCGGCCATATACGCTTCGTCCGCATCGGTTTTCGACGCGAAATGGCTGCCCGTCCGCTGAATCGTGGAGGGAATGGCAAAGCGGGATTTGACCTTTACCTCGTTCTCTATGACCGATTTAATGAACTGGGCGGCGCCGCC